>NZ_JAJCXB010000070.1 GCF_020564935.1 Streptomyces pinistramenti
GGCGGCACCGCCCGTGGCTCGGCAGGACGCGCCGCAGGGCGGCCCGCAGCGGAGCGCTGGCTGCTCCTGGGGACGGACGAACGGCCGCCGCGCCGCCCCTCGATGAGCGCCACGGCACCGGCCGGCAGCCAGGCCGACGCCGTGCCGCTGTCGTCGCTGCCGGAGCCGAAGAGGTGCGGCGCGAGCTGCGACTGGAGGTCGGCGGGCGACGGCCGGTGGACCGCCTCCATCTGCATACAGGACTCCAGCAGCGGCCGCAGTTCGTCCGGCAGCCCGGCGAGGTCGGGGCCCTCGCGCAGCAGCATGAAGACCGTCTCGACGGGGTTGGCGCCGTGGAAGGGCGCGTGCCCGGTGGCGGCGAACACCAGCGTCGAGCCGAGCGAGAAGACGTCGCTCGCGCCCGTGACGCTGCGGGAGTCGCGGGCCTGCTCGGGCGACATGTACGCGGGCGTGCCGACGGCCACATTGGTCATCGTCAGACGGGTGTTGGACACCCCGGACGCGATGCCGAAGTCGATCACCCGGGGGCCGTCCTCGACCACCAGGACGTTCGACGGCTTCAGGTCACGGTGGACCAGCCCGGCGCCGTGGATGGACTGCAGCGCCTCGGCGATCCCGGCCGCCAGCCACCGCACCGCCTGGGCCGGCAGCGGCCCGCACTCATTGACTATTTCTTCCAGCGAGGGGGCCGGTACGTAGGCGGTCGCGAGCCAGGGCACCGCGGCCCGCGGGTCGGCGTCGACCACCGCCGCGGTGTAGAAGCCGCTCACCGCGCGGGCCGCCTCGACCTCGCGGGTGAAACGGACCCGGAACAGCTGGTCCTCGGCGAGTTCCGTACGCACCGTCTTGATCGCCACGCGCCGGCCGGACGCCGAACGCGCCAGATAGACCAGTCCCATGCCGCCGGCCCCGAGACGGCCGAGCACCTCGAACGGGCCGATCCGCCGGGGATCGTGCTGCGTCAGCTGCGTCAGCTGCTCCACCACTTGCCTGCCACCTCCCCGTGGGGCGTAAAAGAGACTCTCCAAAGCACCGAGCCGCCGAGAGCCACTGCCCCGAGCAGCGTCTCATCGCCTGGCCGAAACGGCCGTACGCGAGCTGATTCTTCCTGGCCGAGCCGACGGTGGCGAACCCGGGGCCCGGCCGCCGCACCCCGGCCCGCCCTCAGCAGTACGCAGCGAGACCGTTACCCGGGGTCATCAACCCCCGCCTGACGTGCTCCGATACGTCCATCGACGGGTGATTGCCCCGGGGTTACCGCTGAGTTGCCGGACGCGCGCGAGGCCCGCCGTACCGTCACGCGGCCCGTACGGTCCGCGGCAGGCAGCGCCCGCCGGGGCGTCACCGATGCCGGACGGGCCCGTTTCCGGCGCTCCGTATCGGTAGCCCCGGCCGTCCCGCCCCCACCCGTCTCCGTCCGCCGGGGGCCTGGTCGGGTCTCCGCGTGCGTGCGGCGCCGCCGCGCCCCCGTTGCCTGCTGGTCATGCACTCCCCGCCGTCACCCGTACCGTTCCCCCAATTCTGCGGTGTCCACGGCTATTTCGGGGCCATGACACCGAAGGTGGCTCCCTGATTGTCGCGGAAGACCGCGAACGGGCCGCCGGGGGTGTCCTGCGGCCGCGCCACCACCTCGCCGCCGAGCCCCGTCGCGGTGCGGACCGCGGTGCCCATGTCCCCGACGAGGAAGCAGACCGTGAAATGCGACGGCAGGTCGGCGGGCAGCGACGCGTCCATCGCGATCCGGCAGCCGATCTCGCGTTCCTGACCCCGCAGCCGCCACGGCAGGAAGTCCGGCCGGGCCATCGGGCTGCCCTCGACGCCGACGAAGCCGAAGACCTTGGCGTAGAACGCGTCCGCGGCTTGCGGGTCACGGGTGTTCAGGCCCATCCAGACGTAGCCGCCCGGCCGTCCGCTGATCTCGAATCCGGTGTGCGTCCCGGCCTGCCAGGCGCCGAAGACCGCTCCTGCGGGGTCGGCGGCGATCAGCATCGAACCCAGGTCGCCGACCCGCATCGCCTCGTGGCGGATCCGGCCGCCGGCCTCGCGGATCGCGGTAGCGGTGCGCCCGATATCGGCGGTCGCGAAGAAAATGCCCCACCCGGTGGGCATCTCCTCATTGCTCCTGGGCATCAGCCCGGCCGCTTTCCTGCCGTCACGGAACGCCTGGGTGTATCCGCCGAATTCGGCGGCGCCTTCGTCGAAGGTCCAGCCGAAGAGGGCGCCGTAGAAACGCTTTCCGGCGTCGAGATCGGGCAGCAGCACGTCGACCCAGCAGGGTGCGCCGTCCGCGAAGGCAGTCATACGGCCACGCTAACGGCGAATCCCCGAGGGTGCCCGACAGGAAATCGAACGTATGGATCAATACGGAGTGCGGCACGAAGAAGCGGGCCGTCACGCGGCTCAACGGGCCGTTTTCGACGGCTACTTGCGGGCGCTATCCACCGAAGTTGTCCACAGGCTGTTGATAAGGCGATTCACCAGTTCGGACCAATCACCCTTTTCCCGGACCGATGCCGCACCATTCGCCGGAGTGAAGCCCGCGACGCCCCGGCGGCGTCCGTCCCGCTCGACCCTGATGCGCCCGGAAAGCGCTGCCCTGAGTGCCGCCCACGCCGCTGCCGCGCCGGAAGGAACCGGGATCGACCGCCCCGAACTCCCCCATCCCCATTTGCAGGCAGCCAAATCGCGCTCCGATCACCCCTCGGTAAGCTGACGGCATGACAGGACAAGTGCGAACCGTCGACGGCAGAGTTGCCGGCCGCCGCGGGCAGGCCACGCGGCAGAAGCTTCTCGACTGCCTCAGCGACATGCTCAGTTCATCCCCGTACCGGGACGTCAAGGTCATTGACGTGGCCCGAAAAGCGGGCACTTCACCCGCTACGTTCTATCAGTACTTCCCCGACGTGGAGGGCGCCGTCCTCGAAATCGCCGAGGAGATGGCCAAAGAAGGTGCACAACTGACCGACCTTGTCGCCGGGCGCTCCTGGGTGGGCAAATCCGGCTGGCAGGCGGCCGAGGAACTGGTCGACGGATTCCTCTCTTTCTGGCGCAAGAACGACGCGATCCTGCGCGTCATCGACCTGGGTGCGGCCGAGGGTGACAAGCGGTTCTACAAGATCCGCATGAAGATCCTGAACGCCGTCACCAACTCGCTCACGGAGTCCATCCAGGAGCTCCAGGGCAGGAACAAGGTCGACAAGGAGGTGAACGCGGCAGCCATGGCCGGTTCGATCGTCGCCATGCTGGCAGCGGTCGCCGGGCACCAGAAGGGCTTCCAGAGCTGGGGTGTCAAGCAGGCCGAACTGAAGCCCAACCTGGCGCTGCTGGTGCACTTCGGCATCACCGGCAAGAAGCCGACGAAGTAGCCGCGAGCCCGTTCGTCCCCGCCGACGGGCCTTCGCGCACCCCTGCCGCACACGGCACCGCTCCCCGGCGCCGGCGCAGCCGCCGGGAGCGCGTTCCTCGGCCGAGCGCACGGCCGTGCAGCCACGGCGGCGCTCTCTCCCCGGCCGTGCCGCGGGAGTTCCCCTCCGTCCTGCCGCACCGCCCACAGGTGCCCGGCGCCGCCCTCGGGAGGGCGGTCGGCACCGCAGCGCCTGTACCGCCCGATGACGGCCGCACATCCGCGGCTCAGGGCCGGCGGGCCCGCCGCAGCCCGCGCCGCCGCCTCACGCACGCCGTTCCGCTCTCTTCCACGCCCCTCCCGGCCTGACGTCGCCCCCTGTCAGCCGTCAGCGCCGGTCCAGCCGGAAGAGTCGGATCTCCCGGTCCACCCGGGCCTGGTACGCGGCGTACGGCGGCCAGAGTGCGAGCGCGGCGGCCCAGGCACGCTCGCGTTCCGCGTCCGCCAGCAGCCGGGCCCGTACCGGGATGTCACGGCCGCGCCAATTCACCTCGGCCTCCGGGTGCTTGATGAGGTTCCCGGTCCACGCCGGGTGGCCCGCCCTGCCGAAGTTGCTGCCGATCAGCAGCCAGCCGCCGTCCGCCTGGGGCAGGCAGGCCAGCGGCGTACGCCGGGGCAGGCCGCTGCGCGCACCGGTCGCGGTCAGGATCACGCCGGGCAGCAGCTGCGCGCTGAGCAGGACCTTGCCGCGGGTCAGCCGGTGGATTGTGCGGTCGAGCGCGGGGATGACGTACGGGGCGATCCGCGCGAAGGTACGCGTCGATGACGCCGACTGCACCAGCCGCGCGCCGCGCGCCCTCACGCGCCGGCCGCCGCTCGCGCCCCGGCCCCGCCGCACACCCCGGGCGTCCCGTCACCGGCTCCGGTGACGAACAGCCCGGCCTCTTCCGCGGCCCGCGCGCGCAACCGGTGCCCGGGCCCCAGCAGCAGCTCGTCGCAGGCCGCGCGCTTGAAGTAGAGATGCGCCTCGTGCTCCCAGGTGAAGCCGATGCCGCCGTGCAGCTGCACCGCGTCGGCGGCCACCGCCCGCAGCGCCTCCAGCGCCTGCGCCAGCGCCAGTGCCCCGGCGCCCGGTTCGACGGCGCCCGCGGGCCCCGTCCCCGCCGCCCAGGCCGCGTAGTAGGCCGCCGAACGCGCCGCCTGCACCGCCACGTACAGGTCGGCGAGCCGGTGCTGGACGGCCTGGAATGCGCCGATGGGCCGCCCGAACTGCTCGCGGCCCTGCACGTACGCGAGGGTGCGGGTGAGCGCCGCGTCGGCCGCGCCCACCGCCTCGGCGGCCAGCGCGGCGGCCGCGACCCGGCCCACGGCCGCGAGCCCGCCCTCCGGCGCCCCGCCGCCCTCCGCCTCACCCCCCAGCAACTCCCCCTGCACCTCGCGCAGTTCGATCCGTGCCTGCGGCCGGGTCTCGTCCAGCACGGTCTGCCGGGTGCGCGAAAGGCCCGCCGCGTCCCCCCGTACGAGGAAGAGCCGGGTGCGGCTGCGCGCGAAGCCGCCGGTGTGCGCGGCGACCAGCAGGACTCCGGCCGTGTGCCCGTCCAGGACCTGTCCCGCCTCGCCGTACAGCACCCACTGCCCGTCGCGCAGCCGCGCCTGGATGCCGCCCGCCCGGCCGCCGCCCGCCCAGCCGCCGTCGTTCGGGCCGGTCAGCGCCAGCGCGGTGGCCAGCCGGCCGCCCGGTACGGCCAGCGTCCCGGTCAGTTCGCCTGTGGCGAGCTGGGGCAGCAGCGCGGCCCGCTGCCGCTCGTCGCCCAGCGCGAGGATCAGCGGCGCGGCGAGCACCGCGGTGGCGACCAGCGGCGAAGGCAGCAGCGCACGGCCGGTTTCCTCGCAGGCCAGGGCGAGTTCGGTGGGCCCGCAGTCCGCTCCTCCGTACGCGGCGGGCAGGGCGAGGCCCGGGAGTCCGAGCTGCCGGGCGAGCCGCCGCCACAGCTCCTCGTCGTAGCCCTGCGGGGTGCGGGCCGCGGCCTTGACCTCGTCCGGGCCGCAGTGCGTGGCCAGCAGTGCGCGCAGGGTGCGGCGGATCGCTTCCTGCTCATCGGTGAACGCGGCATCCATCGGCGGACTCCTCCCGTCCGTCGGACCGCGCCCGTCCGGTCCGACGGGCACCGCCCACGGAACTGACGGGCCGTCATAGTAGGGATATGGGCCCGACTTTCCTAGGGTCCACCCGTCCGTACTGCCGCCCCTTGGGGGTGGTCGACGCCCCTCTACCCCTCCCCTCCGATCTGATGTACCGTCAGATTCATGACGTCAGGGATCCCCTACGGGAAGCGCAAGGTCGCCGTCGCCGGAGTCGCCCTGTCCGACTGCGGACGCGTGGACGAGGCCACCCCGTACGCGCTGCACGCCCAGGCTGCACGCCGGGCACTGGCCGACTCCGGGCTCGACCGGTCGGTGATCGACGGCTTCGGCTCGGCCGGACTCGGCACCCTCGCCCCCGTCGAGGTGGCCGACTACCTCGGCCTGCGCCCCACCTGGGTCGACTCGACCTCGGTCGGCGGCGCCACCTGGGAAGTGATGGCCGCGCACGCCGCCGACGCCATCGCCGCCGGCCACGCCCGCGCCGTCCTCCTCGTCTACGGCTCCACCGCCCGCGCCGACCTCAAGGCCGGGCGCCGCACCGCCAGCCTCTCCTTCGGCTCCCGCGGCCCCCTCCAGTTCGAAGCCCCCTACGGGCACACCCTGATCGCCAAATACGCGATGGCCGCGCGCCGCCACATGCACCAATACGGCACGACACTGGAGCAGTTGGCCCAGGTGGCGGTCCAGGCGCGGGCCAACGCGGACGGCAATCCGGACGCCATGTACCGCGATCCGGTCACCGTCGACGAGGTGCTTTCCGGGCCGATGATCGCCGATCCGTTCACCAAACTGCACTGCTGCATACGATCCGACGGCGGCTGCGCGGTACTGCTCGTCGCCGAAGACCTCGTCGCCGACCTCGCCAAACCGCCGGTGTGGGTGCTCGGTTCCGGCACCGCCGTCTCACACACCGCCATGTCGGAGTGGCCGGACTTCACCGTCTCGCCCGCCGCGGAGTCCGGGCACCTCGCCTTCGAGCGCGCCGGGGTCCGTCCGTCGGAGATCGACATCGCCGAACTGTACGACGCCTTCACCTACATGACGCTGGTGACCCTGGAGGACCTGGGCTTCTGCGCCAAGGGCGAGGGCGGCGCGTTCGTCGGGGAGGGCCGCCTGCTGCGGGACGGCGAGCTGCCCGTCAACACCGACGGCGGCGGCCTGGCCGCCTGCCACCCCGGGATGCGCGGCCTGTTCCTGCTGGTCGAAGCCGTACGCCAGCTACGCGGCGAGGCCGGCCCCGGCCGCCAGGTGCACAAACCCGGCGGCCGGCTGCCGCAGCTCGCCGTCGCCTCGGGCACCGGCGGCTGGTTCTGCTCGTCGGGGACGGTGGTCTTGGCGAGAGGGTAGGGGCGGCACCCGTAAGGGGCGGAACCCGTAAGGAGTTGCCCACCGCCCTGTGCCCGGGTGCCGCGGAGCGTCCCGCGGCACCCTTACGGGCTCCCCCACCCGTCAGCCCAGCCGCTCCTCGATGAGGTCGGCCGCGCGCCGGGTGCCGCCCTCCGCGCGGGCGTCGGCGCGCAGCCGGGCCGAGCGGTCGGCGGCGTCCGGATCGGCCAGCAGCTCCCGCAGTCCCGCACGCAGCGCGTCCGCCGTCGCGTCGGCGGTGTCGATGCGCCGGGCGACGCCGAGGGCGACGAGCCGGTCGGCGTTGATGAACTGCTCCGCGCCCTGCGGGACCGCGAGCATCGGCACGCCGCTCGCAAGCCCCTCACTGCTGCTGCCCATCCCTGCATGCGTCACAAAGGCATCGGCCTGCTCCAGGATCGCCAACTGCGGTATCCAGGACCGCACTTCGACGTTCGCGGGAATCTCGCCCAGCTCCGCCGGATCGGTGTACTTGCCGATCTGCAGCATCACATGCCACCCGGGCAGGCCGCCGAAGGCCGCCACGCACTGCCGGTAGAACTCGGGCTGCCGGGTGAAGGCCGAGCCCAGCGAGACCAGCAGGACCTTCTCCGCGTCGGCCGGCCGCGTCCAGCCGCCCTGATCCGTGCGGTCGCCGAAGCAGGGGCCGACGAAGGTCACGGCGTCGGCGTCGACCCGGTCGGCGTGCGGCTGCATGGCGCGCGGGATCATCGCCAGGGCACGCCGGGGCCGGCCGGAGAACTCGTCCACATCCGTGGTGACCGCGCCGCATCCGGCCAGCCACTCGGCGAACCGCCGCTGGTAGACCTCGGCCCCCGGGAGCCCGGCGAACGTCGTGCCGATCTCCTCCTGCGCGCCCTCCCAGCCCACGAAGGTCGGGGAGAGCTGGACGATGTCCCGGCCCTGCCCCTCGGCCAGCGCGCGGGCCGCGTAGGCGCCGATGTCATAGAGGTAGAGGTCGGCCGGGTCGTCGTCGTACGCCCGGCGCAGCTGCGGGAGCACCGCGATGGCGTCGTCGAGGAAGAGCGAGGCGGCCGCCACCGGGTCCTGCGGCCAGGAGTTGTCGACCACCGGGAGGGCGGAGGTGTAGCGGACGAACTCGGCACCGGTGGGCGCGATCAGCTCGGCCGCGTGGTCGGTGTTGGCGTACGTCACGCGATGGCCGCGGGCCACCAGCTCGCGGATGATCTCCAGGCTGGGCAGCACGTGGCTGACCATCGGCGTGCCGACCATGGCGATGTGGGCCGGGCGGCGCGCGGCGGGCGACGTACGGGGGTGGTGCGGGGTGCGCTCGGGCACGGGACTTCCTTCGGGTCGGAAATACGGCAGGGGACACGGCAGCCCGACGGCCCCGGGCGGCAGCTGTGTGCGCACGGCGAAGCCGGCCACGCGCGCGCTGCGCGCCAGGGTGCGGGCGGGGGCGGGACATTGCGCCCGCTGCGGTGTCAGCCGTAGATCTGGAGGAAGTACATGCGGAGACCGTAGCGCCATCGCCCGGCCCCGGGCCAACGATTTGCCGGGCCTCGCAGGGCGCCCGGCCGGGGCCCGGCCGGCTGCGTCCTCCTGTCCATGCCCCGGCCCTCCAGGGCGTCCGCCGTACGCTGCCCCGCATGGCCGATCACCGTGCAGATGACCAGGAAACCGCCGATGCCCACGCCTTCCGCGCACTGCTGCGGGGGCTGCGGGTCTGGGACCACGAGCTGCCGTCGTTCGACGTGTCCCGGGCGCCGGACGCGCCGCTGCCGCTCTTCCGGCAGTGGCTGCGGGAGGCCGCGGAGGCCGGCCAGCCCGAGCCGCACACCATGACGCTGGCCACCGCCGACGCGGCCGGAACCCCGTCCGTGCGCACCGTGATGCTGCACGACGCCGACGAGCGCGGCTGGCACTTCGGCTCGCACCGCGGCAGCCGCAAGGGCCGCGAACTGGCCGTCCGGCCCAGTGCCGCGCTCGGCTTCTACTGGGCGGCGGTCGGGCGGCAGGTACGTGTCCAGGGGACGGTGAGCGAGGCCGGTGCCGGGGAGAGCGCGGCCGCCCTGCACCGGCGCTCCACGGGCGCGCTGGCCGCGGCGCTGGTCGGGCGGCAGAGCGAGGTGCTCGGCTCGACGGGGGAACTGGCCCGCGCATCGGACGCCGCCTGGGAGCGGGCGAACCGCGAGCCGGACGCGGCCGCACCGGACTGGACGGAGTACGTGCTGCACCCCGAGGAGGTCGAGTTCTTCCAGGGCGACGCGCGACGGCGCCATGTCCGGCTCAACTACCGGAAGCAGGACAGGAGTTGGGGGCAGGAGCTGTTGTGGCCGTGACGGGGGCGTGAGGAGGGGCGGGGCTCGGCCCCGTCACAGCTCCCGGTACATGATGTGCAGCCCCACGAAGCCCTTGTCCGGGTGCCGGAATCCCTCCGGGACGGTGGCCAGGACCGTGAAGCCCAGGGACTTCCAGAGGGCCACGGCTCCGGTGTTGGTCTCCACGACGGCGTTGAACTGCATCGCGCGGTACCCCTCCGCGCGGGCCCGTTCCAGGACGTGTTCGCCCAGCGCCCGGCCGACGCCGCGGCCCGCCCGGCGGGGGTCGACCATGAAACTGGCGCCCGCGACATGCGCGCCGGCGCCCATCTGGTTGGGGTTCATCTTGGCCGAGCCGAGCACCGTCCCCGCCTCGTCCACGGCGACGTACGCCCGGCCCGGCGGGCGGAGCATCCACAGCTCGCGGCCGGCTTCCTCGCCGAGGTCGCGCGGGTAGGTGTAGGTCTCACCGGCCGCGACGATCGCACGGAAGAACTGCCGGATGGCGGGCCAGTCGGCCGCGGTCGCTTCTCGGATCGGCATCGCCACAGGATCCGCGACGGTCCGGGAACCTGCCACCGGATTTCCACGGCCCGGCGCGGGACGACGACTCCCCCGCCCCGTCCCCTACGGGCCCGCCGCAGGCCGGAACACCGGGATGGCCCAGCTGCCGCCGGCCTCCGCGCCGGGGCCGCCGTCCCCGCCCTCCGTGCGGAAGCGGACCGTCAGCGGCAGGCCGATCCGCAGGCCGTCCGCCACGCAGTCGACGATCTCGGTCATCATCCTGGGGCCCTCGGCGAGGTCCACCACCGCCGCGACGTACGGGGTCCGGCCGCCGAACGGCGGCAGGTCGTTGCGGTGCACCACGGACCAGGTGTAGAGGGTGGCGCGGCCGCAGGCCGGCTGCCACTCGACGTCCTCGCTCCAGCAGTACGGGCAGAACTCGCGCGGGTAGTGGTGCGCCGCCCCGCACCCCTCGGCCCGGCAGCGGCGCAGCAGCAGCCGCCCCTCGGCGGCCGCGTCCCAGTACGTGCGGGTGAACGCGTCGGCCTCCGGAAGATCGAACCGCGCCGCCGCCCCGCCGCCCCGTGCCCCGCCCCGCGCCCCTGTGCTCTCCGCCTCGCCGGTCCGCCTCACGTATGCCCTCCCGCTGTCCGCCCGCACCGCATCCGGAACCGTGGCACGCGGCCGGGCTCCGCTCGGTCCTTGCCGTTCAATCATTTCTGACGCTGCGTCATTTTGTTGTTCGGGTCAGTTCAGCGGATGCCCTGCGGGGTACGCAAGAGGCGGGGCGCGAAGGAGGCGACCCCGCGCGCGCCGGAAAGCTTTACCGTGCAGCCCCATTCCTGACGTGGCGTCAGTTCAGTAATCTGACTGAGCGTCAGGTAATGAGAGCCGTCACACAGGAGCGGGCCTCTGCGATGCTTGGATCGACTCACGGCACCCTCAGCACTCACTCCCGGCCGGCCCGCGTCGTGGCCTGCGGGGAGCAACCACCTCACACCGTCCACGGCGTGGCCGATCCGGCCGACGGCGCCGGCGGGCAGCGCGCCGACGGCACGGCCGACGTGGACGTCAGCGGGCGCCCGCTGCACGCTCCGGTGCCGGACCTGGACCGCTTCTTCCGGCCCGCTTCGGTGGCCGTCGTCGGCGCGTCCGACACCGAGGGCCGGCCCAACACCGGCATCACCCGGCAGCTGATCGCCTGGTCCGAGCGGGTCGGCGCCCGGCTGCACCCGGTCAACCCGGGCCGGCAGAGCGTCTTCGGCCGGCCTTGCCACGCGGCGGTCGCCGACCTCCCTGAGCCGGTGGATCTGGCCGTGCTGCTGGTCGGCGATCCGGCGCCGGTCATCGAGCAACTCGCCGATGCGAAGGTGAAGTTCGCGGTCGCCTTCGCCTCCGGCTTCGCCGAGACCGGGGCAAAGGGCGCGGCCGCACAGGACCGGCTGGCCGAGGCCGTCCGGCGCTCCGGGCTGCGGCTGCTCGGCCCGAACACCAACCTCAACGCCTTCGAGAAGTTCCGCGAGGACCTCGAAGGGCCCGCCATCGCCCTGATCACCCAGTCGGGCCACCAGGGCCGCCCCGTCTTCACCCTCCAGGAACTCGGCATCCGCCTCTCCCACTGGGCCCCGACCGGCAACGAGGCCGATCTGGAAACCGCCGACTTCCTCTCCTACTTCGCCTCCCGTCCCGAGGTCGGCGCCATCGCCGCGTATGTGGAAGGGCTCAAGGACGGCCGCAGCTTCCTGCTCGCCGCCGACCATGCGGCCCGGCAGAAGGTGCCCGTCGTCGCGGTGAAGGTCGGCCGCACGGAGACCGGCGCCCGTACGGCCGCCTCGCACACCGGCAAACTCACCGGCGCCGACGGGGTGGTGGACGCCGCGATGCGGCAGTTCGGCGTCATCAGGGTGGACGGCCTCGACGAACTCCAGGACACCGCCGCCCTGCTGGCCCGCGCCAAGCCGCCGGCCGCGGAAGGGGTCGCCGTCTATTCGATCTCCGGGGGCACCGGCGCCCACTTCTCGGACCTGGCCACCGCCGCGGGGCTGCGGCTGCCCACCCTGACGGACGCGAAGCAGACTGAGCTGCACCAGTGGATACCGGAATACCTGCACGTCGCCAACCCCATCGACAACGGCGGGCACCCGGTCGGCGACTGGCGGGGCCGCAAGATCATCGACGCGATCCTCGCCGACCCGTCCGTCGGCGTCCTGATCTGCCCGATCACCGGGCCCTTCCCGCCGATGAGCGACAAGCTCGCGCAGGATCTCGTGGACGCGGCGGAGGAGACCGACAAGCTGGTGTGTGTGGTGTGGGGCTCGCCGGTCGGCACCGAGGACGCCTACCGCGGCACCCTGCTCGGCTCCTCGCGGGTGGCGACCTTCCGCACCTTCGCCAACTGCATCACGGCCGTCCGCGCCTACCTCGACCACCACCGCTTCACGGCCGACTACCGCTCCCCCTTCGACGACGCCCCGCGCACGCTCTCGCCGTCGGCGCGCAAGGCGCAGGCACTGATGCGCCCGGGAGAGCAGCTCAGCGAGCACGCGGCGAAGCAACTGCTGCGCGCCTACGGCATCCGCGTCCCGCGCGAACAGCTCGTGACCAGCGCCGCCGCGGCCGTCCGTGCGGCGAGCCTGGTCGGCTACCCGGTGGTCATGAAGGCGTCCGGGCCGCAGCTCGCGCACAAGACCGAGCTGGGTCTCGTCAAGGTCGGCCTGACCTCCGCGAGCCAGGTCCGCGACGCCTATCGCGAGCTGACCGACATCGCCCGCTACGAAGACGTCCCGCTCGACGGCGTGCTGGTCTGCCAGATGATCGAGCGCGGGGTCGAGATGGTCGTCGGCACCGCGCACGACAGCCTCTTCGGGCCGACCGTGACCGTCGGGCTCGGCGGCGTCCTCGTGGAGGTGCTCCGGGACGTCGCGGTGGGCGTGCCGCCCTTCGGCGAGGACCAGGCCCGCGCCATGCTCGGCGAACTGCGCGGCCGCGCCCTCCTGGACGGCGTACGGGGAGCCCCGCCATCGGACATCGACGCGCTGATCGAGGTCGTGCTGCGGGTGCAGCGCATGGCGCTCGAACTGGACGGGGAACTCGCGGAGTTGGACATCAATCCACTGGTGCTGCTGCCGCGCGGCCAGGGCGCCGTGGCCCTCGACGCGCTGGCCGTCTGCCACTGACCGCCCCGACCCCGCCCCTTGGAGCCGCACCCCCATGACCCCCACCCCCGCTTCCGCTGCTTCCCCCGAGCCCCCGGACACCCCGGGCGCCACCGCGGGCACCCGCGCCGCGCACGCCCGTACGCCGGACGCTCACTCCGCGTCACCCGCTGATTCCTTGATACTGCACACCACTGACAACGGCGTCTCCTGGCTCACCCTCAACCGCCCGGAAGCCATGAACGCCCTCACCCACGACCAGCGCGAACACCTCGTCGGCCGACTCGCCGACGCCTCCGCCGACCCGGACGTACGGGCCGTGGTGATCACCGCGACCGGCAGGGGCTTCTGTGCGGGCGCCGACCTGCGGGGCGCTCCGGCCGCCCGTTCCGGGGAGCGGGTGGCCGGCGATGTGGCGCGGCTGATCCGGGGTGGCGCGCAGCGCTTCATCGGTGCGGTGCTGGACTGCGAGAAGCCGGTGATCGCCGCGGTGAACGGCACGGCGGCCGGTCTCGGCGCGCATCTGGCGTTCGCCTGCGATCTGGTGCTGGCCGCCGAATCGGCGCGGTTCATCGAGGTGTTCGTCCGCCGCGGCCTGGTACCGGACGGCGGCGGCGCCTACCTGCTGCCGAGGCTGATCGGTCCGCAGCGCGCCAAGGAGCTGATGTTCTTCGGCGACGCGCTGCCCGCGGCCGACGCCGAACGGCTGGGGCTTGTCAACCGGGTCGTGCCGGACGACGCGCTGGAGAAGACCGCACGCGAGTGGGCCGAGCGCCTCGCGGCCGGCCCCACCCGTGCCATCGCGCTCACCAAGCAACTGGTCAACGCCTCGCTCGACACCGGCAGAAGCACCGCCTTCGCCGCCGAGGCCACCGCCCAGGAGATCAACATGACGACGGCGGACGCCCAGGAGGGGGTCGCCTCCTTCGTGGCGCGCCGCAGCCCGGTGTACCGGGGGCGGTGAGCGCACCGACGGGCGGGCCGTTCGGCCGCCACTGGGGTGCCGTCGCGCCTACCCGGCCGCCCGGTTTCCTGCGGGCCGCTGGGGAGACGACGGCGACGCGGCCGGGTCCGGGTCGGCCGCCGGCTGTCCGGTGGCGGGCGGCCCCGCGGCACCGGACCCGGACCCGCCCGGCGCCGCCCCGGTCACCCGCGCCGCAGGTCCTTCCCCGGCGTCCGGACCCGCGGTGACGACACCAGCGACGCCCAGGAGACCGGCCGTGAGGATTCCGGCGCCGACGGCGACGGGGAACGTGCCACGCACCCGCATCAATGAACTCCCCCTGTAGCGCCTACCCAGCACTTCCCCCACGGATGAACCCCCCGCTCCGTATGACACCACCAGAGGTGAGCCGCATCACACCGGGCGCCGCCGCACCGCACCACGTACGGCCCGTCCTCCACCCCGGTCACCTCTCTCCCGCCGGGCACACCGGCACCTCGCGCGTATTGCGCGTCCGCACCCCTGGCAGCCAGCCGCGCACGCCTTCCCCGGTCGTGACCAGGTACCAGCGGGTGGAGGTCAGGCCCTGTTCGTCGCGGACCATCAGGCCGTCGGTGACCACGCAGCGGGCCACCAGGACGTCGCCGTGCCAGACCCGGCCCGCGGAGTTGTCCCGCTCCGCGTAGCGCCGGTGCGGGTCCTTGGCCAGCCGCAGGCCGCACTCCAGGGTGCGGGGCCCGCGGCACGCGGATTCGGTGTTGTGGACCGTGACCGGCACGCCCTGCTCCCTGGCCTGCGACGGCAGCGCTCCGCCGCCGGGACGCTGCACCCACCACGCCCCGAGCGCCACGGCGGCGACCGTGGCGGCGACCGCGAAGGCGACGGCGTACGGCCTGCGGCGCGGCAGCGCGACGGCTTTCGGGCGCCGCTCGGACGCCGTCTCCTGGATCCGCGACCACAGTCCTGGCGGCATCTCGATGCGTTCGTCGGCCTGCCGCAGCCGCTCCCGGAGCAGCGCTTCGACGTCGTCCCCGCCACCGCCCCCGGAGGCGACGGCGCCGCCGCCGGCCGCGCCGCCGCCGTCCCGCCCGGCGTCCGCGCCGGGACCACAGCCGCCCTCGACGTCACCGCCGTACCGTCGGCCCGTGCCCACCGTGCTCACCTCCCCGCCCGTCCCTGTTCCGATTCCACGAGCTGCGCGCGGAGCCGGTCCAGCGCGCGGGCGCGATGCCGGGCCGCGGTGCCGCGGTGCACCTTCATGATCTTGGCGGCCTGGTCGATGGTGTAGCCGTCGAGGTCGACGAGGATGACGATGCCGGCCTGCCGGTGCGACAGGGTGCCCAGCATCCGCACCGCTTCCAGTTCGGCATGGCGCCGGCCCATCCCGCCGTCCCAGTCGCCGGTTTTGGCCGCCCCGTCGAATCCTGCGGCCTCGTCGAACCCCTCGACCGCGTCGACCAGCACCTGCCTGCTGTCCTTGCGGTACGCGTCCCTGGCGACGTTGAGGACGGTGGTGAAGGCGTAGGCGTACGGCTCCGGGTGGGCGAGGAAGCGCTGCGGGCGTACGGCGAGTTTGAGGTAGGCCTCATGCACCACATCCTCCGCGGACTGTCGCGAGCCGGCCAGCATCACCGCCCGCCGGTAGAGCCGGGGCAACAGCCCGCAGAAGACCTCGTCGAAGCTCGGTGACGCGGCAGACGAGGATGACGACGGCGTCACATCGGCCATGAACCGGAACTCTCCCCCGCTGCTCGGCTACGGGTGCGGCCGGGGTGGAGGCTACCCGTACGACAGGCAGCCAATCAGGAATACGGTGTCGATCACTCCGCAATCGCCCCTGCCTCACCCCTGGGATTCCCCAAACCACCCTTGCGGGTCAACTCTGCACCGGACGCGGCCCGTTGGCCCCGCCGACCGCTTCCTATCTGACAAGCCATCAGTTTCAATGGAGGCATGATGGGACATGCAGGAATGGCGGCCACGGCCGTGCGGTATCTGCGCGCGACCGGCGCGCCGACCTCGACCGCCGCCCCCGCCCCCGCGCCCCCGCGCCCCGCCCTGCGCGCGGTACGCGACGACGAACGCGCACCCCTGGACCCGGCCGAATTCCGCGCCGTCCTGGGGCACTTCGCCAGCGGCGTCACGATCATCACGGCGCCGGGACCTGCGGGCGCGACGCCCCCGGAGCGCGCCGAGGGGCCGGCCGGCTTCGCCTGCCAGTCCTTCGCCTCGCTCTCCCTCGATCCCCCACTGGTGACCTTCATGGTCGCCCGCACCTCCACGACCTGGCCGCGGATCGCCCGTGCCGGGGTCTTCTGCGTCAACATCCTGGGGGCCGGACAGGGGCCGCTGTGCGGACAGTTCGCGGTCAGCGGCGCCGACAAGTTCGCCGGGGTCCGGCACACACCGGCCCCCGCGACCGGCTCGCCGCGCCTCGCGGACGCTCCGGCCTGGATCGACTGCACCCTCCAGGCGGTGCACACCGGGGGCGACCACCTCATCGTCGTCGGCCGGGTCGACGCGCTCGGCACGGACACCGCCGCGGCCGGCGCGGGCCCGCTCCTCTTCCACCGCGGCGCCTTCGGCGGCTTCAGCGACGCGTAGCGAGAAGGACGGGCGGCCGCCGCACCGGGCGGCCGCCGGGGAACCGCGGATCAGAAGACCAGCACGGCCCGCGCCACCCGCCCGTGGTGGGCGTCGTCCGCCGCCTTCGCGAAGTCCTCCACCGGGTAGACGGTGGTCACCAACTCGTCGAGCAGCAGCCGCCCTTCGCGGTACATCCGGGCGTAGAGCGCGATGTCACGCTGTGGCCGCGAGGAACCGTAGCGGCAGCCGAGTATCGACTTGTCGAGATACATCGACGACACCAGGAACGACGCCTCGGCGGTGGCCGGCGGCACGCCCAGCAGCACCGCCTGGCCGTGCCGGTCCAGCACGTCCACCGCCTGCCGGATCAGCCGGGTGCTGCCCACGCACTCGAAGGCGTGGTCGGCGCCGGTCGGCAGCACCGCCTTCACCGCCTTGACCGTGTCCGGCACGGCGGATGCGTCGATGAAATGCGTCGCGCCGAACTGCCGCGCCGCCGCCTCCTTCGCGGGATTGGCGTCCACCGCGACGATCACCGATGCCCCGGCGATCCGCGCCCCCTGGAGGACGTTCAGGCCGATGCCGCCGGCCCCGATGACCACCACCGAGTCCCCGCGGTCCACCTTCGCGCGGTTGAGCACGGCCCCGACGCCGGTCAGCACCCCGCAGCCGATGAGCGCGGCCGAAGCCGCCGGGACGGCCGGGTCGATCTTCACCGCCTGCACGGCCTTGACGACGGTGCGCTCGGCGAACGCCGAGTTGGAGGCGAACTGGTACAGCGCCTCACCGCCCCGCAGGAACGGCGCGCCCGGCATCCCGATCGCCTTGCGGCACATCGTCGGACGGCCGCGGTCGCACTCCGCGCAGGCCCCGCAGTTCGCCAGCGTGGACAGCGCCACCCGGTCGCCCGGCACGACATGGCCGACCCCGGCGCCCACCGCCTCCACCACCCCGGCACCCTCGTGCCCGAGCACCACGGGAACCGGGAACGGAATGGTGCCGTCCACCACCGAGAGGTCGCTGTGGCACAGCCCGGCCGCCTCGATCGCGACCAGCACCTCGCCCGGCCCTGGATCGCGCACCTCCAGGTCGTCCACGACCCGGGGCTTCTCGCCGTCGAAGATGACGCCTCTCATCACTGCTCCTCACTGCTCCAGTCGGGGGAGGCCGAGCACGCGCCCGGCGATGATGTTGCGCTGGATCTCGTCCGAACCGCCGTAGACGGTGTCGGCCCGGGTGAACAGGAACAGCCGTTGCAGCGGGTCCAGTTCGTAGGGTGCGGCAGGGCTCCAGTCGGCCGGGCCGAGCGCCGCGGCCGCGCCGCGCACCCGCATGGCCAGCTCGCCGAGCCGCTGGTGCCAGCCGCCCCACAGCAGCTTCGCCACGCTGGGCGCCCCGGGACCGCCGGCCGCGCCCAGGGTCCGCAGCGCGTTCCACCGCATCACCCGCAACTCGGCCCATTGCCGCACCAGTTGCCCGTGCAGTACGGGATCGTCGAGTGCGCCGCAGCGGACCGCTTCGCCGATCACTTCGTCCAGCTCGGCGGCGAAGCCGATCTGCTGGACCAGGGTGGACACCCCGCGCTCCAGGGCGAGCAGGCCCGTCGCGACCCGCCAGCCGGCGCCCTCGCCGCCCACCACGTGCCCGGCGTCGGCGACGGCACCGTCGAAGAACACCTCGTTGAACTCGGCCGTGCCCGACATCTGCCGGATCGGCCGCACCTCGATCCGTCCCGGCTGGTCCATCGGCACCAGCAGGAAGGACAGCCCGCGGCGGCGGCGCTCGCGCGGATCGGTGCGCGCGAGGACGAAGCACCAGTCGGCGTCGGCCGCCAGCGACATCCAGATCTTCTGCCCGGTGATCCGGTACGCCGCCCCGTCCCGCACCGCCGCCGTCCGCAGCCCGGCCAGGTCCGATCCGGCGTCCGGCTCGGAGTAGCCCTGGCACCACAGTTCCTCGCCGCGGGCGACGGCCGGCAGGAAACGGTCCCGTTGCGCCGCGTCGCCGAAGGCCAGCAGCGTCGGCGCGAGCAGGTTCTCACCGATGTGCCCGACCCGGCCTGGCGCCCTGGCGCGGGCGTACTCCTCGGCCCAGACCACCTGCCGGGTCAGGCTCGCCGCACGGTTCCCGTACCCGCCGTGCGTACGGTCCCAGCCGATGCCGATCCAGCCGCCGGCGCCCAACTCCCGTTCCCACGCCCGGCGTTCCGCGGCGTCCTCGTGCTCGCTGCCGGGGCCGCCGCGGCCCGCGAGCGCCGCGAAGGGGCCCGTCAGGCGCTCCCCGAGCCACTGCCTGGCCTCGCTGCGGAACCCGTCGTCCGTACTCCCGAACCCGAAGTCCATCCCCGCCTCCCCACATTCGGCCGTACCGGACGGACCTAACGGTTCGGACGCGTGCCCGCAGCGGCCGCCGCGGCCATCGCCTCCAGTTGCGCGAGCATCGGCATCGGGTCCGTGCCGACCGTCCCCGGCAGGAACGCGGCGATCTTCTCCGGCGTCCACGCCCCGTCGGCGTAGGCGGCGCGCAGCTCGCGCGGCTGGGCCCAGACCGCGACCTTCGGTCCCGCGATCGTGTAGACCTGCCCGGTGATCTTCTCCTCGCGGGCCTTCTCGCTCAGCAGGTAGACGACCAGCGCCGCGACGTCCTCGGGCTCGCCGATCTCCGTCAGCTCCATCGGGACGTTCGCCGACATCCGGGTCCGCGCGACCGGCGCCACGGCGTTGGCGGTCACCCCGTACTTGTGCAGGCCGAGCGCCGCGCTGCGCACCAGCGAGATGATGCCGCCCTTGGCCGAGGCGTAGTTGGCCTGCGCGACGCTGCCCTGATGGTTGCCGCTGGTGAAGCCGATGAGGGTGCCCGAGCCCTGCTTGCGCATTACCGCGGAGGCCGCCTTGAAGACCGTGAAGGTGCCCTTGAGGTGGGTGGCGACGACCGGATCCCACTCCTCCTCGGACATGTTGAACAGCATCCGTTCGCGCAGGATGCCCGCCACGCACACCACGCCGTCGATCCGCCCGTACCGCGCCAGCGCGGTGTCCACGATGCGCTGGCCGCCCGCCATCGTGGACACGTCGTCGGCGACCGCCACCCCCTCGCCCCCGGCCGCCTCGATCTCCTTCACCACGGACGCGGCGACCTCGCTGCTCGGCTCGCCGCCCTCGATGGAGACCCCGTAATCGTTGACGATCACCTTCGCGCCGTGCGCGGCGCAGGCGAGGGCGACCGCCCGGCCGATGCCGCGCCCCGCGCCCGTTACGGCGATCACCTTGCCGGTCAAGAAGTTCCCCATGCCGCGCCCCTTCCCGCAGTTTCTGACGGACCGTTAGATTTTTGAGCAGTCGCGGTCCGAACACAAGACCCCGAGCCGAACCCGCCCCGAGGAGGGCCCGTGCCGCTGCCGCAGGAGTTCCACGACCTCGCCGCACGCGTGAACAACTGGGGCCGCTGGGGCCCCGACGACGAGATCGGCACCCTGAACCTGATCACCGACGAGGTCGTGCGTGCGGCCGCCGGCTGCGTCCGCCGCGGCCTGCGCATCCCGCTCGCGCTCCCGCTGCGGCAGGACGGCGTACAGACCGGCGCGATCCCCGGCCGGGTCAACCCGCTGCACACCATGACCGCGATCAACCAGCAGCTGTTCGGCCCCGGCACGGTCGCCACCTCGGACGACGCGGTCACCATGAGCCTCCAGGCCGCCACCCACTGGGACGGCCTCGCGCACGTCTCCCACTCCGGCCGCCTCTACAACAACCGCCCCGCCGACACCGTCACCGCCCACGCAGGCGCCGCCCGCCTCGGCATCGAGAAGGCCACCCCCCTCGCCTCACGCGGAGTCCTGCTGGACGTGGCCCGCGCCCACGGCACCGACCGGCTGCCCGGCGGCTACGCCGTCACCCCCGAAGACCTGGACCTGGCCGAGGAGTTGGCGCGCACCACGGTCGGGCCCGGCGACATCGTCCTGATCCGCACCGGCCAGCTGCGCCACTACCTCGCAGGCGACCGCCAGGCGTACGGGTTTCCCTCACCCGGCCTCTCGGTCCGCACCCCGGAGTGGTTCCACGCACGCGACGTGGCGGCCGTCGCCAACGACACCCTGACCTTCGAGATCTTCCCGCCGGAGATCGCGGACCTGTGGATGCCGGTACATGCCCTGCACCTGGTCGAAATGGGGATGCTCCAGGGCCAGAACTGGAACCTGGAGGACCTGTCCACAGCCTGCGCGGACCTGGGCCGCGCCACGTTCTTCCTCTCCGCGGTCGCCGAACCGTTCACCGGCGGCACGGGGGCGCCGGTGGCACCGGTGGCGGTGCTCTGACGGGGCCCGTGCGCGCGGCGGCGCCTCCGGGGGCGCCGCGGTGAGTCACGCGACCCGGACGTCTTCGGCCGACGCGGCGGGCTCAGGGGCGGACACATGTATCCGTTGGGGCAGCAGGAGCGGGGTGGCGAGCAGGAGAACGCCGGACAGGGTGATCGCGGCGAGCGGGCTGGTGAGTGTGGCGAGAACACCCCAGATCACCATCAGGGCCGCTTGCAGGAGTTTGCCGGCGGCACTCCATGTGCTGAGGATGTGGGCGGTGTGATCCGCGGGAGTCCGTTGCAGGCGCTCTGTTGCGTAGATCGGATTGAAGATGCCCATGCAGGTGATCAGCAGGCCCTCGACGGTGATCACGGTGAGGAGCCCGGGGATGCCGGGGCGGACGAACGCGAGACCGAGCGGGAAGAGCGACCGCAGCCAGCCGGAGACGGTCATGACCCGGTGCCGGCCGTAGCGGGTCGCGAGGCGCACGGAGAGGCGGGCGCCCACGAAGCCGCCGAGGGCGGGGATGCCGAAGGCAAGACCGTATTGCCAGGCCGGGAAGTGGTACTGACCCAGCAGGAGGACGGACAGGAGCGGGACGGTGGCCATGATCAGGCCGCTGACCAGGATCGAGTTGAGGAACAGGCGCCTCAGTGCGCGGTCGCGGCGGATGAACCGCCAGCCGCCGAGCAGGTCGGCTCCGCGCAGCCTGGTGGCCCGGTCGCGGGGTGCCGCGACGTCGCCTCCGCGGATGCGGAGAACCCCGAGCGCGGACAGCAGGTAGCTGAGGGCGTCGGCCATGACAGTGATGGCCGGGCCGAGCAACCCCACGAGTGCACCGCCGAGGGGCGGGCCCGCCGCCGTCGCCGCCCAGCTCGTGCCCTCGAATCTCCCGTTCGCCACAAGGAGGTGATCGCCACGGACGAGATACTTCAGATACGCGCCGGATGCGGCGGTGAAGGCGATGCCCGCGGTCCCGGAGATGACCGAGACGACCAGCAGTTGGCCGTACGAAAGCAAGCCGAGGACGTACGCGATCGGGACACTTGCCATCGCGACGAACCGGATCAGGTCCATCGCGATCATCACCGGACGCTTGGCCCGGCGCTCCACCCACGGCCCGAGCGAGAACGCGACAATCGCCGCGACGGCAAGCCCGGCCGCCTCCAGCAGCGACACGGCGAATGCCGGCGAGTGCAGCACTCGGACCGCGATCAGCGGGAACGCGCCGAAGGCAATCCACGTACCGTACGTACTGACGGCGTAGGCCGACCACAGCCAGCCGAAACTGCGCCCCAACTGCACGCGCATGTGACTCCCTCGCGACAACCGATGTTCGGGTCTGTGCATCACACCGGCCGCACCCTCGCGGGATCAAACAACCGGCTCCGGGCGAACCACAACCATCGGTTGAGCACACCTATCCTGGCTCCATGGATACCGAGGCGGTGCGATCGTTCGTCCGGGCGGCCGAGCTCGGACAGCTCAAACACGCGGCCGACGAGCTCGGCGTCACGCAACAGGCCGTGTCGAAGCGGATCGCCACCCTTGAGCGCGAACTCGACGTCCGGTTGTTCACCCGCACCGCCCGAGGGGTCGAGCTGACACTCGACGGCCAGGCTTTTCTCCCGCACGCCCGGAACATCATCACCGGTGTCGATCGCGCCATCACCGCGATCAGACCGGGCTCGCGGGCCCTTCGGATCGACGTTCTCGGCCTGCGATCCGCGCAGGCCGTCGTCCTGCACGACTATTGGCGGTCGCATCCCGAAACCGACCTGGACGTGGTGACGCTCAGGGTCGACGACCCGCGCGTGGCGGTCACCGCCGTCCAGGCAGGCGATATCGACGCCTCGTTCCGCTCGGTCACCGACCCGGCCGCGCTCCCGCACGACGTGCGAATGATCCACGCGTTCCACTCCCCGCTGGAACTCCTCGTCGGCCCGCGGCACCCGCTCGCCTCCGCACGCACACTGACACCGTCCGAGCTGCGCCGGCACCGGATCTGGGTGCCGGGTATCGCGCCGCGAAGCGAATGGGCAGATTTCTACGATCAGCTCGCCACCGACTTCGACCTCCGCATCGACGCCGCGGGCCCGAACTTCGGCAACGAGGTACTCCTCGACATCCTCGCGGACTCCGCAGACGTGGCAACCTTTGTCGGCTCGCGCGACCGGTACATCTGGCCGACGAACCACGACCTACGCCGCATCCCGATCGTGAATCCGACGCTCGCATACCCGCTCTCGCTCATCTTCCCCCGAGCGAATCCACACCCAGGACTCCGGGCCATCATCGACCACTTCGGAAGCCTGGCACCGCTCCCCGAGACAGCCTGGCTCCCCTCCTGGGCAACAACACCACGCCACGGCGACGGAAACCTCGACCACACCTGACGCCGACGGCCGCTGCCACCAACGTCACAACCGGCAACAACTAGTCCGGGCAAGGCTGCTGCGCGCGATACCCGCCGAGAAGATCCAGCGCCTGATTGAGCTTCCCGGCGAAGTCACCTGCCTCGGCCACGGAAATCGATCCGATGGCAACTTTGTGCTCACGGCGCCGGCAGCCGCCGCACGGCTCTTTGATCCCGATCCCGTCGAAATCAATCCCCAGACGCCGGAACGCATTAACGAAAGCGGTGGCCTTCTCCTCGGCCTCTTCCCGCTCGCCGGTGGCCCAGTAATCGCGTCCGATCGTTTCGAATTCCGTCTGTTGTGTGCGCCGAAGGGACAACGGTCTCTGGGCACTGCCCGGCGGCGGCATGGAGAGGACCGATTCGCTCCCGGGGGCCGCAGTCCGCGAAGTGAAGGAGGAAACGGGCCTGGATGTCGAGATCACCGGGCTCGTGGGCACGTACACCGACCCTCGCCACGTCATCGCGTACTCAGATGGCGAGGTGCGCAGGCAGTTCAACGTCTGCTTCACGGCCCGCGTCGTCGGCGGCCGGCTGACGATCTCGGTCGAGTCCACGGAGCTGCGGTTCGTCGAGCCGGAGGAGATTGATCAGCTGCCGATGCACCACACGCAGCGGCTCCGGCTCCGGCACTTCCTGGAGCACCGTGAACGGCCCTGTCTCGGCTGACCTCGTCCACCGTAGCGACGGCAAGGGCCTCGGAGCCGCGCGCGGCTCCGCACCACACGGGCGCAGCGTTGCCGACCGGGTGCCACGTATCGACAACGACAAAGGCGCGCCCTTTCACCGGTGTTGGGCCGGTGAACAGACGCGCATCGTCGGTGGTGAAGGAACTGCCACGCAGTCAGCGCGAGAGAGGCGACAGAGGTGAGGCCGGGGAGGCGGGGCCGGCCACGGTGCTCTGTCGGACGCGGCCTAGTTCGCCAGCCGCGCCGGCCGTGCACCGCGCTGTTCGTACGTGCCCCGTTCGCCTCCCGTGGTGATCACCAGGGACTGTCCGCGGTCCACCTCGCACCAGATCCGCTTCCCTGCGCCCTCCGGCTGCCAGCCCCAGCGGTCGGCCAGGCCGTCGACGAGTTCCAGGCCGCGGCCGTTGGTGTCCTCGCCGTCGGCATGGCGCGGGCAGGGCGGGCGGGCACTGGAGTCGACCACCTCGACCCGTACCGTCCCCACCACGGCGCCCGAGCCGGAAAAGCGCATCCGCAGCTCGGCCGCGGTGCCGGTATGGACCACGGCATTGGTCACCAGCTCCGAGATCAGCAGGATCAGGGTCTCGGCCAACGGCTCGTCGACGCCTATCCCCGACCCGGCCAGCCGCGACCTGGCCCACCGCCTGGCCCGCCCCACCTCCGCGGGGTCCGGCCGTACGTCCAACTGAACCTGAAGCACCTGCACCGCTCACACCATCCGAACCGGCGGAAACTTCGCCTTGCGCCTCCACGAAGTCACGGTGCGTGACCCCGTCGCAGCACAGCATGGTTGACGTTCCGTCACCCCAACAAGCGCTTCGGGCATATTCCAGCGCAAGGGAGTATGCGTGCCGCATACTGTGCGACGCACTTTGCGGGGAGTCGAACACGGGGGAATCCGCGGCCCCCGACCGGAGCGAGGGGTGCGCAGTCCGTACCCCGGAGCCGCCCTTTCGACGGCACCGCGGTTGCTGCGCCACAGAACCACTCGCATCCAAGTGAGCGTACCCGAGCAGGCCGCCGACTCCCGCGCGTGACGAGTCGCGCTCAGGTCACCAACTGATATCGACGCTCCGTGACCGAATCTGGCTGCACGGTCCTGACATTTCGCGCATCGGCTGCAAGAACCTGACATCGTCGGCCCCGTCAGGCGCAGTTCATCCGGCCAGCAGCTCCGCGGCCAGACGCTCCTCCATCACGTGCGCACGCCCCCAGCTCTCCGCGCGCAGCCAGCCGCGCTTGAGATGCAGGTGCACGTCCGCTTCCCAGGTGAATCCCATCCCGCCGTGCACTTGCACGCAGTCGCGGGCGTTACGCACCGCTGCCTCGTCGGCGAGCAGCTTCGCGGCGGCCACCTCCTGCTCGCTCTCGGTGACCGCCGCCGCGTACACCGCGCTCCGGGCGGTCTCGGCGCGTACGAGCATCCCGGCGCAGAGGTGCTTGACCGCCTGGAAGGAGCCGATGGGGGCGCCGAACTGCTCGCGGGTGCGGGCGTGGCCGACCGCGTCTTCGACCGTGCGGGACGCGCTGCCCAGCTGCTGCGCGGCGGTGAGCAGCGCGGCTTCCCTGCGCAGCCGCGGCACGTCCACGGCCGCGCCCAGGGGCGTGCGCGGGGCGGACGGGCCGGGGAGGTGCGCGAGGGGGGTGAGCGGGTCGACGGATGACGGTGGTGGTGGCGCGGCCGCGCGGGCCTCGGCCGCCGGGGTCCGGTACGCGCCGCAGGGCTTCCCCTGCGGCTCCTCCAGCATGATCAACTCGTCGCAGTCGTCCGGGTGTTCCCACCATCCCGGGCCCTGTGCCGCGTCGGCCAGCGCGACGATCCTCTCGCCGTCCGCCACCCCGTCCACCACTCCGGCCAGCAGATGGCAGGCCACCAGCGGCCCCGGGAGCAGCGCCCGACCGGCCTCCTCGCAGACCAGGACCGCTTCGGGCAGACCCAGGCCCACCCCGCCGGCCGCTTCCGGCAGCCGCAGCGCGAAGAAGCCGGCCGCGCCCAGCTCGCGCCAGAGCCCGCGGTCCAGCGCCGGATCGCCGACCGCGGCCCGCAGCCGTTCCCTGCCGAACCGTCCGGCCAGCAGCTCCCGCGCGGCGGCCCGCAACGCCTCTTGATCATCGGTGAGTCGGAAGTCCACGGTCACCGCCCCTTCGGCAGGCCGAGTATCCGCTCGGCGACGATGTTCTGCTGGATCTGCGAGGTGCCGGCCGCGATCGTGTACGAGAGCGAGGAGAGCCGGGCCGCGACCCACTCGTGGTCCGCGTCCAGAGCGCCGGCGCCGAGCACCTCGGCCGCCGCGTCGTACAGCTCCTGCCGGGCGTGCGAGTAGCGGAGCTTGAAGACCGAACCGCCCGTGCCGGGCACGCCGTTGGTGCGCTGCGCCTCGCTGACGTTCCACTGGGTGAGCCGCCACAGCGCGGTGAACTCGGCGGCGAGCCGGCCGAGCCTGCGCCGGAGCGCCGCGTCGTCCCAGCGTCCGTTGTCCCGTGCGGTGCGGGCCAGCGCGGCCAGCACCCGTCGGCAGGCCACCACTTCGCCGACGAAGGCGGTGCCGCGCTCGAAGGACAGCGTGACCATGGTGACCCGCCAGCCGTCGTTCTCGTCCCCGATCCGGTTGCGGGCCGGCACCCGCACCTCGTCGAGGAACATCTCGGCGAATTCGGTGGTGCCGGCGAGGGTGCGCAGCGGCCGCACGGTGACGCCGGGTGCGTCCATGGGCAGGGCGAGCCAGCTGATGCCGCGGTGCTTGGGGGCTTCGGGGTCGGTGCGGACCAGGAGTTCGCACCAGTCGGCGACCTCGGCGTGCGAGGTCCAGATCTTCGCGCCGGTCACGACGTAGTCGTCGCCGTCGCGGACCGCCCTGGTACGCAGCGCCGCGAGGTCGGATCCGGCGTCCGGCTCGCTGAAGCCCTGGCACCAGATCTCGTCCCCGCGCAGGATCGGCGGGAGCCAGCGGGCGCGCTGGTGCGCGGTGCCCTCGGCGGCGACGGTCGGCCCGGCGTGCAGCAATCCGACGAAGTTCGCGCCGACGTAGGGCGCGCCGGCCCGCTCCGTCTCCTCCAGGAAGATCAGGTGCTGGGTCGGCGTCGCGCCCTGCCCGCCGGCGTCCCGCGGCCAGTGCAGCCCGGCGTATCCGGCGTCGTACAGCATCCGCTGCCAGGTGGTGTCGTAGGCCCGGCGGCCCGGCCAGTCGGCGGCTGCGGGGCGGGGCGGCAGGGTGGGCAGCGCCTCGCCGAGCCAGCGGCGCAGCCGGGCGCGGAAGTCGTCCTCGTCCGGCGTGTACGTGAGGTCCACTACCGGTCCAGGTCGAGGTCGAGCATCCGGATGGCGTTGCCGCGCATCAGCTTGTACACCGTCTCGTCGTCCAGGCCCTTGACGTGGTCGAGCGCGACCTCCTTGGTGCGCGGCCAGGTGGAGTCGACGTGCGGGTAGTCGGTCTCGAAGGTGGCGTTGTCCCGGCCGACGACGTCCAGCGAGTCGATGCCGTGCTTGTCGCGGAAGAAGCAGCAGAAGATCTGCCGGTAGTAGTACGTGGAGGGCGGCTCGGGGATCAGGTCGCGTACGCCGCCCCAGGCCCGGTGCTCCTCCCAGACGTCGTCCGCGCGCTCCAGGGCGTACGGGATCCAGCCCATCTGCCCCTCGCTGTAGGCGAGTTTGAGGCGCGGGAACTTCACCAGGACGCCGCTGAAGAGGAAGTCCATCATCGAGGCCATCGCGTTGTTGAAGCTGAGCGACGCCTGCACGGCGGGCGGCGCGTCCGGCGATGCGGCCGGCATCTGCGAGCTGGATCCGATGTGCATGTTGACGACGGTGCCGGTCTCCTCGCAGGCCGCGAAGAACGGATCCCAGTAGCCGCTGTGGATGGACGGCAGCCCGAGGTAGGTGGGGATCTCGGAGAAGGTGACGGCGCGCACGCCGCGGGCGGCGTTGCGGCGGATCTCCGCGACGGCCAGGGCCACGTCCCACAGCGGTATGAGGCAGAGCGGGATCAGCCGGCCGCCGCTGTCCCCGCACCACTCCTCCACCATCCAGTCGTTGTACGCCCGCACGCACGCGAGGCCCACTTCCTTGTCCCGGGCCTCGGCGAAGGTCTGGCCGCAGAACCGCGGGAAGGTCGGGAAGCACAGCGACGCCTCGACGTGGTTGAGGTCCATGTCGGCCAGCCGCGCCCGGGGATCCCAGCACCCGCGCCGCATCTGCTCGCGGGTGATCCCGTCCAGCGTCATCTCGTCCCGCGAGAAGCCGACGGCCGCGATGATGCGCTTGTACGGGAAGACGTCCCCCTCGTACTGCCACCAGTCCGTCAGCTGGCCTTCCGGATCGGTCGTGAACTTGTACTTCCCGCCGACGTAGGCCAGTTCACCGATCCCGGCCGTCAGCGGCTTCGGGCCACGGTCGCGGTACTTCGCCGGCAGCCACGTCTCGAAGAGGTGCGCGGGCTCGATCACATGGTCGTCGACGCTGATGATGCGCGGTAGCTCCACCGGATTCCCCTCACCGTAATCTGATGACCCGTCAGAAAGAGGCTAGCCCCGCACCCTCTGGACCGACAAGGCGCACGGCTCTACCCTCGGGCCAGATCTGACGTTCCATCAGCAGTCGGGAGGGCTTCCATGACCGGCAGCACCCTGTGGGACCTGGTCGCCTGGCGTGCCGCCCGCACCCCCGGCGCCCTCGCCCTCGTCCAAGGGTGCTCAACCGCCAGGCACGAGCGCCGGATCAGCTTCGGCGCCCTGCACCGGCGCGCCGAACGGGTCGCCGCAGGACTGTACGAACACGGCGTGCGCCCCGGCAGCCGGGTCGTCTGGCAGCTGCCGACGCGCATCGAAACGGTGCTGGTCAGCCTGGCACTGGCGCGGATCGGCGCGGTCCAGAGCCCGGTCGTACCGCTCTACCGCGACCACGAGACCGGACACGTACTGCGCCGCACCCGCGCCCCGTTCTTCCTGAGCCCCGGCACCTGGCGCGGCTTCGACCACACCGCGATGGCCCGCCGCCTGGCCACCCCACTGCCCGGCCCGCTCACCGTCATCGAGACCTACGACGTGCTGCCCGACGCCGACCCCGCCGTGCTGCCCCCGCCGCCCCGGGACGCCCGCACGGTCCGCTGGATCTACTGGACCTCCGGCACCACCGCCGCACCCAAAGGCGTCCTGCACACCGACCACAGCCTGCGCACCGCGGGACGCTGCCTGGCCACGGCGCTGCGCATCGGCCCGTCCGACACCGGCTCGATGGCCTTCCCGTACGCCCACGTCGCCGGGCCCGACTACACCGTCATGCTCCTGCTGCACGGCATCCCCGCCGTCCTCCTGGAGCACTTCGCGCTGCCCGGCTCGCTCGCCGCCTACCGGCGCCACCGCGTCACCGTCGCCGGCGGCTCCACCGCCTTCTACCGCCTCTTCCTCGCCGAACAGCGCAAACTCCCGCCCGGCCGCCGCCTCCTGCCGTCCCTGCGGCTGATGGCGGGCGGCGGCGCGCCCCGGCCGCCCGGCCTCCACCACGCCGTGGTCACCGAGCTGGGCTGCAAGCTCGCCCACGGCTACGCGATGACCGAGGCCCCGATGGTCACCATGGGCGACCCGCTGGAGCACGCGGACCACCTCGCGACCACCGAAGGGCGCCCACCCCCGGGGATGGAGATCCGCATCGCCCCGGACAGCGGCGAGATCCTGCTGCGCGGCCCGGCCGTCTGCCGCGGCTACCTGGACGAGCCGCCGCCCTTCGATGCCGACGGCTTCCTGCCCACCGGAGACCTCGGCCGCCTCACCCCCGCCGGCCACCTCGTCCTCACCGGCCGCCTCAAGGACATCATCATCCGCAAGGGCGAGAACATCTCGGCCCGCGAGATCGAGGACCTGCTGCACCTGCACCCGGACATCGCCGACGCCGCCGTCATCGGACTGCCGGACGAGACACGCGGCGAACGGGTCTGCGCGGTCGTCGAACAGCCGCCGGGAGCAGGAGAGTTGACGCTTACCGAGGTCACCGCACACCTGCGGGACACGGGTCTGGCGCCGCACAAGCTGCCGGAACAGCTGGAGGTGCTGCCCGCCCTGCCGCGCGGCGCGACCCTGGGCAAGGTCCTCAAACAGGAGCTGCGCGAACGGTTCACGGACGCACCCGGCTCAGCCGCCCCGGACGCCCTCCCCCGTCCACCGCACGGGAGTTGACCGGTCAGGCCGGACGGTAGCTGCCGGTCGCCTGGTCGTAGTAGCGGTCCACCTCGCGGCGCGCGCCGTCCGGGCCGATGACCTGGACGAGGTGGTAGCGGCCGTCATGGATCATCGCGAGGTTGCGCACGTACACCTCGCGGCCGCTGCTGTCCTTCCAGGTGAAGGTGCCCTCGGCCATCGCCGTCCGCCCGACGTCCATCCGCCGCAGCCCGGAAGCCGACGCCCAGCCGGAACCGCGGTACGGCGCCAGCTCCGGCTCCTTGTCCTGCTGGTAGGCCATCGGGTCGGCGCCGAACTTCGCCGTCGTGTCCCGGCCGGGCACGATCACCAGCTCGTAGGCGCCGCCGACATAACGGATCTGGCCCCGGTCGTTCGCCGCCCTGCGCTGCCAGCCCTTGCGGACGCCGACCTGGAAACCGTCGGGGTCCTTGCGCACCTCGAACCCGTCGGCGAGCCCGGCGGGCGCCGTGGTCTGAGGGCTGCCGGTGCCCGAAGCGCCGCCGCCGTCCTGTCCGTCCTGCGGCGGCGCGGGACTGCCCGACGGCGCGCCGGACGCGGCCGTCGTCTGCAGGGCGCCGCCAGGACCCGACGCCCGAGAACCGGCCTTCGGCAGGAACACCATCGCGTAGACGACGGCGCCCACCACCAGCAGCAGGATCAGCACCAGCAGCAGCCGGCCGAGATGCCGCGGGCCGCGCCGCGGCGGCTTCGGCGGCTTGCCCGGCCGGACCCGGCGCGCCGCTCCCGCGTCCGCGAAGGGCGCCGGCTCCGCACCGTACGACGCCGGTTCCGCCCCCTGGCCGGGCGCCGCCCGCTGCCGCTTCGGACGCCCGGCCTGCCGGGGCGCAGCCGGCTCGGGCGGCCGCTGCGCCGTACCGCCGGCGGCCGGAGCGGTGCGCGCACGGCGGGCCGCGCCGCGCCGGGCACGCCGGGTACGGACCAGTTCACCGCGCCGCCGCACGATCGGCAGCCGCCGCGGATCGCCGCCCACGCCCGGCGCCGGCATCGTCACCAGCAGGCTGCCGAGATCCGGCTCGGGTGCCGCACGGATCACCGACCACAGCAGGACCCGCAGGTCGTCGAAGCCCGGCCGGGCCGCCGGATCCCGGCTCAGCAGCGCCGCGAGGGGCGGCCGC
>NZ_JAJCXB010000071.1 GCF_020564935.1 Streptomyces pinistramenti
GCGGGCCGGGGCACGGCCGGCAGCGGGACGGCGCGGCGGCGGGGCGGTCCGGATCGGGGGGTCCTCGTCGGAGGTTGCCTCTCCGGAGGATGTGTCTCCGGGGGACGTGTCTTCGGAGGCGGCTCCGCTGGGGGCTGCCTTGTGGGAGGCCGAGTCCGCGGATGACGTGCCGTCGATGGGGCTCGCCGTATCCGGGCGGTTTCCGGGGGCTGGAGCGGCCGGGGGCGCGGGGCGGGTGGCCTCTTGAGGGTCGGGGTGTACGGGGCCGGAGTCGCGGAATGCGGGCGCGGGTGCCGGGGCTGTTGCTGTTGCCGGGGCTCGGTCCGGGGTGGGGCGGGTGGGGGTCCTGGGGGCGGAGTTCGCCCCGGTGTCGGGCGTTGTCCCGGTGGGGGTGACGGGTGCCGTCGATGCGTCTGCCCCGGTGATGACGGGTGCCGTCGGGCGAGCCTCTTCGGCCGGGGAGCGGCGTGGGTGCGGGACGGTGGGGGTGTCTGTGCCGAGGGGGATCGGGGTGGGCGGGACGGGCCCCGGGTGGGGTGTCTGGCGCGGTGCGGTGGTGGTGTGCGGCGGGATCGTGGTCGTGGTGCCGGTCATGTGGTCGCCCCCGTTCTGCCGGGCCCGGTTGTTTACCGGGCAGTAGCTTCCGTGGGAGTTCTTCTATCGGCGTGGACGGGGTGGCGGCAACGTGCGGCGGGTGGATCTCCGGGGCGCGCAAAATTCACCGTTCAGGGTGACGGGGGCCTGAACAAGCCTCGGGACGGGTGCGCGGAAGGCCCCGGGAGGGCGCAGAGCGGGCCGTACGGGCACCTCGATGGGGGACGTGCGCCCGTATGCTGGCTGGCGTCTCCCCAGGGACGGAGCGCTGCTCCGGGCTCGACGATTTGAGTGAAAGCGACGGTCATGCGCGTCTATGTTCCCCTGACCCTTTCCGGTCTCGCCGAGGCGCACGGGAACGGCGCTCTGGGCCCCGGTCCTCTGGACGCGTACGCCGTCACCCCCGCCCTGCGCGAGTGGTACGTCTCCGACGACATCGAGGAGCTGGAGTACGCGGCGCTGAACCGCGCGGCCCAGGCTTCGCTGCGGCAGCTGGCGGGGCATCCGGATGCGGCGCGGCGCCGGGTCGTGGTGGCCGTGGACGTGCCGGAGGGTACGGCGGTGGCAGATCCGGACCGCGGCCTGGACCGCGGGGCGCTGGGTGAGGTGCGGATCGCCGGGCCGGTGCCGATGACGAAGGCGGCGGCGGTGCATGTGGACTCCGCGGACGCGGAGGCGGACGTCGCGGCGGCCGCGGCCGCACTCGGTGCGGCGGATCAGGGCGACGCCGATGCGCAGTTCACCGTCGACGGCGCGGAGGACCACGACCTGATGTGGTTCGGAGTGCAGGAGATTCCCCATCTGATCGGCTGAGGGCCGGACGTCCGGGGCGGCGGTCCGGCACGGGTTTTCGCGGTGCCGCTCCCGCTGCTGCCCTGCGCCCGGTGTGTGATCCGCCGCGCCCCGCGCGTGCCTCTGCGGCCGCGGCACGGTGGCGCGCGGCCGGGGCGTTGTCAGTGGGCGCGGGTACCTTTTTCGGTGTGGGGCAGGCTGGGGACGGAGCAGGGGGCAGGACATGGAGAGGCACACGAAGCACCTCGTCTGGGACTGGAACGGCACGCTCTTCCACGACATCGATGCCGTGGTCGGGGCGACGAACGCCGCGTTCGCCGAGATCGGTCTGGAGCCGATCACGCTGGCGCGCTATAGGGAGCTGTACTGCGTGCCCGTGCCGCTCTTCTACGAGCGGCTGATGGGGCGGATGCCGACGGACGCCGAGTGGCTGGTGATGGACGAGGCGTTCCACCGGCACTACAGCGAGCACCGGCTGCGCTGTGCGCTCGCCGACGGTGTGGACGGGCTGCTGGCCAACTGGCTGGCGGGCGGCGGCAGTCAGTCGATCCTGAGCATGTTCGGCCATGAGGAGCTGATACCGCTGGTGCGCGGCTTCGGCATCGAGTCGCACTTCCTGCGGGTCGACGGCCGGAGGGGGCCGTCGGGCGGCGGCAAGAGCGCCGACATGGTGCGGCATCTGGCGGCGCTGGAGAGCGTGGATCCGGGACGTACGGTCGTGATCGGGGACGCGGTGGACGATGCGGTGGCCGCGCGGCACGCGGGGGCGCGGGCGGTGCTCTACACCGGCGGCTCGCACAGCCGCGTCAGCCTGGAGGCCGCGGGCGCGGGTGTGCCGATAGTCGACAGCCTTGCCGAGGCGGTCGAGGTGGCCGCGCGCCTGGCGGCGTAGCCGGAGGCCCGGACCGCGCCGTTGGACCGTGCTGCCGGGCCGGGCCGCGGGGCCGGATCTTCGTTCCGTCGTCGGCTGTCGGGGCATCGCACATTTCGCTTGCCGTGCCGTTGTTCGGAACGTCTAAGTTCGGGGTGGGGTTTTGTACGCACAAGCCCCATGACGGCATCGGTGCGAAGAGCGATAGCCTTGCAGCGTGATCAGCGCGATAACCCGCGGGGGCGTCGAGGCCCCTGCTGTGCGCCCGGGACACCACCGTGACCGGGCGGTCGCTGGTCTTTGCGGCCAAGAGCGTGTGTCGACTGTGTCAAGAACAGCCGATGACAGCGCGGCCTTCTCTCATCGCGGCATAGCGTCGACACCGACCGGACACCTCGCGTCGCAGCGGCGTTGTGCAGCATCCACGGAGTTCTTCCACAACGTCACGCAACGGCGCGCGACAGGAGCCAGAGGACATGCAGACCAAGCTGGACGAAGCCAAGACCGAGCTGCTCGCCAGGGCCGCCCGGGTCGTTGAAAGCAGCCCGGCCGGGACCAAGAACCCGGTACGAGGTCTCGACAAGGAGACCCTCACGGGATACCTCCAGCGCTACTACCTGCACACGGCCCCCGAGGACCTCGCGGACCGTGACCCCGTCGACGTGTTCGGCGCCGCGATCTCGCACTACCGCCTCGCGGAGAACCGCCCGCAGGGCACCGCCAACGTCCGGGTGCACACCCCGACCGTCGAGGAGAACGGCTGGACCTGCAGCCACTCCGTCGTCGAAGTGGTCACCGACGACATGCCCTTCCTCGTCGACTCGGTCACCAACGAGCTGTCCCGGCAGGGACGCGGCATCCATGTCGTGATCCACCCGCAGGTGATCGTCCGCCGTGACGTGGCGGGCAAGCTCATCGAGGTCTTCGACTCCAGCTGCGACGCGCACGGCAGCACCGGCAAGGGCAAGACCGCCGAACTGCCGCACGACGCGGTCACCGAATCGTGGATCCACGTCGAGATGGACCGCGAGACCGACCGCGATGACCTCAAGCAGATCACCGCCGACCTGCTGCGGGTGCTCTCGGACGTCCGCGAGGCCGTCGAGGACTGGGAGAAGATGCGCGGCGCCGCGCTGCGGATCGCGGACGAGCTGCCCGCCGAGCCCACCGCCGACGACCTGCGCGACCAGGAGATCGATGAGGCCCGCGAGCTGCTGCGCTGGCTCTCCGCCGACCACTTCACCTTCCTCGGCTACCGCGAGTACGAGCTGATCTCAGGGCCCGGCGAGAGCGGCGACGAGGACATGCTGTCCGCCGTGCCGGGCACGGGCCTGGGCATCCTGCGCGCCGACCCCTCGCACGCCGATGACGACGGGCACCCCGTGTCGCCGTCCTTCAACCGGCTGCCCGCCGACGCCCGCGCGAAGGCCCGCGAGCACAAGCTGCTGATCCTCACCAAGGCCAACAGCCGTGCCACCGTCCACCGCCCGTCGTACCTCGACTACGTCGGCGTCAAGAAGTTCGACGCGGACGGCAACGTCATCGGGGAGCGCCGCTTCCTGGGCCTGTTCTCGTCGGCCGCGTACACCGAATCGGTGCGCCGGGTGCCGGTCATCCGCCGTAAGGTCGCCGAGGTCCTGGAGGGCGCCGGCTTCACGCCGGACAGCCACGACGGCCGCGACCTGCTGCAGATCCTCGAAACGTACCCGCGTGACGAGCTGTTCCAGACTCCGGCCGACGAGCTGCGCTCCATCGCCACCAGCGTGCTCTACCTCCAGGAGCGCCGCCGGCTGCGCCTGTACCTCCGCCAGGACGAGTACGGCCGCTACTACTCCGCGCTGGTCTACCTCCCGCGCGACCGCTACACCACCGGCGTGCGGCTGCGCCTGATCGACATCCTCAAGGAGGAACTGGGCGGTACCAGCGTCGACTTCACCGCCTGGAACACCGAGTCGGTCCTCTCCCGGCTGCACTTCGTCGTCCGTGTCGAGTCCGGCGCCTCCCTGCCCGACCTCACCGACGCCGACGTGGACCGTATCGAGGCCCGCCTGGTGGAGGCCGCACGCTCCTGGGCCGACGGCTTCGCCGAGGCGCTGACCGCCGAGGTCGGCGAGGAGCGCGCCGCCGAGCTGCTGCGCCGCTACGCCCACGCCTTCCCCGAGGGCTACAAGGCCGACAACTCCCCGCGCAGCGCCGTCGCCGACCTCCAGCACCTGGAGAAGCTCACCGGCGAAGCGGGCAAGGACTTCTCGGTCAGCCTCTACCAGCCGGTCGGCGCGGCGCCCAACGAACGCCGCTTCAAGATCTACCGCAGGGGCGAGCCGGTCTCGCTCTCCAAGGTGCTGCCGGGCCTGAACCGCCTGGGCGTCGAGGTCGTCGACGAGCGCCCCTACGAGCTGCCCTGCGCCGACGACACCGTCGCCTGGGTCTATGACTTCGGCCTGCGGATGCCCGAGAAGGTCAACGGCGACGACGCCCGCGAGCGCTTCCAGGACGCGTTCACCGCGGTGTGGAACGGCGCGGCCGAGAGCGACGACTTCAACCAGCTGGTGCTGCGGGCCGGACTCAACTGGCGCCAGGCGATGGTGCTGCGGGCCTACGCGAAGTACCTGCGGCAGGCCGGCGCGACCTTCAGCCAGACGTACATGGAGGACACGCTCGCCAACAACGTCCACACCACCCGGCTGCTGATCTCCCTCTTCGAGGCGCGGATGTCGCCGGAGCGGCAGCGGGCCGGCACCGAGCTGATCGACGGGCTGCTCGAAGAGCTGGACGGCGCGCTCGACCAGGTCGCCTCGCTGGACGAGGACCGCATCCTGCGGTCGTTCCTCACCGTCATCAAGGCGACGCTGCGCACCAACCACTACCAGCGGGACAGCGAGGGGCAGCCGCACGCCTACCTGTCCATGAAGCTGGACCCGCAGGCCATCCCGGACCTGCCGGCGCCCCGCCCGGCGTACGAGATCTGGGTGTACTCGCCGAAGGTCGAGGGTGTCCACCTGCGGTTCGGCAAGGTCGCGCGCGGTGGTCTGCGCTGGTCGGACCGCCGGGAGGACTTCCGTACGGAGATCCTCGGCCTGGTCAAGGCGCAGATGGTCAAGAACACCGTCATCGTGCCGGTCGGCTCCAAGGGCGGCTTCGTCGGCAAGCAGCTGCCGGATCCGGCGCTGGGCCGTGACGCCTGGCTGGCCGAGGGCATCGCCAGCTACCGCACCTTCATCTCCGGTCTGCTCGACATCACCGACAACCTCGTCGGCGGCGAGGTCGTGCACCCGCAGAACGTCGTGCGGCACGACGGCGACGACACCTACCTCGTCGTCGCGGCCGACAAGGGCACGGCGAAGTTCTCCGACATCGCCAACGAGGTCGCCGAGTCGTACGGCTACTGGCTGGGCGACGCCTTCGCATCCGGCGGCAGCGCGGGCTACGACCACAAGGGCATGGGCATCACCGCCCGCGGCGCCTGGGAGTCGGTCAAGCGGCACTTCCGCGAGCTGGGCCACGACACCCAGACCCAGGACTTCACCGCGGTCGGCGTCGGCGACATGTCGGGCGACGTGTTCGGCAACGGCATGCTGCTGAGCGAGCACATCCGCCTGGTCGCCGCCTTCGACCACCGGCACATCTTCATCGACCCCAAGCCGGACGCCGCCGTCTCGTACGCCGAGCGTCGCCGGCTGTACGAGCTGCCCCGCTCGTCGTGGGCCGACTACAACACCGAGCTGCTGTCGCAGGGTGGCGGCATCCACCCGCGGTCGGCGAAGTCCATCCCGATCAACGCGCAGGTGCGGGCGGCCCTCGGCCTCGAAGCCGGCATCAAGAAGATGACCCCGGCCGACCTGATGAAGGCCATCCTCAAGTCGCCGGTCGACCTGCTGTGGAACGGCGGCATCGGCACGTACGTGAAGTCGTCGGCCGAGTCCAACGCCGACGTGGGCGACAAGTCCAACGACGCGATCCGGGTCAACGGCGAGGACCTGCGGGTCAAGGTCGTCGGCGAGGGCGGCAACCTCGGGCTCACCCAGCTGGGCCGTATCGAGTTCGCCATGGCCGGCGGGAAGATCAACACCGATGCGATCGACAACAGCGCCGGCGTGGACACCTCCGACCACGAGGTGAACATCAAGATCCTGCTCAACTCCGTGGTCGCCAACGGTGACATGACGGTCAAGCAGCGCAACTCCCTGCTGGCCAAGATGACCGACGAGGTCGGTGCGCTGGTGCTGCGCAACAACTACGCGCAGAACACCGCGCTGGCGCTGGCCCAGGCGCAGTCCTCCAGCATGCTCCACGCCCAGCAGCGCTTCATGCGCCGCCTGGTGCGGGACGGCCACCTCGACCGGGCGCTGGAGTTCCTGCCCGCCGACCGGCAGATCCGCGAGCGGCTGAGCGCGGGCCGCGGGCTGACCCAGCCCGAGACCGCCGTGCTGCTGGCCTACACCAAGATCACGGTGGCCGACGAGCTGATCAGGACCGGCCTGCCGGACGACCCGTACCTCCAGCACCTGCTGCACGCCTACTTCCCGTCGGCGCTGCACAAGGATTTCGCCGCGCAGATCGACGCGCACGCGCTGCGCCGCGAGATCGTCACGACGGTGATGGTCAACGACACCGTCAACACCGGCGGTACGAGCTTCCTGCACCGGATGCGGGAGGAGACCGGCGCTTCGCTGGAAGAGGTGGTGCGGGCGCACACCGCGGCCCGCGCGATCTTCGGCCTCAACCAGGTGTGGGACGACGTCGAGGCGCTGGACAACCGCGTGGCGGCCGACGTCCAGACCCGGATCCGGCTGCACAGCAGGCGGCTGGTCGAGCGCGGCACCCGCTGGCTGCTCAACAACCGCCCGCAGCCGCTGGAGCTCTCGGAGACCATCGAGTTCTTCAGCAAGCGGGTCTCCGCGGTCTGGACCGAGCTGCCCAAGCTGCTCCAGGGCCGTGACCTGGAGTGGTACCGGACGATCCTCGGCGAGCTGACCGAGGCCGGCGTGCCCGAGCAGCTGGCCGTCCAGGTGTCCGGGTTCTCGTCGGTCTTCCCGGCGCTGGACATCGTGGCCATCGCCGACCGCACCGGCAAGGAGCCGCTGGACGTCGCCGAGGTCTACTACGACCTGGGCGAGCGGCTGCGGATCAACCAGCTCCTGGACCGCATCCTGGAGCTGCCGCGCAACGACCGCTGGCAGTCGATGGCCCGCGCCTCGATCCGTGAGGACCTGTTCGCCGCGCACGCCGCGCTGACCTCGGACGTGCTGTCGCAGGGCAACGGCTCCTCGACCCCCGAGCAGCGGTTCAAGGCGTGGGAGGAGAACAACGCCGCCATCCTGGGCCGCGCCCGCGCGACGCTGGAGGAGATCCACGGTTCGGAGGGCTTCGACCTGGCGAACCTCTCGGTGGCCATGCGGACGATGCGCACGCTGATGCGGACGCACAGCTGACCGCAGGCGGCGCGCACCGCCTACGGCGCAGGGCAACGGCCCCGGAGCAACTGCTCCGGGGCCGTTCCCCGTTGGGCCCCCAGGGCCGAAGTCCGTTACTTGTGCGCCTCGTACGCCTCGACGACCTCGTCGGTGGGCCCGTCCATGACGAGTTCGCCCTTCTCCAGCCACAGCACCCGGTCGCAGGTGTCCCGGATGGACTTGTTGTTGTGGCTGACGAGGAAGACCGTGCCGGCTTCCTGGCGCAGTTCGCGGATCCGGGCCTCGGAGCGCTTCTGGAAGGCGCGGTCGCCGGTGGCCAGCGCCTCGTCGATCATCAGCACGTCGTGGTTCTTGGCGGCGGCGATGGAGAACCGCAGCCGGGCCGCCATGCCGGACGAATAGGTGCGCATCGGCAGCGAGATGAAGTCGCCCTTCTCGTTGATGCCGGAGAAGTCGACGATGCCGTCGTAGCGTGCGCGGACCTCCTCGCGGCTCATGCCCATCGCGAGGCCGCCGAGCACCACGTTCTTCTCGCCGGTCAGGTCGTTCATCATCGCCGCGTTGACGCCGAGCAGGGACGGCTGGCCTTGGGTGTAGACCCGGCCGCTCGCGGGCGGCAGCAGGCCGGCGATGGCCCGCAACAGGGTGGATTTTCCCGACCCGTTGGAGCCGATCAGGCCGATCGCCTCGCCTTTGTGGGCGACGAAGGTGACGCCTCTGACGGCGTGCACCTCGCGGGTGCCCGCCGTGGTGGTGCGGCGGACGATCCGGCGCAGCGCGGAGACCGCGTTGCCGCGGCCGCTGCCCGCGCCGTGCACCTTGTAGACGATGTGGACGTCGTCGGCGATGACGGTGGGGACGCGTTCATCGGACGGGCCGGCGGACGGGCCGGGCAGCGGCCGGCTGCCGGGGGCCTGTGACAGGCCGGCGTTTCCGGTGACGGTGATGGTGTCAGCCACGGCCGTATTCCTCCTCCGCCTTCCAGAAGAAGACGTATCCGACGACTCCGGACAGCACGGCCCAGCCCAGCGCCAGCGGCCAGACGTGCGGCGGCAGGCTCTTGGCGTGCACGGTGTCGATCAGGGCGTACCGCATCAGATCGATGTAGATCAGCGCGGGGTTGGCGTTCAGAGCGACGGCGATGGCCTGGGGGGCGCTCTGGGTGAAGACCGAGAGGTTGTAGAAGACGCCGGAGATGTACATCCAGGTGCGCAGGATGAACGGCATCAGCTGGGCGGTGTCGGTGGTGCGGGCACCGATCCTCGCCATGATCATCGCCAGGCCGGTGTTGAAGACGGACTGGAGCAGCAGGACCGGGACCATCAAGAGCCAGTGCCAGGTCAGCGGGACGCCGCAGATCAGCACGATCGCGGCGAGCACGCCCATCGAGAAGACCAGCTGCTGGAGCTGGATGAGGGTGTACGCGATGGGCAGGCAGGCCCGGGGGAAGTGCAGCGCGCGCACCAGGCCCAGGCTGCCGGAGACCGCGCGGGTGCCGGCCAGCACCGTGGACTGGGTGAAGGTGAAGATGAAGATGCCGGTGCACAGGAACGGGATGAAGTTGGCGATCCCGCGGTTGGTGTGCAGCAGCACGCCGAAGATCAAGTAGTAGACACCCGCGTTGAACAGCGGGGTCATCACCTGCCAGAGCTGGCCGAGCCGCGCGGTGGTGTAGAGCGCGGTGAGCCGGGCGGTGGCGAACGAGCCGATGAAGTGCCGGCGGGACCAGAGTCTGCGGGTGTACTCGGGCAGCGGCGGGCGGGCGCCGCTGATCTCCAGGCCGTGGCGTGCGGCCAGTTCCCGCAGTTGCGGGTCGGGCGCGGCGCCGGGGACGGGGGACCGGCCGGCGACCGGTCCTGCCGGTGCGGGAGCGGAGTCCGGGGGAGCGAGGGTCTGGGGCATGGGGGCCGCTTTCGTACGTGACGGCGTCGGGCGGTGCGCGCGGTGCACGGCGTGCTCACCGGGACGGGTCATGGCGACGGGGCATGACACATGACGACCAGGTGGAACGACAGGTCGGTGCGAGGCGACGGCGCGGGTGGTCACTGCGTCGGGACGAGTCCGTATCGTCGCGACGTTGACAGTAGGGCGAACGGGCGTCGAAACGCAACCGTAGCGTCGTGACGCTATGCTCAAGGCATGGCAAAAGACGGCAGCGAAGACGATCCCGCGGCGGCGCGCCGGGCTCCGGCCGGCGCCGCCGTACTACGGGAGGACAAGACCGCGGCGATCCGTGCGGCGGTCTTCGGGGAACTGGCCACGGTGGGCTTCGCCCGGATGTCGATAGAGGGCATCGCGCGGCGGGCGGGGGTCGGCAAGACCGCGGTCTACCGCAGGTGGCGCTCCAAGCTCCACCTCGTCCTCGACGTGGTCTCCGCGCTGGCCGCCGAGGGGCTGCCGACCCCGGACACCGGCACGCTGCGCGGCGATGTGCGGACGCTGCTGGAGGTCGCAGCCCGTGCGCTGCAGAACCCGATGGCCTCGCAGATCATCCCGGACCTGCTGGCAGAGGCGGCGCGCAGCCCGGAGCTGGCCGGTGCGCTCAAGGCCGCGCTGCACGACAGCCAGGAAGGCGTCGCCGCGGCGATGGTGGCGCGCGCCGTCGAGCGCGGCGAACTGCCGGCCGGTGTGGACGCGCGGCTGGCCCTCGACCTGCTGACCGGGCCGCTGTACTGGCGCCTGGTGGTGGTCAGGGACGGGCTGCCGGACGGCTATCTGGACGAGCTGGCGGCCGCGGTCGCGGGCGCGCTCGGCGCGGAGTGAGAAAGCGGGCGGCCCGGAGCTCCGTACGGGGCCCCGGGCCGCCCGTCAGGGTCCGGGTCGCCCGGCCACCGAAGGCCGGGCTCCGGGTGCCGCGGGACCGTTGACGGTCGAGCGGCACCCTGCGGGTACCGGCGTCAGCCGGCCAGCTCGATGTCCGAAGGCGATACATCGGCCGCCGTCTCGCGGGCGATCGGCAGGTCGTCGTCCGGTGCGCCGGGGCGCAGTCCGGCCTCGGCGGCGCGCGGCGAGGGGGCGACGGTGCGCTCGGCCGGCGGCAGCGGTGCGGGGCCGGCCTCCTGGCCCAGGAAGATCCGGCGCACCACGCGCTCCGCCGCGTGCCCGTCGTCCCACTGGCAGAACCGGGCGCGGAAGGCGGCGCGCAGCTCGGTGGCGTCCGCGTCGTCCCAGCGTCCGCTGCGGAACGCGTCGATCAGCTGGTCCTCGTCCGTGGCGACGGCGCCGGGGGTGTCGCCCGGGTTGCCGGAGAGCAGGTCGAAGGTGACGCCGCGGGAGCGGACGTAGGTGTCCCAGTCGTCCGCGTAGCTGATGATCGGCCGGTCGAGGTTGGCGTAGTCGAACATGATCGACGAGTAGTCGGTGATCAGCGCGTCGGCGGCCAGGCACAGCTCCTCGACGACCGGGTGCGCCGAGACGTCGATCAGGGCGCCGCGCTCCTGGAGCTCCGCGAGGCGGGAGTCCGCGGCGTAGAAGTAGTGCGTGCGGACCAGCAGGACGAAGTCCGGGCCCAGCTCGCGGGTGACCCGTTCCAGGTCCATCCGCGGCACGTAACCGGTCTGGTAGTCGCGGACGGTCGGCGCGTAGAGGACGGCGATGCGGCCGGGGGCGATGCCAAGACGCTCGCGGATCTCCCGCACGTCCTGGGCGGTGGCGCGGTAGAAGACGTCGTTGCGCGGGTAGCCGGCGTCGAGCGACTGGAACGTGCAGGGGTAGACCCGCTCCCACTGCTCGGTGGCGTGCAGGTTGGAGGAGAGGCTGAAGTCCCAGCGGTCGGCGCGCTCCAGGAGCTTGCGCATGCTCATGCCCTTGGCGGCGGCCGGGTACTTCTGCTGGTCGATGCCCATCCGCTTGAGCGGGGTGCCGTGGTGCGTCTGGAGGTGGACCTGCTCCGGCCGCTTGATGACCTCGCCGGCGAAGTTGACGTTGTTGATCAGGTACTTGGCGCGGGCCATCACCTCCCAGTAGCGGGGGGAGTTCGCCACGACGTGGTCGACGCCGGCCGGGACGGTGTCCTCCTGGCCCTTCTTGATCACCCAGACGCCGTGGACGTGCGGCGCCAGCTCCTTCGCCTTCTCGTAGATGGCGAGCGGGTTGCAGGCGGGGGTGCGGTTCCAGTAGGCGGAGTAGACCGCGAGGTTCTCGTCGACGGGGCGGTGCAGCTGGATCTGGTAGAAGCGCTGGAACGCCTGCTTGCCCAGGGTGCGCTTGGTCCTGCGCAGCCGGTCGCGGCCGGACACCCGGGCACCGTTGACGAGCTTGAGCGCCTGGAAGGCGCGGTACGAGCCCCGGCCGAGCGCCTGGTACTTGGCGCCGGTGATGCCCTCCGGCAGGACGAAGCCGGCCGGCTGGTGGCGCCGGTACATCACGGCGGCCCGGTGGAAGAACTCCGCCCGGTCGGCCGGCGTCACCCGGTTGTCGCGGGCGAAGGTGAAGAGGAAGTGGCTGACCATCCGCTCGAACATCAGCGGCCGGATCCGGTTCAGGTCCGGGCGGGTGTCGAGGAAGGCGAAGAGCCGCTGGTACTGCTCGAAGATCGTGAAGTGCTTGCGGCCCGGGGTCTTCATCGAGTTGCCCTGGCGGCGCTGGCGGTACTCGACGCATACCTGGTCCAGGCAGGCCGCGGTCTCGGCGGTCAGCATGGTCGTGTAGACCATCAGCGCGTCTTCGTAGAGACCGTCGGTGTACTGGAAGCCGTTGCCGGTGAAGAAGTCCCGGCGGAAGGCGCGGTTCCACACCACCGCGAACATGTTGAGGAACTCCAGCCGGTCGGCCGGCCGGAAGACCTCGGTCCCGGCCTCCTGGAGCATCTCGACGCTGGCGCTCGGCTGGACCTTGTTCCACCAGTACGTGCGGACGTGGTCGAAGAGCAGGATCTCCGGGTCGGAGGTGACCGCGAGACGGTCGGCCATCGCCTGGAGGGCGCCCGGCGCGTAGGTGTCGTCGCTGTCGAGGAAGAGCAGGTAGTCACCGCGGGCCTGCTCGACGCCGGTGTTGCGGGCCTGGCCGATGCCGCCGTTCTCGGCACGGTGCACCGGGATGACGCGCTTGTCGCGGGCCGCGTACTCGTCGAGGATCGCGCCGCTGCTGTCGGGAGAGCAGTCGTCGACGGCGATGAGCTCGAAATCCGTGAACTCCTGCTCCAGCACCGAGTCCATGCACTCGCGCAGGAATCCCTGCACTTTGTACACGGGCACGATGATGCTGAAGCGGGGTACGGCTTCGGTGCCTATCTCGGACATGCGGTGCTACTCCTCGTGACGAGCTGAGTACAGAATGCTGAATCGCTCGGAAGCAAATTCTATGCCAGGTGTATGACTGCTGTTCACCAAGAATGGTTGCCGTTTGTAATCCGAAAGTTGTGTGGCCCTCGTTACACATTGCGGTAAGTCACGACAATGCGGGTGAAGGGAGTGGGAGTGGGGCGGATGCGGACGTCCCCGGAGTGCGGCGTCCGGCGCCCGCCGCCGCGCGCGGCCCGCCGCACCCGTAACCCCGCTCCGCCGGGCGCCGTCCGCCCGCGTCCGCTCGCGCGCGAGGGCCCGTCGGCGGGCGCGTGTGACAACTCACGGGGAAATCACGCAACCACCCCGCTGTTCAGGGCCTCTTGGGTGGCAGAGGTGTCGGCTCCGCGGGCGCCTCTTAGTGATCAACACGCGTGCACCTCACGGTAAATGCGCCAAGCGCCCGATTCCGTCCGCTGTGGCGTATGCGTCCGGCCGTAGGTATATGCGTCTCGAACGGCCGGTTCGGGTATGCCACGGACGGGTGGTCCAGCGCACGAAATTGCGCCGGAAATCCCGCCGTTGCCGGTCCGGTGCGACAGGGCGCGGGCGGGGGTGCACGGTAGTTTTGATGGCCCATACGGCACAAGGAACAGAGGATAGGGGTGCCCGTGCCTGACGTCTCCGTAGTCGTGATCGTCTACAACGACGCCAACCGGCTGCCGACCGCCGTCCGGTCCGTGATGGATCAGACGCTGCACGGTGTCGACGTGGTGATCGTCGACGACTGCAGCACGGACAGATCGTTCGCCGTGGCCCAGGAACTCGCCGCCGCACACCCCGGCCGGGTCCGTGCCCTGCAGCTCCCCGAGAACAGCGGGGGCTGCGGTGCTCCGCGCAACCACGGCATCGCCCACGCGCACGGCGAGTACGTCATGTTCCTCGACAGTGACGACGTCCTGGAACCCAACGCCTGCCGCAACATGCTGGACGCGGCCGAGCGCACCGGCGCCGACCTGGTGTCCGGCATGTGTGTGCGGGTCCACGCCGACACCCGCACCAAGAAGACCGTCGAGTGGTACCCGTGGCTCTACGCCCGTACCCGCACCATCGAGTCGATCTCCGAACTTCCCGACCTGCTGGTCTTCGACACCCTGTCGACCAACAAGCTCTACCGCCGGGAATTCCTCAGCGAATCCGGACTGCAATTCCCCGTCGGCATTCACTACGAGGATCTGCTCTTCTCCGCTCAGGCGTATGTCGCGGCCCGGCGCATCACCCTCATTCCCAACCACGTCTACTTCTGGAATGTCTTCGAGAAGGCGGCGACGAAATCCATCAGCAACCGGCGGCACGAAATCGCCAACTTTGCGCATCGGATGGAAATTCACCGCAGAGTGGACGAACTGCTCGCCCAACAGGGCCTCGACGAGCTGAAGTTCCACAAAGACGTCAAATTCCTCAAGCACGACCTCGTCCTGCACCTGCGTGACCTCCCGCTCCTGGACGAGGCGTACCGGCGGGAGTTCGCCGAGATGGCCAACGGCTACCTCGCCGGCATCGCCCCCGAGGCGTACGAGCGCGTCCAGCCGATACAGGCCATCTGCGCCTACCTCCTCGGCAAGGAGGACTGGCAGGCCCTGATGCCCGCGGTCGACACCCTCATCAACCGCGACAAGCTCTCCACCCCGCTCACCGAGCACGAGGGCCGCGTCTACTGGACCGACCGGCACCTCGACGACCCGGAGGGCCGCCGGGTCCTCGACGTCACCGACGCCGGTTACCACACCCGCTCCCTGAGCCGCCTCTTCCTGCGCAACCAGCTGACGTCCTACGCCGACGACGGGCACGGCACCGTCGAACTGGCCGGCTCGGTCGTCAACCCGCTCGGCGCGATCACCCCCGCCACCCGGCTGCGCGGCCGCATCGAGCTGAAGGCCCGCCGCCGCAGCCTGCAGACCTTCAGCTTCCCGCTGAAATCGCTGCGGCTGAACGGCGATCACGTCGACTGGGACGCCACGCTCGACCTCGCCCGCCGGCTGCGCCCGCTCGGCGTGATCGACGCGGTCTGGGACACCCGGCTGATCCTGGAGGCGGACGGGGAGACCACCCGCACCCGGCTGACCGTCGGCGGCGTCGACCTCGACGACGCCCGCGCGCTGCACATCCGGCCCCGCCTGACCCGGCTGGTCTCCGACCGCATCGAGCCCGCCACGTCCAAGCGCGGCCACCTCACCTTCGTGCTGCACGCGCAGAGCAAGGCGTCGCGCAGCACCCAGAAGCTGCTCGGGCAGGCGCTGCACAGCCCGGCGGCCGCGCTCGCCAAGACCGGCGTGCGCACGGCCCGCAAGGCCAAGCGCGAGCTGAACTCGGGACAGACCAAACTCCGCATCTACCACGAGGTGTTCAGCAAGCTCCCCATCCGCAAGGGCCTGGTGGTCTTCGAGAGCCACCTCGGCAAGCAGTACAGCGACAGCCCCCGCGCCCTCTACGAGGAGATGCGCCGTCAGGGCATCGACTTCGAGGCGGTCTGGAGCTACGCGGGCAAGAAGCCGACCGGCTTCCCCGAGGACGCCACCCTCGTCAAGCGCTGGGGCTGGCCCTACCTGCGGGCCCTGGCCCAGGCCGAGTTCTGGATCGACAACCAGGGCTACCCCCTCAAGCTCGGCAAGCGCCCCGAGACCACCTACATCCAGACCTGGCACGGCTCCGCGCTCAAGCGGATGGGCTTCGACGAGCCCCGGCTGCGGCTCCAGGCCCGCGCCGCGAAGGACGCCTACCAGCAGGTCCTGGACCGCTTCGACCACTTCCTGGTCCGCTCCGAACACGACGTACGCACCCTGGCAGGCGCCTTCCGGCTGCGGCCCGAGGTCCTGCTGCGCAGCGGCTACCCGCGCAACGACGCCCTGGTCGCCGCCCGCAAGGAAGAGGAGGGCTCCGGCGCCCGCACCCGCGGCCCGCTCGCCGCCGAACTGGGCATCCCCGACGAAAAGACGGTGCTGCTCTACGCGCCGACCTTCCGCGCCGGCCCGAACGGCGCGGTCCGCGGCTTCGACCTCCCCTTCGACGTCGACGAGTTCACCGAACGGTTCGGCGACCGCTTCGTGCTGCTGATCCGCTCGCACTACCTCAACCACGTCGTCCTGCCGCCGTCCGTACGCGGCACCGTCATCGACGTCACCGGGCACCACGACATCGCCCCGCTGATGACCCTCGCCGACGGCCTGATCACCGACTACTCCTCGGTGATGTTCGACTACGCCCTCCTCGACCGGCCGATGCTGTTCTTCGCCTACGACTACGACGAGTACGCGAACGAGGCACGCGGCACCTACTTCGACCTCAAGAGCGCCGCACCGGGGCCGTTCGTCGAGACCCAGGCCGCGCTGTTCGACGCCATCGACCACCTCAAGGCCGCCGACGCCGAACACCGTGAGGCCCGCGCGCGGTTCACCGCCGCCTACGGCGAATACGACCAGGGGGACGCGGCCCGTCGCGTCGTCGACAGATTCTTCGGTGCGGCACCCCGTGAAGGAGGCGCCAAGTGACCGGGCGCGACATCTACTTCGTCTCCAACAACATCAACGAAATGGGCGGGGTGACCACCTGGTCGCACCAGATGGCCCGGCTGTTCGCCGAGCGCGGCCACCGCCCGCGCGTCACCGGCATCGTCCCGGCGCCGGAGGAACTCCGCACCGACCTGGGCGACCTCCCGTACCCCACCGACACCCTCTATTCCGTGCACCCGCCGCACGTCGGCCCGGTGCGCGGCGTCAAGGGCCGGCTCAACCTCGCCGAACGGCGTCGGCGGGCCGTCAGGGAAGCCGGGATGCGCGAGGCGGCCGAGCGGCTCAGCGGCATCTTCCGCAACGCGCGCCCCGGCGGCATCGTGATCTGCACCCAGGTGTGGGCCATGGAATGGGTGGCGCTCGCCGACACCGCGGGCATGCCCGTGATCGGCATGACCCACGAGTCGTTCGGCGCCTGCCGCAGCTCCTCCCGGTTCCAGCGGGTCAAGCGGCACTACGAGGGCGTCGACCGGCTGCTCGCGCTCACCCGCGAGGACGCCGACCTGTGGATCAGGGCCGGCATGGACAACGCCGACTTCATGCCGAACCCGCTGCCCGTCATGCCCGACGTCCCCTCGGAGCGCACGGAGAAGGTCGTCGCCAGCATCGGCAGGCTCTCCGACGAGAAGGGCGTCGACCTGCTCCTGGACACCTGGGCGCTGCTGACACACCGGCACCCCGACTGGCTGCTGCGGATCTACGGCTCGGGCGAGGACGAGGAGATCCTGCTCAAACAGCGCGACGCACTCGGCCTGGAGCGGTCGGTGGAGTTCATGGGCCGCACCGGCGACGTGCCGGGCGCGCTGCGCGGCGCCTCCGTGTTCGCCCAGGCGTCCCGCGCCGAAGGCTTCCCGCTGTCGCTGATGGAGGCGATGGCGGCGGCGGTGCCCTGCGCCGCTTTCGACTGCGCGCCCGGCGTCCACGAGATCGTGCAGGACGGCGAGGACGGGCTGCTGGCCGCGCCCGGCAACATCAATGAACTCGCCGCGCACATCGAGGCGTTGATGACCGACAAGGAACTGCGCGACCGGCTCGGCAGCACCGCGCGCGAGAACGTCCAGCGCTACTGCACCGACCGGATCACCCAGCGCTGGGAAGAGCTCTTCGGCTTCCTGGAGCGCTGAGCCGCCCGGAACGACGACAGCCGCCGTGCCCCTCGCCATGAGGGGGACGGCGGCTGTCTGCGGTCTGCGGTCAGCGGGCCTCGGGGTGGTGGTGCTGCCAGCCCGCCCACGCCGAGGTGATCATGTCGCGGACGTCGTGGTGCGCCTTCCAGCCCAGCTCGGCCGCGATCCGGTCGTCGGCGGCGACCACCCGGGCCGGGTCGCCGGGACGGCGCGGCGTGACCTCGGCGGTGACGCCCGAGTGGCCGGTGACCTCGGTGATCAGATCGATCAGCTCGCGGACCGAAACCCCCTCGCCGCGGCCGATGTTGAGCGTCAGATCGCGGACCGGGCCCGGCTCGGCGAGCTTGCGGGCGGCCGCCACGTGGGCGTCGGCGAGATCGGCGACGTGAATGTAGTCGCGGATGCAGGTGCCGTCCGGAGTGTCGTAGTCGTCACCGAAGATCCGCGGCGCGGCGCCCTCGGTGAGCTTCTCGAACACCATCGGGACGATGTTGAAGACGCCGGTGTCCGCCAGCTCGGGGGCAGCGGCGCCCGCGACGTTGAAGTAGCGCAGGCAGGCGGTGCTGATGCCGTGCGCCCGGCCGGCCGCGCGGGCCATCCACTCACCGACCAGCTTGGTCTCGCCGTACGGATTGATCGGCACGCACGGCGTGCCCTCGGTGACCAGGTCGACGTCCGGCATGCCGTAGACCGCGGCCGACGAGGAGAACACGAACCGGCCGACGCCGCCCGCGGCCATCGCCTCCAGCAGCGTCTGCAGACCGTGGACGTTCTCGCGGTAGTAGAGCAGCGGCATCTCGACGGACTCGCCGACCTGCTTCTTGGCGGCCAGATGCACGACGTCGGTCACGCCGTGCTCGGCGATGGTGCGGTCCAGGAGCGCGCGGTCGAGAGTGGAGCCGACGACCAGCGGCACGTCATCGGGGAGCCGGGCGGCGACCCCCGTCGTCAGGTCGTCCAGCACGATGACGGGCTCGCCCGCCTGCCGCAGGGCCCGCACGACATGGGCGCCGATGTAGCCGGCACCGCCCGTGATCAAGTAAGACATGGCGCCATCCTAGGGTCGGGGACGGGAAGGGGAAGGAAAGGCGGGGCGGTGCCTGGGCCTGCGCGGTCAGCGGCGCAGTCGCGCCGCGGCGATCCGCCAGACGCTGCGCAGTCCGGCCGCGACCCGCAGCGACAGCGCCCCGCCGGTGGTCGCGTACGGCTGCACCAGCAGCACGGCGAAACGGCGGCTGGGCAGCATCCGGCGGCGCAGCCCCGGGCCCACCGCGCGCAGCGAGGCGCGGAAGCCGGAGCCGTCGGCGCAGCGGACCTGCGCCATCAGATCCCAGGGGTCGGGCCCGGCCGTCTGCCGGGCGCCGCGCTCGACCAGCGCGCCGAGGTCCAGCATCACGTCGGCGGTCCAGGTCTCGTCCGGCCCCGGGGTCAGCGCGGCGGTGTGCACCGGGCCGCGCCGGTCGTCGGCGCGCCGCCGCAGCTCGACGTCGATGCTCAGCGGCCCGGCCTCGGCCAGCCGCCCGTACAGCTCGTGCACCCGCAGCCGCAGCATGCTGCGGCGGCCGATGACCGGCTCCGCGTCGATGGTGACCGGCAGCCGGTGCGTCGGCTTGGAGTCGATCGCGTCCAGCTCGACCTGCGGCAGCTGTGCCGACCACACCGGCTGCCCGCCGTCCCTGGCGTACGGCGGCAGCAGCCGTCCCGGCCTGGCCGCCAGCTGGGTCAGCCGGTCCAGGTCGCCGGGTGGCCCGTCCGCGGCCAGCACGACCCGGGCGAGCCAGCGGGCCGGGGCGCGCGCGGCCGCCAGGTCGGCCTCGTCGAAGCCGGCCAGGTAGTCGCCGGTCAGCCGCCACCACGCGGCGCGGTACTCGGCGTCCCGGGTGTGCAGTTCACGGACGTACATCCGCAGGTCGTGGTCGAGGAACTTGGTCCTGGCGGCCTGCGCCAGCTCCTTCCGGCCGGCGTCCCGCAGGATCTGCACGCTGGTGCGGTGCGCGTCGATCCTGGCCTGCCAGTTGGCGACGTCCTTGCGGTCCAGCGAGATCGACTGCTTGGCGGCCGTGCGGCGGACGTGCCAGATGTAGACGTGGTCGGGGATGGTCACCAGCCGCGGGGCGGCGGCAAGTACCCGTGCGGTGAAGACGAAGTCCTCGTAGGTGAAGCGGCCCTCGGGGAAGACGATGCCGTGCTCGGCGAGGAAGGCGCGGTCGTAGAGCTTGTTCACGCACAGGGTGTCCCGCACGAGCTGGGGGCTGCCGCCGGGGGCCGCGTGCACGGTGGTCTCGCGGTACATGCCCGGCTGCCACGGGACGTCGCGGCGGGCCGGCAGTTCCCTGCGGATGCAGGCGCCGGACGCCACCGGCGCGTCCGCGGCGAGCGCCGCCCGCAGCAGCGCGGGGGCCGCGCCGGCCGGCAGCACGTCGTCGCTGTCCAGGAACATCACGAACCGGCCTGCGGCGGCGCGCAGTCCGTCGTTGCGGGGGGTGCCGCAGCCGCCGCTGTTGTCGCTGCGGTGCAGGACGCGCAGCCGCGGTTCGTCGCGGGCGAGGGTGTCGAGGGCGGTACCGGTGCCGTCGGTGGAGGCGTCGTCCACGGCGATCACTTCGACGGTGATGCCGTCGGCCGCCTGCGCCAGCGCGGAGCGCACCGCGTCGGCGACATGGACGACATCGTTGAAGACGATGACGACGATGCTGATCTGCGCGGCCGGCGTGATCGTGGGCCCAGGCGATGGCTCGTGGGCTTCTTTCACAGTCACTACATCTACATTTCGTGTCGACGGCATCTCGTGGCGCGAGCGGGCTCCGGTCTTCCCATTCCCTGGATCAGAGGGGGAATCCCGCCGCGCGGTTGCACCCGCCGCCACGGTTTTCCGCCTCATTGCCGTCCGATGACGGTCCGGAAATCCGGGGTTGGGTGGGTATTGGCACGGTGAGGACGCCTGCACAAGCTGTAACGATCCGATCGCCGCCGGATTCCGATGTCCGCCAAACCTCCATACGGTGACCCGTTTCCTGTCACCTCAGCAGCAGGTCGGCGGCGCGTCCTGCCGCACCTCCGTCGTCGCGGTGGCAGAACGCCCGCCGGAACCTGGCGTACGCGTCGGCGCCGGACCGCGCGATGGCGTCCAGGTCGCCCAGCGCGTCGATCAGTTCCCCGGTCGAGGCGAGCAGCGGGCCCGGCGCCCCGGCCTCGAAGTCCAGCGTGAAGCCGCGCAGGGTGTCGCGGTAGTGCGGCAGGTCGGGGGTCAGGAAGAGCATCGGTCGGCCGGTGTTGGCGAAGTCGGCGGCCAGCGAGGAGTAGTCGGTGACCAACACGTCGGCGGCGAGCAGCAGTTCGGTGGCGTCGGGGTACGCGGTGACGTCGACCGCGAACGGCGCGTGGTGGGCCGGCAGCCGGTCGGCGACCAGCGGATGGCTGCGGACCAGCAGCACATGGTCGTCGGCCAGCGCCTGCCGTGCCGCGTCCAGGTCGAGCGGCAGGTGCATCCGGTGGTGGGCCGCGTCGTAGGCGAGATGGTCGCGCGGGGTCGGCGCGTACAGCACCACCTTCTTGCCGGTCGGAATGGAGAGCCGGGCCCTGACCACCGCCGCGCGGGCCCTCCGGTCGGCGGCGAAGAACGCGTCGGTGCGCGGCAGTCCGCACTCCAGCGGCTCGCCGGGGAAGCCGAGTGCGGAGCGCAGCACCGGCGTGCTGTGCGCGTTGGGTGACAGCAGCACGCTCCACTGGCGGGCCGGCCCGGGACGCGGCGCCAGATGGGCGAGCTGCCCGCACAGGGTGCCCGCCAGGTCGGCGCCGATCCGCTTGAGCGGAGTGCCGTGCCAGGTCTGTACGACGGTCTGGCCCTGGCGGCGGGTGAACCAGCCGGGCAGGTGGGTGTTGGTCACCACCCAGCTGCTGTGTGCCAGCGCGCCGTGCCACTCGGCGCTGCCCACGACCACGGCACGCGCGGTGGCCGGAACCGTGGTCTGCGCGTCGCGCACCGCCCACAGGTGCTCCGCCTCCATGCCCCTGCGCACCAGTTCCTCGTGCACCGCGCGGGGCGAGTCGCCGTACGCGCGGCCGCCGAAGCAGTTGTAGAGGACGGCGTCGCGCAGCGGGCGGGTGCGGTGCAGCGGGTAGTGCGACTCGCGCAGCACCCGGCGGCGGTACGGCCCGCGGTCGTTGGCCGGCAGCGTCGCCCCGGCGGCCAGGAACACCTCGTCGTGCTCGCGCCGGTCGAGGGTGAACGGCTTGCCGCGGACCGTACGGGAGGCGGGCAGCCCGTCGAACACGGACGGGGCGAAGCGGACCGGGGCGTCCGAAGGGGAGCCGGGGGCGCCGCGTTCGCGCAGCCGCAGCGCCCAGTGGCCGGCGCGCAGCGGCAGTGGCCCTGCGGGCGAGGGGAGCGCGGCCAGCGGCAGGGCGCAGTGGAAGCGTCCCGAGTCGTGGGTGGTGGGGACGGCGGTCTCGGCGGCGTGCGTGGTGTGCGTGAGGACCAGTTCGGTGGCGCGCGGCGCGGCGACAGGCAGCACACCGGCCACCAGCAGGGTGCCGTCCGCGCGCCAGACGACGCGGTCGAGGTACGGCTGCGGGGTGCGGTCGTGCAGGACGAGGCGCCCGGCAGGCCCGGCCGCCACGACCAGCTCCCTGCCGTGCGCCAGCGGCAGCGCGAGCGGCGCAAGACCGGGGTCGCAGGAGACCGGGCCGGTCCCGCCGTCGGCGAGCACCAGCCCTGCGGCCCAGGTCTCGGTGTGCGTCGGGGCGATGTCGCGGGGGACGCCGTAGCGGGCGGGCCGGGCGGCAGCGAGCGCATCGAGCAGGACCCGCACGGTGTGGCCTGCGGGCTTCCCCGGCTTCCCGGGCCGCACCGGCTTCCCCGGCTGTCCGACGGGCGCGGCCGCCTTCCCGGAGTCCTCGGCGGGCCTGTGCTCCCCAGCCCGGCCCGTGTCCCCGGCCTCCCCGGCCTCCGTGTCCTTCCCCGCCTCCACCGGGAAGGACACCACCGCCCCCGTCCCCTGATGCGTCAGCCGCAGGGCGACCGGCGCCGGGCCCGCCGCCGCCCGGAACGTCAGATCCAGGGCGCCGGCGCCGGCCGGCTCGCGGCCGGTCAGCCTGCGGGTGACGCGCTCCACCGTCAGGCCCAGCCGCCCGTCCGGGTAGCCGGGGGTGATCCGTACGCCGTCGAAGGTGTCGTGCGGTTGCGGCGATGCGCCCGAACCGGTCGCGGGCGGGCGGAGCGCGGCGGTGCGCAGCACACCGGCCGCGGCGATCACCACCCCGACCTGCCAGCTGCCCTCCTGCCACCGCCCGGCCCGCCGCAGCCGGTACGGATCGAGCGTGACCTCGAAGCCCGACCAGTCGTAACAGTGCTGTTCCTGGCCGGAGTCGAGGGTGGCCTGCGGCATCCGGAGCGTGCGCAGCGGCAGCAGGATCCGGCGCCTGCCCTGGGTCAGCACCGCCGTCCCGAGGTAGCTGTGCCGGCCGGGCGCGGCGAGGTTGCGGATGTAGGCGTAGCCGCGCAGCCGCAGCGCGCCGTCCCGCCACACCGCCTCCTGGACGCGGGCCCGTACGGGGAAGTCGGCGCGGTCGAGCCGGGTGACGCCGGGCGGCAGGCCGAGCGGCGGATCCAGGGGCAGCACGGCCCGCCGGCGCAGCGGCGTCCCCGCCACGCGGAAGGCGGCCGGGTTGCGCTGCTGGTGGGCGAGCAGCCGCAGCAGGTCGTCGAGGTGCCCGCTGCGGATCAGGTACCAGCGCATCCGCAGCTCCACCGGGAGCGTGCCGAGCAGCCGCGGCTCGACGCGGGCGAGGTACCCGCGGGCCCGTTCCAGGAACGCGGTGCGGACCTCGGGACCGGCCGCGGGCAGCGCTTCGACGAGATCCCGCAGGCCGTCGGTGAGCCGTTCCCTGTCGTAGTCCTCGCGGCAGGGGATGCCCCGGGTGCGCGCCGGGTCGGCGAGGAAGGCGGCGACGCTCTCGACGGCGTCGAACCGCTCGTGCACCTCCGGCACGCCGGGCCGCCGGGCGCCGGTGCCCGGCGGGCGGCGCAGGCAGCAGACGTGCTCGGGCAGCACGTCCACCGCGTCGGCGAGGAAGTGCGCGCGCAGCGTGAGCGGCGCCTCGTCGTACAACTCCCCGGGAGGGAAGGCGAGTTCGTGGCGTTCCCAGAAGCTGCGCCGGAAGACCTTGTTGGCGGTCGGGGTGTCGGACAGCAGGGTGCGGTCCTCGGTGATGTGGGTGCGCAGCGCGCTCGCGCGGCCGGCCGGGTGGTGCGGCGACCGGCGGCCGTCCGGCCCGAGCAGGTGGACATTGCCGCTCGCGAAGTCCGCGCCGGACGTGTCCAGCAGCGCTGTCAGGTCCTCGTACGCGCGCGGCAGCAGCACCTCGCCCGGCCCGAGGAAGGCCAGGTATGCGGTGTGCGGGTAGGTGTGCCGGGCGCCGGTGTTGCGGAGCGCGCCGGGGCCGGTCGGCTCCCCGGTGTGCCGGACGGTCCGGAAGCGGGGATCTTGTCCGGTGAAGCGGCGGGCGAGTGCGGCCGGTGCGCCGTCCGGGGGCCCGGCGACGACCATCACCACGTCCAGCGCCGTCAGCGTCTGGGCCGCGAGCGACTCCAGGCACTCCTCCGTATTCCGCTCGGACCCCTCGGTGCGATGCACCGGAACGACGACGGTGAGCCGTGGCTTCATGCGCGCGGACCAAGCCTTTCCGAACAGGCGAAACAGGCGAAACGGATGACATGCGGGAAAGCGGGATGGCGGGGGACGTCCCCCGGGGCATTCAACTCGCACACCCGTGGCGCGGTCACCGCAGCTGCGCTGAAAGAGTGAGACCGAAGATCGACAGTCCGTACCCGGCTGGTGACGTTCGGCGTCCGTTCGCCCCGCCTCGATCCCCGGGATGGCCATGCCCTCGCCGCCTTCCGCTCCGGCAGCGGGGACCGCCCGGACGCGACCCGGCTGCGCACCGCCTTCCGCGCCCGCTGCTGCCCGTACGACGACCAGGCCGCGGAACGGGTGGTGCGCCGGGTGCTGCTCGGCGACGACCAGCCGATCCCGCCGCTGCCCGCGGCCGAACGCACCGTGGCGCCCACCCCGCGCGGCCGATGTGCCGCAGCCGCAGGGCGCCCGCGCCTGACGGCCCGGTGAGCGGCCCGCCGCCCGGGGCAGCGGGCGCCGCCGTGCCGGGGAGCGGCGGGGACCGGTCGGCGCGCCGTACGCCGGGGCCCGGCCCGATGCCGTAGACCGTTGCCGTGGACCCGCGGCCGCCGGTACCCCGCAGCCGGCGGCCGTCGGCAGACCCGATCTCCTGGATCCGAAGCGGACGCCGCAGCGCAGCCGACGATCCGATGTCGTAGACCGCCGCACGGACCGGGCCTGCCCCGCGCCGTGCCCAGGGAAAGGTGACCACGATGCCCGGACGAACCGACTCTCCCGCCGCTCCCGTCGCCCCCTCGGCCCCCGCCGCCCGCTCCGCCCCCGGCGCCCGGCCCGCAGGACCTCCCGCCGCCGACGCCGTCCGCGCCGCCGCGCCGCCCACGCGCAGCGGCCCGCGGCCCCTGCTGCCCTGGCTGCGCCCGCCGCGGATCCCGTACCGCAGGCAGTTGCGCCGGATCGGCTCAGGGCGGGTGCTGGACATCGGCTGCGGGTCGGGCGACACGCTGGCCGGCTGTGCGCCGGGCAGCGTCGGCGTGGACCACGACCCGCACTCCGTCGACATCTGCCGGGCCCGTGGCCTGACCGCCTACACCGCCGACGCGTTCCTCGCCGGCCCGCACGCCCGGCCCGGGTCCTTCGACGCACTGCTGTCCGCACAGGTGCTCCAGCATCTCGACGACGAGCAGGTCGAGGGACTGCTGCGGGCCTACCTCGCGTACGTGCGGCCGGGCGGCGGCGTCGTGCTGATCACCCCGCAGGAGGCCGGGCACCGCAGCGCCCAGGGCCCCGGCCGCTTCACCGACTTCGCACTGCTGCGGGTATTCGCCGAGTCGGCCGGGCTGGCCGTCCGCCGCACCTACTCCTGCCCGTTGCCGCGGCCGGCCGGCCGGCTGCTGGAGGCCAACGCGTTCGTGCTGGTCGGGCAGGTACCGGAGTGACCGGTGCGCGGCGCGGGACGGTCGTCGCGCACCGCGCCGCAGGTCAGCGGGTTCTGTGGCGGGCCGCCACGATGGCCCTGGTGACGGCCGGCGGCAGCCAGTCGACCGCGAGCCGGCGCAGTGGGGCGCGGCTCGCACGCGCGCCGGTACGGGCGGCCGGGCCCCGGCCCGCCGGCCGGCCGGGGACGTGCTCGGGCGCCCGCCCGGAGGCCGCCGCCCGATACCGGGAGACCGGGTGCGCGGGATCCTTCGCGCCCTTGGCGCTGAGCCGGATCAGCGGGGCGCCGTTGACCGACTGCACCTCGTGCCAGATGTCCTTGCGGCTCTTCAGCCAGGCCAGCAGGGCGTCCCGCAGCGGTTCCGGGTCGCCCCAGGTCCCGTAGAACTTGGTGCCGGTGATGCACAGCGGATGCAAGCCCTCGTTGGCCACCGCCTGCCAGGTGGCCGCGGCCACGCCGGGGCAGTGCTCGGCGCGGAAGTCGTCCAGCACCACGACGCCGCTGTCGGTGACCAGCTCCCGCACCGCCAGGATGTCGCCGTGCACGTGCTCGTACAGATGCGAGGCGTCGATGTGGGCGAAGCGCACGCTGCGGTCCTCGACGTGGTCGCGCACGACCGAGCTGAGGCCCTGGACGATGGTGGGCAGCTCCTCGTGGAAGGCGAGGTAGTTGGCCTCGAAGGCGCGGCGGGTCAGCGTCGCGTAGGACTTCTTCATCTCCTTCGAGTTGGAGGCGTCCTCGGCGGGGGAGTCGAACAGGTCGCAGACCGTGAAGCGCTCGCCAGGGGCCAGCCGCGCCCCGAGGAAGATCGCGCTCTTGCCGAGATACGCGCCCAGTTCGAGCAGGTCTCCGGTGACGGAGCGGCCTTGCTGATACCCGAGGAACCAGTCGAAGAGCAGCTGGTCGGCGGTGAAGAACCAGCCCTTGACGTCGGAAAGCCGGGCGGGGCGCGGGAGTTGTTCGGCACTCTGGTCTGCGGTGGGAGCAGTCATGTGCGGTCCGTCTCCAGACGGTCGGGAATCTCTGACGGCATACGACGCGGAGAGCTGAAGGCGCGCGCCGGTGATGCCGGATGCCGGGGGAACGGCGCGGCCGTCATCGTAGGCGGAGGAAAGTGAACGGAAGATGGCGCGCGACGGGGTGAAGGGAAACCGGGGCGGGGGAGTGCGGGGTCGGGTCGTCAACGGTGCCCGGGATTCGCGGAGTTGGTGCCGTGCGGCCGTGGAGCCGTGCGGCCGCGCTGCCTTTCGGCCGCGCCCGTTGTTGAGCCGTCAGGCCGTGCAGCGCGCAGCCGTCCGGCCCGGCCGCCGTCTCCGGTGTGGGCGGGTGTCACCGGGACGGGGCGCGTGGCGGACGGTTCAGGCCAGAGGCGGGGCCGGCGGGGCGCCGGAGGACTGTGCGGCGCGTTGCAGGGCGCTGGCGAGCAAGGCCAGGTCCGTGGGGCCGTTTCCCAGTTCGCGCAGCGGACGCCGGGCCGGCGGATCGCCCATCCGCTGCCACTCCAGCGGCACGACCGTCGGCCGCAGGGTGGACGTCCGGGGTATCCGGCCGGTCACCCGCCCGGCCTGGAACGGCGTCGATGAGCCGTCCTCCGCGCGGTGCAGCCGGCCCCGGCCGGGCGGCACGGTGTCGGACGGATCGGCCGGCGAGCCCAACCGGACGCGCAGACCGGCGCGTTCCGATGTCGCGGTGTCGGCCGTACGCTCCGGATGGCCGGTCGCGGCCATCAGGTGCACGCCGAGCGCCGCGCCGTCCCTGGCCACGGCCTCCAGCGCGCGCACCACCGAACCGGCCGACGGGCGGCCCGTACTGCCCAGCGCGGGCGAGACCAAGGCGTCGAAGTCGTCGACCAGCACGAACAGCCGGGGCATCGGCACCGCGGCCGCGGGCTCGTCCCCGGACTGCGGCCCGCTGCGCGGCCGCAGCCGCAGCGTCCCCGTCGTCGACGGATCGGCCTCCGCGGCGCCCGGCGCGCCCTCCGTCGTCCGCCGCGGTGCGACCACGCGCGGCGCAGGCAGATGCTTGGCGCGCCATTCCGCGAACGGCGTGCCGGCCAGTAGTTCCGCGCGCCGCTTCAGCTCCGACGACAGCGCCTGGGCGAACTCCCGCATCCGGACCGGATCCGACGCCGCCAGATACGTCGTGACGTGCGGCAGCTCCGTGCAGACCCGCAGGCCCTCGCCGCGTTCGCTGCCGCCGCCGTCCACCAGCACCATCGACAGCAGATCGGGGCGGTCGGCGGCGGCGAGCGACGCGGCCAGCGACCGCAGCAGTTCGGTCTTGCCGCTGCCCGCTGCGCCCTCCAGGAGGAGGTGCGAGGCGTCCGCGGCGAGATCGGCGCAGAGCGGGCCGTGCGGCCCGGCGCCCAGCACGGCGGGGGTACTCGGCCGGTCGGTGTCCATGGCCGCGGCCCACCGGGCCATCAGCGAGGCGGGGGTGGCCCGCGCAAGACCCAACTCGTCGAGCAGCCGCGCCGTTTCGGGCAGCGGGGTGGCCGCGCGGTGCACCGGACGGCCGCCGACCGTCGCCGTCGCCTCGGACTCGCGCAGCGGCGCCAGCGCCCTGGCGAACCGCTCGGCCCAGGCGCCGGACACCGCGTCGAGTGCGGCGACCGTGCCGTTGGGCCCGGAGCCGGGCTGCACCACCCGCAGCGCGGTGGCGACATCGCCGCTGAGCACCGCGACCGCTCCGCACTCGCCGAACGCGGGCGACGCCGCACGGGCCGCCTCGTACGTCGCGGCCAGCGGGAAGGCCGGGGACGCGGCCGGGGTCTCGGCCAGGCAGATGAGGTGGATACCGGCCGCGGGCCCGCCCGCAGCCAGCCGCGCGGCGGTCTCGCGCAGCGCGGACGAGCCCAGATCGCCGTCCACCAGCACGACCGTGAACGGGCCGCGGTAGCGGGCGGCGGCCGCCGCGACCTCGGCACGCTCGGCGCTCGCCCAGCCGGGGCCCAGCGGCCCGTCGTCCAGGCGGCGCACCAGCTCGGCGGTACGGGCCGCCGCCTGCTCCTTGTCGTGGGCGAGCAGCAGCCGGCAGTCCTGGCCGTGCGCCGGGCGGACGTGCGGCAGCCAGCCGAGCCAGGACCAGTCGGCCACCCGCTCCTCGGTGCTGCGCGAGCGGTCCGTGCTGATCAGCACGATTTCGAGGGTGCCGGGGGAGTGC
>NZ_JAJCXB010000072.1 GCF_020564935.1 Streptomyces pinistramenti
GTGCGTCCGGGCCGGCCGGCCGGGACCGCCCGGGACGACGGCACCGCGGCCGCGCGGGCGTCCGTCCGCCCGGCCGCCGCCGACCTGGCCGCCGCCGCACCGGCCCCGGCGGCGGCGCGGCCGCGCGTGGACGTCGCGGCGGCCGCACGCGGCGCCGCCGCCCGGCAGGCCGCGGGCCGCCGTGGCGGGCGTCCGGCGGAGCGCGTGGTGCACGTACAGATCGGCCGTCTTGAGGTCACCGCCACGGGCGGGCAGGCCCGCGGGGAGGCCGCCGGTCCCGCCCGTAAGGCGCGGCCCGGCCCGGCGCTGAGCCTCACGGACTACCTCTCCCGCGACGAGAAGAGGAACTGACGCCATGAGCAACGCACTTGCCATCGCTACGGTCACCCAGGCCCTTGCGCTGCTGCTGGAGAACAACCTGCGGCCCGAGATCGACATGGCGGTGTCGGTCGAGACCCGCAGGCCGCCGGCCGAGCCGCCCACCGAGCCGACGCTCACGGTCTTCCTCTACCAGGTCACCCCGAACGCCTCGCTCCGCAACAGCGACCTGCCCACCCGCGCATCGGACGGCACGCTGCTCAAGCGCCCGGCGGCGCCGCTTGACCTGCACTTCCTGATCAGCGCGTTCGGCGAGGAGACCGAGCTGGTCGGACAGCGGCTGCTGGGCACCGTCATCCGCACACTGCACGAAATACCCGTACTGCCACGGGAGTTGATCGAGGAGGCGGCGCGGCGCCCGTATCTCGCGGGCAGCGACCTCGCCGACGCGATCCAGAAGGTCCGCTTCACGCCGACCCAGATGGACGTCGACGAGACCTCGAAGCTCTGGGGGATGCTCTACCAGACCCCGTACGCCCTGTCGGTCTGCTATCAGGCCGCCCTGGTCCTGATCGACGGCCGCGAAAAGCCGGTACCGGCGAAGCCGGTGGAGCGGCCGGAGGTGCACGTCTACCCGTTCGGGGCGCCGGGGGCCCCGGAGGTTCCGGAGGCGGCGGAGGGGTCCGAGGCGGCGGACGGTTCCCGGGTGGCGGACGGCGGGCCTGCCGGCCGTGAGGCTCCGGACGGCACCCCGGACAGCGGCAGGACGGCTGGCGGAAAGGCAGTTGGCCGCAAGGACCGAGACGGCAAGCCCCAGGACGGCAAAGCGGCAGGTGCGTCGCGTGGCCGGGCCGCCGGGACGTCCACGCGGGCGGCGCGGAAGGCCGCCGCGGGGGTCGGCGGCGCGGGCACCCGGGCGGCGAAGAAGCCGGCTACGGGACAGGGCCAGGAACAAGGGCAGGCACAGCGCAAGGCCGCCAAGCCGGCTTCCGCACCGGCGCGTTCGGATGCGGACGGCACGCCGGGTGCCGGGCCCGCCCAGGACACCGGCACCGACTCCGGCACCGGCAAGGAGGGCTGAGGCGGATGACCGGTACCGCCCCAGGAGACGGCACGGACGGCGGCGCCCCCGCGGGCGCGCCCGGCGGCGGGGACCGGGACGGCCGGCCCACCGGCCTGGCCGCTTCCCTGGCCGCGGTCCTGGCCCGCCTCGACGCGCACGCCGCGCGGAGGGGTGCCGGCGCCGGAGCCGAAGCGCGTACGGGCACCGGCCCCGCGCCCGCGGACCCGCCCGCCCTCGAAGCCCTCGTCTCCTACTTCGGCCTCAGCCCGTTCGAGCGGGACATCGTGCTGCTCACCGCGGCGGCGGAGCTGGAGCCCACCACCGGCTCGCGGTGTGCCGCGGCGAGCGGCGACCCGGACCGCACGCACCCCACCTTCGCGCTCGCCCTCGCGGCCCTCGCCGCTCCGCACTGGAGCGCCCTGACGCCGGTGTCGCCGCTCCGCCGCTGGCGCCTCGTCGAGATCGAGGACGAGACCCGCCTCACCGCCTCCCGGCTCCGTCTCGACGAGCGGATCCTGCACTTCCTCGTCGGCTCCCCGTACCTGGACACCCGGCTGCACGGCATGCTGCGCCGGGCGCCCGTACCGGATGACCTGCCGCCCTCGTACCGGCGGGCCGCGGCGCAGGTGGCGGCCGGCTGGGCGGGCGGCGGCCCGGAATCGCCGCTGCGCGTCGAGCTGATCGGCGGCGACCAGCGCTCCCGTGCCGACATCGCGGCGCTCGGCGCCCGCGACGCCGGGCTCGGGCTCTACGCGATGAGCGCCGAGGACGTGCCGACGGACCCGGTCGAGCGGGACCGGCTCGCCCGGCTGTGGCAGCGCGAGGCGATCCTGCTGCCTGCCGCGCTGCTGATCGAGGTGGGTGAGCTGGACCGCGAACAGGCCGCGGCCACCGACGCGTTCATCGGCGGCGCCGCCGTGCCCCTGGTCGTCGCGGGCCCCGACCCGCGGCAGACCGGTCAGCCGCGCGGCCGGCGGGTGCTGGTGCCCAAGCTGGACGACGCGGAACAGCTGGACATGTGGGCGCACGCGTTCGCCGGCATCCCGCAGGTGGAGCAGGCCCAACTCCGTGCGATGGTGGCCCAGTTCCAGCTGCCGCCGCACGTCGTGCGCACCGCGGCCGCTTCCGTGCACCGTGACCTGCCGGGCGATTCCGGCGACGGCCCCGCCGACGCCACCGCGCTCGCCTGGCAGGCCGGCCTCACCGAGGCCCGGATCGGCCTGGACGAGCTGGGGCGCCGCATCGAACCGCGCGCCGGGTGGGGCGATCTGGTGCTCGCCGGACGGCAGTTGAAGATCCTCCAGGAGGTCGTGGCGCACGTACGGCAGCGCGGCACGGTCTACCAGGAGTGGGGCTTCGCGAAGGTGCTGCGCTACGGCCTCGGGGTGACCGCGCTCTTCGCGGGCGGCTCCGGCACCGGCAAGACCCTCGCGGCCGAGGTGATGGCCAGGGAACTGGGCCTCGACCTCTTCATCATCGATCTCTCCCAGGTCGTCAGCAAGTACATCGGCGAGACCGAGAAGAACCTGGGCCGGGTCTTCGACGCGGCCGAACGCGGCGGCGCGCTGCTGCTGTTCGACGAGGCGGACGCCCTGTTCGGCAAGCGCAGCGAGGTCAAGGACAGTCACGACAGGTACGCCAATCTGGAGGTCAGCTACCTCCTGATGCGGATGGAGGCGTACCGCGGCCTGGCCATCCTCACCACCAACATGAAGAAGGCGCTGGACCAGGCGTTCATGCGCCGCATCCGGTTCGTCGTGGACTTCCCGTTCCCCGGCGAGAAGGAACGCGCCGAGATCTGGCGGCGGGTGCTGCCCGCGCAGGCCCCCACCAAGGGCATCGACCCGTCGCAGCTGGCCCGGCTCACCGTGGCCGGCGGCTCGATCCGCAACATCGCACTGTCCGGCGCCTTTCTCGCCGCCGAGGAGGGCGACCCCCTCCAGATGCGGCACATGCTGGCCGCAGCGCGTACCGAATACCTGAAGCTGGAACGCTCCTTGACGCCGTCGGAGGTCCACGGATGGGTCTGAACGAGGTCAACGGGCGGCGGGCGGCCGCCCCTTCACCCGCCCCGCGTCCGGCCGCGGCCCCGCCGGAGCGGACGCCGCAGCCCGCCGCCGTCCGCATCGACATCGGCGAACTGGCCCTGGACGGCTTCGACGCCGGGATGGACCCGGACCGCGTCTCGGCGTCCTTCACCCGCGAGCTGGCCCGGCTGGTGCGGGAGCGCGGGGTGCCGCTGGCGGCGGACGGCACGGGCGTGACGCTGGACGGCCTGGCGGGCCTGCCGCCGCTGCCCGCCGCCACCTCGCCGGCCCGCCTGGGCGAGGCCCTGGCCCGCGCGGTGCACGCGGGCCTCGCCGGGCGGGGTGAGGCCCGGTGAGTACGTCCCAGGCGTCGGCGCAGGAGAACCGGACCGCACGCGAGGAGAAGCGCCGCAAGCGCAAGGAGCGTGCGGACAGGTCCCGCGCGCCCGAGCCGAAGGACATCGTCAGCGGGGCCGGAGCGCCGCTCGATCCGTCCGTGCGGCGGGAGTTGGAGGAACAGCTCGGGCACGACTTCAGCCGGGTGCGCCTGCACACCGACCGGGACGCCGGGACGCTGACCGACCTGCTCGGCGCCGACGCGGTCGCCGTCGGCCAGGACATCTTCTTCCGCGAGGACACCTACCGCCCCGGCACGGCGGACGGTCAGCGCCTGCTGGCCCACGAACTCCTGCACACCGTCCAGAACCCGCACGGCCTCGGCGCCCTGCGGGCCGGCCGCGACCTGGGCGCGGTGAGCCTCCCGCAGGAGTCGATCGAACGCGAGGCGGAGTCAGCGGCGCAGGCGTCCGTACGCGGCACACTCCGCGACGCGCTGCGCGATCCGGAGGGTTCCCCGGCAGCCGAGATCGAGGAGGGCCGGGCGACGCCGGGGTGGCTGCGGTACGCGACGGTGCACGCGGACCGTATGCGCGCCGAGCAGAGCGACCCGGCCACCCTCGTCGACCGGCTGGCGGGCGGGGTGCTGCGGTCGCTGCGGGGTGACCCCGCCGACCTCTCGGGACGGGTCCGCACCCAGCTCTCCCGGATGACACCTGACCTTCAGGAGTCCGTGCTCGACCGGCTCGAAGTGCGGCTGCTGTCACCGGAGTTCGACCGCCTCCTCGACCTGACGGACGAGGCGGCGCAGCGCGCGCCGCTCGCCCTGACGCCGTCCGACGTGCCCGCGCCCGTGCCGGACGCCATCGACCTGATCGAGGACGAGCGGCACACCGCGGCGGACCGCGACCGGAACGAGAAGAAGTCCGCGCAGGCCAAGGACGAGGACGTCAAGGAAGAGCGGAAGGACGCCAAGGGCCGCGACGGCGCGCACGAGAGGGAGCGGTCCCGCGCGGAGCGGGACGCCGCGGCGGAGGACAAGGAGGCCGGCGAGCGCAAGGCCACCGAGGACGGCCGTGCCGAGGAGCGGGCCGGCTCCGAGAAGGAACAGCAGCAGGCCGAGGAGAAGCAGGCCGGGGAACGCGAACAGGCGGACCGGGCCGACGAGGAGAAGGCCCAGAAGGGCCAGGACGGCAAGGAACGCGCCAAAGAGGAGCGCAAGGAACAGCGCGAGCGCGAGGAGGCGGACCCGGCGGCGGCCGACGCCCCGGGCACCGACAAGCGCCGTCGCAAGGACGCCGAGAAGAAGCCCGCCGACGGCTCGAAGCAGGAAGAACTCGAAAAGAAGAAGAAGGAACAGCCGGGCCCGGTCCGGCCGGAGAAGGTGGACGAGCGGGCGGAGCAGCCCGACAGTGCGCTGTCCGAGCACGGGCTGAACGAGAAGGACGAGGACGAGGGCGCCCCGCGCGAGGAGGAGCGGCCCCTCGGTCTTGAGGCGGGAGCGGACCGGGAGGTCGACGGGGGCCAGGAGGAGCAGCGGGCCGGCGGCGCCGGCACGGGCGAGGCGGAGCTGAAGCCCGAGGACTTCGTACCGGCTTCCGACCCCGACCTGTCCGCCGTGCCGACCGCCGACACGATGCAGCCCGGCGCGGCCGCCCCTGCCCCACCGTCCTTCCCCGCTCCCCCGCCCACCAAGGCGGAGCAGGTCCAGAAGGAGCGGGAGAACGAGGCCGACGAGGAGGAGGACGAGGACGCGCCGGAGGCCGAGGCCAAGGCTCCGGGCGAGGAGCGGGGCCCGGTCGAGGGCGAGGCACCGCAGCCGGAGCACGGTCCCGCGTCCGAGGCCCCCGATCGCAGCGAGAAGGACCTCCAGCCGGAGAAGCCGGTGGAGCAGGAGGTCGGCCCCGACCCGGAAACCGACGAGCAGCGGGATCCGGAGCAGGAGGCCGAGCAGAAGAAGGACCCCGAGCAGCAGCAGGACCACGACGAGGACGGCGCGAAGCAGGCCGAGCAGGACGCGGCCGACAAGGACGCGGAACGGGACGGGGACTCGGGCGACGGCAGCGACGCGCCGGACGCCCAGGAGACCCAGGACGCGCAGCAGGACAAGAAGGACCAGGACGCGCAGGAGGAGAAGCAGGAGGCCAAGGGGCAGCCGGAGGGCGCGGCGGCGGACAAGCCGGCCGGCGCCGCGGGCGCGGGCACGTCGGCGGGCGGACCCGGCTCGTCGGCGCCGTCGCTGGCACCGCCCGCGGGCGCGCACACGGAGCGTACGGCGGTCGAGGACCGGCAGCCCTCGCCCGCTGCGCGGCGCGGGGCGGCGCCGGACCGTGGTGAGAACGAGGCGCCGGCGGCGAAGAGCGCGGTGCCGAAGGAAGCCGGTCCCGGTGCGGCGCCCAGTGGTCCCGTCGGCGCGGCCGAGCCGGGCAGTGCGCCGAAGGCCGCGGCCGGGCCCGGCGGGGCGCCGTCCGTCGCGCAGGCGGCGGTCGGCCCGGTGGGCGAACAGACCGACAACCCGGGGAAGATGGGCGCGCCGGCGCCCGAGGGCGCCAAGGCCCAGCCCGACGCGTCGCTGGAGAAGGACGGCGGCGGCTGCGCGCCGCCCGCCCCGGCGCCGGAGAAGGAGGAGGGCGGCGGCGCGTGCGGCGGGGGCGGCGGGCAGGGCCCCGCGGAGAAGAAGCAGGAGGCGCCGCCGGACGTCTCCGGCCAGGACCCCAAGGCCGCGCTCGTCACCGTCAGCAAGCTCTCGCCGGACCAGGCGCAGGCCGCGCTGCCGGGTGTCGACGGGGCCGCGGACCGGAAGATCGGCGAGGAGCAGAAGCGGCTTGCGGCCAACCCGCCGAAGCGGGAGCGGCCTTCGGGCGCGCCGCAGACGCAGTCCGGGCCGCCGCAGGCCGGAGCGCCCGAGGCGCCGGTCACCGGGAAGCTGGAGAAGGTCGGCCCGGAGGAACAGGGCAAGAAGCAGGAGGCCAAGGGCAGTGACAAGGCCCAGGGGGCCAAGCCGACCGACAACATCCAGCAGCCGAAGGTCACTCCGGGCAAGGACGGCAAGCTGACCGAGGGCGACGCCAAGAGTGTCGAGGCCGCGGCGGACCAGGTGCCGACCACCGACCCGGAGCTGCGCAACAAGACGGTCGGCCCTGCCCCCAAGATCAAGCTGGAGGGGGAGAGCGACCCGAAGCGTACGGACAAGCAGGCGGCGAAGCTCAAGGAGAAGCAGGGCACGATCCAGGACACCGGCCGGGCGGACGCGTCCAAGCCGATGGGCGAGGACAAGATCTTCCCGGACGCGCCCAAGGAGGAGCTGCAGGGGAAGGCGGCCGGGCGCGCGGGCGGCGGCGGGCAGCGGTCGGGCGGCGGCTCGGCGAAGCAGCACGAGGGGATCGTCGCCAAGCAGGAGCGCGGCGGCGAGATCCAGGGGGCGGCGGGCCAGTCGCAGACCGAACTGGCGGCCAAGGAGAAGCAGCACCAGCAGGGCGAGCAGAAGGCTCAGCAGGAGAAGCAGCAGGAGATCGACGGCGAGGTCGCCCGCAACACCGAGCAGCAGACGGCGGAACGCGGCCGGGCGGCCGAGCAGGCGGGCAAGGAGCGCCAGAGCTGGCGCGACGAGCAGGACAAGAAGATCGAGCAGGCCGACAAGGACACCGAGAAGGAGCACAAGGGCGGCAACGAGAAGATCACCAAGGAGCGGGACGGCAAGGACAAGGAGGTCGAGGGCCGCAAGGACAGCGACAACAAGGACATCGACCAGCAGGCCGATCAGGCGGAGAAGGACGCCAAGAAGAAGAAGGACGAGAAGAAGAACGAGTCCGGCGGCCTCTTCGGCAAGATCCTCGATGCGGTCGGCGACTTCTTCAAGGGCCTGCTGGACGCCGTAACGAAGATCTTCGACGCGGCCCGCAACGCGATCAACAGCGTCATCGACAAGTTCAAGGAGTTCGCGAACAAGGCGATCGACGCGGTACGCGACTTCGCCATCAAGGCGATCAACGTCCTGGCCGACGCCCTCATCGCCATCGGTGACGTCCTGCTCGCGGCCTTCCCCGAACTGCGCGACAAGTTCCGCAAGGCCATCGAGGGCCTGCGCGACGCGGCCATCGCCACCGTCAACAAGCTCGCCGACGGCCTGAAGAAGGCCGTCAACACCCTCCTCGACGCCCTGGCCGCCGGCCTCAACAAGCTCCTCGACGTGCTCGAAGCGGGCATCAAGGCCGCCATCAAGATCTACGCCGAAGCGATCAAGGCGGCGATCAAGTTCGCGCAGGCCGCGATCGAGGCGCTGGGCAAGTTCGCGGCGCTCGTCGCCGACATCGCGCCGGACCCGGGCAGCTGGCTGAAGAAGGCCGCCGGCGCCGCCAAGACCGGTATCCAGGAACACCTCTGGGGCGCCATCAAGTCGGCGGTCAAGCAGTGGTTCGACACCAAGGTCGAGGGCATCCTCGGCCTCGGCAAGGCCGTCATCAACGTCCTCGTCAAGGGCTGCATGTCCTTGAAGCAGATCGGCAAGATGGCGTGGGACGCGATCGTCGCCTCGCTGCCGATGATGATCGCGTCGCTGGTCGTCGAGAAGGTCGTCTCGGCGATCATCCCCGCCGCGGGCGCGATCCTCACGATCATCCAGGGCCTGATGGCCGCCTGGGACACCATCAGCTCCATCCTGACGGCCTTCGGCAAGTTCTTCGCCTTCCTCAAGGCGGTCAAGGCGGGCCCGGCCGCCTGCCTCTTCGCCGACGCGGTCGCCGCGGGAGTCGTGGCCCTGCTGGACTTCATCACCAACTTCCTCCTCCAGCGCCTGGGCCGCGCCACCAAGGGCGTCGGCAAACGCCTCAAGGCCATGGCCCAGAAGATCACCGCCGGCCTCAAGAAGACCGGCAAGGGCGCCCGCAAGGCCGCCGGCAAGGCCGTCAACGCCGCCAAGGGCGCCGCCCGCAAGGCCGCCCAGGCCCTCCGCAAACCCGCCCGCCCCACCAAGCCCAAGGGCCCCCGCGTCCCGTCCCGTCCGGGCGTGACCACGGACCGCGCCCCGGGTGGCACCCACCACCCGAAGACCGAGCCCCCGTCCCGCCCGACGAGCAAGACGCCGGACCCGTCCAAGAAGAAGCACGAGGACGAGGCGGACGCGAAGAAGGCGCGGGACGAGGCCACTTCACCCAACAAGCACCCGGACAGGGAGGGCAAGGACCGGACCAAGGACAAGGACGGCCCCGACCTCAAGAAGGACAAGAAGCCCGACAAGCCGTCCAAGAAGAAGGAAACCGAGGCCCCCAAGCGCGCCAAGCCCCGCAAGCCCACGTCCCCGCTGGGCCGCGCCTTGAAGAAGGTCAAGGGCAAGGTCAAGTCCGCCCTCAAGAAGGTCCGCAACGCCGGCAAGGCCCTCGGCAAGAAACTCCGCAAGTCCAAGGTCGGCAAGGCCCTCAAGAACACCGCGAAGAAGGCCCGCGACTTCTTCAAGAAGAAGCGGGATCAGTTCCGCGACAGCAGGAAGCACAGGCAGGAACAGAAGAAGCAGAAGAGGGACGGCAGGAAGAAGAAGGAAAACTCCAAGGAATCCAAGGAACTTCGTCTCCAAAAGATCGTTGCGCGACTAAAGCCTCGATTGAGCAGCATACTTAGTCGAGGCACTCCTCGCCCCGTACTGCGTGCTGCGCTCTCAGCCGTGAAAACGTGGTATCGACTCACCTCGCTTGACGCCGGCGGGGGCGACCACTTCGGGATCGAGGCTACCCTAAATCCCAAGGAACAGGTTCTCAGGGCACTGGGCATCACCATCCCCAGACGCGAACTACTTGAATTCCTTCAGGGATTGGCCGTCAAGCTCGAAGCCGACCAGAATATGGTTGCGGCAAGCCAGAACGTGCAGCTGTCACCCAAGCAGCCCGGCGCCGTCCCGCAGCACACCGTGAACGCACCAACGGCGCCCCCCGCTGTCTCTCGTATCACACGAAACGCCACCCCATTGGGCCCGCAGGAACAAGAAGTCATGAATGTCTTCGACGAGGGACAACAGACGGGCGCAACCGAATATGCCCCACCGGCCGTACGGCGTCAGCAGACCGGACCCAAGGCGGCCAATAAGATTGTTACCGGTGAGGGAATCACGCGGGAAGACCAGTCGGCCCACGCTTACAAGTCGACCAACAAAAAAGATAAGGACACCGGAGAGAAGCATAGAATTCTTGGCATCCCCGATGAGTACACGGCAGAAGGGAGATGGCCGGAGGCCACGGATTATCTCGACAATCATTTCCGTGCGAAACCACAGTCCAGCAGCCTGGACAAGGTACAGCGCGTCAACTTGCTCAAAGCCGCATGGATCGTAGGGAACCAGGAAACCGACCGCGACCCGATGGCTCTCGTCACAAACGCGCTCGTCGTACAGCGGCTGAAGAAGGCCCAGCAGAATGGTGCCTCACCGGCCCGGCTCACTCGCACGTTCCTGGACATCCCGGCAGCGTTCAAGGGGTCAGAACGAGCAGGTGAGATCCTCAATGAGGACGTAGCGGGACACCGCTCGCTCGCCGGCGAACGAGCAGCGATTCAACAACGACTCGACGGTGAGAGCGAGGAGGATGCCCGATTGCGCCGGAACAGGGAGCGAGCACCCCTCAATAATGCCAACCGCCTGGCAAACCGACACGTGCAATCCGTAGCTGCCTGGATGAAAGAATTCGGGATAGAGGAAAAGGTAGAAGCGTCGATCAAGGCGGAGAACCTGGTGGGGACAGAAGACCGCGAAAGAATAATCAAGGAACGCATATTCCACGAGATCGAAGATTCGGTACGAGAAATGTATGGCGCCACCAAGCGCCGCTGACCCCCATTAGCGCCCAGGAGAAATCGCATGCCCGAGCCGAACTATCGGACACTCCGCTATGTGTTGCACCCGGATACGCACTGGAACAACGTGGGCGATTTCGCTGACACACTCGGTTGGCCTCTGGCGCACGAGATCACGAGAAACCAGACTGAAGGCACCGATGGCCAGATGATCTGGCAGTCGCCGTCGGGAATCTCCTTGCACTACGTCGTGGACGCGACATCTGGGATCGGCTACGTCACGCTGGCGGGGCCAGATGAGGAAAGCGTGGCCCCGTTCACCGCGCAGGCGCACAAGGAATTGACTCCATGGTCCTTGGAAGAGCTCTTCCAGCGGTTTGACGGCGAGGTCGACCCCATCGAGCGTGGGAGACTGACCTTGAGGATCGGTCTGGCCGCGCCCCCGGAATTGAACCATGGCTGTCTCACACGGATCCTGAGTTCACTCGCGGGCGATGACCCGCGTATCCGACTCGCCGGACTGTGGGCCACCACATACACCGGCTACCAAGAGTTCGTACCGACGGTTCGGGAACTTGCTCAGGGAGATCCCGAAAACTGGCTCCGCACGCGCGCCGAAAGTGTCGTTGCGGCATTCGAAGATGCAGGGGGGAAACCATGACCACCTACGCCGACATCCCCAAACCCATCCGCTCCGGCATCGTCATAGTCGACCCCGAGCGTGGCACCCCCCAGCGCATCATCGTGTTGCAGTTCAACCCGGACACCTTGGAGCGGTCGATTGCGCCTCAGCAGGCCGGGGGTGAAGGGGACGGCGGCGGGGGCGGCAGTGGAGGCGGGGACCGTAACGAGGCTCTGCGGCTGAAGGGGCCGGCGCAGGAGAGTTGGAAGTTCACCGCCGAGATCGACTCCACCGATCAACTCGACGTGGCCGCCCCCGACGGGATTCATCCGCAGCTTGCCACGCTCGAAATGCTGGTGCAGCCGACGACCGCGCAGTTGCGGGCCGCGTCGCATCTCAGCAAGAAGGGGACGATCGAGATCAGTCCCATCGAGATGCCGCTGACGTTGTTCACGTGGGGAAGCAAGCGGGTCATGCCCGTGCGGCTCACCGAACTCTCCGTCAATGAGTCGGCGTTCGATGTGAATCTGAATCCGATGCGGGCTTCGCTCAGTATCGGGATGAAGGTGCTGACCGTGAGTGATCTGCCGGCCGGGCACAAGGGGGCGGAGCTGTATCTCGCGCATCTGGCGCAGAAGGAGCGGCTTGCGGGGCTGGCGCAGGGCGGGAGTCTGGGGCAGCTGGGGCTGCGCGGGAGTGATATCGGGATGGGGAGCGTGTAGCCGGTATGGGTGGGATCGAGCCGTATGAGAGTGCGTTGGATGCCATTCCCGGGGCGCATCCGTATCCGCGGAGCAGTCGGTATCACGATGCGGAGATCGGGGTGTACCGGGGCGATGACGGTGTCGAAGTGCGGTATGTGAAGCGGCGGTTGTTGCCGCCCTTGCCCCGGGACGAGGGGGATACCGCGCCGCATGTGGTGCGTAGTGGTGAGCGCGCGGATCAGCTCGGGCAGCGGTATTTCGGGGATCCGGGGCAGTGGTGGCGGATTGCCGATGCCAATCCGGTGATGGATCCGCGGGAGCTGACGGAGGAGCCGGGGCGGAAGATCGGGATTCCGTTGCCGGGTGGTGGGTTCGGGCATGGCTGATGAGGCGGTGGGACGTGGTCCGATTCATCTCACGCTGTACATGGGGCCGAAGCTGGCGCGGCCGGTGCCGGCGGGGGTGACCGAGGCGTTGTTGTCGGCGCAGATCACCAGTACGGCGGGTGAGCGGAGCGGCTTTCAGATCGCGTTCGATCTGACCAAGCGGGGTGTGATCACGGAACGGCTGCTGCCCGAGGGGTTCTTCGATCCGAAGACCCGGGTGGTGGTGACGGCGAGCGTGCGGGGCACGCCGACCGTGTTGCTGGACGGGCTGATCGTGCGGCAGGAGGTGGGCGCGAGCAATCAGCCGGGGCAGACGACGTTGACGGTGACCGGAGAGGATCTGTCGCTGTTGATGGATCTGGAGGAGCGGACGGACCGGTATCCGAACCTCGCGCCTTCGCAGCGGGTGGAGCGGATTCTCGGCAAGTACGCGGATTACGGGATCGACACCAGGATCATCCGGGAGCAGATTCATCAGCCGCCGCGTGAGCAATGGCGGGTGGATTACCAGACCGGGACGGATCTGCAGTATCTGAACGAGCTGGCGGCGGCGAACGGTTACACGTTTTATGTGGATCCGGGGCCCGTTCCTGGGCGGTCGACCGCGTTCTGGGGTCCTGAGCAGCGGCTGGGGCAGCGGCAGCACGCGCTGAACGTGAATATGGACGCGAATTCGACGGTGGACCAGTTGACGTTCGCGTACGACGGGACGGCGCGGGAGGAGCCGCAGGCGCGGGTGCAGGATCCGCGGACGCGTGATGCGCGGTTGCTTGCGCAGCCCGATATCGGCCCGCTGCGGCCGCCGTTGGGCCGTCGTGCCTCACCCGCGCTGAAGCGGAAGACGTTGTCGGGTACGGCGAAGAAGGATCTCGGGCAGGCCGAGGCCGAGGCGCTGGGGCGGGCGGCGACGTCGGCCGATGCGATTTCCGGCTCCGGGCAGCTGGATGTGAACCGGCACGGATATCTGTTGCGGCCGCGGGAGTTGGTGGGTGTGCGGGGTGCGGGGGTGACGTATGACGGTGACTATTACGTGAAGAGCGTGACGCACAACCTCCGGCCGGGCTCGTATCAGCAGAACTTCACGTTGTCGAGGGAGGGGCTGGTGGCGCGGAGCGGGACCGTGCGCCCGTAGCGCCCGCGCCGCCTTGGAGCACCGAAATCGTCAACTGCCGTACGACCAGGAGCGTTTCGCATGGCCGCAGCATCGAACAACCGCTTCCTCGGCAAGTTCCGGGGCCGCGTGACGGCGAACGACGATCCGATGGGGATCGGCCGTCTGATGGTCCAGGTCCCGGATGTGCTGGGCGACACGCCCTCGACCTGGGCCCTGCCCTGCTTTCCTTTCACCGGTGAGCAGCAGTCTCCCGCCGGGCAGTACGTGGTGCCGTCGGTGGGCGCCGGTGTCTGGGTGGAGTTCGAGCAGGGTGATCCCAGCTTCCCGGTGTGGACCGGGTGTTGGTACGGCTCGCGGGCGGAGCTGCCGGAGGACGCGCGGGCCGATCCGGCGATCTCGCATCCGGTGGTGATCCAGACGCCGAAGAAGCACAAGATCGTGATGAGCGATGTGCCGACGAACGGGATTCTGCTGGAGGCGCCCGGCGGGGCGTACGTGAGGATCGATGCGACGGGTGTGCACATCAACAACGGGCACGGCGCGTCGATTTCGCTCGTCGGCGATCAGGTCGACATCAATGAGGGCCGGTTGACGATTCCGAAGAAGCACTGAGGATGGCCGTCCGCCGGAGCCGTGGACGGGAGCCTGGGAGGGCGCCGGCACCGGCCGGTGTTCGCGAGAGAAGCGGAGTACGACGTGTTGTCCATGTCCGGGGGCCTCGTGCACGCAGGCGCCGTGATCAGTTGTCCGCACGGTGGCGTGGCCGCCGCCCTGTCGGGGGCCGCCGGCCACGCCGTCCTGATGGGCGGGCTGCCCGTGCGGACGGCCGGTGAGGTGCCCACGATCGTCGGCTGCCGGCACACCGCCGACGGCGTGCCGGTGCCCTGCACCACGGTGCGCTGGACGGCGGACAGCGGCGGTGTGCTGGTCGACGGGGTGCCGGTGGTGACGGACGGCACGGCGGGGATGTGCTTCACGGCAGGTCTTGTGCCGCAGGGGCCGCCGGTCGTGGCAGTGATGCGAGGGGGAGTGATGTGCGGATGAAGGCCAGGGCCGTACGGGCCGATATCGCGTTTCCGTACCGGACGGACCGCCGGGGGCGGACCGGGCACGCCGACTATGACGATCATGTGCGGGATCTGATCGAGCAGTTGCTGTTCACCAGTCCCGGCGAGCGGGTGATGCGCCCGGACTTCGGCTGCGGGCTGCTGGACCTGGTGTTCACGCCGAACAGCCCGGAGCTGGCCGCCGCGCTCGAACTGTCCGTGCAGGCGTCGCTCCAGCGCTGGCTGGGCGAGCTGATCGAGGTGGAGTCGCTGGACGTGGTGAGCGAGGAGAACGTCGTGCGGGTGTATCTCCGGTACGTGGTGCGCTCCACCGCGAGCCGCCGCGATGAGGTCTTCGAGGGCCGGGGGGCCGAGGCATGAGCAAGGCGGACAACGGGCCGGGCGCCGCGCTGTCCTGCCGGACGGACGGCAGGCGCGGGCGGATCCGGGAGGCCCGGCGCAACGGCGTGGACGCGGTCGAGGTGAGCGACGACGGGCGGACGCTGACGGTCACCTTCCTCGGCAAGGCGCCGCACGGGCTGTGCCCGGAGAACATCCGGATCGACGGCGGGCGGCGGGTCACGGGCCTGGAGGCCGAGGAGATAACCGTCGAGCGGGAGGAGGACCCCGAGCTGGACGACCGGCTGTTCGTGACGCTGGACCGGGCGGGCGACGGCTCCCCCTACCGGCTTTCGGTGGTGGAGACCGACCCGTACGGGCGGCCGGGCACCGAGCCGTTCCCCGGTTTCGACCAGCGGTACTTCTCGGCCGCGTTCTCGTTCCTGCCGAACTGTCCTGCGCCCTTCGACTGCGCGGAGGAGCCGGCCGGCTGCCCGGACACCTTCAGGCCCGCGCCGGTCATCGACTACACGGCGCGCGACTACGACACGCTGCGCCAAGTGGTCCTGGACCGGCTGCGGTTGACGACGCCGGAGTGGGTGGAGCGGAACGCCGCCGATCTCGGCTCGACGCTCGTCGACCTGCTGGCGTACACGGCCGACCAGATCAGCTACCAGCAGGACGCGGTGGCGACCGAGGCGTATCTGGACACCGCGCGGCGCCGGGTGTCTGTGCGGCGGCACGTGCGGCTGATCGACTACCCGATGCACGACGGCTGCAACGCGCGGGCGTTCGTCGCCGTCGAGACGGTGCGGCCGCTGACGCTGCTGCCGGGCACCTTCCGCTTCGCCTCCGTCGACTTCCGTACCTTCGGTCCGCGCGACCGGCCGGAGATCGGGTCGGTCATCGACGACCAGGACCTGGCGGTGCTCGGCGAGCGCGGCTCCGTCGAGGTGTTCGAGCCGGTCGCCGGCGGGCCGCTGGCGCTGCGTCCCGCGCACAACACGATCCGGCTGTGGACCTGGGGCGACGAGGTCTGTGCCCTGCCGCAGGGCGCGACGGCCGCGACGCTGCGCGACGGGTGGGCCGACGAGGCGTGCCGGGAGCGGGAGTTGCGGCTCGCGCCGGGCGATCTGCTGCTGTTCGAGGAGGTCCGCGGAGCCAGGACCGGCACACCGGGTGACGCCGATCCGGCGCACCGGCAGGCGGTGCGGCTGATGTCCGTCACCCCGGCCGTCGACCACCTCGCCGGTCAGCCGGTCCTTGAGGTCACCTGGGCGGCCGAGGACGCGCTGGCCTTCCCGCTGTGCCTGTCCACCCTCGGCGGGCGGGGCTGCGTTCCGGTCGGCGACGTCAGCGTGGCGCGCGGCAACGTCGTCCTGGTGGATCACGGGCGGTCGCTGACGTACGGCGCGGACGGCGAGGGGGACGCGGGCGACGGGCTGCCGGAGATCTGCACCGTGCCGCCGGTGCCCGCCGTCCTCGGCTCCTGCGATCCGCCGGCGGTCGGCTGCGGCGACCGCGCCGCGGCCGACAACGCGGTGGCCGCGCTCATCAACGCCCTGGTGGAGCAGGCCGAATGCGGCACCTCGCTGCGGGCGGACGAGGTCCGGCAGCTGTTCACCGTCGTCGGCGAGCCGCAGACGGTACGGGCCGGGATCGGCCTGGAGTCGGCCGGGCTGCGGGCCGAGAGGGTGGTGCCGGGCACGGCGTACGCGCAGGCCGAGGCGTTGCGGACGCTGCTCGCGCAGTCCGTGTATCCGGGGATCGCGCCGCGCCTGCGGCCGGTGCTGCACCGCTCCCCCGTCGTGCAGACGGTGCCGTTCCCGCGGCCGCGCCAGGTGGCGGCGGGGCAGGCGGAGCGGCTCGCGGAGATTCCGGAGCGGGTGCGCGGGCGGCTGGTGGAGCTGTGGCGCAGCGCCCGGGACCACGACGGGCTCGGGGATGCGGAGGTCGCCGAGCTGACCGTGCTGTTCGGGCTGCGGCTGCTGGAGTCGCTGGAGCTGCGGCGTCATCCGGTGCGTGCGCTGCGGGAGTTGCTGCACCGCAGTCCGCGGCTGCTGGCGGCGAAGCGACGGCGCCTGGAGGTGCTGGGGGCACGCGCGCGGGCCGGGACGGTGCTGGACGGGCGTACGGCGTGGGAGATCGCGCACACCGGGGGCCCGGCGTACGCGGCGGGGCTGCATCCGGACGAGCCGGTGCTGCACGGCCCGGCGGCCGCCCTCCTCCAGGATCCGCGCGAGGCGCTGCCCGCGCTGCGCCTGACCGACGCCGACCGGCCGGATCAGGAGCCGTGGACGCCGCGCAGGGACCTGCTGGGCAGCACGGGCCGCGACCGGCACGTGGTCGGGGAGCTGGACGACGACGGGCGGCTCGCGCTGCGCTTCGGCGACGGCCGCTACGGCGCCCGCCCGGAGCCCGGCAGCCGGCTGCGGCTGCACTACCGGCTGGGCGGCGGCACGGCGGGCAACGTCGGCGCGGAGGCCATCAGCCATCTGGTGCTGCGGCGCGACCCGGAGGAGTCGGACGCGGCCGACCCACTGCCCGTCGCCGGGGTGCGCAATCCGTTGCCCGCGGTCGGCGGGGCCGGTCCCGAGCCCGTCGAGCAGGTGCGTCAGCTGGCGCCGCTGGATCTGCGGCGTACCCGGCTGCGGGCCGTGACGGCCGCCGACTACGCGGCGCTGGCATCCGGGCTGCCGGGTGTGCAGCGGGCGGCGGCGGAGATCCGGTGGACGGGCAGCGTGCAGGAGGCGCACGTCGCCGTGGACGCGCTGGGGTCCGAAGAGCCGCCCGCGGCGCTGCTCGACTCGGTGGCCTGCGCGCTGGAGAGCTACCGCAGGATCGGGCACGACCTGGTCGTCGGGCCCGCGCGGACGGTGCCGCTGGATGTCGTCCTGTCGGTGTGTGCGGCGCCCGGCCACCAGCACGGGCAGATCCTCGCCGAGCTGTACCGCGTGCTGGGCCGCCGCCCGCTGCCCGGCGGCCGGCGGGGCTTCTTCCATCCGGACGCGCTGACGTTCGGCGAGCCGGTGCGGCTGAGCCGGCTGGTGGCGGTGGCGGCCGCGGTGCCGGGTGTGGTGAGCGTGCAGGTGACGCGGCTGCGGCGGCTGTTCCACACGGATGACGGAGAACTGGAGGCAGGTGTGCTGCGGCTCGGACCGCTGGAGATCGCACGCTGCGACAACGACCCGGACCGGCCCGAGAACGGGCGGCTGGTCATCGAGCTCGGGGGTGGGCGATGAACGGGATCCCGGCAGGAGACAACAACGGCGGCTGCGGCTGCGGCTGCGCGGGCGGCGGGCACGACGAGCGGCGGGCGCCGGACGCGCTCTACAACCCGCCGGGCCGCAGCGCCCTGGACCACCGGGTCGGCACCTACGGCTCGTTCCTCGACGCGATGCTCGACCGGCTCGCCTCGCCCGCCTACCCGGCGCTGCGCGGGCTGACCGTCCGCACGCCCGACGACCCGTCCATCGGGCTGCTGGACTCCTGGGCCGTCCTGGGCGACCTGCTGACCTTCCACTCCGAGCGGATCGCGGACGAGGGCTATCTGCGGACCGCGAACGAGCACCGCTCGCTGGCGCTCCTCGGCCGCCTGGTGGGGCACCGGCCGCGGCCCGGCGTGGCCGCCGACACGCATCTCGCGTACACCATCGACCGTGATCCGCGCGCCGGTGACCTGCCGGTGGTGATCCCGCGCGGGGCCCGCAGCCACAGCGTGCCGGCCGGTTCGGACGAGGGGTCGCAGACCTTCGAGACCGCGGAGGACCTGACCGCGCGCGCGGTGTGGAACGAGCTGCCGGTGCGGCGCCGCCGCCCGGCACTGCTGACCCCCGACGACCTGCGGACCAGGCCCGAGCTGCTGATCGCGGGCACCCACACGGCGCTGGCCGTCGGCGACCGGCTGCTGTGCGACTTCGGTCCGGAGCGCACGCTGCTGTCCGTCGCGTCGGTGCGGCGGGACCGCGAGGAGGACGTGACGGGCATCGGCCTTCCGCAGTCCGCGCCGCGGTCGCTGAAGGAGCTGGTGGCCGAGGCACGGGAGTGGATCACCGAGCCGGTGGATGCGGGCGATCCCGATGATCCGGACGAGCCGGGCCCGCCCACTCCCGAGACGCCCAACCCGCGCCCGGTCAGCCGCTTCATCGCGGAGTTCGACGCACAGGTGCTGGGGCCGCTGCGCAAGGACCTGGACGGCATCACCACTCCCGCGCAGTTCATCGCCCGGCTGGCCGGGCCGCACGCCAGGCTGGCGGAGGCGCAGGCGCTGTCCGCCGCGTACGAGGACGTCGCCGCCTGGTTCGAGGAACTGGAGGCGGTGCTCGGCGAACTGGCGGAGCGGGCGGCAGAGTTGTCGGGTGAGCCGCCTGATGACGGGGACGGAAATGCGGACCCCGGCGGCGAGGAGATGACTCAACTCCCCGCATCCGTCCAGCTGTTGGGTGACCTGCTGCCCGCGCTGCGTACCCGTGTCGTCCGCCCGCCGTCCGGTGCCCGCGCGCTCGCCCGTGATCCCGGCAGGCTGTTCGCGGCCGATTCCGACCTGGGGGCGCAGCTGCTGTCGGCGCTGGATCCGCGGGTGTCCGACGGGCTGTATCCGGCGTGGCGCCGGGCGTCGGCGACGACGTCCGGCGGGCGGGCCTCGTCGGCACTGCCGGTCCTGCGGGCCCTGTTGGCGATGCGGGTGACGGCGGCGCCGTTCGGTGCGACGGCTCCGCTCAAGCCCGTGCAGGACGATCGCGGCCGGGTCATCAGGACGGCGGACTGGCCGCTGACCGGGGCCGCGCTGACCAGTATGCGGGTGGTGTTCGACACGGCGGGCAAGGTGCCGGTGCGGGCGGAGTTCCAGCACATCGAGACCGGCAGTTCGCAGCAGATCAGCGAGAACCTGCCCGCCGACACCACGCTGACGCTCGGCCCGGGACGGATCGAGCTGTCCACCCGCAGCGGCCAGGACCACGACCTGAGCTGGCTGGGCCGCCGTCCGGTCGACTCGCAGGATCCGGGGGTCACCGCGCGGCTGCTGCCAGGGCTGCCGGAGCGCACCTTGTTCGTGTCCCGGCCCGCCGAGAACGGCAGGTTCCACGTGTCGGTGGACAACGGCACGCCGCAGAGCTGGGACCTGGGTCCTGGCGAGCACCGGCAGATCACCCACGGCGCGTACGAGATCTCGGTGCGGGTGGCGTCCGGCGGCGAGCCGCCCGCCGTGGAGATCGGCATCGCGACGGTGCCGGAGCCCGCCGACCGCCGTGAACTGGCCCTGGACGCGGTTCACGACGCGGTCACGGTCGGCAGCTGGGTGGCGATCGAGCGTCCGCGCAAGGGCCAGGAAGGGCCCGACGGCATCCCGGGTGACAAGAAGCTCGCGTTCGTCACCACCAAGGTCACCGCCGTGCGGACCGTCGTGCACACCCAGTACGGCATCACAGGACGCGGCACCCTGCTGACCCTCGCCGACCCGTGGCTGGACGAGCACGATGTGGTGCTGTCCGCGATCCGGGACACGACGGTGCACGCGGCGGGCGAAGTGCTGCGGCAGGCCGACGAGCCGCTGGGCGAGGACGTGCACGGCGACCGGATCGAACTGGACGGTCTGTACGACGGGTTGGCGCCCGGACGGCAGCTGGTCGTGTCGGGCGAGCGGACCGACATTCCCGGTTCGTCCGGAGTCCGGGGCACCGAACTGGCGGTGATCGCCGGGGTCGAGCAGACCCTCGACCCCGGCCTCCCGGGCGACCGGGTGCACACCACGCTCACCCTCACCTCCGGCCTGACCCATCGCTATCTGCGCGACACGGCCCGCATCCAGGGCAATGTGGTGGCCGCCACCCACGGCGAGAGCCGGGACGAGCCGATCGGCAGCGGCGACGCGGCGCGCGCCAACCAGACGTTCGCGCTGTGGCAGTCCCCGCTGACCTGGCTGCCCGACGACAACCCGCTCGGCGCCACCCCGCAGTTGGAGGTGCGGGTCGACGGGCTGCTGTGGCACCCGGTGGACAGCCTGGCCGGGCGCGGGCCGCGCGAGCGGGTGTACGTGACCGGGACGGCAGGCGACCGGCGGACGACGGTGACGTTCGGCGACGGGGTGCACGGTGCCCGTCTGCCGTCCGGGCACGACAACGTCCGGGCCCGCTACCGCTTCGGCACCGGCCGCGCGGCGAACGTGGCGGCGCACCGCATCACCCAGGCCGTCACCCGCCCCCTGGGCGTCACCGCCGTCACCAACCCGCAGCCGGCGACCGGCGGCGCCGATGCCGACGGCCCCGGCCTGACCCGGCGGACCGTGCCGCTGTCCGTCTCCGCCCTGGACCGGCTGGTCTCGGTCGCCGACTACGAGGACTTCGCCCGCTCGCGCGCCGGCATCGGCCGGGCGTCGGCGCGGGAGCTGTTCGACGGGCGGCGGCGGGTCCTGCACGTCACCGTCGCCGGGGTGGACGACATCCCGATCGCGCCGGACGCCGAGGTGCTGCGGTCGCTGCGGGCCGCGCTCGCGGAGTACGGCGATGCCCGGCTGCCGGTGCGGGTGGACGTGCGCGAGACGGTCCTGCTGGTGGCGGCGGCGAAGGTGAAGGTGGCTCCGGACTTCTCCTGGCAGCTCGTCGAACCGCGCATCCGGCAGGCGCTGCTGGCCCGTCTCGGCTACGACGGGCGGGAGCTGGAGCAGCCCGCGCATCTGTCGGAGCTGCTGGCCGCGGCGCAGGCGGTGCCGGGGGTGGACTTCGTGGACGCGGACGTCTTCGCCGGCGTCCCGGCGTCCGTCACCCCGGCCGGACTCGCGGGCCTCGCCGGCCGGTTCGCCCAGGCGCCCGCGGCCTCGGTGCCGTCCCGTACCGCGGTGTACGACGAGCAGATCCACGAGGTCACCGACGAGGGCGGCGAGACGCTGTCGTCGGTCGCCGCGCGGTACGGCATCCCGCTGGCCGAACTCCTGCGCCTGAACCCCGATATCACCGACACCCGGCCGCTGGAGCGGGGACGTGCCGTCTTCGTCTTCCGCGGCATCAGGCCCGCCCAACTGGCCCTGTTCTCACCAAAGGTCGCGGACACGCTGATCCTGACGGAGGTTGCCCGATGAGTTCGACCAGGGAGCCGGACGGGCTCGCCGACCTGCTGCCGCAGTGGCACCGGCTGCGGGACGCGGAGGGCGGCGAGCCGCTGCGGGCGCTGCTCGCGGTGATCGCGGAGCAGGCCGACCGGGTACGCGACGGGGTCGCGCAGCAGTACGACGACTGGTTCGTGGAGAGCGCGGCCGAGTGGGTGCTGCCCTACATCGGCGATCTGGTGGGCTACCGGCCGCTGCCCGGCTACGAGCGGGTCCTTGCGACCGGGCTGCGGGACGGCGGGCTGCCGGACGCCTCGCGGCGGCGGCTCGCCGAGGCGCTGGCGCCGCGCCGCGATGTGGCGGCCACCGTCGGCAACCGGCGGCGCAAGGGCGCCCTCGCCCTGCTGGAGGAGCTGTCCGACGGGGTGGCGGGCTGGCCCGCGCGGGCCGTGGAGTTCTCCCGGCTGGTGGCGCACCAGCAGCCGGTGAAGCTGTACGGGTCGGGCAGCGCCGTCGCCGACGAGCGGCGGCGCGGCCGCGGCCGCCTTGTGGACGTACGGGACGGCGCGGCCCTGGACCTGGCGGGCGGCCCGTTCGGCGCGGTCGCCAGGTCGGTGGACGTCCGCCGGGCGAACTCCCGTCACCGGCAAGGGGGTTACACCCCGGCCGGGGTGGGCCTGTTCGTGTGGCGGCTGCGTCCGTACTCGGTGACGCACTCCCCCGCGTACTGCATCGACCGCGCCCGCAGCCTCTACACCTTCTCGATCCTGGGCAACGACACCCCGCTGGTGACCCGCCCGGAGCCGGAGCCCTCGGTGACGCACATCGCGACGGTCGACAACGTGCCGGCCGCGATCCGCCGCCGGCAGCTGCACGACCGGCTCGCCGACTACTACGGGCCCGGCAAGAGCTTCACCATCCGCCGGGACGGCCACGACACCCCGGTGCCGCTCGCGGACCTCGTCGTCGCCGACCTCTCCGAGTGGCGCTATCGCCCCAAGCGCGGCCAGATCGCCGTCGATCCGGAGCTGGGCCGGATCGCGTTCGGCTCCCGTTCGGCGCCGCGACAGGGCGTCTGGGTGGACTACCACTACGGGTTCGGGGACGAGCTGGGCGGCGGCGAGTACCCGCGCGACGACCGGGCGGACGCGGGGCGCGCGCTGCCGCCCGATGTCGCGGTCTACCGGGTCGGTCCCGGCCAGGACTTCCGGCGGATCATGGACGCGTACGGCGCCTGGCAGCACGACCGCAGGGCCGGGCGCTGCGGCCCCGACGGCGTCATCGAGATCACGCACAGCGGCGCCTACCAGGAACAGCTGGACTTCGACCTGGATCCGGGCGACCGTCTTGAGCTGCGCGCCGCCGAGGGCACCCGTCCGGTGATCCGGCTGCTCGACTGGTACAGCAACCGGCCCGACGCCCTCAACATCCGTGCCCGTGACGGGGACTGCGCGCCCAGCGAGCGGCCCCGGATGGTCCTGGACGGGCTGCTGGTCACCGGGCGGGGGCTGAACGTCAGCGGGCCGATGGGCGAACTGGTGCTGCGGCACTGCACGTTGGTGCCCGGCTGGTCCCTGGAGCCGGAGTGCGTCCCGCACGCGCCGGAGGAGCCGAGCCTGGTCCTGGACCGGACCACCGCCTGCGTGCAGATCGACCGCTGCATCCTGGGCACGATCGAGGTGATCGGCGACGAGGTCTCCACCGACCCGCTCGCCGTCCACCTGCGCGACAGCGTCCTGGACGCCACGGGACACGACCGCGAGGCACTGTCGGCGCCGGACTGCCGCCATGCGCACGCGGTCCTGTACGCGCACCGCAGCACGGTCATCGGCGAGGTGCACACGCACGCCGTGCAGCTCGCCGAGAACAGCATCTTCACCGGCCTCCTGCACGTCGCCCGGCGCGGCACCGGCTGCCTGCGGTTCTGCTACGTCCCGCCCGGCTCCCGCACCCCGCGCCGCTACCGCTGCCAACCCGACCTGGCAGGGGCCGGGGACGCCGCGCGGGTGCGCCCGGTGCTGCGCGACGAGCGGTACGGGACGCCGCACTACGCGCAGCTGTCCGCCGCCTGCGCCGAGGAGATCAGGCGCGGCGCCGAGGACGGCGCGGAGCTGGGCGCGTACCACGATCTGTACCAGCCGCAGCGGGAGGACAGCCTGCGGGCCCGGCTCGCCGATTACACCCCTGCGGGCACCGACTCCGGCCTGTTCTTCGTGACATGAGCGCACCGCGCCCGCCCGACCGGGGGCCGGACACCGGCTCTCGCCCCGACCTTCCAAGCACCATCCCGTCCGAGGGGGACCTTCTTCCATGCACGCAGACCTCTCCCGCATCACCTACCGGCCGGAGCGTCACTACTCCGCGGTGGTCGCGCAGCAGGGCCGCGTCCAGCTGGACGCCGACGCCAACGAGCAGACCGCGATCCAGCTGTTCCAGGCCCGCACCCTCGCGGCCGACCTGATCGGGCAGCACGGCGGCCCGCGCGGCGCCACCGGCTTCCACATCGAACTGCGGGGCGGTGCCCGCGAGCTGGACGACCTGATCATCAGCGGCGGCCGCTACTACGTCGACGGCATCCTGTGCGACGCGACCCGCCCCGAGCCCGGCGTCCCGGTCCCCGCGGACGGCGGCGCCGACGACGAACGGGGCGGCAAGGACGGCGAGGGCGAGCCGGCCGCACCGCCCGCCACCTGGACGTACTGGGACCAGCCGGACGGCTTCCGCGACCCGGAGCGCCCCGGCGACCGGCTGCCGACGCAATTCCCTTACCTGGCCTACCTGAAGGTGTGGGAGCGGAGCGTCACGGCGGCCGAGGACCCGGCGCTGCGTGAGGTGGCGCTGGGCTCGGCGATGCCGGACACCGCGGCCCGCGCCAAGGTCGTCTGGCAGGTACTGCCGCTGCCCGGCGCCGAGCTGGGCCTGGGGTCCGACAACCCGCCGATCGACGACATCCGCGCGGCGTTCACCCGCTGGGCCCAGAAGGCCGCCGCCCCCGGCTCCCGCCTCGCGGCGCGCAGCGAGCGTCCGGGCCACGCGGACGACGATCCGTGCCTGGTCGCGCCGGACGCCCGCTACCGGGGACCGGAGAACCAGCTCTACCGGGTGGAGGTGCACGACGGCGGCAGCGCGCAGGACGCCACCTTCAAGTGGTCGCGGGAGAACGGCTCCGTCACCTTCCCCGTCGACGCACTCGACGGCACCTGGGTCGAGCTGGCCACCCTCGGCAGCGACGACAAGCTGGACCTCGACGTCGGCGACCTCGTCGAGTTCGTCGACACCGCCTACACCAGCAGGGGCGAGGCCGAACCGCTGCTGCGGGTGGAGGAACTCGACCTGCCCGGACGCCGGGTACGGCTCTCGGACGAACCGGCCCCCGGTGTCGGACGGCGGCCCGAACTCCACCCGTTCCTGCGCCGCTGGGACCACCACGAGGGCGGCGGGCGGGCCCGGCGCGGCGCGAGGACCGGCGGGCTGCGGCACGGCGCGCTGCGGGTGGAAGAGGGCGGCTGGCTGCCGTTGGAGGACGGCGTCGAGGTGTACTTCGCGGCCGGCGGCAGCTACCGCACCGGCGACTTCTGGCTGATCCCGGCCCGCACCGCGACCGGCGGCGTCGAATGGCCGGCCGACGCGGCACGCCGCCCGCTCCTCCAAGCACCGTCCGGCATCGCGGTGCACCACGCGCCGCTGGCGTGGGTGCAGGGCGAGGGCACCGCACCGGATCTGCGGCTGGCCTTCCGGCCCCTGTCCGCGGGCATCCCGGCGGCCGACGACGCGGCGCTGGACGCCGAGGCGAAGGCGGCGGCCGAGGAGTCCGCCGGAGCGGACGCGGCGGGCGGCACCCCGGCACGGAGCCGGTCGCAGACGACTGCGGCGGCCGAAGCCGCCGTCGACGCGGGGAGCGACAGCTGATGGCGACGCCCCTGACCGCATCCCGGCTGCTGAAGGCGCTGCGCGACGAGGGCCTTGTGGTCCACGAGGTCCGCGACTGGCGCACCCACAACCGCAACACGAAGGGCCCGTGGGGCCCGCTGAACGGCGTGCTGATCCACCACACCGCCACCGAGGGCACCGGCAGTTCCGTGGACCTCTGCTACGACGGCCGGTCCGACCTGCCGGGCCCGCTGTGCCACGGCGTGATCGACAAGCAGGGCGAGATCCACCTCGTCGGCAACGGCCGCGCCAACCACGCGGGCCTCGGCGACGGCGACGTTCTGCGCGCCGTGGTCGACGAGACGGACCTGCCGCCGGACAACGAGGCCGACACGGACGGCAACCGGCACTTCTACGGCTTCGAGTGCATCAACCTCGGCGACGGCAAGGACCCGTGGCCCGAGGAGCAGACGGCCGCCATCGAGAAGGTGTCGGCGGCCATCTGCCGCGCGCACGGCTGGAGCGAGAAGTCGGTGATCGGCCACAAGGAGTGGCAGCCCGGCAAGGTCGATCCGCGGGGCTTCACCATGGACGCGATGCGGGACCGGATCAAGAAGCGGCTGGCCGGACCCGCGCAGGGCCCTGCGGACACCGGGGGCGGCGGGACCGAGCGCCCGGTGCCGCCCAAGCCGCAGCATCCGCCGTACGAGCCTTTCCCCGGCCGGGGCTTCTTCCGTGCCGACACCTACAGCGCGGTGATCACGGCGATGGGCGAGCGGCTGGTCGCCGAGGGCTGCGGCCACTACAAGGACGGCCCCGGTCCGGCATGGACCGAGGCCGACCGCACGTCGTACGCGGCCTGGCAGCGCAAGCTGGGCTTCTCCGGCAAGGACGCGGACGGCGTACCGGGAAAGGTGAGCTGGGAGCGGCTGAACGTACCCAATACGTAGCGGTGGCGGGCGAGTTGGTGATCTCGCCGACCGCAGCCGGGGCCGGCGTCCGGGTACGGGCGCCGGCCTTTGCGCTGTGCGCCCCGGCCACCGTGGATGCGTACCCGGCCCCGGAAACGCCAATGCCGGGCGGCCCTCCCCCACAGAGGACCACCCGGCTGTTCATGAGGCGGCGGCAGGCCCCGCCGTCCGACCACGCGGCCGGCGGGGCAGCGCCACTACGGTGCTTCCGCCGTCACCGTAGCGAGGTTTCCTGTGACCCCGCGGGGTGCACCGAAAGGACTCAGACGCCCTGCGCCGGCAGCGCCGGAACGGAGGGGACGGTCGGCAGGGTCGGCTGCGCCGGGACGGAGGGGACCGAGGGGACCGAGGGGACGGTCGGGGTGGAGGGGATGGAGGGGACGCCCGGCAGCGTCGGCGTGCCCGGCAGGACCGGCAGGGCCGGGATGTTGGCGGCGTCGGTCAGGTCGGGCAGGGCGGTCGCATCGGCAGGGACGCCGGGCACGGTCCGCGTCGGCGCCAGGCTGCGCACAGCGGCGACGGTCCGGGTGACGGCACCCTGGCCGTCGGCCGCCGGCGCCACCGCGCCCTGGGCCAGGCCGGTCAGCTGCTCGGGACGCACACCGGCACCGGTGAGAGCAGCCACCAGGTTCGTGACGGAACCGGGGGCCTGGGGCAGCGCGGGCGCCTTGGACAGCCCCTTCGGCAGACCGCCGGGCAGCGCGGCACCGGGCAGCGCCGGGGTGTTCGGCAGCGCCGGGGTACCGTCGGCGGCGCGCAGCACTCCCTGGACGGCGCGGCCGACGCGGCCCACGTGGTCGCCCTTGGCGATGCCGTCGGCCTTCCCGGTGTCCTTGAGACCGGCGCCGTCGGCCGTGGTGTGCACGCCGCCGAGCGCGTTGGTCACGGCACCGAGCCCGTCGGCGGCAGGCAGACCGTCAGCGGCGGGCAGGCCGTCGGTGGCGGGCAGACCCTCGGTGGGCAGCCCCTTGCCGACGCTGCCGACGCTGCCGGCCGCCTTGCCGACGGCCCCGCGCACGGTCTTCTTCGCCGTACCGACGGCGTCCCCGGCAGGCAGCTTCTTGGCGGTCCCGGCGACATCACCGACGGGCAGCTTCTTCGCCGTCTCGGCGACGTCACCGGCCGGCAGCTTCTTCGCCGCGGCGGTCAGCGAGCCCGCGGCGGGCAGGTCCGGAGTGGCGGGCAGCTCTGCGGCGTTGGCGGCGACGGTGCCCAGGGCCCACAGGCCGGTGGCGGTGGCAGCGACGGCGACGGAACGGCGGATGGCAATACGCATGAGGAAGAAAGTCCTTCGAATTCAGGGGGTGTTGACGGGCAGACCTGTGCCGCCCCCGCGCGGCAGGTCACATACAGACGCGGAACGGTCTGCCCTAGCCGGGGAATTCGAGGATGTCTTCGGCACGGTGACGCGTCGGCGCGCCATCGGCCGTGCGCACGCCACCGGGCAGCGGACCGACGAGCGCGAAGTCCGCAGGAACGGCGGCGTGCTGGTCACCACGAGGACCGTGGCCGACACCGGCATTCTGCGAAGCGGGCGCCACCGGCGCCTTGGGGAGCGGACCCGGCAGGCCGTCACGGCCCGGCGCGCCCTGCTCGTGAACGGCGCTACGCGCGTGCCCGGCAGCCGACGCACGCGTCCCGCCATAGCCGGAGCGCGCCGTACCCGTCGTCGCATCGGACCCGGCGGCACGGTTCCCGCCGGCCGGTGCGCCACCGTGCGGGGCACTGCCGTCCTGCGGCCGCCCGCCGTCGCCCGGCGCTCCCGGGTGCTGACCCGACGGGAACGGCAGCGGCAGCACGGCACCCGCCGCACCCCCGACCTCCCGTACGGCGCCGGTCACCGGCCCGGTGACCCGCGCGGCCCGCTCTGCGGCGGGCCTTACGGCATCGGCGAGCGCACCGGCCGCGGCCTGCGCGCCCTGCCCGGTCGCCGTGCGGGCCGCCTCGCCCTGCCGCTCAAGTGCGGCTCCGGAACGGCTGTGCCGCACCGCCCTCCCGGCCCGGGGGGCGGCCC
>NZ_JAJCXB010000073.1 GCF_020564935.1 Streptomyces pinistramenti
GGCCCGCACCCTCAAGTGGTGCGGGCCCGCGGCCGTTTGCGTGCCACGACCCGCGCCGGGCCGTACGCGACGGGCATCTCACCTGGGCGGCCCGCTACCGCCTCCGGCTCCCTGCCCGGCCCGATGCCCGGCCGGGGGTGCGGCCTTGTGCCCTGCCGTGGGGCGGGCGTGGGGGCGGGGCCCGGGGGACACGCGGGGCTTGCCGTCCTCGTAGCTGTCGCCGCCCCCGTCGCCGTCCGCACCCTCGTCATCGCCCCCGGCCGTCGTGTCACCTCTGTCCGGGCCGGCCGGCGGAGGCGGGCCGGCCGGCTGCGTCGGGTGCCCGCTTCCCGCCCGGACGTGGGGCGCGGCCGGCGCGGCCGGCGCGGCCGGCGCGGCCGGCGCGGGGGGCACGGGGGGCGCCGCGGGCACCGTCGCCACCGGCTGCTCGGGCAGAGGCACGACCCGCTCCGGCGCCGTGACCAGAACGAACGCCGTCGCCGTCGCCAGCAGCGCGGTCATCCCGAACGCCCCCCTGGTGATCCGCCGGATGGTGCGCTCGCTGCCGCCGCGCACCGCCTGCGCGGCCGAAGGCGCCACCGGCTGCGCGGCGGCCAGCTCCGTCAGCCGCGCGTGCAGGATCTCGCCCTGCCGGGCCACCGGCTGCCCCTCAAGCCCCAGTTCGGGCAGCCGCCCCGCCACCGTCTCCCGCGCGTGGGTCAGCCGCCCCGCGGTGGCCGGGGTGCTCGCCTCGATCTCGGCCGCGGTCTCGCAGAGGCCGAGCCCGACGCCGTCGTGCAGCAGCAGCGTGCGCCGGTACGCGGCGGGCAGCTCCAGCACTGCACTCAGCAGCGCACGGTCCCCTGGTCCCGCGGACGGCGACGCGGGCGCCTTCGGCGACGGCCGCTCGGCCGCCCGCGCCCGGGGGCGCAGCCGGCGCCACGGTGACAGCGCGTACTCGTACGCCGCGGCCCGCACCCACCCGGCCGGATCCCGGTCCACCGCCACCTCGGGCCACCGCTGCCAGGCCAGCTGGAACGCCCGCTCGACGGCTTCCTGAGCCCGCCGTGGCCGCCCGGTGAGCAGATACGTCTGCCGGATCAGCCCGGCCGCCTGCCGGCTGTAGAGCGCATCGAACGCGGCGACGGCACGCTCACCGGGGGAGGGCACGGGTGGCCCGTCATCGGGGGCGGCGTCCGGGTCGGCCTCGGGGGCGGCCTCCGGGGCTGCTGCCGGGGCGGCACGGCCCGCGGGTTTCGTGGCGTCCGGCGCCTCCTCCCGCACGACCGTGCGCGGCAGTTCCTCGGTGTCCTCGCCCGCGAGCGAGCCGGCGGTGGCGGCGGACGCCCGGGGCGATGACCGGTCCCTGGCCCGTTCGGACCGCCGCTTTCCGGCGCCCCGTTCCGGCTTCTTGCGCTCCGGCTGCTGTTCCGGCCGGCCCGGCTGTCCGCCCGACCGCCGACGTGTCTGCTGCTTCCTGCGCTGCCTCATGCCTGCCTCTCCACACGGACACCGACGGCTCGGCGGAAGCCGAACCAGAAGACAGTGTGAAAAACCGACTAAGCGGATAGTGTGCGACACGTCGGGCATTTGCCCACTACGCGGATGAATCAGGTGTTGTTGGCAGCATGGTGCTGTGAGCCAGCTGACCGATCGTGGCCCGACACTGTCCTCGCACGGCCGGACCGCCGCGCAGCGCTCCTCCGCGATCGGCGGCGCCTTCTTCAGCGGCGTGACGGCCGCCGGCCTGGGCCTGGGCGTGCTCACCGTCGCCGTACTCCTGATCTGGGTCGCCTCCCCGTACCCGGGCAGCGACCCCGCCGGGGCCCTGCACCTCGCCGCCGACCTCTGGCTGCTCGCGCACGGCGGCGACCTGGTACGCACCGGCTCGCTCTCCGGAACCCCCGTACCGATCGCCCTGACCCCCCTGCTGCTGACCGCCCTGCCCGTCTGGCTGCTCCACCGGGCCACCCGGCACGCCCTGGCGGACGCCGACGACCAGTCCGTGGACTCCACCGGAACTGCCGTTCCTGGCGGGCCTGTTGGGTCGGAAGGGTCGGACTGGGACGTGGAGTCCGAGGCCGCGGCCCCGGCGTGGAGCCGGCTGGGGGCGCTGCTGGCCGGGTACCTGCTGATCGCCGCCGGTGCCGTGCTGTACGCGTCGGCGGGCCCGCTGCGGGCCGTGCCGCTCAGCGCCGCGGTGAGCGTGCCGGTCGCGGCCGTCGGCACGCTCACCGCGTCGGCCTGGCGGGTCCTCGGGGCCTACGCGTCCGACGAGCCCGGGGGCGCCGGGAGTTCGGAGCTGGTGCCGGCGTGGGCGCGGCGGCTGCACGGGGCGCTGCCGGGCCGCGTCCGGAGGCTGTTCGGCGGCCGGCGGTGCGCCGCGGTGCGTCGCTCCGCGACCGCGGCCGTCCTCACCCTGCTCGCTTCGGGCACCGTGCTGACGCTCATCGGGCTCGGGCTGCACGCGGGCGAGGCGCGGCGGGACCTCTTCGCGCTCGCATCGGGCTGGGCGGGCCGCGGCGCGGTGCTGCTGCTCTGCCTGGCCCTGCTCCCGAACGCGGCCGTCTGGGGCGCCTCGTACGGCCTCGGGCCCGGCTTCACGGCAGGCGTGGGCGGCACGGCCGGTCCGCTGGGCACGGCCGACCCGCCGCCGCTGCCGCACTTCCCGCTGCTCGACGCGCTGCCGGACCCGGCGCCGGTCACGCCGCTGACCTGGGCGGTGGCCGCCGGACCCGTACTGGCGGGGATCCTGCTCGCCCGGTACGTGGCGCACCCGGCGGCGGGCTCGGGCGGCGCGGGCCGTCCCTGGCGGCGCCTGACGACGGCCGCCGTCGCCGGGCTCGCGGCCGCGGTCTGCGGCGTGGTGATGGCGGGGCTCGCCGCACTGTCAGGCGGCGCGCTGGGCACCGGCGGGCTCGCCGTCTTCGGCCCGGCCTGGTGGCTGACCGGCCTCGCCGCGGCGGGCTGGACGGCGCTGACCGGCATCCCGTGCGCCCTCCTGCTGCGCTCCTGCCGCGTCCGGTCGGCACGGCGGCAGCGCACCGGGAAACAGGCGGACGGCCGGGGCCTGCCGCGCTTCATCGGCGGCCGCCGTGCCAAGGCGGCGGACAGCGATCCAGTTGCCTCGATGCCGGCGCGGGACGTGCGTGTGGCCGGCCCGGAAAGTCTGATCCCGGCCGCGGAAGCGCCGGACGCGCCGGTGCCGCACGCCGCGGGTTCGGCGGGGGCGCACGCCGTGAGGACGCCGGGGGCGGGCGGTGACGGTACGGCGGTGGCGGGCACGGAGCCGCTCGGCCGGGAGCCGGTCGGTGCGGTGCCGGGTGCGTCGGATGCCGGTCCTGAGCCCGGTCCTGCGGCCGTCCCGTCGTCCGGAGTCGGGGGCCGGGGCGGGGAGAGTCAGGACGGCCCGGTCGGGGAACCTGTGGGTCGTCCGGCCGTGGCGGCGGGCGAAGCGGTGGGGAACGGTGGGGCCGAGGCGGCGGGTGAGGCCGGTGGCTCGCGGCGTGCTCGTGGTGTGCGTGGGCGGCGGCCGGGCCGGGACGGGGCCGGGGCGCGTGAGCGTGAGGCGGGGCGGGGGCGGACGCGGCGGGAAGAGCGGAAGGCGCGGAAGGCGGCGAAGCGGGGGAAGGGCGGCGCGGTCGGCGTCGACCGGGCGACGGCCAAGCTGTACGGGCTCGACCAGATCGTGCACCGCTACGACCCCTGGCACGAAGCGGACACCCGCGCGGCCCGCTGGGCGGAACTGCGGGCCCGCTCCAACGACCTGATGACCGACTTCCCGGACGACGCCGAGCCGCCCAGGACCGAGACCCCGCACCAAGGCGCTCCGGCCGGTACGGAGTCGGCGGCGGACCGGGGCCGCTGACCCGGTACTCGGCACCGGCCCGGGTGGGCCCGGGGTTTCCCGCTACTCCTGGACGCTCAGCAGCGGGCGCAGCTTTTCGGGGAGCAGCTTTTCGCAGGACTTGGCGGCCGACTGGGTCAGGGCGTCGTCGACGCAGGTGAAGTAGTCGCGGTAGGCGAGGTGCACGGTGTAGGTCGCGGCCACCATCATGAGGGCCACTGCCGCCACCACCAGGCCGCTGATCGCGGCGGTCCGCTGCGGCCGGGTGGACTGCTGCGCGGCGGGGCCGCCGGGCGCCGGCGCGCCGTACGGGTTCCGGCCCGCCTCGGGACCGGCCGAAGGAGCCGGCCGGCCCTCCATCGCCGCCGTCGTCGCCGCGGCTTTCGCCTTCGCGGAGGAACCGGGCTTGGCGCGCAGCGAGCTGATGCCCCAGTAGATGGCCAGCGCGCCCAGCAGGAGGGAGACCTCCGGCAGGCTGAAGAGGACGAAGAAGAACGCCCACATGCCGGCGAGCAGCGCGTAACGGGCGCGCCGCTGGGCCGGGTCGGTGGGATCCCACCGCAGGCCGCCGCCGGGTCCGCCCGGCCCGCCCTGGCCGCTGCCCTGCTGGCCGCTGCGGCCGGGCCGGGTGCCGAAGCCGCCGCCCTGCCGGCCCGGCTGCTTGCTGCTCCACTGGCTGCCCCAGGACGGCGGCTGCTCGTCGCCCGGCGCCCGGCCCTGGCCTTCGTCGCCGTGGTGGCTGTGCGCGTGCTGGTGCCGCGGGCGCCACTCCTGGTCAGGGGCGTCGGCGGGCGGCGGGGCGAAGGGGTTGTCGTGGTCGGGTGCGGCGGGCTTGTCCGGTGTCGCGTCCGGGGAGCCCTGGCCCCTACCGGAGCCGTCGCGGTCGTCCGGGCCTGGTGTCCCGGAGCTGCCGGACGAGCCGGAGCCGCCCGCGCCCGAGGGGTCCGAGGCGTCGGGGGAGGGGGAGGACGACGTGCGGTCACGCGGCAGCAGGACCACCCCGGGGATGGTCGCGGGCAGCGGGAGGAGGAGGGCCGCGCGGCGGTGTCGGTCCGGCATCTGGAGTGTGTCTTCCCCTTGTCTCGGCCGCCCTTCCGGCTGGTGGGCCGGGCGGACGATTACCACGGACTGCATGCGTACTCAGGCCCGACGCTACCTCCCGTGCCCGCCCCCGTCCCGTGGGGGCCGCTCGGTGTGCCGGTATCGTTGCTGACGGTCGGCGCCTTCGTAGGGTTCCCCGTATTTCCGCAACCCATGGCTTCGTACGACTGCACAAAGATGTCGGTCGGGCGCGCCGCCGGGGACCGTGCGGGTGCCGGCCGGTACGCAGGGGCGCCACCGCACCCCGCACGACGTCCGCACCGCAGCAGCACCCACGCGAGAAAGACCCCCATCGTGGACCCCCTTCTCCCCCCGTCCCGCCCGGACGCCGCGCCGTCACCCGCCCGGCTCGTCGTCCTCGTCTCCGGCTCAGGCAGCAACCTCCAGGCGCTGCTGGACGCCGTCGCCGCAGCAGGACCCGCGGTCTACGGGGCCGAGATCGTCGCGGTGGGCGCCGACCGCGACGGCATCGCGGGCCTCGACCGCGCCGAGCGGGCCGGTCTGCCGACGTTCGTGTGCAAGGTCAAGGACCACGGTGACCGCGCGCAGTGGGACGCGGCGCTCACCGAGGCGACCGCCGCGTACGCGCCGGACCTGGTGGTCTCGGCCGGTTTCATGAAGATCCTGGGCAAGGATTTCCTGGCCCGCTTCGGCGGCCGGATCGTCAACACGCACCCGGCCCTGCTGCCCAGTTTTCCCGGTGCCCACGGCGTACGCGACGCGCTCGCGTACGGCGTGCAGGTCACCGGCTGCACCGTCCACTTCGTTGACGAAGGCGTCGACACCGGGCCGATCATCGCGCAGGGCGTGGTGGAGATCCGGGACGAGGACGACGAATCCGCGCTGCATGAGCGCATCAAGGAAGTCGAGCGCACTCTGCTCGTCGAGGTCGTGGGGCGTCTGGCCCGGCACGGCTACCGCATTGAGGGACGAAAGGTACGTATCTCGTGACCGCCACCGCCGAAGGTACGAAGCGGCCCATCCGCCGCGCTCTGGTCAGCGTCTATGACAAGACGGGTCTCGAAGAGCTGGCGAAGGGCCTGCACGCGGCGGGTGTCCAGCTCGTCTCGACCGGCTCGACGGCCGGGAAGATCGCCGCGGCCGGAGTTCCGGTCACCAAGGTCGAGGAGCTGACCGGCTTCCCCGAGTGCCTGGACGGCCGGGTCAAGACCCTGCACCCGAAGGTGCACGCCGGCATCCTCGCCGACCTGCGGCTGACCGACCACCAGCGGCAGCTCGCCGACCTGGGCGTCGAGCCGTTCGACCTGGTGATCGTGAACCTCTACCCGTTCCAGGAGACCGTCGCATCCGGCGCCACTCCCGACGAGTGCGTGGAGCAGATCGACATCGGTGGCCCCTCGATGGTCCGCGCCGCCGCCAAGAACCACCCGTCCGTGGCCGTCGTCGTCAACCCCGGCCGCTACGACGACGTGCTCCGGGCCGCGTCCGGCGGCGGCTTCGACCTCACCGCCCGCAAGCGTCTTGCCGCCGAGGCGTTCCAGCACACCGCGGCGTACGACGTCGCCGTCGCCTCCTGGTTCGCGGACGGCTACGCCGCGGCCGACGACTCCGGCTTCCCCGAGTTCATCGGCTCCACCTACGTGCGCAAGAACGTCCTGCGCTACGGCGAGAACCCGCACCAGGGCGCCGCGCTGTACACCGGCACCGCGGGCGGCGGCCTCGCCGACGCCGAGCAGCTGCACGGCAAGGAGATGTCCTACAACAACTTCACCGACACCGAGGCCGCCCGGCGCGCCGCCTACGACCACGCCGAGCCGTGCGTCGCGATCATCAAGCACGCCAACCCCTGCGGCATCGCCATCGCCGACGACGTCGCCGAGGCGCACCGCAAGGCGCACGCCTGCGACTCGCTGTCCGCGTACGGCGGCGTGATCGCCGTCAACCGCCCGGTGTCCGTGGCGATGGCCGAGCAGGTCGCGGAGATCTTCACCGAGGTCATCGTGGCGCCCGGCTACGAGGACGGCGCGGTGGAGGTCCTGTCCCGCAAGAAGAACATCCGCGTGCTGCGCGCCCCCGATGCGCCGGCCGCGCCCGTCGAGGTCAAGGCCATCGACGGCGGCGCGCTGCTCCAGGTCACCGACCGGCTCCAGGCCGAAGGCGACGACCCGGCGGCCTGGACGCTGGCGGCCGGTGCGGCGCTGGACGCCGACGAGCTGGCCGAGCTGGCCTTCGCGTGGCGCGCGGGCCGCGCGGTGAAGTCCAACGCGATCCTGCTCGCCAAGGACGGCGCCACCGTCGGCGTCGGCATGGGCCAGGTCAACCGCGTCGACTCCGCCAAGCTCGCCGTCCAGCGCGCGGGCGAGGAGCGGGCCCGCGGCGCCTACGCCTCGTCCGACGCGTTCTTCCCGTTCCCCGACGGCTTCGAGGTGCTCGCCGAAGCGGGTGTCAAGGCCGTTGTCCAGCCGGGCGGTTCGGTCCGTGACGAGCTGGTCGTCGAGGCCGCCGAGAAGGCCGGCGTGACGATGTACTTCACGGGGGCGCGGCACTTCTTCCACTGAGCCGGCCCGCGTTCCCACGGCTGCGGCCGTGCGGCGCGGTACGCAGGACGGCGGCGGCCGCTCCGATACCGGAGCGGCCGCCGTCTGCTGCGCGCGTCACGAGGGTGTCGGCCGGGAGCCGCCGGGGTCAGTAACGCGGCCTGTTGAACCATGCCTTGCCGTCGTCCTTCGAGGCGAAGGCGATGACCAGGATGCCCAGCGCGGTGTGGACCAGGCCGAGGGGGAAGACCACGAAGCTGACCAGCGTATTGGCGACACCGAAGACGACGGTGGCGACGCGGACCCCGCCGCCGCCGTTGTTGAACTGGAGCGCCAGCGTGACCGCCGCCACCGTGAAGATGACGATGAGCACGATCAGCGCGATCAGCACGCCTTTGCCGACGCTCAGCGCGGCCGCCGCGTCATCGGTCCGGTACGGCGACGTGTGGCGCGCCGCCTTGCTGACTCCGCCGAGACCTGCCACGGCCAGCACGAGACCGATCAGGTTCAGTCCCGCCAGCACGAACAGCAGCACGCGCGCGGCCTTCACCCCGCCCGGCATCCCGTTCTGATACGGCGGCCCGGCGGGCGGCATCCCGCCGCCGCCCGGGTAGGGGCCGTACGGCGCGGGTGCCGGCTGCTGCTGCGGGTAGCCGTAACCGGGCTGCTGGCCCGGAGGCGGACCGTAGGGATTCTGGTTCGGGTAACTCACGAGCAGTGTCCTTCGGGCGTCTTGAGCGGAAGAGCGGTGCAAAAGCGGTGCGGGAGGCCGGACGAGATCCCGCACGGCGCCGCGAAGGCCCCCGGTCGCGCAGGTGCGAGGGGGCCTTCGCCGGCAGTTCAGGTCGGTGTGACCCGGGTCGGGATCACTGGGTCTTGACGACCACCGAGCCGACGACCTTGTCGGCGAAGGTCTGGCCCTTGTCGTCCCACAGCGGCCACAGGTAGCCGATGTAGCAGGCGATGCTGTCCAGGAAGTGGGCCAGGCGGCGGACGAAGGCCATGCCGAAGCCGAGCGGCTGGCCGGTGGTCTCGCGCACGGTGCGGATGCCGAGGGCCTTCTTGCCCGGGGTCTGGCCGGTGTTGCCCTCCTTCACCAGGATGAAGATGCCCGCGGCGAAGGCGAGCAGGCCGGCCAGCGCGAGCAGCACGAAGAACAACGCCGGGACGGAGCCGGACGACGCCGAGTTGATCGCGTCCAGGCGGCACTGGGTGTCGTCGAGCGCACAGTTGGAGTAGTCCGGGGTGACCGGGCCCGACGGGGCGGCGACGGCGATGGCGATGATGTAGAGGATGCCCGGGATCAGGCCGACGATCAGGCCGTCGATGAGAGTGGCGCCCACCCGGGAGCCCCAGCCCGCGTAACCCGTCGGCATACCCATACCCGGCATACCGGGCTGGCCCGGGTAGCCGGGCATCTGCTGCTGCGGGTAGCCGTACGGCTGCTGCGGGGCGCCGGGCGCCTGCTGCTGCGGGTAGCCGTAGGGCTGCTGCGGGGCCTGCGGCTGGCCCTGCTGGGGGTAGCCGTAGCCGGGCTGGCCGCCCTGCGGGGGCACCGGCGGCTGCTGGCCGTAAGGGGCCTGCGGCGGTGCCTGCGGGGGCTGCTGGCCGTACGGGTTGTTCGGGTCGCCGAAACTCATGTGGTGATTTCCTCCGTTGGGTCAGTGGGGGACGACGCGGGCGCGACTTCGGAGGAATGAAGGAATACAAGGTTCACTTGGCCCGCCCCCGATGATGCCTGCGGCACTGAGCGGCAATCCTTCTAGCTGCGTGTGAACGTTGTCCAGTCAGGGCGGGAAGGTGTTGTGCAAGTGCAATGAACCATTCCGTGATGCGGGCCTTCGCGCGCCCGGATTGGAACGCGACCGCCCCCATCCGGGAAGATGGGGTCATGAGCGCCCAGATTCTCGATGGCAAGGCCACCGCCGCCGCGATCAAGTCCGAACTGACCGTCCGCGTGGAGGCGCTGAAGGCCAAGGGCGTCCAGCCCGGTCTCGGCACCGTGCTGGTCGGTGACGACCCCGGCAGCCGCTGGTACGTCAACGGCAAGCACCGCGACTGCGCCCAGGTGGGCATCGCCTCCCTCCAGCGCGAACTGCCGGAGACCGCCACGCAGGAGGAGATCGAGGCGGTCGTACGGGAGCTGAACGACAACCCCGAGTGCACCGGCTACATCGTCCAACTCCCGCTCCCCAAGGGCATCGACACCAACCGCGTGCTCGCCCTCATGGACCCGGACAAGGACGCCGACGGCCTGCACCCGATGAGCCTGGGCAAGCTCGTGCTCAACGAGACCGGGCCGCTGCCCTGCACCCCGTACGGCATCGTGCAGCTGCTGCGCCGCCACAACGTCGAGATCAACGGCGCGCACGTGGTCGTGGTCGGCCGCGGGATCACCATCGGCCGGCCGATGCCGCTGGTGCTGACCCGGAAGTCGGAGAACGCCACGGTCACCCAGTGCCACACCGGCACCCGTGACCTGTCCGCGCAGCTCAAGCAGGCGGACATCATCGTCGCCGCGGCGGGTGTGCCGCACATCATCAAGCCCGAGGACGTGAAGCCGGGCGCGGCCGTGCTCGACGTGGGTGTCAGCCGGGACGAGAACGGCAAGATCGTCGGGGACGTGCACCCCGGGGTCGCCGAGATCGCCGGCTGGGTCGCCCCGAACCCGGGTGGCGTCGGGCCGATGACCCGCGCCCAGCTGCTGGTCAACGTCGTCGAGGCGGCCGAGCGGTCGGTCGGCTGACGTGGGTGCCGAGGCGCAGGCCGAAGGCGCGTCCGAGCCGCAGCGCTCCACGCGCCGCTTTCCGCAGCTGACGAGGGGCACCGCGCGGCCGCAGGGCGGCGGCCGGGCGGCGCCGGGCGGGTTTCCCGCACCGGCCAGGCAGTGGCCGCTGCTGAGCGTCATGGGCGGGGTGGCCGTCGGGCTGCTCCTTGTGGCGCTCGACGTGACCCGGATCGGGGCGATCCTGATCGGCCTTTCGCTGCTGGGGGCGGCGGCGCTGCGGTGGGCGTTGCCGTCGGTGGGGATGCTGGCCGTGCGGTCGCGGTTCACGGATCTGCTGACGTACGGGGTGCTCGGGTTTGTGATCGTGCTGCTGGCGCTGATGGTGCAGCCGAAGCCGTGGGTGCATGTTCCGTTCCTGGAGGACGTGGTGCACTTCACGGTTCGGGGGGATGGAGCGGGGCGGTAGGCGAGGCGTCCGCTCGGGCGCCTCTTGGCGGTTCGGCGGTCCTCGTCCTCCGCGTCTCGTCCTCCGCGTCTCGTCCTTCGGGCCTCGTCTTCCGGCCGTCTGTTTGTGTGGGCTGATCGTCGGTGGTTGCGGGTCAGGGCGGGGGTGGGGGATTGGGGGGACGCGGTGAACCGGCTTGGAGGTGGCCGGGATTCGACGGTGCTGTGGGGTCCGGCGGATTGAAGGGGGATTGCCCTGGCGGATCGGGGGCATGCGGAGCATTAACCCCCCACGGGTGTGGCACAACTCGGCGGCCGCCTGCGTTCCCCCCTCCATCAGCAGGCGGCCGCCGCACCTTTGCGTGCGGGGGCCGTCCTTGTCGGTCCGACGTGGTGTACGGGCGGCCGTACGGGCGTCCTTGAGGTGCCGGTGAGGTGTTCCACACCGGCCCGTCGCCTGCGCCGCGCGGGGGTCCGATAGCCTGACCGACAGGTCTCTCGATACCAAGAGAAGTCGGTGAGACCCGCTCAATGGGCAGGACACCCACCGCCACCCATGGTGGTCCGGGGGCTTGCCCCCAGGAAGCTCCAGAAAATATCGCGCAGGAGATCGCCATGACCCGCACTCCCGTCAATGTCACCGTCACCGGCGCCGCCGGCCAGATCGGTTACGCACTCCTCTTCCGCATCGCATCCGGTCACCTGCTCGGCGCGGACGTGCCGGTCAAGCTGCGCCTCCTGGAGATCCCCCAGGGCCTGAAGGCCGCCGAGGGCACCGCCATGGAGCTGGATGACTGTGCCTTCCCGCTGCTCCAGGGCATCGACATCTCGGACGACCCGAACGCGGCCTTCGACGGCGCCAACGTCGCCCTCCTCGTCGGCGCCCGCCCCCGTACCAAGGGCATGGAGCGCGGCGACCTGCTGGAGGCGAACGGCGGGATCTTCAAGCCGCAGGGTGCCGCCATCAACGCGCACGCCGCCGACGACATCAAGGTCCTGGTGGTGGGCAACCCGGCCAACACCAACGCGCTGATCGCGCAGGCCGCGGCGCCGGACGTGCCGGCCGAGCGGTTCACCGCGATGACCCGCCTGGACCACAACCGAGCGCTCTCGCAGCTCTCGAAGAAGACCGGCGTGGCGGTGAGCGAGATCAGCAAGCTCACGATCTGGGGCAACCACTCCGCCACCCAGTACCCCGACATCTTCCACGCCGAGGTCGCGGGCAAGAACGCCGCCGAGGCCGTGAACGACCAGGCATGGCTGGCCGACGAGTTCATTCCGACCGTCGCCAAGCGCGGCGCGGCGATCATCGAGGCCCGTGGCGCCTCCTCCGCCGCCTCGGCCGCCAACGCCGCGATCGACCACGTCCACACCTGGGTCAACGGCACCGCCGCGGGCGACTGGACCTCCATGGGCATCCCGTCGGACGGTTCGTACGGCGTCCCCGAGGGCCTGATCTCCTCGTTCCCCGTCACCACCAAGAACGGTGCGTACGAGATCGTCCAGGGCCTGGAGATCAACGACTTCTCGCGCGAGCGCATCGACGCCTCCGTCAAGGAGCTGTCCGACGAGCGCGAGGCCGTGCGCGGTCTCGGCCTGCTCTGAGCCGTTCCTGCTGCCCGTAGAGGGCGCAGCAGCCACCGAGCCCGCATGGTCCGCGAAGGGCCGTGCGGGCTCGGCTGTTTCGCGGCAGGCGTTCCGTCAACGCGCTGGCACGGGCCGCCCTCCTCCCTTATGCTGCGGCTTCCGTACCGCGCTCGGTTGCCGGGATCCGCAGGGGTCAACAAGGCCGCGGGACCGGCCTGTTGGCGCTTTGGGGGAGCGGTGACACAGACGAACGTGCCTCAGCAGTCCGGCGATCCGGCGGACGCCGGCGGCATACCCGGCCCGCCGCCGCCACCGGCCGGGCCTCCGCAGACCGCGGTCCCGCCGGGCGCCGGCGAGGCGACCCGGCTGCTGTGCGCCGGCACGTACATGGACGACGCGTTCCGCGATGCCGTCATCGACGAGCTGTACGTCCACGAGGAGCGGTTCGCCGCGCCGTCCCTGGGTATCGACGCGGCCCGGGTGCTGGCCCACGCGCTGCGCGCGCGGCGGATCCAGCTGTGCTGGGCCGGGGCCGTCCTGCTGCTGTGGGTGGGGGCCATCCCCTTGTCGCAGGGGCTCGCCGGGCTCTACGTCCTTCCCGTCGTCCTGATGGCGCTCGCCCGCTTCGTGCGGCGGGCGCCGGTCCCGCAGTGGCTGTCCCGCCCGATTGCCTTTCTGCTGCGCTGGTACGGGCGGATCAGCCTGACCCTCACCCTGCTGATGTTCCTCGTCGAGGCGTTCGGCGGGACGTTCCAACTGCTGCCGTGGCAGGGGGGCCTGTCGGACCTCTTCGGCTACGGGGACGGCTACGGCAGCTACGGCTGGTCCGACGGCTTCGGCGGGCCCGGCGACGGGGCGGCCGCCGCCGGATACGGCAGCGGCTTCGCGCCGGTCTGGATCGCGCTGCTGCTTCCCGTTGCGGTGGCCGTCATCGTCGGCCTGCAACGCGGGCAGTTCGCCCGGGTACTGGCCGCCGAGCTGTCCCGCGCGAACTTCCCCGACATGCTGGGCGATCCGGCGGAGCGGTTCGCGGGCGCGCGGTTCCAGCGGCTGCGGCAGCGGGTGCGGGCCGAACAGCACGGGCCGCTGGTGATGTACCGGCCTGCCGAGCCGTTCCGCGGCGCCGGCACCGCCTTCCGTACCTGGTCGCTGTCGGTCGAGCTGCGTCCCCGCAAGGACCGCAAGGCCGAACCGCTCGACAACAGCGCCATCCTGGCCCGCATCGTCCCGCTGGTCGCGGCGCTGCGGGTGCCTTCGCCGCACGGCTCGCCGCAGGCCCAGGCCGCGGTGCGGGACCGGCTGCGGGAGCTGGAGATGGACGAGTGCGTCTTCCTGCCGGCCGAGGGGCTGCCGCACCGTGGCGCGGCGCCGTACGCGCCGGCGGCGTTCGAGGCGCACCGGGCCGCGGCGGTGGAGGAAGGCGGCGAGCCGCGGCGGCACTTCCTGCGCATCCGGGTCGGCGGCTGGAACGAGTCCATCGTCACCACGGTGTTCGTGCGGGTGCACACGCAGGGCGGCATGCTGATGCTGGAGGTCGCGCCCCATGTGCTGTGGTCGCTGCGGCAGTTGTTCCAGGACGCCGACCGGCTCGCGCACCGGTACCGTCACCTCAATCCGTTCGGCAAGGTCGTCTGGGCGCTGGCCCGTACGCCGCTGGCGACGGGGCGCGCGGTGAGCACGCTGGCGCGCGGCCTGTGGTCGGTGTGGCGGCTGGCCACCGGCGGGCACGGCGCGGCGCTCCCGGACGGGCCCGCCGCCTCGGTGCGCGAACTGGGCACGGACGAGGAGGCGTCGCTCTTCCAGGAGATGGACGTCGCCCGGTATCTGCGGACGATCGAGCAGCGGGTGGCCGCCGGGGTGACCACCGCGCTGCGCGAAGCCGGTTACGAGACCGACGAGTTCGAGCGGCGGGTCGTGCACGTCGCCGAGGGCGGTGTCTACGTCGAGTCGGCGCAGGGCGCGGTCGGCATCGGCGACCACAACACCGTCACCAACCACACGCAACGCGGCAGCACCACGACGGAAGGGGCCAGGGGTGGCAACGGCTGACGAGCAGGGCGGCGGCATCCACATCGGCAGTGTCCAGGGCGCCATGGCCATCGGGAACCACAACACCGTGACCCAGTACGGCGGCGGCGCCGCGCCCGCGGACGCGGCGCAGGAGGAACTGCTGCGCGCCGTCCGTGCGCTCCGCGAGGACCTGGCCAGGGTGGTGGAGAGCCCGCAGACCGCGGCGCTGGGCACCGAACTGGCCGACACCGAGACGGAGATCGCGGGCACCGGGGCGGCCGGGCCAGGACGGCTGGCCCGGCTGCGTACCGCGCTGACCGACGCGAACGCCGTCGTCGGCCTGTTGTCCTCCGGCGCCGCGGTCGGCCAGGCGGTCGCCGCGCTGGTGGGCGGGTGACGGTGAACGGCGGCCCGGCCCGCTGGAACAGCGAGACGCAGAGGTGGGAGGACGGTACGCCGCCGCCCGCGCCGTACACGGGGCCGCTGCCGCCCCGGCCGGTGTTCGCGCCGGTGCCGGGGGCGCCGCCGTCCTCCGGTGGCGATCCCGCGGACGCGTCCGTTCCTTCTCAGGAGCCGATGCGTAATCTGCCGGGGACGGTGGGGGACGAGAGGCCGCGGCCGCGCCGTTCCGCGGCCCTCGTCGCCGGCGCCGCGGTGGCCGTGATCGCCCTTGCGGCGGCGGGTGGTTGGCTGCTGTGGGGCCACCACGACGACACTCCGGCCGCCGCAGGCCCGCCGGCCGTGCACACGGCGGGCGCCCCGCCCACCACGGCGGCCCCCGCGACCACGGCCGTGCCGTCCTCACCTGCCGCATCCGCGGTCCCGGAGGGCTTCCGCCTCGTCCACGACACCGACAAGGGCTTCACCACCGCCGTGCCGGAGTACTGGGAGCGCAGCAGCCGCAAGGACGGGGTGTTCTACACGTCGAAGGACGGCAGCGGCCTGGTGCAGATCTTCGAGATCAAGGAGCCGGACACCTCGCCGCGGCAGGCCCTGGAAGAGGCGTCGAAGGGGCTGGCGGGCAACCCCGGTTACGAGGAGATCGCACTCGGGCCGCTGGACGGTCCCGCGCCCGGCACCGCGGCCGCCCAGCTGGTCTACGCGTACGACAGCAAGCGTCTCGGCAAGCGCGTCAAGGTGGTGGACTGCGCTTTCACGGCCGATGACGGCCGGCAGTTCGCGGTGCTGGTGCTGGCTCCCGAGGACGCGTGGCCGCAGCAGGAGGACACGCAGCGGGTCGCGTTGGAGGCGTTCGCGCCGGACGCGTGAGAGGCCGGGAAGCCGGGGGAGCGGGGCGCCCGAGAGGGCGGGCGCCCCTGTTACTCGGCGATTTCGGTGCGCTCCCACCACTCGTAGACGGGCAGCCGCCCCCGGTCGGTGTCCTGCTGCCGGCCGGTCGCCCGGAAGTGTTCGTAGCCGCCGCGGAACGGGATCTTCAGTTCGGGGCCCGGCGGATCGAGCGGAACGATGCGCTCGGGCAGCTCGTCGGGGCCGCCTTCGAGCACTGCCTTCGTCGTGTCAGTCATGCCGGAATTGTCTTCCCGGCGCGTCCGGCCGCGGGCACCGGCACGCCGACGGGCGGGTGCCTCGGCGCATGACCGCCACCGTGCGCCGGGCCGGGCGCCGATGCCACCCCCACAGGTGGTTTTCCCGCTGATCAGTGCCGTACGGAGGCGGCTCGTGCACACACTGCGTGCATGACGGAACACGGTGAGGAAGTACCCGCGTACCGGACCATCAGGGTCACCGCACAGGACGGCCCGGTGGCGGCGTTTTCGGAGGAGGAGGCATGGCGGGCGCGGGAGCGCTATCCGGAGATTCTCGGCACGGGCGGGCCGGTCTTCGGGTGCGCGCGCGAGCGTGAGCTGGGCGGCTGGGAGGTGCTCTCGTTCGGCGCGGGCGGGCCGCAGGAGGCCAGGGACGGCATGGCCTCGCTGTTCCGGCGGCTCGCGCAGACGGCCGGGGCGGCCGGGGACGCGGCGGGCCGGCACGACTGCCTGGCGGCGGCGGGCCGGCTGGACTGGGAGAAGCTCGACGAGCTGACCGTGCTGGGGGACCGTTACCGGGTGGTGCGGTGCGAGGAGTTCGTACGGATGGGGCCCGACGGTCCTGAGCCGCCGCGGCCGTCGGACCCGGACCCCGCGGCGCCCGGTGAGGCGCACCGGGTGCCCGACCGCGCCAAGGGCTTCGTGCTCGACCCGGCGGTCGGCACGGGCATGTCGGAGGGCATCCTCAAGCTCGATCTGCTCCAGTTCGAGCGCGCGGAGGGCGCGGTGCCGCCGGACGTCCACCGGGACGCGCAGCTCGCGGCCGATACGCATCCGGGCGGGGTGCTGCTGCCCGCCGCCTTCATGATCGCCGAGCAGGCCGACGGGGAGTGGCAGGCGCACACCGCGTCCTGCGGTACGCCGCAGGCCGCCCGGGACGCGCTGACGATGTGGCTGCGGGTGCTGGCGCCCGTGACGCTGAAACTGAGCCCGGCGGAGCGGGACGCGTACGAGCGGGCGGGGAACCGGCTGGACGAGCGGCCGGGCGACGACGTGGTGATCGAGGGCCGGGCGGGCCGGTTCGCGGTGGCCAGGGTCGAGCGGCTGGTGCGGATCGGCCCGGAAGGGCCCGAGGGGCCGCGGCCGTCCGACCCGGACACCGAACTGCCCGCGGGGCAGCAGGCCCGGCAGCTGCGCGAGCAGGGGCTGCTGGGCGACGCGGGCGGTGCGGGGTGCGGGCCGCTGGACTGCTGGGACGATCCCGCGGGGCGCACCGGGCACGAGCACGTCAGGCGTCGACCGGGCGGCGCGGAGTCCGGCGCGGAAAGGGCGGACCGGTCGGAACCGTAAGGGAGTTGGCCCGCCGGCTGCCCTCCGTCCCGCGCCGGGTCCGCTCGGTCACGTCCCCTGTGACGACCCCTGGGACTCGCCGGGCAGCTTCCCCTTGAGGGTGGAGATGGCGATGCTGTCGGCGGGGGACGGGGTGGCGGAGGGGACCGGTGCGCCGTAGTTGCTGAGGAGCAGGGTCGCGGACTGGTGGTCGACCTCGGTGGTGAGCCTGCGGGGGTAGTGCTTGCCCTCGATGGCGACGTAGAGGGTCTGGGTCGCCGGGCCGCGCTTCTTGAGGATGGGCAGTACGCGGGTGCCTTCCTGGACGGTCGGCTTGCCCTTGCTGAGGGTGAGCTGCGGGGTGGGGCTCGCGCCGGGTGAGGGTGTGTTCTGCGGGCGGCCGGAGCCGGCGGTCTGCTTCTGGAAGGCGGCCAGATCGCAGGGCGCGGAGAGGGCGGACAGCATGGTGTCCGATGTGGTGCCGCGCAGGTAGCGGCCCTTCACGCGGGCGATGATGTCGGCCGCGGCGTCCGCGGGCAGCTGGCCCTTCCAGAAGGCGTCGTCCGGCTTCATCCAGATCTGCTTGCCGTGCTTGACGATGTCCACCCGGCCGTAGGCGCCCTTGCTGAGGGTGCCGGTGCAGTTCCCCGAGCGGTCGAGGCTGAGGTCGAGCTTGGTCTCGTCGACGCTGGTCAGGGTGCGCAGCCGCAGGGACGTCGCCGCCAGCAGCTCCTGCCGGGACAGATCCGAGATCTGCTGGGCCGTTTTTCCGGCGAGGTCGCCCTCGCCACCCGAGTCGTCCGCCACCGCCACCCCCGCGCAGGCGCCCCCGGCGAGGAGGGCTGCGCTGCAGGTCAGGGCGGTCAGTCCGCTTGCGGTACGGCGTCTGCTGGTCATCTCGGCACCTCCGCACCGACGAGGGCGTACGGCTATTCAGCGTACTTTTCCGGACATTCGACCGCACATTGAGTGACTCGGGTCACTTTCCATGAATGTTTGGGCATAAGCGAGGGGCTTTCGGGGAGGGGTTCTCGTTGCTGGTGTGAACCAGTGCGAACAAATCGGTAAGCGGAAGGCAGAACAGAAGTGTCGGCAATCGAGACCATTCACGTAGACGGGGTGTGGCGGGCCGCCGCATCCGGCGCCACGCGGGAGGTCCTCGACCCCGCCGACGCGACGATCCTCCAGCTGGTGTCCGAGGGCGGCGCGGAAGACACCGACGCCGCCGTGGCGGCCGCCCGCCGCGCCTTCGACGAGGGCGCCTGGCCCGGCACGCCCGTCGCGGAGCGCTCCGCGCTGCTCCGCCGCGTCGCGGACCTGCTCCAGCGCGACCGCGAAGAGATCGCGCTCATCGAGAGCCGCGACACCGGCAAGACCCTGGAAGAGGGCCGGGTCGACGTCGACGACGTCACCAACGCCTTCCGGTACTTCGCCGACGTGGTGATGAACGAGAGCGGCGGCCGGGTCGTCGACGCCGGTTCGGCGGACGTGCACAGCGTCGTCGTGCACGAGCCGGTCGGCGTCTGCGCGCTCATCACGCCCTGGAACTACCCGCTGCTCCAGGCCAGTTGGAAGGTCGCCCCGGCCGTCGCCGCGGGCAACACCTTCGTCATCAAGCCCAGCGAGGTCACCCCGCTGTCGACCGTGCACCTGATCAAGCTGCTGGTCGAGGCCGGGCTTCCGGCGGGGGTCGCCAACATCGTCACCGGCGCCGGACTGCCGGTCGGCCAGCGTCTTGCCGAGCACCCCGATGTGGACCTGTTCTCCTTCACCGGCGGCCTGGCCAGCGGTACGAAGGCGGGCGCCGCCGCGGTCTCCGGTGCCAAGAAGATCGCGCTGGAGCTGGGTGGCAAGAACCCCAACGTCGTCTTCGCCGACTCCTGCGCGACCGAAGAGGGCTTCGACACCGCCGTCGACCAGGCGCTGAACGCGGCCTTCATCCACAGCGGCCAGGTCTGCTCGGCCGGTGCCCGGCTGATCATCGAGGAGCCGGTGCGCGACCGCTTCGTCGCCGAACTCGCCCGCCGTGCCGAGAAGATCAAGCTCGGCCGCGGCACCGAGGACGGCGTGGAGTGCGGCCCGCTCGTCTCCCAGCAGCAGCTCGACAAGGTCGAGGCGTACGTCGCCTCCGCGCTCTCCGAGGGCGCCCAGCTCCGCTCCGGCGGCTCCCGCCCCGAGCCGTCGGACGTGCGTCCGGCGAGCGGCTACTTCTACGCGCCGACCATCCTGGACGGCTGCCACCGTGAGATGAAGGTGGTCCGCGAGGAGACCTTCGGCCCGATCCTGACGGTGGAGACCTTCACCACCGAGAACGAGGCCGTCGCGCTCGCCAACGACACCGAGTACGGCCTCGCGGGCGCCGTGTTCTCCGGCGACAGCGCGCGCGCCCGCCGGGTCGCCGCCCGCCTGCGGCACGGCACCGTGTGGATCAACGACTACCACCCCTACCTCCCGCAGGCGGAGTGGGGCGGCTTCGGAAAGTCCGGCATCGGCCGGGAGTTGGGCCCCACCGGCCTGGACGAGTACCGCGAGAGCAAGCACATCTACGAGAACCTCCGGCCCGAGCCGGTGCGCTGGTTCGCCGGCTGATCACCCGTGACCGGCGGCGGGCGGACCCCTGACACACCCGCCCGCCGCCCGCACCCCGGCCGCCCCTGGCAGGCCCCCGTGCCGCACGCCCGCCCCTACCCCCGCGGGCCGTGCGCAACTCTCCTCCACGCCCCGCTCGCAGCACCCGCCGGCACCCGGCACCGCAGGACCGCAGCAGCTCACGCACTGTGCACGAAGGAGCACCCCCATGCCCCCCTCTTCCTCCCCCGCATCCCGCACGATCCAGGCCGACTACGTCATCGTGGGCGGCGGCACCGCAGGATCCGTGATCGCCTCCCGGCTCACCGAGAACCCGGACGTCAGCGTCGTCGTCATCGAGGGCGGCCCCACCGACATCGACCGCGAGGACGTGCTGACGCTGCGCCGCTGGCTCGGCCTGCTCGGCGGCGACCTCGACTACGGCTACACCACCACCGAGCAGCCGCGCGGCAACTCGCACATCCTGCACAGCCGCGCCAAGGTGCTCGGCGGCTGCTCCTCGCACAACACGCTGATCTCCTTCAAGCCGCTGCCGTCCGACTGGGACGAGTGGGAAGCGGCGGGCGCGGCCGGCTGGGGCGCCAAGGACATGGACCCCTACTTCGGCAAGCTCCGCAACAACATCGTGCGGGTCGCCAAGAAGGACCAGAACGCCATCGCCACCGACTGGGTCGAGGCCACCAAGAGCGCCCTCGGTGTCCCGGAGGTCGTCGGCTTCAACGACAAGCCCTTCGACGAGGGTGTCGGCTTCTTCGACCTGTCGTACCACCCGGAGAACAACAAGCGGTCCTCCGCCTCCGTCGCCTACCTCCACCCGCACATCGAGGCCGGTGACCGCCCCAACCTCACGCTGCTGCTGGAGACTTGGGCGGACAGGCTGGTGCTGGAGGGTAACCGCGCCAAGGGCGTGCACGTGCGCACCAAGGACGGCGATGAGATCTACGTCGAGGCCGGGCGCGAGGTGCTGGTCTGCGCCGGCGCGGTGGACACCCCGCGGCTGCTGATGCACTCCGGCATCGGGCCGCGCAAGGACCTGGAGGCGCTGGGCATCGACTGCGTGCTCGACCTGCCGGGTGTCGGCGAGAACCTCATCGACCACCCCGAGTCGGTCATCGTCTGGGAGACCAACGGGCCGCTGCCCGGCAACTCCGCGATGGACTCCGACGCGGGCCTGTTCGTCAAGCGGGATCCGGAACACAAGGGCCCCGACCTGATGTTCCACTTCTACCAGATCCCGTTCACCGACAACCCCGAGCGGCTGGGCTACGAACGCCCCGAGCACGGCGTGTCGATGACCCCCAACATCCCCAAGTCCCGCTCCCGCGGCCGGGTTTACCTGACATCGGCCGACCCCGAGGTCAAGCCGGCCCTGGACTTCCGGTACTTCGAGGACGAGGACGACTACGACGGCAAGACCCTCGTCGACGGCATCAAGCTGGCGCGCAAGGTCGCCCAGGCCGAGCCGTTCGCCAAGTGGCTCAAGCGCGAGGTCTTCCCCGGCCCCGAGGTCACCGACGACGCGGAGATCAGCGAGCTGGTCCGCAAGGCCGCGCACACCGTCTACCACCCCGCCGGCACCTGCAAGATGGGCGCCGCCAACGACGAACTGGCCGTGGTCGACCCGGAGTTGAAGATCCGCGGGCTGGCCGGCATCCGGATCGCCGACGCCTCCGTCTTCCCGACGATGCCCGCCGTGAACCCGATGATCGGCGTGCTGATGGTGGGGGAGAAGTGCGCGGAACTGCTCCAGGAAGCCCCGGCCCAGGGAGGTGATGCGTGATGGCGCACTCGTCGGCCGACGCATCCGGCATATCCGCCACCGCCGCGAAGAGCGGGGAAGACACCGGGAGCGGCGAGAGCCGCGAGGTCGTCTTCTCCGCCCGCAACCTGTGGAAGGTCTTCGGGCCCAAAGCGGACCGCATCCCCGATGACGCCTCGGTCGTCGGTCTGAGCGCGCAGGAACTGCGCGAACAGACCGGCTGCACCGCCGCCGTGCGCGACGTCTCCTTCGACGTCCACAAGGGCGAGGTCTTCGTCGTCATGGGGCTCTCCGGCTCCGGCAAGTCCACCCTCGTGCGCTGCCTGACCCGGCTGATCGAGCCGACCAGCGGCACGCTGGAGATGGACGGCGAGGACGTCATCGGCATGGACCGCACCGCCCTGCGCGAGCTGCGCCGCCGCCGCGCCTCCATGGTCTTCCAGCACTTCGGCCTGCTGCCGCACCGCACCGTCCTGGACAACGTCGCCTACGGCCTGGAGATCCAGGGCATGGGCAAGTCCGAACGCCGGGCCAAGGCCGCCGAGATGGTGGAGAAGGTCGGCCTGGCCGGTCTGGAGAAGCGCCGCCCCGGGCAGCTCTCCGGCGGCCAGCAGCAGCGCGTCGGCCTGGCCCGCGCGCTCGCCGTCGACCCCGAAGTCCTGCTGTTCGACGAGCCGTTCAGCGCCCTGGACCCGCTCATCCGGCGCGACATGCAGGAGGAGGTCGTCCGCCTGCACCGTGAGGAAGGCCGGACGATGGTCTTCATCACGCACGACCTCGCCGAGGCGCTGACCGTCGGCGACCGGATCGCCCTGATGCGCGACGGAAAGATCGTCCAGCTCGGCACGCCCGAGGAGATCGTCGGCTCCCCGGCCGACGACTACGTCCGCGACTTCGTCCGCGACGTCCCCCGCGAGCAGGTCCTCACCGTGCGCCGCGCGATGCGCCCCGCCGAGGACGGCGAGGGCGGCAAGGGCCGGGAACTGGCGCCCGACACCCTCATAGCGGACGCCATCGAAGCCGTCGTCCGCTCCGGCGGCGCGGCCCGCGTCGTCGAGGACGGGCGCTGCCTGGGCATCGTCGACCACGCCTGCCTGCTGAACGTGGTCGCCCGCATCGACGCGCCCCGGCACGACGGGGTGGCCGCCTGATGTATCCCGCCACTCCCCACGGCGGCGCCCTGCGCGCCGTCCGCGTCCCCCGCGCCCAGGCCCCCGCCGCCCGGCTGCGCACCGCCCTGCTGCGCCACTGGCGCCAGGCCCAGCGGGCCGCCGCGATGAACGTGCGCACCGGCACGGTGAAACGGGGCCGCGCATGAGCTCCGCCGCCACCACCACGCCGCCGGGTTCCCTCGGCGCCGCCACCGCCGACGGGCCGCTGGCCGCCCTCCGGCGCCACCGCGGCCTCGGCAAGATCCTGCTGCTGGCCGTCGCCGCCGCGGTACTCGTCCCGCTGCTGCACGCCCAGTGGTCCGGCGGCCTGTGGCCCACCGGGCTGACCGTCGACGTGTCCGGGCCGCTCGGGAAGACCAGCGACTGGATCATCGACAACCGCGACAGCCACCCGCTGTTCGTCTACTTCCTCGGCCACCTCTCCAACGCCGTGGTGATCTCCGTACGCGGCGTCTACCTGCTGCTGCTCGCGCTCGGCTGGATGGGCGTCACGGCCGGCGTCACGCTGGTCGCCTGGCGGGTCGCCGGGCTCCGCATCGCCGCGACCGCCCTGATCTCCTTCCTGGTCAGCGGCGCGCTGGGGATGTGGGTTCCGACCATGCAGACGCTCGCGCTGATGATCGTCGCGGTGCTCGCATCGGTCGTCGTCGGCGCGCTGCTCGGCCTGGCCGCCGGACTGTCGGACCGCACGTTCCGGCTGCTGCGCCCGGTCCTGGACACCATGCAGGTGCTCCCGGCCTTCGCCTACCTCCTGCCCGTCGTGCTGGTCTTCGGCATCGGCGTGCCGGCCGCGCTGCTGGCCACCGTCGTCTACGCGGCGCCGCCGATGGCCCGGCTCACCGCGCTCGGCCTGCGCGGCGCGGACGCCGGGGTGCTGGAGGCCGTCGCCTCGCTCGGCGCCACCGGCCGCCAGCGGCTGCTGACCGCCCGGCTCCCGCTGGCCCGCAAGGAACTGCTGCTCGGCCTCAACCAGACGATCATGATGGCGCTGTCCATGGCCGTGATCGCCTCGATGATCGGCGCCGCCGGTCTCGGCGACCGCGTCTACCAGGCGCTGGCCTCCGTCGACGTCGGCTCCGCGCTCGCCGCCGCCGTCCCGATCGTGCTGCTGGCCATCGTCATGGACCGCACCACGGCCGCCGCCGGCGAACGTCTCGGCTCCGACGCGCAGGCGTCCGGGCCCGCCCTGCTGCGCGGCCGGCGCGGCTGGGCAGGTGTCGCGGTGGCCACCGTCGTGCTCACCGCCGTCGGCCGGCTGGCCGGTTCCGAGGTCTGGCCCACCGGCTGGACCGTCGCCATCGCCCGCCCCGTCAACGACTTCAAGGAGTGGATGGTCGACCACCTCTACTCCGGCGTCCCCGTCGTCGGCGGCACCGCGGACTGGGCCGCGCACTTCACCGACTGGGTGCTCAACCCGCTGCGGGACGGCCTGACCGCCCTCCCGTGGTACGCCACGCTGCTCATCGTCGCCGCGCTGGCCTGGCTCATCGGCACCTGGCGCACCGCCCTGACCGCCGTCCTCGCGATGGCCGCCATCGGCGTCCTGGGCGTCTGGAAGCCGTCCATGAACACCCTCTCCCAGGTGCTCGCCGCGCTCGTGGTGACGCTGGTGATCGGCGTCGGCGTGGGCATTCTCGCGGCCGGCAGCAAGCGCTTCGAAGCGATCCTGCGGCCGGTCCTGGACGTCATGCAGACCATGCCGCAGTTCGTGTACCTGATCCCGGTCGTCGCGCTGTTCGCCGTGGGCCGCGCCCCGGCAGCGGCCGCCGCCGTCGTCTACGCGCTGCCCGCCGTCATCCGCATCACCACCCAGGGCCTGCGCCAGGTGGACCCGGCCGCCATGGAGTCGGCCACGTCGCTCGGCGCCACCCGCTGGCAGATCCTGCGCCAGGTCCAACTGCCGCTGGCCCGCCCGGCGTTGCTGCTGGCCGTCAACCAGGGTGTGGTCCTCGTCCTCGCCGTCGTCATCATCGGCGGCCTGGTCGGCGGCGGTGCCCTCGGCTACGACGTGGTCACGGGCCTGGCCACCGGCGATCTCGCCCTCGGCCTGGTCGCGGGTGTCGCCATCGTCTGCCTGGGCCTGATGCTCGACCGGGTCACCCAGCCGACGGAACGCCGCACGGGGAAGGGAGCCTGACCATGTCCCGTACCCGTACGAAGATCCTCGGCACGTCGCTGCTGGCGGGGGCGACGCTGCTCGCGCTCTCCGGCTGCGGCAAGGCCGACATGACCAAGCAGGCATCGCCGTTCGCCGCCGCCAAGGGCTCCAAGTCCGTGACCCTGTCCGTCCAGACCTGGGTCGGTGCGCAGTCCAACGTCGCGGTGGCGAAGTACCTCCTGGAACACGAGCTGGACTACCACGTCGACACCGTCCAGGTGGACGAGATCCCCGCCTGGGACGCGCTCAGCCAGGGCCGGGTCGACGCCATCCTGGAGGACTGGGGCCACCCCGACCAGGAGAAGCGCTACGTCCAGGACAAGAAGACGATCACCGACGGCGGGCGCAACGGCGTCACCGGGCACATCGGCTGGTTCGTCCCCAAGTACTGGGCCGACAAGCACCCCGAGGTCACCGACTGGAAGAACCTCAACAAGGTCGCGAAGCAGCTGCGGACGTCGGAGAGCGGCAACAAGGGCCAGCTGATGGACGGTTCGCCGTCCTACGTCACCAACGACAAGGCGCTGGTGAAGAACCTCGGTCTGGACTACGAGGTCGTCTTCGCGGGCTCCGAGGCGGCGCAGATCACCCAGATCCAGCAGTTCGCCAAGGAGAAGAAGCCCTTCCTGACGTACTGGTACGAGCCGCAGTGGCTCTTCAACCAGGTCCCGATGGTCGAGGTCAAGCTCCCGAAGTACACCGACAGTTGCGCGGAGAAGGGCGCGAAGGATCCCAAGTCCATCGACTGCGCGTACCCGACCACGCCGCTCAAGAAGTTCTTCAACACCGACTTCGCGAAGAGCGGCAGCGAGGCTTCGCAGTTCCTGAAGTCCTTCACGTGGACCAAGGAGAACCAGAACGAGGTCTCCGAGATGATCGCCTCGCAGGGCCTGTCGGCCGACGAGGCGGCCAAGCGCTGGGTCGAGAAGCACCCGGACGTCTGGAAGCGCTGGCTGCCGAAGAAGTGACCGCCGCCGGCGACCGGTGAACGACTCCGGGGCGCGGCTCCGTATCCCTTTGGGTATACGGAGCCGCGCCCCGGATCGTTCTCGGGCTGCACCGACGGGTCAGACAGCGCCGAACCGTCCGCCCTTGACGCCTGCGACGAAGGACGCGAACGTGCGGGTGGGGACTGCCAGTTCCGGGCCGTGCGGGTCCTTGGAGTCGCGGACGGGGACGATGCCGCGCGAGGCGACGAGGTTGGCGGCGATCTCGATGCAGTCGCCGCCGTTGTTGCTGTAGGAGGACTTGAACCAACGGGGGGATTCGGTCGTCACGAGGTGCCCTTTCGTGCCCGCTCGATCACGGCAATGGAGGTGGGGCCTGGGTCAGACGGTGCCGAACTGTCCGTCCTTGACGCCTGCCACGAAGGACGCGAACGTGCGGGTGGGGACTGCCAGTTCCGGCCCGTGGGGGTCCTTGGAGTCGCGGACGGGAACCACGCCCCGCGAGGCGACAAGATTGGCGGCCACCTCGATGCAGTCGCCGCCGTTGTCGCTGTACGAGGACTTGACCCAACGGGGGGATTCGGTCGTCACGGGGTGCCCTTTCTCAACTCGCTGATCATGGCCACGGTCTCCGCCTGGGAGAGCGCTTCGGCCTGTAGCTGATGGTAGGCCGTCAGGACGGGTAGGACGGAAGTGGATTCGCGGTCGAAGTTCCCTTGAGCCTGAGACTCCGCGTAACACATAACGGAGCGATCGGCCATCGTCAGCAGGTTCACCGGCAGATTGAACGGTCGGCGCTCCCCTATGGTGAACGGCGCCACCTGGAGCACGGTGTTGGGGAGGGCGGCGAACTCGATCAGTCGGTCGAGCTGCGCCTTCATAACCTCGTTGCCGCCGACCCACCTGCGGATGCAGCTCTCGTCCATCACCACCATCACCATGGGTGGGCGGTCCCGCTCCAGCGCGGCCTGGCGTTCCGCGAGGAACGCGACGCGTTCGGCGCCGTGCTCAGGCGAGATGGCGCCCCGCTGCACAGCACTGTCCGCCAGGACTTGTGCGTACTCCGGGGTCTGTAACAGTCCAGGGATGATCCCGATCTGGTACAGCCGCAGCTCCACCGCCCGGCCCTCGTATCCCACGTACTCCGGGAAGCCCTCCAGCAGCGAGCCCTGGCGGAGTTCGCGTCCCAGGCGGTCGAAGGTGTCCGCGCCCTCCAGACCGAATGCTCTGTCCGCGCTACGCGAAAAGCGCACAGTAGGAGACTTGCGAGCGGTTTCCACGGCCGAGATGTGCACGCTGGAATAGCCCATGCGCTCGGCCAGATCGTCCTGCGTCCAGCCACGCGCTTCCCGCATGCTGCGCAGACGCGCGCCATAGGCCGCCAACGGCGACGCGTCCGGGTTCAACTCCTTGCGATTCAAGGGGCGTTCACTGACCTTCCGTCCTCTACCGGCAGGTTGAATGGCCTCCGACTCTAGGTCACGCTGAGCCGTCTTGGTAGTGGAGTCACTACCAAGAGTTAGGGAGGGCTCTTATGACCGAAAAGGCTTCCGCTGTTCCGGCGGTGCTCTACGTCTGTGCCGCCCGGCGTGGTGCCGTTGTCGGGGTGGCCGAGGAGCGGGCGGAGCAGGAGGGCCGTGATTTCGCGGCCGCGCGCGGCCTGGAGATCGTCACGGTGATCACCGACCCGTTCGGTGATCCCGTTCCCCAGCGGCGCAGTGGGTGGCTGCGGGTGCGGGAGTTGGCGGAGCGGGGTGAGGTGGAGGTGGTCATCGTCCGCTGGCCCAATGCCTTGTCCGTCGAGCATGAACAGCGGTATCCGGAGGTGAAA
>NZ_JAJCXB010000074.1 GCF_020564935.1 Streptomyces pinistramenti
GACTTCCGTACCGCGGGGGCGCGTATCGCCCTACGAGCGTGTAGCTTCCCGTGGACGGAGGGGCCCGGCGGGGGCCGGGGGCGGCCCCGCCGGATGGAGGGGGTGCGGGGTGGGCGTGCGGCGGCGATGGCGTCGAGTGCGGTCGGTTCGTCGGCGGCCAACGGCGAGGGCAGCAGGGCGAGTTCGTCGAGGAGGCGGCAGGCGAGGGCGCGGAGTGCGGGGGCGGCGGGGGCGGGGGAGGCGCCGGCTCGTTCGGGGGGCCGCGGGCCACCGGCGGTCCGCCAGCGGAGGGCGAGTGTGGTGGCGTCCCGTCCGTCCTCGGCTGCCTGGCGCAGTTCGTGCCCGACGAGGTCTTCGGGCTGCACCCATGTCAGCCGGAGGGGCGGGGGAGTGGTGGCGGGTGTGCCGTCTCCGAGGTCCGTGGTCCTGCCCGGTCGCCGCGTCACCACCCGGAACGATCCGCCCCGGCCGTGCCAGAGGTCGCCGGGGCCGCGTCCCGTACCGGCGGGACGGCCGGGCATCACGCCTCCGCCGGTGCGTCGAACGCGGGCGGGGGGTGGGGTGCGCTCATGGGCGGGCCCTTCTGTGGTGTGGACCGGACCGCTGCCCGGTCCGGTATCCGTGCCACGCCGGGGGCCCGCTCTCCTGTCCGGGGCGCCGGGGTCACCCGGTCGTGTCACCCGAACGGCGCCGTGCGGCGGCCGACGTGCCCCCGCGGGGGCCTGGTGACCAGGATCTCAAGAAGATCCTTTAGGAGAAGCCGCAGGTCAGAGAGGTAAGTTCGGCCTTCCTTGCTAGCGGTGGAGGGGTCCTCACGCCTAGTTTCGAGGTGTTGGAGGGGGAAGCGCCGTTCTCGGCCCACACCTCGCTGAAGGGAGTAGGTCCCGCATGTCTGTCATCGGAGTCATGGACGCTTCGGCGCCGACCCACATAGCCCACCGTGACAACCACACGCACCGTGACGTCAACGGCGGCTGGCTGCGCCCCGCCGTCTTCGGGGCGATGGACGGCCTGGTGTCGAACCTCGCGCTGATGACCGGAGTCGCGGGCGGCGCGGTGTCCCAGCAGACGATCATCATCACGGGTCTGGCGGGCCTGGCGGCCGGCGCCTTCTCGATGGCCGCGGGGGAGTACACGTCGGTCGCCTCGCAGCGTGAACTGGTCCTCGCCGAGCTGGACATCGAGCGGGGTGAACTGCGGGCGCATCCCAAGGACGAACGGGACGAGCTGGCCGCGCTGTACGAGTCCCGTGGAGTGGAGCCGGAGCTGGCCCGGCAGGTGGCCGAGCAGCTGTCGAAGGACCCGGAACAGGCGCTGGAGATTCACGCGCGCGAGGAATTGGGAATTGACCCGTCGGACCTTCCTTCGCCCACTGTGGCCGCAGTTTCTTCCTTTGGTTCATTTGCATTGGGCGCTCTTTTGCCTGTGCTTCCTTACTTGTTGGGGGCTTCCGCATTGTGGCCCGCGCTGATTCTGGCGCTGCTCGGGCTCTTTGCATGCGGGGCGGTCGTGGCGCGGGTGACGGCCCGTTCCTGGTGGTTCAGCGGGCTGCGGCAGCTGGCTCTCGGTGGCGCGGCCGCGGGTGTGACGTACATCCTGGGAACGGTGTTCGGAACCGTCGTAGGGTGACGCGCCATGCGGGCCGACACATAATTCACGCGTTACCCGGCGGTTTCATCGTGGTGACGACCGGGCATAAGGCCGAGGCGTCACGGGCAATGTCGCCCGGTGCACGCCACGCTTCCGGACCCCTTTGTCCGTCCGCATCCCTGACTCGCCGCCCCGCGCGGTGTCCGTATGTTGGAAGGCTCTATCCGCTTTTCGAGAAGCGAGCCATCCTGTAACCTGCACGAAATTTCGCGGAGGGCCAACGTCGTCCCTCGGCAATGCCTTTGCCACGACGACGTTGGGAGAGCCGATGCGTTCCGCGTCCACGCACTCCGCGACCACCGGCAGCGCCAGCGCCGCCTGGTCGCCCATGGACGGGCGCCCCGCCCAGCAGGGGATGTACGACCCGCGCAACGAGCACGATGCCTGCGGCGTCGGCTTCGTGGCCACTCTCACCGGCGAGGCCAGTCACGCGCTGGTCGAGCAGGCGCTCACCGTCCTGACCAATCTGGAGCACCGCGGTGCCACCGGCTCCGAGCCGGATTCGGGCGACGGCGCGGGCATCCTGCTCCAGGTGCCGGACGCGTTTTTGCGGGAGAACGTCACCTTCGTGCTTCCCGAGGCCGGCGGTTACGCCGTCGGCATCGCCTTCCTCCCGGCAGACGCCCAGGATGCGGCCGAAGCCGTCTCGCGCATCGAGACGATGGCCGGGGAAGAGGGCCTCGACGTCCTCGGCTGGCGGGTCGTCCCGGTCGCCCCGCAGCTCCTCGGCAACGGCGCCCGCGCCACCATGCCGGCCTTCTCCCAGCTGTTCGTCGCGGACGCGGCGGGCGCCGCGGACACCGGCCTGGCCCTGGACCGCAAGGCATTCGCGCTGCGCAAGCGCGCCGAGCGGGAGGCCGGGGTCTACTTCCCCTCGCTCTCCTCCCGGACCCTCGTCTACAAGGGCATGCTGACCACCGGGCAGCTGGAGCCGTTCTTCCCCGACCTGTCCGACCGCCGCTTCGCCACCGCCATCGCGCTGGTCCACTCGCGGTTCTCCACCAACACCTTCCCGAGCTGGCCGCTGGCCCACCCGTACCGCTTCGTCGCGCACAACGGCGAGATCAACACCGTCAAGGGCAACCGCAACTGGATGCGCGCCCGCGAGTCGCAGCTGGCATCGAAGCTCTTCGGGGAGCGGGACCTGGAGCGGATCTTCCCCGTCTGCACCCCGGACGCCTCCGACTCCGCCTCCTTCGACGAGGTACTCGAACTGCTGCACCTCGGCGGCCGTTCGCTGCCGCACTCGGTGCTGATGATGGTCCCCGAGGCGTGGGAGAACTCCCCGGCCATGGAGCCGGCCCGCCGCGCCTTCTACCAGTACCACTCCACGATGATGGAGCCCTGGGACGGCCCGGCCTGCGTCACCTTCACCGACGGCACCCAGGTCGGCGCGGTGCTGGACCGCAACGGCCTGCGCCCCGGGCGGTACTGGGTCACCGACGACGGCCTGGTCGTGCTCTCCTCCGAGGTCGGCGTTCTCGACATCGACCCCGCCAAGGTCGTCCGCAAGGGCCGTCTCCAGCCCGGCCGGATGTTCCTCGTGGACACCGCCGAGCACCGCATCATCGAGGACGACGAGATCAAGGCGCAGCTCGCCGCCGAGAAGCCGTACCAGCAGTGGCTGGACGAGGGCCTGATCGACCTCGCCGACCTGCCCGAGCGTGAGCACATCGTGCACACCCACGCCTCGGTCACCCGCCGCCAGCAGACTTTCGGCTACACCGAGGAAGAGCTGCGGGTGCTGCTCGCGCCGATGGCCAAGGCCGGCGCCGAGCCGATCGGCTCGATGGGCACCGACTCGCCGATCGCCGCGCTCTCCGACCGCCCCCGGCTGCTCTTCGACTACTTCACCCAGCTCTTCGCGCAGGTCACCAACCCGCCGCTGGACGCCATCCGCGAGGAACTGGTCACCTCGCTGATCTCCTCGCTCGGCCCCCAGGGCAACCTCCTGGAGCCCACCGCGGCGTCCTGCCGCAGTGTGACCCTGCCGTTCCCGGTCATCGACAACGACGAGCTCGCCAAGCTCATCCACATCAACGCCGACGGCGACATGCCCGACATGAAGGCCGTCACGCTCTCCGGCCTCTACCGGGTCTCCGGCGGCGGCGATGCGCTGGCCGCCCGGATCGCCGAGATCTGCGCGGAGGCGGACGCCGCCATCGAGGGCGGTGCCCGGCTGGTCGTGCTCTCCGACCGCCACTCGGACGCCGAGCACGCCCCGATCCCGTCGCTGCTGCTCACCGCGGCGGTGCACCACCACCTCATCGCGACCAAGGAGCGCACCCAGGTCGGCCTGCTGGTCGAGGCAGGCGACGTGCGCGAGGTGCACCACGTCGCGCTGCTCATCGGCTACGGCGCCGCCGCGGTCAACCCCTACCTCGCCATGGAGTCCGTCGAGGACCTGGTGCGGGCCGGCACGTTCCTGCCCGGCACGGACGCCGAAGGGGCCATCAGGAACCTCATCAAGGCGCTCGGCAAGGGCGTCCTGAAGGTCATGTCCAAGATGGGCATCTCGACCGTCGCCTCCTACCGCGGCGCGCAGGTCTTCGAGGCCGTCGGCCTGGACGAGGCGTTCGTCGGCAGGTACTTCCAGGGCACCGCGACCAAGATCGGCGGCGCCGGGCTCGACGTCGTCGCCAGGGAGGTCGCGGCGCGGCACGCGAAGGCGTACCCGGTGTCCGGCATCGCCGCCACGCACCGCGCGCTGGACATCGGCGGCGAGTACCAGTGGCGCCGCGAGGGCGAGCCGCACCTCTTTGACCCGGACACCGTCTTCCGGCTCCAGCACTCCACCCGCTCGCGCCGCTACGACATCTTCAAGCAGTACACGGAGCGGGTGAACGAGCAGTCCGGGCGGCTGATGACGCTGCGCGGCCTGTTCGGCCTGAAGTCGGAGAAGAACGGCACGTCCGAGCGGCCCCCGGTCCCGCTGGACGAGGTCGAGCCGGCGTCCGAGATCGTCAAGCGCTTCTCCACCGGCGCGATGTCCTACGGATCGATCTCCCGCGAGGCGCACGAGACCCTCGCCATCGCCATGAACCAGCTGGGCGGCAAGTCCAACACCGGTGAGGGCGGCGAGGATCCGGACCGTCTCTACGACCCGGCGCGCCGCTCGTCCATCAAGCAGGTCGCCTCCGGCCGCTTCGGTGTGACCAGCGAATACCTTGTCAACTCCGACGACATCCAGATCAAGATGGCGCAGGGTGCCAAGCCCGGCGAGGGCGGCCAGCTGCCAGGACACAAGGTCTACCCCTGGGTCGCCAAGACACGTCACTCGACCCCCGGCGTCGGCCTGATCTCGCCGCCGCCGCACCACGACATCTACTCCATCGAGGACCTCGCCCAGCTGATCCACGACCTGAAGAACGCCAACCCCCGGGCGCGCATTCACGTCAAGCTGGTCTCCGAGGTCGGCGTCGGGACCGTCGCCGCGGGTGTCTCCAAGGCGCACGCGGACGTCGTCCTGATCTCGGGACACGACGGCGGAACGGGCGCGTCGCCGCTCACCTCGCTCAAGCACGCGGGCGGCCCGTGGGAGCTGGGGCTTGCCGAGACCCAGCAGACGCTGCTGCTCAACGGTCTGCGCGACCGTATCGTCGTGCAGACCGACGGCCAGCTCAAGACCGGCCGCGACGTCATCATCGCGGCCCTGCTCGGCGCCGAGGAGTTCGGTTTCGCGACCGCTCCGCTGGTCGTCTCCGGCTGCGTCATGATGCGCGTCTGCCACCTGGACACCTGCCCGGTGGGCATCGCCACCCAGAACCCGGCGCTGCGCGAGCGGTTCTCCGGCAAGGCCGAATACCTCGTCAACTTCTTCGAGTTCATCGCCGAAGAGGTCCGTGAGCTGCTGGCCGAGCTGGGCTTTCGCAGCCTCGACGAGGCCATCGGCCGCGCCGAGATCCTCGACACCACGCAGGCCGTCGACCACTGGAAGGCCCAGGGCCTGGACCTGGCACCGCTGCTGCACGTGCCGGAGCTGCCCGACGGCGCGGTCCGCCACCAGGTCACCGTCCAGGACCACGGCCTGGAGAAGGCGCTGGACAACGAGCTGATCAAGCTGGCCGCCGACGCGCTGTCCGCGGACACCGCCGAGGCCGCCCAGCCGGTGCGGGCCCAGGTCGCCATCAGGAACATCAACCGGACCGTCGGCACGATGCTCGGCCACGAGGTCACGAAGAAGTTCGGCGGCGCGGGGCTGCCCGACGACACCGTCGACCTCACCTTCACCGGCTCGGCCGGCCAGTCCTTCGGCGCGTTCCTGCCGCGTGGCGTCACGCTGCGCCTGGAGGGCGACGCCAACGACTACGTCGGCAAGGGCCTCTCCGGCGGCCGGATCGTGGTCCGCCCGGACCGCGGCGCCGACCACCTCGCCGAGTACTCCACCATCGCGGGCAACACCCTCGCCTACGGCGCGACCGGCGGCGAGCTGTACCTGCGCGGCCGGGTCGGCGAACGGTTCTGCGTCCGCAACTCCGGCGCCACGGTGGTTTCCGAGGGTGTCGGCGACCACGGCTGCGAGTACATGACCGGCGGCAACGCCGTCGTCCTGGGCGAGACAGGGCGTAACTTCGCGGCCGGCATGTCCGGCGGCTACGCCTACGTCATCGACCTCGACCCGGCCCACGTCAACAAGGAACTGGCCGACGCCGTCCATGCGTTGGACGGGGCCGACAAGCAGTGGCTGCACGGCGTCGTGCGCCGCCACCAGGAGGAGACCGGCTCGACCGTCGCCGCGAAGCTCCTCGCCGACTGGGATGGAGCCGCGGCCCGCTTCAGCAAGGTCATCCCGCCCACGTACCAGGCAGTGCTCGCCGCCAAGGACGCCGCCGAGCTGGCCGGGCTCTCCGAGTCCGAGACCCACGAGAAGATGATGGAGGCGGCGACCCATGGCTGACCCCAAGGGCTTCCTCAACCACGACCGCGAGGTCGCCACGACCCGTCCCGTCGAGGAGCGCGTCAAGGACTGGAACGAGGTCTACCAGCCCGGCTCCCTGTTGCCGATCATCAGCAAGCAGGCGTCCCGCTGCATGGACTGCGGCATCCCGTTCTGCCACAACGGCTGTCCGCTGGGGAACCTCATCCCCGAGTGGAACGACTACGCCTGGCGGGACGACTGGAGCGCGGCCAGCGAGCGGCTGCACGCGACCAACAACTTCCCGGAGTTCACCGGCCGGCTGTGCCCCGCTCCGTGCGAGGCGGCCTGTGTACTGGGCATCAACCAGCAGCCCGTCACCATCAAGAACGTCGAAGTCACCATCATCGACAAGGCGTGGGACAGCGGTGACGTCACCCCGCAGCCGCCCGAGCGGCTCTCCGGCAAGACCGTCGCCGTCATCGGCTCAGGTCCTGCCGGACTCGCCGCCGCCCAGCAGCTGACCCGGGCGGGCCACACCGTCGCCGTCTACGAGCGCGCGGACCGGCTCGGCGGGCTGCTGCGGTACGGCATCCCCGCGTTCAAGATGGAGAAGAGCCACATCAACCGCCGCATCGAGCAGATGCGCGCGGAGGGCACCAAGTTCCGTACCGAGATGGAGATCGGCCGGGACATCGACGCGAAGAAGCTGCGCAAGCGCTACGACGCCGTCGTGATCGCGGCGGGCGCCACCACCTCCCGCGACCTGCCGGCGCCCGGACGCGAGCTGAACGGCATCCACGCCGCGATGGAGTACCTGCCGCTGGCCAACAAGGTGCAGGAGGGCGACCTGACCGTCGCCCCGATCAGCGCCGATGGCAAACACGTCGTCGTCATCGGCGGCGGCGACACCGGCGCGGACTGCGTCGGCACCGCCCACCGCCAGGGCGCGGCCTCCGTCACCCAGCTGGAGATCATGCCCAGGCCGGGCGAGGAGCGGAATCCGGGCCAGCCCTGGCCGACGTTCCCGATGCTCTACAAGGTCACCTCCGCGCACGAGGAGGGCGGCGAGCGGGTCTACTCCGTCTCCACCACCCACTTCGAGGGCGATGAGGACGGCAACGTCCAGTGGCTGCACCTGATCGAGGTGGAGTTCAAGGACGGCAAGCTGGAGCAGAAGCCGGGCACGGAGCGCCGCATCCCCGCCCAACTGGTCACCCTGGCCATGGGGTTCACCGGCACCGACCAGGCCAACGGCATGGTCGAGCAGTTCGGCCTGGAGCTGGACGCGCGCGGCAACATCGCCCGCGACGCGGAGTTCGCCACCAACGTGCCCGGCGTGTACGTCGCCGGTGACGCGGGCCGCGGCCAGTCCCTCATCGTCTGGGCCATCGCCGAGGGCCGCTCGGCCGCCCAGGGCGTGGACCGCTTCCTCACCGGAGCCAGCGCCCTGCCGGCTCCCATCAAGCCGACGGACCGCGCACTGACCGTGTAGCGATCCGTCACCCGCTGTCCCGCACAACGTCGTGCGGCGGCATGGGACCGGGGAACACCCCGGCCCCCGTACCGCGGCGCCTGTCCCCTCCCCGACCGGAGGCAGGCGCCGTGTGTCGTTCACGGCACATCACCGGACCGAGCGGGCGGCGGCCGGGCCCGCCGCCCGCTCAGTCCGCGCCCACCTGGCCGATCCGGTCGTCGCCGAGCCGCTGCTGGGTGTCCCGCAGCAGGATCCGCAGCAGTCCGGCAAGCTGGTCCTGCTGCTCGGCGGTGAGCGTGTCGAGCAACTCCGCCTCGCGGCCGAGTACGTGATCGACGGTCGCCTCGACCAGCTCGTGACCCGCCGCCGTCAGCCGCACCAGCACGCTGCGCGGCCGGCCCGTGCCGGGCTCGCGGGTGACAAGACCCTCGCGCTCGGCGCGTGCCACCCGCTGCGAGACGGCGCCCGCGGTGACCAGGGAGCGGCGGGCGAGTTCGCGGGTGGTGAGGGCGTAGGGCTCGCCGCCGCGCCGCAGCACGCTCAGCAGGTCGAGGGTGGCCGGGTCCACGCCGGCCCGCGTCAGTACCCGGCGCCGGTTGTCGCCGAACAGCTTGGCCAGCTGCCAGATGGGCGTGACGATCCCGATCGAGGAGACCGGGGTGCCGGGCCGCTCGCGCTCCCAGGCCGCGGCGATCTCCTCGACGAGGTGCGTCCCGGCGGGGGACGGGGGTCCGTGGCCGTCCTGCTTCTTCGGTGTGCTTGCCATCGGGCCTCCTGGGAGTGTTATGTTCAGCTCTAAATTTAGCCCTGAATTTAGAGCTGAACGAAGAGAGCGGAGCTCATCGTATGGCACGCACCATCCTCGTCACCGGCGGCGGAACGGGCATCGGCAGGGCCGTCGCCCACCACTTCGCCGCGGCAGGCGACAGCGTCGTTGTCACCGGACGCCGTCCCGGCCCCCTCAAGGAGACCGCGGACCGCGCCGGTATCCGCGCGGTGACCTGCGACCACACCGACCCCGCGGCCCTCACCGCACTCCTCGACGCGCTGCCGGAACGCGTCGACGTGCTGGTCAACAACGCGGGCGGCAACGCCGACTTCCAGACCGACGGCGCCGACGACCTCGCCGCCTACGCCCACGACTTCCGCGCCAACCTCGACGCCAACCTGCTCACCGCCGCACTGACCGTCCGCGCCCTGGACGCGCGGCTCGCGGACGGCGGCGCGGTGGTGCACATCGGCTCGATCGCCGCCGATACCGGATCAGGGTCCTACGGCGCGGCCAAGGCCGCACTCGCCTCCTGGAACTCCGGCCTGGCCGCCGCGCTCGGCCCGCGCGGCATCACCGCCAACGTCGTCGCGCCCGGCTACATCGCCGAGACCGAGTTCTTCCACGGGCAGCTCGCCGAGGAACGCCGCCGGACGCTGATCGACGCCACGCCGATGGGCCGCCCCGGCGTGCCGGAAGACATCGCGGGCACCGTCGCGTTCCTCGCGTCCCCCGCCGCCCGGCACCTCACCGGGCAGGTGCTGCACGTCAACGGGGGTGCCCACCGGACCCGTTGACGTGCCGGAGGGGCGTTACTCCTCGCCCTCCACCAGGCGGGCCGGGAACCCGCCGGTGGCGACCGGGCCCCAGCGCAGCGGCGTCACCCGGATCAGCGACTTGCCCTGGGTGCGCATCGCTTCGCGGTACTCGTCCCAGTCCGGGTGCTCGCCCGAGATGTTGCGGAAGTACTCGACCAGCGGCTCGATCGAGTCCGGCGCGTCGAGCACCTCGGCCTCGCCGTCGATCTGCACCCACGGCCCGTTCCACTCGTCGGACAGCACGATCACACTGGCCGACGGCGCCCGGCGGAGGTTGCGGACCTTGGCGCGCTCCGGATACGTCGACATCACCAGCCGGCCGGAGTCGTCCACCCCGCAGGTCAGCGGCGACCCCTGCGGGGTGCCGTCGGAGCGGCGGGTCAGCAGGACGGCGCGATGGCGCGGGCGGACGAACTCCAGCAGCTCCGGCAGTTCGACGCGGGTGGCACGGGCGATGGAAGGACTCATGCGGCGAGGGTAGTTGCTGCCCGGCCGCGGGGCCGTCGACGGCGCCGCAGATCCCGGTGCGGTACCGCCGACGGCCGGTCGGTGCGGGCCGGGCCTTGCGGGCACGACCTAGGAAGCCGCCAGCTGCTTGCCGGTGGCCGCGTCCACGATCCTGCGGTCGCCGAGCGCGCTCTTCAGCTTCACCTTGGCCTTGTCGGTTTCCAGCTGCGCGGTGCACATCTTCTTCGTCCGGCTCCTCTCGCTCCAGCCGGAGATCACCACCAGCTTCTCCGACTCGCGGACATGCGTGCCGTAATGGGCGTCGCAGGCGCCGTGGCCGACCGTCACCGTCAGCTCCCGCGCCGTGGTGTCCTTGGGCCGGTCCGCGCCGGCCAGCGGCAGCACCGCGTCGTGGTGCCCGGAGACCGGCTTCACCTTCGGCCAGTCCCGTACCACGGTGTCGGCCCGCTGCTCGAACGGATCCTGCTTCTTCGGCGGCGCGTTGCCCACCGTCTGCGTCGTGCCGCCGCCGCACCCGGACAGGGCCGCGGTGCCTGCGGCGGCCAGGGCGATCAGGGCGGCCAGAGTGCGGGCCCCGGCGCGCCGTCCGGTGCCGGTCCGGTCCGTGATCCGTTGCTCGGTGCTTGTTCGCATGACATGCCTCCTCGGGTCGCTGATGGGACGGAGCGGGCGCCGTTCGGGTTCCGGACCGGTTGTGCCGTGCGCGCAATCCGCCGACGGCGCAAAGCGTGGCAGGGCTGCGTGGGCCCGCCTAGCGTCCGGGACATGGACACTCCCATCCCGGTTACCGAGACCATCTGGCACCTCCCGTTCCCCGTCGGGCACGTCTACCTCGTCGCGCTGCCCGGCGACGGCTACGCCGCGGTCGACACCTCGGTCCCCGGCTCCGCCCCGGCGATCCTCGACGCGCTGGCCCGCCTCGGCGGGCGACCGGGCGACCTGCGGCAGATCGTGCTCACCCACAGCCACATCGACCACATGGGCTCGGCCGCCGACCTGGCCGCCGTCACCGGGGCCACCGTGCTGGCGGGCGCCGACGACGTCCCGTACATCAGCGGGGCGGCCCCCGAACCGACGCCGCAGCTCACCGCCGCCGAACAGGCCCTGTACGAGCAGGTGTCCGCCGGTTTCGCGGAGGCCGGACTGCCGCCGCTGCGCCACCTCGACGTCGACGTCGCGCTGCATGAAGGGGACACCATCGACGGCTGGTCCGAGCCGGTCCGGGTGCTGCACGTGCCCGGCCACACGCCGGGCTCGATCGCGCTGCACCTGCCCGCATCCCGCGTCCTGTTCCCCGGCGACCTCATCGCCACCGGCGAAGGCCGCGCGATCCTGGGCCCCATCAACATCGACCGGGCGACGGCCGTCGCCTCCTTCCGCAGGCTCGCAGCCCTCGACGGCGTCGACACCGTCTGCGTACCGCACGGCGACCCGGTCCGCACCGGTGCGCGGGAGGTCCTGGCCGCCGCCACACCGGAGCGCGACTGGCTGTGAGCCGCGCGGGCCCGGCGCGCCGTCAGGTGTCGCAGTCCAGCAGTGTGTGACACAGCCCGCAGCGGGCCTGCAGCCGGCCGCGGACCGGCACCCGGATGCGCTGCAGGCAGGCGGGGCAGGGGAACGACACCCGTTGCGGCCCCGGGCCCTCGAAGGCGAAGCCGTACTCCCGGTCGGGCGCGGTGCGCTGCGCGTCGTGTGCCGCGCGGCGCGCCCTGGCGTACCGGCGCCCGGCCGCCCAGCCGGCCGCGGCCAGCGGCGGCCTGCGGGCCTCCTGCCGGGCCCGCGACCGCCCCGCCGTGTACGCGTCGTACGCCTGCGGGCTGGTGAACCACGGTGACGGGTCCTCGCCGAAGAACTCCGCGCGCAGCGCCAGGACGTAGCCGAACTCCTCCGGGGTGAGGTAGCCCAGCTTCTGCGAGAACGGACCGTGCTCGCGGTAGGCGTCCAGCAGCAGCCAGCCGGCGCCCAGGTAGGCCGTCGCGGTGTCGGTGAGGATCTCGTTGTCGCGGGTGCCGGGGAAGGCGAGGTCCAGGCGGTGCAGGTAGACGTGCATCACCTCGTGCGCAAGGGCCGCACCGATGTCCTTGCGGTGTGTCCGGAAACGTTCGTTCAGCTCGATGAAGTACTCGGGCCCCGCGGCGAGTTCGACGTGCGCGGCGTGCTCCATCGTCCGGAACGAGACCACCATCCGGGCGTCCGGCAGCCGCAGGTGACGGACCATCGCGCGGGCCACCCGCTGCACCCCGAGGTGGAGGTCCTCCGCGTCGTCGAAGGCCACGTCGATGGGGAGGACGCTGGCGTTGAAGGTGCTCACCGTGTCGTGCGAGAGGCGGCGGTAGAGCGCCGTGAGGGAGGCCCGCACCGTGTCGAGATGCGGGTAGCCGTGCGCGATCTCCCCACCGGGGGTGCCCGTTGCCACCCGGCCACTCTACGGCCGGGCGGCAACGGCCGGAATGGGCCGTACGGGGCGGATGGCGCAGGGGAGTTGGCCGGATACGAACCCTTGTCACCCTGATCGCATTTTCCACATAATCACAGGGCGCTTTACGGACTCATCCCCCACTGGGTCCGGACGCCTTGTGGTGTGCCGCCCTTCTCCACGCAGATTTTCCGGCGGCCGCACACCGGCTCCGGTGGGGCACGAGCTCGTCATCGACGTGCAACCCCCCACGAAAGGAAGCCCGTTGCGCAGCTCCCTGAAGCACCTCAAGAGAACCACCGCCCTCGGCGCGATAGCCCTCGCCGCCTTCAGCCTCCAGCCCGCATCGGCCTTTGCCGCCCCCGCGCCCGACCCCTCGGGCGTGCACACCAAGGTCGTCGGCGGCACCAAGGCCGAGCAGGGTGAATTCCCCTTCATGGTCCGGCTGTCGATGGGCTGCGGCGGCGCGCTGTACGCCAAGGACATCGTGCTGACCGCCGCCCACTGCGTCGACGGCAGCGGCCCCAACACCGACATCACCGCCACCGCCGGTGTCGTCGACCTCCAGGACTCGCACGCCGTCACCGTCAAGTCCAAGGAAGTTCTTCAGGCCCCCGGCTACAACGGCAAGGGCAAGGACTGGGCGCTGATCAAGCTGGAGAAGCCGATCGACCAGCCGACGCTGAAGATCGCGCAGGACGACAAGCTCAACAACGGCGACTTCACCATCGCCGGCTGGGGCGCCGACAAGGAAGGCGGCGACCAGCAGCGCTACCTCCTCAAGGCGACCGTCCCGTTCATCGACGACGCCACCTGCGGCAAGGCGTACGGCGACGCGCTGACCCCGGGCGACGAGATCTGCGCGGGCAAGCTCGACACCGGCGGCACCGACACCTGCCAGGGCGACTCGGGCGGCCCGATGTTCCGCAAGGACGACGCGGGCGAGTGGCTCCAGGTCGGCATCGTGTCGTGGGGCGAGGGCTGCGCACGGCCCGGCAAGCCCGGCGTCTACAGCGAGGTGAGCACCTTCGCGGCCGACATCCAGAAGGCCGCAGGCGAACTCGGCAGCTGAGCCGGTCCCGCACCGGTCCGGGGGCGGGCGGCGGCCCGCCCTCCGGCCCGGCGCGGTCCCGCGCCGGGATCCGCAGAGCCGCATCCGTTAGTCCAACACCTGTCCCTCCTTTGTCCATAGGCGCACCCGCCCCACCGGCCGCACGCTGTCCGGCGACAGCAGTGCAGGTGCCGAGGAGGAGGCGCGCGTGAACGAACAGACAAAGGGCCGCGGCGGGCCCAGCCGCCGTACGGTCGTCGCCGCCACCGCGCTCGCGTCGGCCGCCACCGCCCTGCCGCTCGGCGCCGGCTCAGCGGCCGCAGCCCCCGGGCCCGGTGAGGCCGTCCTGCGCTCCGCGGCACTGGAAGTCCGCGTCGCCACCGACTTCCCGCGCATCGTCGCCTACACCGACCGCGGCACCGGCGCCGTCCTGCACGGCCAGGAGACCGCCGTGCGTCAGGTCCTGATCGACGGCACGGCCCGTACCCCGCAGGTCACCCACCGCGCCCGCGCCGACCGGGCCGTCTACACCCTCGCCTTCGACGGCGGCACCGTGATCACCGTCGAGATCGCGGTCGGCGGACGGCAGGTCACCTGGCGGGTCACCGGCATCGACGACACCGCGGCGCGGCCCGTCGGCACCCTGGAGATCCCCGGCCTCGCACTGCTCAGCGTCCGCAGCGACCAGCCGGGCGCGGCCCTGCTCGCCGCCCGCATCGACCTCGACAAGGCCAAGAGCGGCGACACCCTGGTGGAGGTCACCGCGGACACCGCGCCGCAGGAAGCGCCCACCGGATGCGCGTACGCGGTGGTCTCCACCGGTGAACTCGCCGCCGCCATCGAGACCAACACCGTCCACGACCTGCCGTCCGGCGCCACCACCTGGGAGAACGGCAGGCTCTGGCACCAGGCCGTGCGCGGCGACGGCTTCGTCAAGGCGCAGCTCGCCTGCGGCCAGTGGACCCACCGCGCGGCCGGGGCGCCCTGGGACGCCACCGAACCGCTGCCGCAGGCGACGGTCATCGTCACCGGCGACCGCAACGGCGACGGCAGGGCCGACTGGCAGGACGGCGCCATCGCGCTGCGGGACATCATGGTCGTGCCGCGCGGCGCCGACGAACAGCACCTCCGGGTCGTCCCGCACATCCCCTTCAACTTCGCCAGCCAGGCCACCAACCCGTTCCTCGCCACCCTCGACAACGTCAAACGGATCGCCCTGGCCACCGACGGGCTGCGGCAGTTCACCCTCCTCAAGGGCTACCAGTCCGAAGGGCACGACTCGGCGCACCCGGACTACGGCGGCAACTACAACGCGCGCGCGGGCGGGCTCGACGACCTCAACGCGCTGGTGCGGGCCGGCAAGAAGTGGAACAGCGACTTCGCGGTGCACGTCAACGCCACCGAGTCCTACCCCGTCGCCCACGCCTTCTCCGAAAAGCTGGTGGACAAGGCCGACGAACAGTGGGACTGGCTCGACCAGTCCTACCGGATCGACGCCCGCCGCGACCTGCTCTCCGGCGACATCGCCGCGCGCCTCGCACAGCTCCGCAAGGAGACCGACCCCGCGCTCAACATGATCTACTTCGACGTCTTCCGCGAGTCCGGCTGGAACTCCGACCGCCTCCAGCGCCACCTGCACGACCAGGGCTGGCAGGTCGCCAGTGAATGGGGCCACGGCCTGGAGAGGTCCTCGCTCTGGTCGCACTGGGCGAACGAGACCGACTACGGCCCCGACACCTCACGCGGCATCAACTCCCAACTGATCCGCTTCCTGCGCAACCACCACAAGGACGTCTTCGCCGACAAGTGGCCCACCCTGCTGGGCGCACCCCGGATGGGTAACTTCGAGGGCTGGACCGGCAAGACCGACTGGCCCGCCTTCACCGCCGTCATCTGGCGCGACGCACTGCCCGCCAAGTACCTCCAGGCGTACCCGATCCGTACCTGGACCGCGCACGAGATCACCTTCGATGGGCCGACGAAGACCTCCGTATCGGACCAGGGCGGCACCCGGAGGGTCACCACCGACGGGCGGCTGGTCTACGACGACGGCCGCTACCTGCTGCCGTGGGAGCCGCGCCGGGCCACCGACCCGGACAAGCTCTACCACTACAACCCGCAGGGCGGCAGCACCCGTTGGACGCTGCCGCGCGGCTGGTCGGGCGCCGCCGCGGTGTACGCGTACCGGCTCACCGACCAGGGCAGGACCCAGGAGCGACGGCTGCCGGTGCGCGGCGGCACGGTCACCGTCGACGCGGACGCCGGCCGCCCCTACGTCCTCTACCGCACCAAGGCCCCGGCCCAGCAGGACCCGCAGTGGGGCGAGGGCACCGGCATCGGCGACCCGGGGTTCCACTCGGGCGGCCTCGACGGCTGGCGGGTCAAGGGGCCCGCCCGGGTCGGGACGAGCGCGCTGGGCGACCACGAACTGGTCATCGGCGCGGGCGCCGCGGCCTCGGTCAGCCGGCGGCTCGACCGGCTGGCACCCGGCAGCTACGCCGCGTCCGTACAGGTCGAGGTCGGCGCGGCGGCGGGGGAGCGGCGCCGGGCCGCCCTGGAAGTGCGCACCGCCGACGGGGTCACCGCGGCCAACTGGACCGAGACCTCCACCGCGGGCAACTACGTCGCCGCCGACCGCAAGCACGGCACCCGCTTCCAGCGGATGTTCACCCCCTTCACGGTGCCCGAAGGCGGCGGCCGGGTCACCCTCGCGCTGACCGCGGCCGCCGGCGAGCCGCGGGTGCGCTTCGACAACATCCGGGTGGTGCGCGCGGAGCGCAGCACCAAGCGGGGCACGCTGGTGTACGAGGACTTCGAGCACGTCCCGCAGGGCTGGGGCGTCTTCGTCAAGGGCGACGCGGGCGGTTCGACGGACCCGCGCACGCACCTCGCCCAGCGGCACGCGCCGTACACCCGGCGCGGCTGGAACGGCAAGGCGATCGACGACGTCGTGGACGGCGGCCAGTCCCTCAAGTCGCGCGGCGAGAACACCGGAGTCGTCCACCGGACCGTCCCGCACACCGTCCGCTTCCTGCCCGGCCGCCGCTACCGCGTCACCTTCCGCTACGAGAACGAGAAGGCCGGCGAGTACGTCTGGATCACCGCCGTCGACGAGCCCGCGCCCCGCGAGCTGAGCCGCCGCCCGCTCCCGGTCGCGCCCCAGCCTGCCACCCTCACCTACGAGTTCACCGCGCCCGACGGCGGCGAGGCATGGGTGGGGCTGCGCAAGGTCGGCGACGACGCGAAGGCGGAGTTCGTGCTGGACAGCTTCGAGGTCAGGGAGGTATGAGGGCGGCATGACGCGGGTTCCGGGGGCTGCCCCCGGAACCCCGCACCCGGGCCGCGGCGCTCAGGGCACCAGCCGCGGCACCCCGGGCGCGACGCCCGGCGGCGGCCCCTCCAGCTCCAGTACCAGCACCTCGTTCGCCCCCTCGCGCAGCACCGGGCCCGGTACGTACAGCGCTTCCTGCGGACCCGCCGACCAGTAGCGCCCCAGCGGGAAGCCGCCCACCCACGCGAACCCCCGCGTCCAGCCCGGCAGTTCGAGCATCGCGTCGCCCGCCCCGCCCGCCGGCACGGTGACCGTCCCCCGGTGCAGCCCGCGCGCACCGGGCAGGCCGGGCCCGAACGGCAGCCGCGCCACCGCGTCCGCGTCCTCCAGCGCGTCGAGCCGCAGCCCGCGGGCCCGTACGCCGTGCAGGAACTGCCGCTCGTGCAGCACCCCGCCGGTGAGGCCCTTGGGCTCGGCGAGGCGCGGCCCGTAGTTGACCCGCCCCAGGGACTCCACCCACAGCTCCACCGTGGCGGGCCCCGACACCGGCCCGAGCACCGCGTCCTCGGTGTCGATGTCCGGCCCCCGCACCCCGTCCACGAACGTCACCGCACGGTCCCGCAGCCCCCGCACCCGCAGCTCGTACGGGCCGCGCGGCCCGGGGACCGCCAGCCGGTAGCGGACCAGGCCCCGGTCCACGTCCAGCTCCTCGAACGTCGGCGGCACCCCACAGCTCATCTCGGCACCGCCCAGCGCATCGGTCACCGCGCCGAGCCCGGCCCAGCCCGAGAGGCGTACGGCGGCCGGCGCGGCGAGCACGGGGCAGGGCGCGGGCGGCTCGGGCAGCGGGCCCTGCGCGTGCTCCGCCAGCACCTCGCGGAACCGGTGGAACTTCTCTGTGGGGCGGCCGCGTTCATCGATCGGCGCGTCGTAGTCGTAGGACGTGACGGTCGGCCGGAGCGGGCCGTCGTGCAGCGGGCCCGCGCGGTTGGCGCCCGCCAGGCCGCCGAAGCTGGTGCCGCCGTGCGCCATGTAGAGGTTGACCGAGGCCCCGCAGTCCAGGATCTCGCGCAGCGCGCCGGCCGCCTCCAGCGGATCGCGTCCCGTGGGCCCCGCGCCCCAGTGCGCGAACCAGCCGCACCAGAACTCCATGCACATCAGCGGCCCGTCCGGCTGGTGCCTGCGCAGCACGTCGAACGCCTCGCGCGCGCCCGCATCGAAGTTGACGGTGGCCAGCGCTCCCGGCGCCGCGCCGCCGGTCAGCATGTGGTCCTCGGGCCCGTCGGATGTGCACAGCGGCACGGTCACGCCCAGCTCCCGCAGCAGTCCGGCGAGCCACGCGAGGTAGGCCGCGTCCGAGCCGTAGGACCCGTACTCGTTCTCCACCTGCACCATCAGCACCGGCCCGTCGTGGGTGCACTGGCGGGCGACGATCTGGGGGAGCAGCCGGCGAAACCACGCCTCGACCGCCCGCAGGTACTCCGGGTCGCGCGTCCGCACCCGGCGGCCCAGCGGTCCGGTCAGCCAGTGCGGCAGCCCGCCGTTCTCCCACTCGCCGCAGATGTACGGGCCCGGCCGGACGAGGGCCCGCAGGCCCGCACGGGCGGCCGCGTCCAGGAAGCGGCCCAGCGCACCGGTGTCCCGCAGTTCACCCCGGCGCGGTTCGTGCAGGTTCCACGGGACGTAGGTCTCCACGCAGTTGAGGCCCAGGGCGCGCAGCATCGCCAGCCGGTGGTCCCACTGGGCCTCGTGCACCCGGAAGTAGTGCAGCGCGCCGGACAGCAGCCGCACCGGCCGCCCGTCCAGCAGGAAGTCCCGCTCGCCCACCAGGAATTCGCTCACGTCGCCGGCCCCGCCTCTCGTCGCCCCCGCCCGTTCCTTGCCGGTCACCTTCGCCCTCTGGCGGTGCGGCGGTCCATGGACAAAGATCGGCGTTGTTTGGACGGAGCGGCGCGCGGCGGGGCGGCCGTGCGGGTGGCGGGAGGTCCCGGGGATGTACCACACCTGGATGCGGTATTTCACGCCGGGCCCGGTGCACCACCGGCTGGGCCTGGTGTGTCTGGGCGTCGGGCTGCAGCACGGCGCGCTGCCCGCGGTGGGGCCGCGCGTCCTCGATCACCATGTCGCGGTCGTCATCAGCGCCGGCCGCGGCTGGTGCACGGGCCCGGACGGGCGGCGCGAGGAGGTCACCGCCCCGGCGCTGCTGTGGCTCGTGCCGGGGGTGTCCCACCACTACGGGCCCGACCCGGAGACCGGCTGGGACGAGAGCTTCGTCGACTTCACCGGGCCGGCCGCCGCCACGTACACGGAGCTGGGCTATATCGAGCCGGGGCGCCCGGTGGTGCCGCTCGCCGACACCGTCGCGGCCCGTACCGCCGTGGGGCGGATCGCGCGGGCGGCGCGGCGCGGCAATCCGCTGCTGGAGGTGGAGACGTCGGCGGCCGTGCACGAACTGCTCGTCGCGCTGCGGCGGGCGCGGGCCGACACCGACGCGGACGGCGATCCGGTGCTCCAGGCGCTGGCCCGGGACGCGTGCCGGCCGCTGTCGGTGGCGGAACATGCGGCGCGGCACGGCATGAGCCCGGCCGAACTGCGGGTCGCGGTGCGGCGTGGGGCGGGGTGCAGTCCCAAGGACTATCTGCTGGGGATCCGGCTGGGGCGGGCCAAGGAGCTGCTGGTGGCCACCGAGCTGCCGGTGGCTGCGGTGGCGCGGCGGGTCGGCTACGACGATCCGGCGTACTTCAGCCGGCTGTTCACCCGGCGGGTGGGGACCGCGCCGGTCCGCTTCCGCGCGCGGCAGGGGCGGAGCGTGCCGGGCGGGTGGTCGGACACGGTCCCCGATCCGGATGATCCGCCGGTGGTGAGCGGGTGGACGGGGTGAGGTGGTGACCGGTGGGTCGCTTGCCGCTTGTGGGTGGGGTGGGTCGGAGGGGCGGCACCGGGACGTCCGACCGTCCGCGGGACGGAAGAGCCGCAGGGCGCGGGTGTGGTGCTGCTCGTTGACGGGAACGTCCGGGCGTCCCCCCGGCCCCGCGACACCTCACAGACGACCGGCACGGCATCCGTCACGGACAAGTCCCCACGGCCCTGGGCCCGTTCAGGGAGAGACCTCCTCCAGCGGTCGGTCGGTGGTTTCCTCGGCGAAGAACGCGGCCGTCAGCGCGCCGGCCAGCGCGACGGCGCCCAGGGTGGCGAAGACCGCGGCCAGGCCGGTGCCCCCGGCGTAGACGGCGCCGACGATGAGAGGGCCGAGGATGACGCCGACGCGGTTGAGGGCGCCGCCGACGCTGCACCCGAGTGCCCGCATCCGGGTCGGGTACAGCTCGGGCGTGTAGAGGTACAGGCAGATGTTGGAGCCGAAGAAGCAGACCGCGGCCAGTGAGGTCCAGATGAGGACCTGGACGGGGGTGCGGGCGCCGAGTGCGGCGAGGACGAGCAGGGCGGCGGCGGTGCCGCCGAGGAACAGGGCGAAGATCCGGCGCCTGCCGATGCGGTCGACGGTGAGCGCGGCCACCAGGCAGCCGAGCAGTCCGGCCACCGACGTGACGGTGGAGTGGAGCAGCGCGTCGGAGAGGCCGAGGTGGAAGCGGCTGCCGTAGAGGGTCGGCAGCCACGAGGAGATGCCGTAGTTCACGAAGTAGCCGGTGAACCAGAGGGCGCCGAGCAGGAGCGTACGGCGCCGGTAGCGGCCGGTGAACAGGCCGCGGATGCCGGTGGCGGCGCGTTCGGCGGCGGTGGCGGGGGCCACCGTGCGGGCGCCGGGTGACGGGGCGGGATTGGCCGGGGCGTCCGGTGGCGCGTCCGGCAGTGGCGCTCCCGTGGCGGCCTCGACCTTCGCCTCGATCAGCGCCATGGTCGCCTCGGCCTCCCGCATCCGGCCGCGGTCGGCGAGCCAGCGCGGGGATTCGCCCACGTCGCCCCCTTCCTCCCCGCGCACGACGCTCGCGTGCCGAAGGGTGCGGGAGAGGAAGAGGTCATAGGCGGACCCGTGCTTCACGCCGATCCGCACGCCCGCACGGTCGACGTCGGCGGCCGTACGGAACGCCGATGCGCCGGGCACGGCGAACACCCCATCGATCACGACATACGGCGCGGTGAAAGCCACTTCGGCCTCGCGTGCGGGCTCGACCGCCAGGAAGCACAGGTCGGCCCGGCCTGCCGCCATCGCCTCGTACGACGCGCGCGCCGCGTCGAAACAGACCGGTTCCACCGGCACGCCCAGCCGCGCGCCGATCTCGCGCGCGATGTCGACCGTCACACCGGCCGGCGCCGCGGGTGTGCCCCGGGCCAGGACCGGGTTACCGGATTGATCGCGGCGCGCAGCACGCCGTGCGGCGCCAGGCCCCGGGCGATGGCAGCAGTCGAGAGCGTCATGGGGCGGAGTGTAGGGGCACCCTGTGACAGGACATCAGGGCGTCAGGCGCCACCATCCCGCGGCATGAGCGCAGGACGGCCGCCCTCCCGGTCAGCCGCCCGCCACCGACTTGTCCACAGCCCCCGCAGGCTGTTCCCGCCGGTTGTCCACACCCCCGTGCGGCCGCCCCCGCATGTGCGGCAGCATGACTCCATGCCCGCACTGCAGCGCGCCGAAGCGCAGACCCGAGCCCAGATCATCGACGTCCAGAGCTACGACATCGACCTCGACCTCACCCAGGGCGAGGACGAGTTCGGCTCCAGGACCGTCATCCACTTCCGCGTGCGCGACACCGCAGACGGCTCCGACACCTTCGTCGAGATCAAGCCCACCGCGCTGCACGCCGTCACCCTCGACGGCAGCCCCCTCGACCCCGCACTGCTCGCCGACAACCGCATCCCGCTGACCGGCCTGGCCCCCGGCAGCCACGAACTCCGCTTCGACGCCACCATGCGCTACTCCCGCACCGGCGAAGGCATGCACCGCTTCACCGACCCCGCCGACGGCGAGACCTACACCTACACCCAGCTGTTCATGGAAGACGTCCAGCGAGTCTTCGCCGCCTTCGACCAGCCCGACCTCAAGGCCGTCTTCCGGCTCACCGTCACCGCACCCGAGGGCTGGACCGTCCTCGCCAACGGCATCACCGCACAGGACGGCGAAGGCCGCTGGACCGCCGCCCCCACCCCCCTCATCTCCACCTACCTCGTCGCCGTCGCCGCAGGCCCCTGGCACTCCGTCCGCACCGAGCACGCCGGACTGCCCTTCGGCCTCCACTGCCGCCGCTCCCTGGCCCCGCACCTCGACGCCGACACCGACGAGATCCTCGACATCACCCGCCGCTGCTTCGACCGCTACCACCAACTCTTCGACGAGCCCTACCCGTTCGACTCCTACGACCAGGCATTCGTGCCCGAATTCAACGCCGGCGCCATGGAGAACCCCGGCCTGGTCACCTTCCGCGACGAATTCCTCTACCGCTCGGCCGTCACCGACACCGAACGCCAGGTCCGCGGCATGGTCATCGCCCACGAAATGGCCCACATGTGGTTCGGCGACCTCGTCACCCTCCAGTGGTGGGACGACATCTGGCTGAACGAATCCTTCGCCGAATACATGGGCTACCAAGTCCTCTCCGAAGCCACCCACTTCACCGGCACCTGGACCGAATTCGCCGTCGTCCGCAAGGGCTGGGGCTACGACGCCGACCAGCGCCCCTCCACCCACCCCGTCGCCCCCCGCGCCGAAGACGTCCCCGACACCGCCGCCGCGCTCCTCAACTTCGACGGCATCTCCTACGCCAAGGGCGCCTCCGCACTGCGCCAACTCGTCGTCTGGATGGGCGAGAAGGACTTCCTCGCCGGCATCAACGACCACTTCGCCCGGCACCGCTTCGGCAACGCCACCCTCGCCGATTTCATCGACTCCCTCGCCCGCGCCGGCGACCGCGACGTCCACGCCTGGGCCGCACGCTGGCTGCGCACCTCCGGAGCCGACACCCTCACCGCCGCCGTCGACGACCGGCCCGACGGCTGGGAACTCGCCGTCGAGCACCACGGCAGCCGTCCCCACCGCATCGCCGTGGGCCTCTACGACCAGGACCTCTCGGACCCCGCCCGGCTCACCCCACGCGACCGCTTCGAACTGGACATCCCCGAAGAAGAAGGACACACCCGCCGCACGTTCGAGGGCCCCGCACCCGCCCTGGTCGTCCTCAACGACGGTGACCTGAGCTACACCAAGGTCCGCTTCGACCCGACCTCCTGGCAGACCGCCGCCCGCGCCCTCTCCGGCCTCCCCGACCCGCTCAGCCGCGCCGTCGTCTGGAACGCCGCCCGCGACATGGTCCGCGACGGCGAACTCCCGCCCGCCGCCTACCTCGAAGCAGCCCGCACCCACCTCCTGCACGAACCCGACGTCGCCATCGTCCGCAACGTCCTCACCTTCGCCCGCACCCCCCTCGCCGACTGCTACCTCCCCGCCGACGAACGCCCCGGCGCCCTCACCACTCTCACCGCCATCAGCCGCGACCTCCTGCGCCGCACCGAAGGCCCCGAACACAGCACCGAGGCAGGTCTGCGGCTCACCGCCGTCCGCGCCCTCATCGACAGTGCCCGCACCCCCGACACCCTCCAGGAGTGGCTCGACGACGGCAGTGTCCCCGGCGGCCCCGCCCTCGACCCCGAACTGCGCTGGCGCATCCTCACCCGCCTCGCCGTACTCGGCGCCACCACCCCCGACCGCATCGACGCCGAACTCGCCCGCGACCCCAGCGCCGCCGGCCACGAAGGCGCCGCCCGCTGCCACGCCGCCCTCCCCGACCCGGCCGGCAAACAGGCCGCCTGGGAAGCCCTCTTCACCACCGACGCCAAGGCCGCCCTCTCCAACCACCTCTTCACCGCCACCGCCACCGGCTTCTGGGCCCCCGAACAGCACGACCTGCTCCGCCCTTACGTCGCCCGCTACTTCGCCGAAACCCCCGCCCTCGCCACCGAGCGCGGCCCCGCCCTCGCAGAGGCCGCCGGCCGCTACGCCTTCCCCGGCACCTTCGTCGAGCCGGAAACCCTCCGCCTCGGCCGCAGCTGCCTCGACACCGGCGACCCGACCCCCGCGCTGCGCCGCAAACTCGTCGATCAGCTCGATGATCTGGAACGTGCCCTGCGGGTCCGCTCGGCCCACCCGGCGCAGCCCGCCGGCTGACCGGCCGCAGCAGATCATCACGGGTGCCGCCGGAGGCAGCGACCGGCGGCACCCGAACGCACGAAGCAATCCCTGACACGAACGAGTGGAACCATCTGCGCCAGTGGATGCGCACTGCACGGGGAAAGTAACTTAGGGCGGCCTAACGTCCCGAACTCCCCACACAGAAGGGCACGTTCATGCCTGTGCCCGCCACCGATGCCGCCCTCGCAGGCGGCACCGAAGGCCCCCGCGCGCTCCGCCCGCTCGTCGACACCGTCCTCGACGCCCTCACCACCGGTGCCGAGGACCGCGCGGGCCCCCTCCCCGCCGGCGGACCCGACGCCGTGGCACCCGCCGTACGCGCCGCCTGCGCCCCCCTCCTCGCCGACGACGGCACCGGGCCGCACGACGCCCTGCGCACCCTCGTCCACACCCTCGCCGCCGGCGCCGCCGACCCCGCCGACCCCCACTGCGCGGCCCACCTCCACTGCCCGCCCCTGGCCCTCGCCGCAGCCGCCGAGCTCGCCGCCTGCGCCCTCAACCCCTCCATGGACTCCTGGGACCAGGCCCCCGCAGCCTCCGCCATCGAAGCCCTCACCACCCGCGAACTCGCGGCCCTGGTCTACCCCTACGCCCGCACGACCGCACCCGCACGGGCCGCCGCACCGCACACGCAAGCCCAGCCCGGCCCCGCCCCGACCGCGCCCCACCCCGACCCCGCAACGCCCCGGCTCACCATTCCGGCCCCAACTGCCGCCCCGGACAACGCCCCCGACGCCACTCCCGCCCTCATCGGCCCAGTCCCGAGCATCCCACCCGGAACCCTCAACACCGCCCGCACCCCCAGCCCGCTCCGCACTCCCGGCTCCTCAACCGCCCCAGCCGCCCCGCTGGCTTCCGCCGACCCCGGCACAGTCATCCCCGCCGGCGGCCCCGACGCGCTGGTCACGACCGGCGGCACCGAGTCCAACCAACTGGCGGTCCTCCTCGCACGAGAGGCCGCCCGCGCCACGGCACACTCCGCCAGGGAAACGACCGCAGTCACGACCGGGGGAGCTGACAGCGGGACCGGGGGCGAGCCCAGGCGCGAGGCCGCCCGCATCGCCGCAGCCCCCCCGGAGCCCACCGCCCCCCTCCGTATCGTCTGCGGCGCCAACGCCCACCACAGCATTCACCGCGCCGCCTGGCTCCTCGGCCTTCCCGCCCCGATCACCCTCCCCACCCCCAACGGCGTCCTCCACCCCGACACCGTCCACGCGGCCCTCTCCCGCCTCGACGGCCCCGCCCTCCTCACCGCCACCGCAGGCACCACCGACTCCGGCGCCATCGACCCCCTGCCGGCCCTGGCCGACCTCGCCGAACACCACGGCGCCCGCTTCCACGTCGACGCCGCCTACGGCGGAGCACTCCTCTTCAGCGACACCCACCGCGCCCTGCTGAACGGCCTCGACCGCGCCCACACCGTCACCCTTGACCTGCACAAACTCGGCTGGCAACCCGTGGCCGCCGGCCTCCTCGCCGTCCCCGGAAGCGCCGACCTCGCCCCCCTCGACCACCGGGCCGACTACCTCAACGCCGACGACGACACCGAGGCAGGACTGCCCGACCTCCTCGGCCGCTCCCTGCGCACCACACGCCGCCCCGACATCCTCAAGATCGCCGTCACCCTCAAAGCCCTGGGCCGGCGCGGCATCGGCGACCTCGTCGACCGCACCCTCGCCGCCGCCCGCACCCTCGCGGACCTCGTCGAGGCGCGCCCCGACCTCGAACTCCACTCCCGCCCCACCCTCACCACCGTCCTTTTCCGCCCCACCGGCGCCGACGACACCACCCTCGCCGCCATCCGCCGCAGCCTGCTCACCGACGGGCACGCCGTCCTCGGCCGCGCCACCACCGCCACCGGACTCTGGCTCAAGGCCACCCTCCTGAATCCCCACACCCAGCCCGGTGACCTCGAAAACCTCCTGAAACTCGTGGAAGGCCACATCCCCCGATGACCACCCCCGCCCGTCCCGGCACCCCTGGCACCACGGCCCCCACCTCCACGACACCGAAGCACGACACCACACCCGCCCCCGCCCCGTCGGCCGACACCACCAGCCCCACCGACCCCCTCGACCTCGCCGGGATCGGCATCGGCCCCTTCAACCTCTCCCTCGCCGCCCTCGCCCACCCCCTCACCGACCTCCGCACCGCCTTCTACGACCAACGCCCCGCCTTCCACTGGCACCCCGGCCTCCTCATCGACGGCGCCACCCTCCAAGTCCCCTTCCTCGCCGACCTCGTCACCCTCGCCGACCCCGCCAGCCGCTGGAGCTTCCTCAGCTACCTGCACAGCCGCGAACGCCTCTTCCCCTTCTACTTCGCCGAGCGCTTCCACATCCACCGCGCCGAGTACGACGCCTACTGCCGCTGGGTCAGCGAGAACCTCCCCGCCCTCCACTTCGGCCACCAGATCGACGCCGTCCGCTGGAACTCCCGGCACGCCGTATTCGAAGTCGACTTCACCCACCTCGGCGCCGACGGCGAAGCCGAAGCACTCGGCCGCACCTACGCCCGCAACCTCGTCCTCGGCATCGGCACCGCACCCCACATCCCCGAGCCCCTGCGCCCCCTCGCCGACACCCCCACCGTCCCCGTCATCCACTCCGCCGACTACCTCGACCACCGCGAACGCCTGCTCGCCGCCGACCACATCACCGTCATCGGAGCAGGCCAGTCCGGCGCCGAAATCTTCCTCGACCTGCTACGCGCCCGCCCCATCGGCCACGAAAAACTCCACTGGCTCGCCCGCACCCCCGCGTTCGCGCCCATGGAATACAGCAAGCTCGGCCTCGAACACTTCACACCCGACTACACCCGCTACTTCCACGCCCTCCCCGAATCCGTACGCGACGGCCTCGTCCCCGGCCAATGGCAGCTCTACAAAGGCATCGACCACGACACCCTCGCCGCCATCCACGACGAGCTCTACCGCCGCACCCTGCACGGCGGCTGGCCCGACGCCACCCTCACCCCCGGCGTCTCCGTCCACTCCGCGACCCGCCTCGGCGCCACCGGCATCGAACTGCACCTCGACCACGCCGAACAGGCCACCCGCACCCGCCTCGCCACCGACGCCGTCGTCCTCGCCACCGGCTACCGCGAACGCCGCCTCGACACCCTCCTCGCCGCCCTCGACCCCCACCTGCGCCGCGACTCCGCGGGCCGCCCCCGCATCGACGCACACCACCGCCTCGTCCTGGACCCCACCGTCACCGGCTCCCTCTACGTCCAGAACGCCGAACGCCACAGTCACGGCGTCGGCACCCCCGACCTCGGCCTCGCCGCCTGGCGCAGCGCCACCATCCTCAACTCCCTCACCGACGCCACCCCTTACCCCCTCCCCACCCGCACCGCCTTCACCACCTTCGGCCTCCAACAGACCCCCGGCACCCCCACCGCCCCCTCCGTCCCACACC
>NZ_JAJCXB010000075.1 GCF_020564935.1 Streptomyces pinistramenti
CCGCTCGGTTCGTCCGGTGTGGGGGAGGTGTCCTGGGGTGAGGGGGAGTTGTAGTAGCTGGATTCGCCCTCGGGTTCCTGCGGCCTCTCGGCCGTGTCGCCAGGGGTTTGCGCGGCGGGGGGCGGGGGGCTCATCGGCGTCGCGGGGCCGGTGGGGGGCGAGGGGTCGGCGGGAGGCACATCGGCGGCATCCTGGAGGTCGTCGCCGGCGTCGGAGCGCTGGGCGAGGAGGTCCTGTCGGATGCGCTGGGCCGCGTCGGGCCGGCTTGCTGCCTCCAGCGACCGGGCGATGCGGTGCACGAGGACGGTGCGTTCGTCGGAGTGTTCGGTCAGGCCGAGATCGTCCAGCAGGGTGGAGAGGTGACCGACCATGGTGTCACCCGGGTCCGCCTGTTCCTGGAGGAATGAGGTGGCCGACGGCTCCCCCGCACGCTCCGGGTGGTCCCAGCCGCCCAGGGGGTCCGCCGCGTGCAGATCGCCAGCCGGTGAAACCCAGCGCCGAAACGGCTCGGGTACTTCGGCGTCGTTCGCGGCGGCCGAGATCTGGGCGAGCGGGCCGATCATCTCCACCGCCTTCTCGACCTCGTCATCGTGCCTTGCCAGCCACCAGACCACGGCGCTGCCCGGCGTGCTGAGGACCTCGTCCCCGAGATACGCCCGCTTGTTCCGTTCGTACTGGCGCTGGTGCTCCCAGGCTTCCTCCGCCTTCCGGAGACCGGCGAGTTCCTGGAGCCGGTCCCGGTCCGCCGGTGCCAGGCCGAGCATGGTGTGGGCTGCGCACGCGGTCACCCGGGCGGAGGCGTCGACGCCAGGCGTGACCAGGGCACCTTCGAGCAGGTACCGGACGAAGTCCGAGCGGCTCGGGTCTTCCTGCCTGGTGAGGGCGCGCGCCCGGTCCAGGACGGCGGCGGCGGCCAGGCTCGACAGCTGCCCATCGGCGGCACCCGCCTGCTCCCGCAGAGGCCGCCACCACACCGTGGCCGAGAAGAGGAAGTCGTAGCCCGCCATCGAGCTGGGCAGCGGCACGTCCCTCAACTGCGTTTCCCGGTAGGGTGGTTCGGCCGGCGTGACGGGCACGGCGACCGGTTCTTCGCCGGACCGTCCGTCGGCGTCAGGGCCGCCGCCCGAGTTGTTCACCACCATGAGCAGTGCGACACCGGAGACCACGGTGACCGGCACCAGGACCAGCAGCCACGGGGACCAGCCCAGGGAACCCCCGAGCACGAGGGGGACCAGGCCGCAGACGAGAAAGATCAAAGCCGATTTGGTCCTGGAGTTCACTGGATCTCTCCTGATTCCGGTGCGTCAGGAGTGCCGTCGATGGTGCCGGCATCCTGCGCGGAGTCGATTTTCTGCCAGAATTGCGCGGCTATCGCCGCCCTGGTCGTACGAGGGAGCTCCTGGCTCACGGTGTGCATCTGGGCCCAGTCGCAACTGATCACGTAGAGACGGTTGAGCACGTCCGCCCGACCCGATGCGGCCGCGGGCAGGATGTCCAGCACAGGCACACACCGTTCGTCCTCCTGGGCCGCGGTGAGCCAACGACGCATGCTGTGAGCCCAGTTGACCGCTGTCCGATCCGTCAGGAGGGTGCGCCACGAGCGCGCCAGCTCTGGCCACGGCGGGCCGAACGGCAGCGGCGTCGGCTCGGCGAGTTCGTTGAGCAGCTCCAGGTTGGGCCGGGGGCGGGTGTGGAGCCGGGCGTGCAGACGGTCGACGAGGAGCCGGTACAGCCGGCGGTTCCTCCTGGCCAGTTCGAGCAGCGCCACGCGGGCCTCCCCGATCTCGTCACCACCCCGGCGCAGGGCAAGGTGATGGAGCCTCACCAGAGCTTGGTCGGGGTGGGTCGACGCCATCGCTCGGAGGCACACACCGGTCAGCACCCGGGCGAAGTCGGCCGATAGGCGGGGCGCGGTCACCCAGTCGTAGATCTGACTGCGGAACCGCGCGCCGTACCGTTCGTGGCTGAGACCTCGTTCGAGGGCGGCTGCGCTCTCCGCACGCAGCGGTTTGAGCGGCATCGAGCAGGTCCACCGCTCGGCGAGGGTGCAGAGATGTTCCGGGCATCCGGCCGCCAGACACTGTTCGGCGAAACGGACGACCAGATTTCTGCGGTCGTCGGCGCTGAGGCCGGGCAGTCCTGCGCAGTCGCCGACCCAGTCCCGCAGGTCCTGGCGCAGATCGGGGAAGTTGGCCCAGAAGTGCGTCCGGACCGCCCCGTCGTAGGCGAGTCCCTGGAAACCGACGCGGCTCTCACGGCTGCGCTTGATGTGCAGGGCCTCCAGTTGCTCGCCGAAATCCGGCTGAGTGAGCCGCGACGTCTCGTTCTGCTCGTCGCCGAGCCGCTCCAACAGGCCGCGCGTGCCGTGGAAGACCGCGTCGGCCGAGGCTCCTTCCAGCATGGCGGCGGTGAGCAGCAGTGCCCTTTCGTGCGCGGTGCGGTGCGTCTTGACCTGTCGGGCCACCTCCCCCGTCCGGTTGGTGACGGCGGCTGTCGCCTCGGCGCACCAGGAGGGGAAGTCTGCGCCGTAGTGGCCGGAGTCCCTGGCGCGCCGGATCATCCCGGCGAGGCGCGCCAGCTCACGCATCGGGGACCGGCTCAGCAGTTCTCCCAGTCCGGGGTCGGCCAGCTGCTCCGGTTCGAAGGCTATGCCGTCCACCCGCAGGTGCCGGCCGAGCACCGCGCCCCCACGCGGCCTGCCCAGCCGGACGGCCAGCGGTACGAGTTCGGGGTCGAGCAAGTACTCCAGTCCGGCCGGGAGTACGACCACCAGCCGCGCGCCGCGGTCCTGGACCACGGCGCGGTATGAGGCGATGTTCCGCTGGACGGTGAGGTATTCGTCGTCGGTGGAGTTGGACAGGTCGAGGAAGAAGCGGTCGCCGGGAGCGGCGTCCAGACCGCTCTCTTCCGCCGCCAGTTCCTCGAACCGTCCTTCCGTGAAGCGCAGTTGGTGCAGCAGCATGACGGCCGCGGTCCGCCGTCCGCTGCCGCGCGGTCCGTCCAGCAGTACCACGGTGCCGGGGGCTGCTATCCGTTCAACGGCGTCTCCGTAGTTACGCGGTGGGACGAACCGCCTGTGGAGTTCCTGCCGGTGCTCCACGGCAACCTGCAGCGGATCGGCACCCGCGTCCGGCGGCCGCCCCGCGGCACCGACCAGGTAGGTGAGGTAGTTGTACTGACCGCCGGGACCGCTGTGAACCGGGCCCTGCGAGTCGGTGACCCACGTGCCGCCCCGGTCCGTCATCGGTTCTTGTCCGAGCGCCGCTGCCTGCGCTCGAACCGCTGGTTGACGGTGCTGGAGTCGCCGCCTGCGGTGTAGTTCACGTCCGCGTTGTCACCGGAGAACCGCGCGTTGTACTGATCCCCGTTGTACTGATCCCCGTCGCCTGTGTGCACCGGGGCCTGGGGTTCGCTGATGAAGGTGCCGGAGAGGTCTCCGTTCAGGTTGCCGATGCCGCCGCGCTGCCGCTGCTTGACCTCACGCGCATGCATCGCGGTGCCCCGGAATTCGCCGGCCGCGTTACCCGCACCGCCCGTCGGCTGCTGCTCGGCGTGGGGACGGCGCGTGGTGTCGGCGTCGGCCAACTGCGGTACCAGTTCGGCGAGATCGTCCGCCAGCCGGGTCAGGTCGGCCTCGACGTTGCGGTGGTCCAGCCGCCTGTACTGGTGATCAGCCATTTCCTGGATATCTGCGGGCAGATCCCTGCGGTCGAGCCGGGCGGCCTTGTTCACCAGCACGGGGATCACCACGATGCCGCACTCAAGGGCCTCCAGGATCTCCCGGCGGGTCCAGTCCGCGGGATTGTCGAGCGCCCGGCGGCCGTTCGCGGACCGCGCCTCGGTCCAGCGGGGCCCGATGACCGCAAGGAGGACGCTGCTGCGCCGTACTGCGGTGACCAGCTCCTGCGGAAAACTGCGTCCCGGGCCGATCGATTTGCTGGCGAGAAACACCCGTTCGCTGCCGAAGCGCCGGGAGAGTTCGCGTTCGATCAGCGTGGCGGTGCCTTCCTCGTCCCCCGTGCGGTAATTGACGAAGACGTCCGGCATGGTGCATTCCTCTTTTCGGCATGGCGAAATGTGGCAGGTGGAACCGGTAATCAGGACAGAGCTGCGGCCCGGACAAAAGGCGGCAGGAGAAGTCCGGCCGACGGGCTGATGCGTCGGCTGCGTATCAGCGCGCGGAGGGGCTGAGGGCGCGCGCCAGCGCGGGTTGCAGATCCCGCACCGCACGGTTGGCCCGGAATCTCGACAGTTCCCGGGTGAGTCGGCGGATGTCGGCCTTCACCGTGGCCGACGGCACGGTGAGGGTGATGTCGAGCAGCTCCTGGGCGATCTCGCAGGAGTGCTCCACCTCTCCTGAGGCGGCGTGGGCCAGTGCCCTGCGCATTCCGTACCTGGTCCGGGCCCGGAACGCCTGCGGCGCGATGTGGGCGCACTCGCGGTCGAAGGTCTCGGCGGCGGCCGTGGGCCGACCGAGGTCGTAGAGGCACCAGCCCGTCACCATGGCTGCCGGGTCGGTCACACTGGTGGTGCCGATCACCGGCCCGGTGCCGAGGGTGGCGTCGGCTGATCCGAGGAGTTCACGAGCCAGGTCGAGGCTGTTCAGACACGCCCGTTCGTCGCCTGCCAAGGCGTGCCCCTGTGCCTCGCGCTGGGCGGCCAGACCTCGGATCCTCGGTGGCAGCCCACCGTCCTGAGCCCGCCCCGCGAGTGCGATGGTCTGCTCCGCGTCGGAGTCGTAGAAGGTCACCAGGGCCCGTCGGACGAGTGCGTAGGAAGCGAGATCGCGGTCTCCCCCGGCTTGTGCCAGTTCGACGGCCTCTTGGGTCCAGCCGAGAGCGCCGGCGTTGTCTCCCGCCTCCTGCGCCATCCAGCCTGCGTACTCCGCGAAGCGGGCGGCGAGGACCAGAAGCCGCTGCCGGTCCCGGGCACCGCCGCTGGTGGCGAGCTCGGTCACCGTGCGGGTCTGAGATTCGATGAGGGGCAGAAGAACCGCCGGATCGGTGCTCTGGCCAAGTTGTCGCACCTGGTCGAACTGCGCGCGGAACGGGGCCTCAAGAGACGGTCCCTCCTGCGGGGCGAGGTCATCGGCCGAGGGCAGACCGAGCCCGATCAACGAGCCCACGCCGGTGAGGAGCAGCTTTCGCCGCTCCACCGCCACTGCGCCGATGCCGGACTCCGGACCCCCTGGCTCCTCTTGGGGTTCGGCCAGCCGCTGTAACTCCCCCTCCGCGCCGAACATTGCGTCGCACCGGCGTGCCAAGTCGCCGGATGCGCGTCGTACACCGCGTTCCACCTTGCTCAGGTGACCCTTGTCGTAATTCATCACCAGCGCGAGTTTGCTGAGCGAGAGACCTGCCTCCTGACGTCGCCGTCGTAGTTCGGAACCGAATGGAACTGACGTGCCCATGCCAAACACACCTTTCCCGCACAGGGCTGCCGGAAATCTGGGATCAGTGGACCGGAGCAATTCCCCGCTCCTCCGGAAGGGAGTTTGGCATGGGACACGCCCGCACGGATCCCCTTCGGAGGGGTTGCCCGTTGCCTACCCGACCGGCCGTCACCGCTCGTTCGATTCCTTGTGGGGAGGGACACTGAAGTGATCGGCCCGTCCGACGTCCGGAGTGATCACATGGCTGTGCCCCGAGCGGTCCCGCCGGTACCGCTGAACGGCGTCGTGGTGGTGGTGATCGACGGGCGGGGGCTGGTCACCCACTGGGCGCGGGGGGCTGCGGAGCTGTTGGGGTATGCGGCGGCCGAGGTGGTCGGCACGCCTGCGCGGGGGTTGCTGGGGCCGCGTCGGTACCCCCGTTCGGACGAACCGTACGGGGGTGCTCCCGGGGGGCGGGTGCTGGCGTTGCGGCACCGGAGCGGGGGGCTGGTCGATGTGTGGGTGCGGCTGCTGGAGCTGGGCGGGTCGTCGGCCGTGCTGGCGCTCGGGGTGGCGGTGGACACCTTGTCGGCGTGGAGCGACGAGAGCGCGCTGGGGCGGACGCTGCTGGCGCAGGACGTCTGGCAGATGGCTGTGCACGGGCCTGACCTGCGGATCCGACGCAGCAGTCCGGCCGTGGCGCGGGCCGGGCGGCTGCGGGATGACGGCTTCGATCCGCTGGTCTCGATGTCCGGCATGGACGGTGACCGCACCGGGGCGGATCTGCTGCGGCAGGTCATGGAGAGCGACGAGCCGGTGGTGGACGCCTCCGGTGTGCTGCGGGATCCGCAGCCGGGGAAGAGCGATCTCATCTATTCGATGACCGCCGCCCCCGTGCACGATCTGCGGGGGCGGGTCAACGGCGTCATGACGTCGCTCGTCGATGTCACCGAGCGGTACCGGTCGGTGCGCAGGCTCGACATGGTCTACCGGGCGTCGCGCAGCGTCAGCGGCAGTCTGGAGGTGGAGCGCACCGCCCAGGACCTGGTGGATCTGCTGGTTCCTTCGATGGGTGACCTGGCCACCGTGGAGATCGCGGAGGCGACGCTGCGGGGCGGTGAGCCGCCGCGGAGTGTGCGGGGTGTGCACGGCGATTTCCGGCGGGTGGCGGTCAAGCACGCGCACGGCCCCTGGCCCGCCGGGCAGATCCAGGCCGGCGAGGTGCTGCCGCAGGTCCGCGACCAGCCGCGCTTCCGTGACCTGGAGCGCGGCCAGGTGCTCGTCGTCAACGACCCGGCCGACTACGTCGCCTTCCTCGGCGACGATCCGGAGGCGGCGCGGATGGTGCCGGACGGCCTGTTCGCGGCGATCGGCTCGGCGCTGGTGGCCCGCGGCATGGTGCTGGGCTACGTGCAGGTGTACCGGACGCAGCGGCGGCTGGCGTTCGACGGGCAGGACGCCAAGCTGCTGGAGGAGATCGTCACCCGCGTCGCGCTCGGCATGGACAACGCCCGCCGCTACACCCGGGAGCACCGGATGGCCGTCATGCTGCAGAACAGCCTGCTGCCGCCGCTTTCCAGCACCACGGCGGCGGCCGAGACGGCCGGTGTCTACCTGTCGGCCGAGGGCGAGGCCGGTGTCGGCGGCGACTGGTTCGACGCGGTGCCGCTGTCCTCGCTGCGGACCGCGCTGGTCGTGGGCGACGTGATCGGCCACGGTCTGGGCGCCACCGCCACCATGGCCCGGCTGCGCACCGCCGTGCAGACCCTCGCCGACCTCGACCTCGGCCCGGACGAGCTGCTGACCCGCCTCGACGACCTCGTGCACCGCATGGCCGAGGAGGCCGAGCACCCCGACACCATGGGCGCTTCCTGCCTGTACGCCGTCTACGACCCGGTCGACCGGAGCTGCCGGGTCGCCAGCGCGGGCCACCCGATGCCCGCCGTGGTGCATCCCGACGGGACCGCCCGCTTCATCGACATCGCGCCGGGGCCGACGCTGGGGGTCGGCGGGATGCCGTTCGAGGTGACGGAGGTCGAGGTGCCGCCGGGCAGCGTCCTGGCGCTCTACAGCAACGGCCTGATCGAGGCCACCCGCCGCGAGGACGGCGGCACGTACGCGGACGCGGAGGCCGAGGTGCTCGCCCGGCTCGCCGATGTGGCGGGCCCCGGCAGGCCGCTGGACGACATCGGCCACGATCTGGTCGAGCCGCTGCGGTCCGCGCCGCACCGGCCCGACGACATCACCCTCCTCCTGGCCAGGACCCGGGCGATCCCGGCCTCCTGCGCCGCCGGCTGGCAGTTCCCGCCCCGGCCGACCGCGGTCGCGCGGGCGCGGGAGCTGGTCACCGAGCAGCTCGTGCGCTGGGGGCTCGACGACCTCGCGTTCAGCACCGAACTGGTCGTCAGCGAACTCGTCACCAACGCGCTCCGCTACGCCCGCGGCCCGATCGGCCTGCGGCTGATCCGTGACCAGGTGCTCGTCTGCGAGGTCACCGACTCCAGCAACAGCCAGCCCAGGCTGCGCCAGGCCCGCGACACGGACGAGGGCGGCCGCGGCCTGTTCCTCGTCGCCCAGCTCACCGCCCGCTGGGGCAGCCGCTACGGCACCTCTGGCAAGACCGTCTGGACCGAGCAGCTCATCGACCCCGCGGGGTGAGCGGGCACGGTCCGCTCAAGTCCGGCTCCGCTCACGGCATTTCGGCTCCGCCGGCCGCCGGGGCGCCGAAGCACTCCTGGGCCCGGCTCCGCAGCAGGTGGATGAAGTCCCGCACGACCGGGGTCGGGGTGCGGGCGGTGACCCGGGTCATGCCGACCGTGCGGTACGCGGCCGGCTCGTGCAGCGGCAGATCGACGAGTCCCGGCATGGCCACGGGCGACGGCGGCAGCACGGCCACGCCGAGCCCGGCCGCGACGAAGCCGCGGATGGTGGCGATCTCCGCGCCCTCGAACGCCACCCGCGGGGTGAAACCGGCCGCCGCGCACAGGCCGTTGACCAGCCGGCGCAGCCCGTACCCGGACGTGGCCATCACGAAGTCCTCGTGCGCGGCGTCGGTCAGCCGGATCCGGCTGCGGCCCGCCAGCGGGTGGCCCACGGGGACGACGAGCCGCAGCGGCTCGCGGGCGACCGGCACGGTGGTGATGCCCATTTCGTCGGGCAGCGGCGAGGTCAGGCAGAGATCGACCTCGCCGGCCCGCAGCCGCTCCAGCAGCCCTTCGGCGTTGTCCTGGACCAGCTGGAAGCGGGCCTGCGGGTACCGGGCCCGGAACCAGCTGACCAGCAGCGGGACCGGGGCGGTGCCGAGCGCGGGCAGGAAGCCTATGGCGACCGTGCCGGGTATGCCGGTGGCCTGCCGCAGCTCCTCGCAGCCGGTGGCGATCTCCTCCAGGCCGCGCTGTACCCGGGCCAGGAACGCACGGCCGTGCCGGGTCAGCCGCAGCCCCCTGCCCTCCCGGTCGAACAGGGGCGTGCCGACGGCCTCTTCCAGCCGGGCGACGCTGCGGCTGACCGTCGACTGCGGGGCCTCCAGCTCGGCGGCGGCCGCGGAGAGGTGTTCCAGCCGGGCGACCGCCTCGAACCGCACAAGGTCGGGGCACATGCCCAGCAGGGGCGCCAGCGGCAGCGCCGTCACACCCTGCGCATCGTGCAGCCGCAGCTTCTCGTGCCCCTTGTGTCCCGCACGCCCCTCCCGCACCCCACACATGTGTTCCATATACGGAATATATAGCGACGATCCATGCATTGGACGCATCATTTATGGCGGCCTACCGTCGGCCGGGTGACTGAATCGGCCATAACGCCTGACGCGCACACGCGCGGGACGCCCGGCTTCCGCCGCGCCACCGGAGCCCTCTTCGCAGCCGGTCTGACCACCTTCATGACGCTGTACTGCGTCCAGGCGCTGCTGCCGGCCCTCTCCTTCGACATGCGCCTCTCCCCCGCCACCTCGTCGCTGACCATCTCGGTCTCCACCGCCGCGATGGCCATCGCCGTCGTGCCGCTGACCGCCGTGTCGGACGCGTGGAGCAGGACCGGCATGATGACGCTCGCGCTCGGCGCCGCCGCGCTGCTCGGCATCGCCGCGGCCTTCGCGCCCAACTTCGCCGCGCTGCTGGTCATCCGCGTCCTCCAGGGCCTCGCGCTGGCCGGCCTCCAGGCGACGGCGATGTCGTACCTCGCCGAAGAGGTGCACCGCGAGTCGCTCGGCCAGGCCATGGGTCTCTACGTGGCGGGCAACGGCATCGGCGGCATGGCGGGCCGCCTCGTCGCCGACGGCATCCTCGACCTGACCGGCAGCTGGCGCTGGGCGATCGGCGCGGTGGGGGTGGCGGCGGCGGTGTGTGCGGTGCTCTTCCGGCTGACGATCCCGGCGTCCGTCCGCTTCGTCCCCCGCGACCCCCGCCCCCGCGCCCTCGCGGCGGGCATCGGCCGGGCCCTGCCCGACAGCGGCCTGCTCCGGCTCTACGTCATCGGCTTCGTCGCCATGGCGGCCTTCGTCACGGTCTACAACTACCTGGGCTTCCGCCTGATCGCGGCACCGTTCCAGCTGTCCCAGACCACCGCGGGTCTGCTCTTCATCGCCTACGCGGCCGGCTCGTTCTCGTCCGCGGCGGCGGGTCGGCTGGTCGACAGGTTCGGCCGCCCCCGGGTGCTGATTCCCGCACTGCTGATCACCCTGGCGGGCCTCGCCGTGATGCTCGTGCCGCAGCTCGGTGCCGTCATTCCCGGCCTGGTGGTCTTCACGGTGGGCTTCTTCGCCGCGCACGCCGTGGCCAGCGGCTGGGTCGGCGGCCGCTCCACCGCCCTGGGCGCCCAAGGGGCCGCCGTCTACCTGTTCTTCTACTACATAGGCAGCGCCGTCGGCGGCACCGTCGGCGGCGTCGCCTACTCCGCCCACGCCTGGGGCGGCCTCACCGCCTACTGCGCCTGCCTCATCGCCGTGGCCCTCCTCAGCGCCCTCACCCTCCGCCGCCTCCGCCCGGCAACACGCCGCAGGACACCGGACCTTGACCCCGCTCCCGATCCGGACGCCGCGGACGCGCAGGGGAAGGCGGGGGCGGGGGCGTAAAGAACGGTCCCCGCTTCCGCGCCGCAGATCCTTCGCCCGAGCCCTCGGCCGTCGGTCGCGTCAGGCAGGTGGCCAGCTCCGCAGGACCAGGTCGGCCACGTGCCGGAGTTCGTCTCGGGTGGCGCCGCCGGCCGCTTGGACGGCGATGCCGTTGGCCACGGTCATGACGTAGCGGGCGAGTGAGCCGGGATCGGTATCCGCAGGCAGGTCGCCTTCCTCGACGGCTCGCCGGAAGCGGTCGCGAAGGCTCAAGGTGCCCCTGTTGCGCCAGGCGATGAGGGCGCCGCGTCCGGGTTCGCCGACCGCGAGGGCCCCTTGGACGCCGAGGCAGCCGGTGGGGCAGCCGGGGCGGGTGGTGGCCCGGACGGAGCCGTTGAGGAAGGCGGCAGCCACCTGCCGGGCGGTCGGCTCCCGCAGGGCCCGTGCCGCGTACGCGGCGGGGCCTTCGGTGTAGCGCTCCAGGGCCCTGCGGAACAGCTCTTCTTTGTTGCCGAAGGCCGCGTACAAGCTGGTGCGGGTGATGCCCATGGCCGTGGTCAGGTCGGTGAGGCCGGCGCCTTCGTAGCCCTGTTCCCAGAAGACCCGCACGGCACTTTCGAGGGCCTCGTCGGTGTCGAAGCCTCTGGGACGGCCGATCGGCGCCTTCCGGTGCGTCTCCATGTGTCGACCCCACCTTTTCCGTACCGATCGGTGCATAAAGTGCTACGGTCCCGTTCCGTACTGATCGATACCGAACTTTGTGGAGGTCATTCGCATGGGAGAGCTGGAAGGCAAGACCGCCGTCGTCACCGGTGGCGGCACCGGCATCGGTCTGGCCGCGGCCGTACGGCTGGCGGCCGAGGGGGCGCACGTCTTCGTCACCGGCCGGCGCGAGGCCGAGCTGCACGCGGCCGTGGAGACCATCGGCCCGGCGGGTGCCACCGCGGTGGCGGGTGACGTCTCGAACCCGGCCGACCTGGAGCGCCTGTACGACGCGGTCCGCGCCCGGGGCCGGGGCCTGGACGTGCTGTTCGCGAACGCGGCGAGCGCCTCGCTCGCGACACTGGAGCAGACCACCGAGGAGCACTTCGACCAGACCTTCGGCGTCAACGTGCGGGGCACGCTGCTCACCGTGCAGAAGGCGCTGCCGCTGCTCAACGAGGGCGCCTCGGTGATCCTCAACGCCTCCACCGCCGCCGACCACGGTGCGGAGGCATTCGGCATGTACGCGGCGTCCAAGGCCGCCGTCCGGTCCTTCGCGCGGACCTGGGCCAACGAACTCAAGGGCCGCGGCATCCGGGTCAACGCGATCTCGCCGGGCCCCATCGACACCCCGGGCATCACGGGCCTCGTGGGAGAGGAGAACGCGGCCGGCGCCAGGGCGCAGCTCGCCGCAGGCGTGGCGATGGGCCGGATGGGACGGCCGGAGGAGGTCGCCGCGGTCGTGGCGTTCCTCGCCTCCGGGCAGAGCGGCTACATCCTCGGAGCCAATCTGTACGTCGACGGCGGCGAGAACCAGATCTGACCCGCAGCCGGCACCCGTCGCACGCTTGTCAGCGGCGCCATCACCCGCCGCCCCATCGCTCCCGGATCGGGCGGCAACTGCTCGACGAACGGCCCCGGTTCATCCGGGACGGTCCTCGACCGCGCGCCTCACCCGCCGGATTCGGTGAGTGCCGCGTGGGCCGGCGACGCGCTGCCCTCCGGTGGGCCGGAGTGCGGTGTGCGGTCTTCGGCCTGCGGTGCCCGCCGCTCCCGTCGGGCCGTGCGCAGCGCCAGGGCCGCCAGGGCTTCCGGGGCGCCCAACTGGCCGCGGATGCCGGGGAAGGCGTTGATGTCGACGATGAGCGGGGTGCCGTTGCCGGCGTCGAGGAGGTCGACGCCGTAGATGTCGAGGCCGAAGACCTCGCCGACGCGGAGGACCAGGTCGGCCCAGCCCGCCGGGAGGTCGCGGAGATCGGCGGGCCGGTTCTCGCTCCGTCCCTCGGGGGACAGTTCGGAGCGGCGGGTCGCGGTGAAGAGCCGGCCGTCGACCGCCCAGAGCTTGTGGTCCCAGCCGCTGTTCTCGGTGAACTCCTGGACGACGACGGGCTCATGGGGCCAGGCGCGTGCCAGTTCGTGGAGGCGGGCGGCGGTGTCGGCCCGGGTGACCAGGTCGTGCCTGCGGCTGTGCCGGCTCTTGATGACCAGCGGGGCAGGCGGCTCGCCCTCGGCGGCCAGTTCCGCGAGCGTGCGCAGGGTTCTGGTCGCGGCGAACGGCAGCCCGGCGGTCAGCGCCAGGGCGGCCATCTCCGTGCGGTCCTGGCACAGCCCGGTGGTGGATGCCGAGTTGAGCACCGGCGCCCCGTGCTCCTCCAGGTACGCGGCCAGCGCCAGGCCCCGCGGGGAGTGGCTCTTGAGCAGGTAGACGTCGGCGAGCGGGCCGGAGGCGAGCGGCCCGGGGAGGAAGGGGCCGGCCGCGCTCGGCTCGTCCGGGCGGCGGGGCGCGGGCACCACGGAGCCGCTGCCGGGGCCCGGATCGGGGTCGAGCAACTCCACCCGGTGCTGCCCCGCGCGCAGCAGTTCCGTGGTCGCGGCCAGCAGCGGATGCCCTGGGTCGGCGGTGAGCAGGCAGATCCTCAACGGGTACTCCCCACGGGCGCCGCGGCCTGTGCCGGGACGCGGGGTGCGGTGGTCGGTGCGGCGGTACCGTACCGTCCGGATCCGGTGCGGGCCAGGTCGAGGACGGCGGACGCCACTCGGGCGACGGCGTCCGGGACCTGGCGGAAGCTGGGGAAGTCGTTGACGTCGACGACCACCGGTCCGTCCGGGCCCAGCAGGATGTCGACGCCGTAGAGATCGAGCCCGAAGACGGTGCCGACTTCGGCGGCGATCCGGGCGACTTCCGGGGTGAGCGGTACCTGCCGCTCGCGGACCGTGTGCCCCGGGTGCAGCAGGGAGCAGCGCTCGGTCCCGAACAGTTCGCCGCCGACGCAGTACACCTTGAGGTCGGTACCGGAGTTGGGCACGTACGGCTGGGCGATCAGCAGGCCGTCGCCGTCGGGCTCGCCTTCCTGCGCCTCGTGCAGCCGGTCCGCCGACGCGACGAGCCGGACGGCGCGGCCGGAGCTGCCGTCGGCGGGCTTGACCACGAGGGGGTACTCCGCTTCGGGGATCCGTGCGAACTCCTCGACGCGGGAGGCCGCGTAGGTGACCGGCACCGGCAGCCCGTGGCTGCGCGCGATCACCGCGGCCAGCGCCTTGTCCCGGACGCCTCTTATGGCCCGTGCGTCATTGACCGTGGTCAGGCCGACCGCGGCGGCGGCCTCTAAAAGAGTCAGGCCGGGGCCGCCGGAGACGGTCTTGAGCACCCAGGCGTCGTGGCTGCCCGCCCGGATCTCATCGGAGATCCGGATCAGCGAACTTCCGGGGCGCACGATGTCCACCCGGTGCCCCCACGCGCCGAGTTGGCGCACCACGCCCAGGGGCATGCCGTCGTGGCGGTACTGCTCCTCGACCAGGAAGCAGAGTCTCATCGGTTTGCACCTCGTATAGCCGGACGTCCGTCGGACGTCGGTCCGGAAGACCCCTGATGGATCCGATCCATCAGGATCCCATGTCCCGGGCGGGCCAACGCCGGTGGGCGGCGGCCCGGCCCGTCCGGTGGGCGCCGCTGCCGTGCGGCCGCGGCGGGCGGCAGCGGCGGTACGTGTCCGGACGGTGTCACCGGGTCGGTGTTTCCGGCGGGTTACGCCACCCCGGCTGTCTCCGCGAGACCTCTGAGCCGGTCCTTGTCGGAGACGTCCGGCAGTTCCGCCGGTCGCCTCCCGGACCGTCAATTCCCGTATTCCGGAAGCCTTGTTCCGCCCACGGCGTGGCCTTAAGGTCGGGCCGCCCGGCGCGACCGTCCCTCGCCGACGGGTGCACGGACCGAAGACACCGGCGGGCGCCGCACACCAGGCGCGGGCGCGCGCAGGTGCGAGGCGCGGGAGGCGGGCGGACGGCGTGACGTACGAGGCGGAGACGGGATCGGCGGCGGAACGGGAGCCGACGGAGGGCGATGCGCCGGGCGGCGACCCCCCTGGCGTCGGGCGGCGGCAGCTGCTCGTCGGGGCGGGGCTCGCCGGGGCCGGCGGGCTGCTGCCGCCCGCGGCCGGGGGCGGCACCGCGTACGCGGCGGGGACGGCGGCCGGGCCCGGCGGGTTCGGCGGCGTACGGCAACTGCTGGTGCCGGAGGTGCTGTTGTTGCCGGACGGTCCGGCACGGGGCAAGGCCGCGCTGGTCGAGGGCGGGACGTTCCGCGAGATCGGGCCGGCCGAGCGGCTCATCGCCCGCCATCCCGGCCTCCCACCCCTGCGCCTGGAGGGGCACTTGGTGATGCCGGGATTCGTCGACGCGCACCACCATCTGACCCAGAGCTTCGGCAAGGCCCAGTCGTTCGGGCAGCCTTCGGAGATCTTCAAGACGATCTGGGAGCCACTGGAGCGCGCGCTGGACGAGGAGAGCGCGTACCTCTCGGCGAAGCTGGCCGCACTGGAGGCGCTGCGCGGCGGCTTCACCACCGTCGCGGACGCCGGCACCCGCGCGCCGGTCGACGTCGAGGTGATCGCGCAGGGCACGGAGGAGGCCGGCATCCGGTGCGTGCTGTCGAAGATCGTCTCCGACGGCAGGGGCGGGCCCGCGCATCTGGGCCGGTGGGACGGGCATCCGCTGATCCACCCCTCGCTCGCCATCGCGGTCCCCGAGGACGCGACGGGCGCGGTGCTGCGGCGGACCGCCGAGCTGTGCGCCGACGCGGGCGCCGTCTTCCAGGTCCATGTGAACGAGCATCTGGCGTCCGTGGAGCGCTCCTTGAAGAGCGTCGGCCGGCGCCCCGTCGAGTATCTGCACCACATCGGCGCGCTCGGCCCGCACACCCTTGGCGCGCACGCCACCCTGCTCACCCCCACCGAGATGCGCCGGCTCGCCGACTCCGGCGCGGCCATCAGCTACAACCCGGTGGCCAGCGCCTGGAAGGGCAACGCCGTCGCACAGGCCGCCCAACTGGCCGCGCTGGGCGTCCGGTTCGGTACCGGCACCGACGGGACGCGCGGCGACGGATTCCGGCTGGCCGACGCCGCCGAGACGGCGCAGCGGCTGACGTACGGGCTGGCCGCGGGCGACTCCTCGTGCGGCGCGGGGCGGCTGTGGCTCGATCACGCGACGCGGCTGAGCGCCGACGCGGTCGGCCTGGGCCGGGTGACCGGCGAGATCGCCGCCGGCAAGGCCGCCGACTATCTCGTCGTTGATCTCCGCGTACCGGAACTGACACCTTCCTACGACCTGTGCTGGGAGCTGGTCCGGCTGGCCGGTCGCGCCCAGATCACCGCGGTGGTGGTCGGCGGCCGGCTGCGGCTGTGGCAGGGCTGGCCGCCGGACTGGGACGGGCGCGCGCTGGTGGAGCGGGCGGCGGATGCGGGGCCGCGGGTCGTCCGGCGGGCCGGGCTTCACCGCGTCGAGCCGAGGTAGCGGCGACGCCCGGCGGGCCGCCCGGGGGTGTCGGTACCGTGGGCGATCCGACGGATCGGGAGGCGCCGTGACCGGTAAGGCCGCAGGCAGGGGCTCAGGCAGGGCCGCACGGAAGACGGCGCCCTTCGACGAGCTGGACCGCAAGATCGTCGCGGCGCTCATCGAGAACGCCCGGACGAGTTTCGCGGAGATCGGCACGGCCGTCGGACTGTCGGCGACGGCGGTGAAGCGGCGGGTGGACCGGCTGCGGGAGTCCGAGGTGATCACCGGGTTCTCCGCGACGGTGCGGCCCGCCGCGCTGGGCTGGCGCACCGAGGCGTACGTCGAGGTGTACTGCGACGGCGCGGCGCCCCCGCGGCGGCTGGCCGAAGTGGTGCGCAACCACCCGGAGATCGCCGCGGCGATGACCGTGACCGGCGCGGCCGACGCGCTGCTGCACGTGAGGGCGACCGACGTCGCGCACTTCGAGGAGGTGCTGGAACGGATCCGCGACGAACCGTTCATCCGGAAGACGATCAGCTATCTCGTGCTGTCCCATCTGCTGCCGGACAGTCCGGAAGCGGGGGCGCGGCAGGCGGCTCCCGAGGACACCGGGACGGACGCAGCGATCCTTCCGTAACGGGTGGTTGGACGCAGTGTTCGTGCGTCAGCGCGCAGCAACTCTCTCTTGTTGCGCGCGGTCACTGCTCCTTACCGTGGGAGATGTTCCCGGTCGCCGCCGTGGTCACCCCGCGGAGGGGCCGGTCGTGTCCCGACGAAGCGGAGGGATCCTTCTGTGCCGACGAGTCATGACGGTCCGGGTCGCAAGGCCCGGCCCCGGCGCTATCTGGTGTGCGAGCCCAGATATTTCGCCGTGCAGTACGCCATCAACCCGTGGATGAGCCAGGACGTACCGGTCGACGCCGCGCGCGCACGGCGCCAGTGGCAGACGCTGGTCGACGCGTACGGCGCGCACGGCCATGCGGTGGAGAACGTGAAACCGGTGGCCGGGCTGCCGGACATGGTGTTCGCGGCGAACGCGGCGCTGGTCCTGGGCGGCCGGGTCTTCGGCTCGTCCTTCCACGCGCCCCAGCGCCGCCCGGAGTCCGCCGAGTACGAGACCTGGTTCAAGGAAGCGGGCCATGACGTCTACCGCCCGGAGTCGCTGTGCGAGGGCGAGGGCGATCTGGTGCCGGCCGGCGGTCTGATCCTGGCCGGCACGGGCTTCCGCACCAGCCGGGCCGCGCACGCCGAGGTGCAGGAGTTCTTCGGCGTCCCGACGGTCGGCCTCCAGCTGGTGGACCCGTACTTCTACCACCTGGACACCGCCCTGTTCCCCCTGGACGACGGCGGCGCGGCCGGCAGCGGTCCCGCCAACATCGCCTACTACCCGGACGCGTTCTCCGCCGGCAGCCGCGAAGTCCTGGAGCGGCTGTTCCCGCGTGCGGTGCTCGCCACCCGTGACGACGCGATGGCGTTCGGCCTCAACTCCGTCTCCGACGGCCGCCACGTCTTCATCGCCCCGCAGGCCACCCACCTCATCGACCAGCTGGCCCACGAGGGTTACGTCCCCGTCCCCGTCGACCTGTCGGAGTTCCACAAGGCCGGCGGCGGCATCAAGTGCTGCACTCAGGAGATCCGCTCATGACCACTCCCGCCCGTAACGCACCCGCAGGCGACGCCCGCTCGTCGGCCGGCCTGATCGGCGCCGAGACCCCGGTCCTCGCGCACAACTACCACCCGCTGCCCGTGGTCGTCGCCCGCGCCGAAGACGTCTGGGTCGAGGACGTCGAGGGGCGCCGCTACCTGGACATGCTGGCCGGCTACTCCGCGCTCAACTTCGGCCACCGCCACCCCGTGCTGACCGAGGCCGCGCACCGCCAGCTCGACCGCCTCACCCTCACCTCCCGCGCCTTCCACCACGACCAGCTCGCCTCCTTCGCCTCCGGCCTGGCCGAGCTGACCGGCCTGGACATGGTGCTGCCGATGAACACCGGCGCCGAGGCCGTGGAGAGCGGCATCAAGCTCGCCCGCAAGTGGGCGTACGACGTCAAGGGCGTCCCGGCCGACCGGGCGACCATCGTCGTGGCGGCGGACAACTTCCACGGCCGGACGACCACCATCGTCAGCTTCTCCACCGACGAGACCGCCCGCAACGGCTTCGGCCCCTTCACCCCCGGCTTCCGCATCGTCCCGTTCAACGACCTCGCCGCCCTCGAAGCGGCCGTCGACGAGACGACCGCCGCGGTCCTGATCGAGCCCATCCAGGGCGAGGCCGGCGTCATCATCCCGGACGACGGCTACCTCACCGGCGTACGCGAGCTGACCCGGCGGGCCGGCTGCCTGTTCATCGCCGACGAGATCCAGTCCGGGCTCGGCCGCACCGGCCGCACCCTCGCCGTCGACCACGAGTCGGTCCTGCCCGACGTCCTGCTGCTGGGCAAGGCACTCGGCGGCGGCATCGTCCCGGTCTCCGCCGTCGTCGCCCGCCGCGAGGTCATGAACGTGCTGCACCCCGGCGAGCACGGTTCCACCTTCGGCGGCAACCCGCTGGCGGCCGCCGTCGGTTCGGCCGTCGTCGGCCTGCTCGCCACCGGCGAGTACCAGCGCAGGGCGGCCGAACTCGGCGAGGTCCTGCGCGCCGGCCTGACCGATCTGACCGGCAGGGGCGTCACCGGCTTCCGCGCCCGCGGCCTGTGGGCGGGGGTCGACGTCGACCCGTCGCTCGGCACCGGCCGCCGGATAAGCGAACGCCTGATGGCCGAGGGCATCCTGGTCAAGGACACCCACGGCTCCACCATCCGGCTCGCCCCGCCGCTGACCATCACCCGCGAGGTACTGGAATCGGCGCTGGCCACGCTGGAGAAGGTGCTGGTGTAAGTCCTGGACCCGGCACGATGCGCGGCCTCCGTCGGGCGACGGGGGCCGCGCGCCGCTGCCGCCCCGGCCGGGAGCCGCCCCGCACCCCCGGCGTCCGGGCCGCTACGGGCAACGGCCCGTGACCCGCTCCGAGATGGACCCGTCAGGCGCCACACCGCGGCGTCCGTGGAGGAGCCGCCCAGCTCACGGAGCGCTAAGGTCGGCAACAGGACCACCAGGGCGAGGGGGAGCCGTCGATGGCGCAGGACGAAGCCGTGATCGGCTGCACCGGAGTGCTGCTCATCGGCACCCGCGGCGCCGCCGGGCCGGGCGAGGTCCAGGTGCGCATCAGAGGGGGCTCGGAGGCGTTCCTCGCCTGGTCGGCCGAGCCGCTGGCAACCGGCACACCCGTGCTCGTGATCGGTTCCCGCGGCACCCGCCAGGTCGACGTCATCGCCTGGGCCGATCCGTTGGAGGCGCTGAACGGCGAGGCCGACAGCGCCGGTTGAGGAGACAAGAAAATGTTCGGTTACCGCGTACCGGCCCCCGACGAGGCCATGCTGATCTCGGGTGGCCGCCGAGGGCACGGGGATGCACCGTTCCGCGTGGTGATCGGTCACGGCAAGTTCGTGCTCCCGGTCTTCCGCAAGACCCGCTTCCTGACGCTGGCGATGTGCGAATCCGAGGTCGCGGAGACCTGCGTGACCAAGCAGGGCATCGCGCTGACCGTCCGCGCCGTGATCGCCTTCAAGGTCGGCAACGACACCGAGAGCATCGTCAACGCAGGTCAGCGCTTCCTCTCCGACCAGGACCAGATGTCGGTCCTGACCGGACGGATCTTCGCCGGCCATCTGCGGTCGATCATCGGCTCGATGACCGTCGAGGAGATCGTCACCGAGCGGCAGAAGCTCGCCACCGAGGTGCTGGAGACGTCGAAGACGGAGATGGCGAAGATCGGCCTGATCGTCGACTCGCTGCAGATCCAGTCGATCGATGACGGCGAGACCGGCTACATCGACGCGATGTCGGCCCCGCACAAGGCCGCGATCCAGCGGCAGGCGCAGATCGCGCAGGCGCAGGCCACCCAGGCTTCGGCCGAGGCCGAGCAGGAGGCCGCGCGGAATCAGGCCGAGTATTCGCGGCAGACGGCCGTGGTCCAGGCGCAGTACTCGGCCGAGGTGGACCGCGCGCAGGCCCAGGCGGCACAGGCCGGGCCGCTGGCACAGGCGCACGCCCAGCAGGAGGTGCTGGCCGCCAGGACCGAACTCGCCGAGCGGGCCGCGTTGTTGCGCCAGCAGGAGCTGGTGGCCGAGGTCGTCAAGCCGGCCGAGGCGGAGGCCGAGCGGATCAGGCTGCTGGCGCTGGCCGATGCCGAGCGGATGAAGATCCAGGCCGAGGCCGCCGCCTCGCACGACCGGGTCGCGCTGGACCGGATGCTGATCGACCAGCTGCCGCAGATCGTCAAGGAAGCGTCTGCGGGCCTGGCCGGCGCCAACGTCAACGTCCTGAACGGCGCGGACGGCCTCGGCGAGATCGCGGCGGGGCTGGTCGGCCAGGGCCTGACGATCCTGGACTCGGTCCGCCGCAACATCGGCGCGTCCGACGGCAGCTTCGAGAAGCGCGACGGCCAGGAGGACGACAGCCGCAAGGTCGACAAGGCGGACAACGGGGCGGTCGAGATCCGCTAGGTCCTGTCGCCGAACTCCCGTCGTCCGCCCGGAGGGCAGGCCCCGCGGGCGGGAGTCCGACGACATGGCCTGGCTCCCCGAAGAGAGCGACGAGGTCCCGCCGGGTGTGCTGATCCCGGCGGGACCTCGTCGTTCCGCCGGGAACCCCGCCGCGGCGGCCCGTCAGTCCTCCTCCGCGTCCCGCTCCCGTACGTGCTGCACCAGCCGGTTGAGGACATCGACGGTGGTGGCGACGGCTCCGTCGTCGAGCCCTTCGAGCGCCTGGTGCAGTCCGGCCCTGCGGGCGTCCTGGAGGCGTTCGAGCACGGTCTTGCCGTGCGGGGTGATGGCGACCTGCCGGGCCCGCCGGTCGGCCGGATCCGGCGCGCGGGCGACGAGGTCCTGCGACTCCAACCGGCTGATCTGACGCGTGACATGGGACGGCTCGACCATCAGCAGGGCCGCCAGATCGCCGACCCGGCTGACGCCGCCACCGCCGTCCAGCGCCATCAGCAGCCACAGGTCCGACCGCCCCGCCTGCACCCCGGCCTTCACCGCCAGACGTTCGTGCGCCTGCGAGCGGGTGAGCAGATAGGACAAGGTGGCCAGCACTCTTTGCAGCGCGACGATGGGGTCCTGGTCACTCGCGGGCTCCGGCATGGGGGCACTGTAGCGGGCACGACAAGGGCGGCGGACCGGAGGCGGAACGGCGACGGGCCGGGGGCCGGACGGGGCCGCGGCGTGCGGGCGCACCGCGCAAGCCCCCGCGCCCCCGCCGAGCGGAATTGAGCCAACCTCGTTCCGGCCCGATCCGCCCCTTCCCCCCTCAACTCCGCGTGGGTTAACGTGAATCACGTTAATTGCTTTAGTCAGGTAAAGAGTTAACGAGTTGGCAATGCCGCCCGCCGACGCGACCCACCGGACGCGCCCTGGGCAGCCGGCCCGTCAGGAAGTGGCGTAACCCGCACCGTTCGGCACGGCGACGCCGTGTCCCGATCGTGGAAGGACCAGCCGAATGACGACTGCACCGCACACCGAAACCGCCCCCCTCGCACCGACCGCCCCGCTCGCCGTCCCGGCCACGCGGGCCTCCGGCTGCCCCTTCGACCCGCCGCCCTCCGTCGAGTACGCCCGCAAGGAGCAGCCGGTCACCCGGGCCACCCTCTGGGACGGCGCCGAGTGCTGGCTGGTCACCCGCTACCAGGACGTACGCGAGGTGCTCAGCGACCCGCGCTTCAGCTCCGACGCCAAGCGCCCGGGATTCCCGTTCCTCACCGCCGGGTTCAAGGAGCTGGCGTCGTCGAACACCTCCAGCTTCATCCGGCAGGACGACCCCGAGCACGCCAGGCTGCGGCGGATGCTCACCGCCGACTTCATGATCAAGAAGGTGGAGGCGATGCGCCCGCAGGTGCAGGGCATCGCCGACGACCTGCTGGACCGGATGACCGAAGGCCGCACATCGGCCGATCTGGTGGCCGAGTTCGCGCTGCCGCTGCCCTCGCTGGTCATCTGCCTGCTGCTCGGCGTCCCGTACGAGGACCACGACTTCTTCCAGGAGCGCAGCCGGGTCCTGCTCAACCTCAGCTCCACCGCCGACGCGGTGCGCGTCTCGCAGGACGAACTGCTCGCCTATCTGGAGAAGTTGGCCGAGACCAAGCGGCACGAACCGGACGACGGGATCGTCAGCCGGCTGGCCGCCCGTGGCGAACTCAGCAACAGGGACATCGCCGCGATGGGCCGCCTGCTGCTGGTCGCCGGGCACGAGACCACCGCGAACATGACGGCGCTCTCCACCCTCGCCCTGCTGCGCAACCCCCGCCAGCTGGCCGCGCTCCGCGAGGACCCCACGCTGATCACGGGCGCGGTGGAGGAGCTGCTGCGCTACCTGACGATCGTGCACAACGGCGTCACCCGGGTCGCCACCGAGGACGTCACCGTCTCCGGGCACACCATCCGCGCGGGCGAGGGCGTGATCTGCACGATCAACACGGCCAACCGCGACGAGGGGGTCTTCCCCGGCTCCGGCGAACTGGACGTGAGCCGCGACGCCCGCCGCCACGTCGCCTTCGGCTTCGGCGTCCACCAGTGCCTGGGGCAGGGGCTGGCCAGGGCGGAACTCCAGATCGCCATCGAGACGCTGCTGCGCCGCCTGCCGGGGCTCCGGCTCGACATCCCCTTCGAGGACGTGCCGTTCCGCACCGACATGGGCATCTACGGGGTGCACGCCCTCCCCATCGCGTGGTGAGGGCCGCCGCCCCCGCGCGGTGACCGCCACCCGCTGTCCCCATCCGCCGGCCACCGGTCGGCCGCACCAGGAGGAGAACCATGCACATCACCGTTGACCAGGACAAGTGCTGCGGCGCCGGAAGCTGTGTGCTGGCCGCGCCGGATGTGTTCGACCAGCGCGACGAGGACGGCATCGTCGTCCTCCTCGAAGCCCGGCCGGCCGCCGGTCTGCACGAGGCGGTACGCGAGGCGGCGGCCGTCTGCCCGGCCGCCGCGATCACCCTCGAACAGGCGCAGGAACGGGTCTGACCACGCGGCCGATGCGGCCCGGCGGCGCTCCGGGGCGCCCGCGTCAGCCGCCCGCCACCAGCCCGTCGGCCACGAGACCGGCCAGCACCGCATCCCCCAGCGCCTGCACCGCGGATAGCGGGCGCACCATCACCGTGAACTCCTTGATCAGCCCCGCCTCGTCGTACTGGAGCAGGTCGATGCCGTGGATCTCCTTGCCGTTCACGGTGGCCCGGAAGATCAGGACCGTCGAATCGGCGTGGCCCGCGGCGGGACCGGCCGCGGTGTCGGCGGCGCCCGCCAGTTCGCCGACGTACCGGAAGTCGTCGAAGGTCCGCAGCAGCACGCCGAACACGCCGAGCAGCATCGTCCGGCCCTCGAACGGCCGGAACTTCACCGGACTGAAGAAGCGCACGTCCTCGGTGAACAGGCCCTCCAGAGCGCCGAGTTCACGCTTCTCCACCGCTTCCTTGAACCGCTCGGCCGTCGTCGCCATGACGCCTCCCTCTCGTGCCGCGGCAGCCCGCGGACCGCCCTCTGGACAGTCAGAATTCTGACTATGGGATGTGGCGTCGATGCTGCACACAGGCCGGTCCCCGGATCAAGACCCCCCGGCTGTTCCTGATACCAAGACCTGAACGAGATCCCCGGCGCGCGAGAGGCGGAGAGGCGATGACTCTGCGGCATGCGGTGCTGGCGGCGCTGCTGGACGGCGAGTACAGCGGCTATCAGCTGGCCAAGGCGTTCGATGCCGGGGTCGCCAACTTCTGGTACGCGCTGCCGCAGCAGCTCTACGCGGAGCTGGCCGGGCTGGAGCGGGACGGGCTGGTCACGGGCCGCCAGGTGGTCCAGGAAACCCGGCCGAACAAGCGGCTCTTCACGGTCACCGACGCCGGGATCGCCGCCCTGGAACGGTTCGCGGCCGCCGGGTCCAAACCGTCCTTCATCCGCGACGACCTGCTGGTGAAGGTGCAGGCCGTGGACCGGATCGCGGCCGCGCCTGTGCTGGCGCAGCTCGCCGAGCGGGCCCGGATCGCGGCCGGCAGGGCGGAGGTCTTCGAGAAGCTGCTCGCGCGGCTGCGCGGCGGCCTGGACGAGGACGCCTTCCTGGCCCGCGGCGCCCGCATCGGCCCGTACCTGACCTGCCTGCGCGGCCTCGCCTTCGAACGCGAGACCCGCGACTGGTGCGAACGGGCCGCGGGGGTGCTGCGCGGGCGCCAGGCGTAAGGGGCGCCTCAGCGCTCCGGGCCCGTCCCCTGCGCCGCCGCGTCCAGCGTCCACGAAGCCAGCAGCCGCAACGACTGCGCCGACGACGAGCCGGGCTCCGCGTGGTAGGTGATCAGCTGCTGGTCGGGGTCGGCGGGCAGGGCCAGCGTTTCGTAGGCGAGGGTCAGCCGGCCGACCAGCGGGTGGTTGAGCACCTTGACGCCGAAGCCCTTGTCCTGGACGTCGTGGGCGGCCCACAGCCGGCGGAAGTCGCCGCTCTTGACGGACAGTTCACCGATCAGCGAGGCCAGTTCGGGGTCGTCGGGGTTGCGGCCCGCGTCGCGCCGCAGGAAGCCGACGACGTCGGCGGCCTTCGCCTCCCAGTTCTCGTACAGGTCACCGGCGGCCGGGTCCAGGAAGACGTGCCAGGCCAGATTGCACTCCTTGCGCGGCAGCGCGGGGAGGTCGCCGAGCAGCGCGCAGGCGAGCCGGTTCCAGCCGATGATGTCGAGCCGCCGCCCGATGACGTAGGCCGGAACCGCCTCCATCGTGTCGATCAGCTGCTGGAGCGCGGGCCGCACCCGCTGCGGCCGGCCGGCCGGGCGCACCCGCCGGGCGACCGGGCGGGCGAGCTGCGCGAGGTGGTCGCGTTCCGCGCCGGTCAGCCGCAGTGCGTTGCCGATGGCGTCGAGCACCGCAAAGGACACGTTCCGGCCGCGGCCCTGTTCCAGCCGTATGTAGTACGCGACGCTCACCCCGGCCAGCTGCGCCAGTTCCTCCCGCCGCAGCCCCGGCACCCGGCGCCGCCCGTGGTCGGGCAGCCCGACGTCCTGCGGCCGCAGCCGGGCCCGCCGGGAGCGCAGGAACTCGCTCAATTCGGTGCGCCGGTCCATATCTGCAGTATGCGCAGTCCGCGGCCCGCCGGGGAAAACGCGGCGGTCCTCGTGGGTGGTCCCGCCGGTGGTAGGACCGCTCGTCATACGTTGAAGGGGGCACTGGCTAGGGCTTTCGGACGCTTGCATGCTCAAGGGCATGACCCACACCTCTGTCGCCGCGTACGCCGCACCCGCCCCGAAGGCACCGCTGGAGCGGATCACGATTCCGCGCCGCGAACTGGGTGCCCACGACATCCTGATCGACATCAAGTACGCCGGAATCTGCCACTCCGACATCCACACCGTGCGCGCCGAGTGGGGCGACGGCGGGAACTTCCCGATCGTCCCGGGCCACGAGATCGCCGGCGTGGTCGCCGAGGTCGGCGCCGAGGTCACCCGCTACCGGGCGGGCGACCGGGTCGGCGTCGGCTGCTTCGTCGACTCCTGCCGCGAGTGCGAGAACTGCCGCAACGGTCTTGAGCAGTACTGCACCGGCGAGCTGGGCAACGTCGGCACGTACAACGCGACCGGCCGCGACGGCGAGCCCACCCACGGCGGCTACTCCACCCACCTCGTGGTGGACGAGAACTACGCGCTGCGCATCCCGGAGAGCATTCCGCTGGACGCCGCGGCCCCGCTGCTCTGCGCCGGCATCACCCTCTACTCGCCGCTGTCCCACTGGAAGGCGGGCCCCGGCAAGAAGGTCGCCGTCGTCGGTCTCGGCGGCCTCGGCCACATGGGCGTCAAGATCGCGCACGCGCTGGGCGCCGAGGTCACCGTGCTGAGCCAGTCGCTGAGCAAGAAGGACGACGGCCTGCGGTTCGGCGCCGACCACTACTACGCGACGAAGGACCCGGCCACCTTCGAGGCGCTGGCCGGCACCTTCGACCTGATCGTCAACACCGTCTCGGCCAACCTGGACCTCACCGCCTACCTCGGCCTGCTGCGCACCGACGGCACCCTGGTCCAGCTCGGCGCCCCGGAGAACCCGCTGCCGATCGCGCCGTTCGCGCTGATCCAGCAGCGCAAGTCGTTCGCCGGATCGCTGATCGGCGGCATCCGCGAGACCCAGGAGATGCTCGACTTCTGCGGTGAGCACGGCCTCGGCGCGGACATCGAGGTGATCAGCGCCGACCGGATCAACGAGGCGTACGAGCGGGTGCTCGCCAGCGACGTCCGCTACCGCTTCGTCATCGACACCGCGACGATCTGACCGGCACGGTCCGGGCCCCACGGTGATCCGACGCGGGCCGGGACGCGCACCACGGCGTCCCGGCCCGCACCCCGCCCGGGACGGCCCCACCAGGCCGTCCCGGGCGTTCCCCGTTTCCACCTCCCGTCCCTCACCACCCCCTCCACTCAAACTGGAAATGAAACCCATTTCCATATAGCCTCCCGGGTGTCCCGCCCCACCCCCGAGGAGGCCCCGAACCCATGGCCGTGCCCAAGCGCAAGCTCTCCCGCAGCAACACACGACACCGCCGCGCCCAGTGGAAGGCCACCACGCCGCAGCTGGTCCCGGTCACCGTGGACGGCTCCGTGTACCAGGTCCCGCAGCGGCTGGCGAAGGCGTACCGCCTCGGCCTGATCGACCCGAAGGGCTGACCGCGACGGCCTGCGCGTCGCCGCGGCCTTCGCCTTCCCGCGCCACGACGGCGCCCACCCTCGGCGACCCCGCCCGCCTGGACACCATGGTCACCGTCGTCGACGCCGCCGCCTTCCTCCCCGAACTCGCCGCCGGCGACGACCCCACGGCGGCCGACGCCCCGTTCCCCGCCTGAACATTCACGGCACGGAGGAGAGGAGGCAGGCGGTGAGGGCGCGCCCGGCTCGGGCCCCGTCCCGCAACCCGCGAAAGTTTTTTCGCTCCCGTCGGCAACCCCGGGTCCTGCCGCACGTCGTCAGAGGTGAGGGCGCCACCAGGCGCCGCCCGTCGACAGTGGAGCAGACCACCGTGAACCTCTCCCGCACTTCGCACGCGACCGCGCAGTCCCCCGTCACCCGGAGCACCACGGCCCGCGCCCGGCTGCGCGGCGCCGCCGGTGCCGGACTGCTCGCCGCGCTCGCGCTGACCGGTCTGTCCGCGGCCGGCCCGGCGTACGCCGACGACGCCTCGCCGGCGCCGCGTGCCGGGCACACCGCCTCCGAGGAGCCGTCGGCCC
>NZ_JAJCXB010000076.1 GCF_020564935.1 Streptomyces pinistramenti
CCCGGCGACGCCGCCGGGTTCGCGGCCCTGCGTTCGACGGCACGGAGTGCGGACCTACTGTGGCGGTCATGATCAGTCGTAGTGGTGCGGGCCGGCGCCTGGGCTATCCGGCAGCGGCCGCCGTGTTCGCCATCGGCATGGCCGGCACGACGTTGCCCACCCCCTTGTACGGGCTCTACCGGCAGGAGCTGGGCTTTTCGGAACTGATGGTGACCGTGGTCTTCGCCGCGTACGCCCTCGGTGTCATCGCGGTGCTGCTGCTCGCGGGCAATGTGTCGGACGAGGTGGGGCGGCGGCCGGTGCTGCTGTGCGCGCTGGGGCTTTCCGCGGCCAGCGCGCTGTGCTTCGTGGGCGAGGGCGGGCTGCCGTTTCTGCTGCTGGGGCGGGTGCTGTCCGGGTTCGCCGCGGGCCTGTTCAGCGGCGCGGCCACCGCCACCGTGCTGGAGCTGGCCGGGCCCGGTCAGAAGGCGCGGGCCGGGTTCGCCGCGACGGCCGCGAACATGGGCGGGCTCGGCTGCGGCCCGTTGCTCTCGGGGCTGCTGGCCCAGTACGCGCCGTGGCCGCTGACGCTGCCGTTCCTGGTGCATCTGGTGCTGCTGGCGGTGGCGGCGGTGCTGACCTGGCGGCTGGCGGAGACCGTCGAGGCGCCCCGGCGGCCGCGGCGGCTGCGGCCCGAGGGGCTGCGGCTGCCGCCCGAGGTGCGTGGGGTGTTCACGCCGTCGGCGTTCGCCGCGTTCGCCGGATTCGCCCTGCTGGGGCTGTTCACGGCGGTGGCGCCGAGCTTCGTCGGCGAGACGCTGGACGTGCACAATCTGGCCGCCGCCGGGGCGGTCGTCTTCACGGTGTTCCTGGGGTCGACCGCGGGGCAGGCGCTGACCGGGCGGCTGGGGGTCCGCCGGGCGCTGCCGGGCGGGTGCCTGGTGCTGGTGGTGGGGCTCGTGCTGGTGGCCACGTCGCTCGCCGTGCAGTCGCTGCCGGTGCTGGTCGCCGGGGCGGTGTGCGGCGGCATCGGCCAGGGCCTCGCCTTCCGCGCCGGGCTGACCGCGGTGAGTGACGCCGCGCCGCCGGAGCACAGGGGCGGCACCATCTCGGCGTTCTTCCTCGCCGCCTACCTGGGCATCTCGCTGCCGGTCGTCGGGGTCGGGGCGCTCACCCTGGGCATGGGGCTGCGCGGCGCGGGCCTGACGTTCGCGGGCTGCGTCATCGTCGTGGCCGTGTGCGTCGGGCTGTACGTGCTGCGGCGGCCGCCGGTGGCGAGCTGAGGTCAGGGCCTTCGGCGACGTGCCCGGCCGTTTCCCGGTGCGTACGCGAGGTGCCGAACCGCAACAACGCCAGCAAACTGGGAAAACTAGACTGAGAGACGCGCACTCCGCAGAGACGGGCGGCTGTGATGGTGAATCTCCAGGCGAACGGCGACGCCGGGCAGCAGAGGCCACTCGTCCTGGCCGACGCCGCCGTCCTGCTGCTGGGCGCGGACGGGCTGATCGAGAGCTGGTCCCCCGGGGCCGAGCGGCTGCTGGGCCGCGCGGTCGCCGAGGTTCTGGGCGCGGATGTCCGCGGTCTGCTCGCCCCGGACGACGCGGCGCGGGTGCCGGTGCTCGCGCAGGAATGCCGGGCGCACGGCGGCTGGCGGGGGCTGCTGTCGGCGCTGCGTCCTGACGGCAGCAGGCTCGGCGTCGACGTGCAGCTGGCGCCGGTGACCGACGACAGCGGGCGGGCGCACTGGCTGGTCCTGGCGGGCGAGGCGCCGCCCGCAGCGGCGTGGACGATGACCCGCGCCGTCCTGGAGCGGATCGTGGACCGGTCGCCGGTGGGCATGGCCGTCGTCGACACCGACCTGCGGTGCGTGTGGTCCAACTCCGCGCTGGAGCACTTCGGTGGCGGGGCCGCCCAGCGGCGGGTCGGACGCCGGCTGGGCGAGATCCAGCCCGAGCTGGACACCGAGGCCATCGAGGCGCAGATGCGGCGGGTCCTGGAGAGCGGGGTGCCGCAGCTCAACTACGAGCACGTCGGGCGGCCCCGCTCGGACCCGCACGGGGAACGCGCGTACGCGATGTCGTTCGTCCGTCTCGACGACGTCAACGGGCGGGCCATCGGCGTCTGTTACACGGTCATCGACATCACCGAGCGCTACCGTTCCCGGCAACGGCTGACGCTGCTCGACCGGGCCAGTGAGTACATCGGCCGCACCCTGGACGTGCTCCAGACCGCACAGGACCTGGCGGACGTGGCGGTCCCGCACCTCGCCGACTTCGTCGCCGTCGACCTGCTGGACACGGTGACCCGCGGCGGGGAGCCGCCTGCCGGACCGCTCGGCGACGGGGACACGGTGGTGCTGCGGCGCGGCGGACAGCAGTCGGTGCGGGAGGGGCTTCCGGAGACGGTGGCCGGGGCCGGGGAGCCGGTCACGTACCACGCCGGGTCGCCGCCGGTCCGTGCGCTGGCGGACGGCAGGTCGTGGCGGACCGAGCGGCTGGATCCGCTGGGCTCCGACTGGGCCGTGGGTGCGCCCGGGATCCGGCCCGCGCGGTTCCGGGAACTCGGGCTGCACACCGCGATGGTGGTGCCGATCCGCATCGGCCGCATGACGATGGGCGTGACCACGTTCTTCCGCGGTCTGCACGACGAGCCGTTCAGCGAGGACGATCTCCGGCTCGCGGAGGAATTCGTCGCCCGCGCGGCCGTCTGCATGGACAACGCCCGCCGCTACACCCGGGAGCGCGGCGCGGCCCTGGCGCTCCAGCGGAGCCTGCTGCCGCGCGGCCTCCCCCGGCAGGAGGCCGTCGATGTCGCCACCTCCTACCGGCCGGCCGACGAACTGGCCGACGCGGGCGGGGACTGGTTCGACGTCATCGCGCTGTCCGGCGCCCGGGTCGCCCTGGTGGTCGGTGACGTGACGGGCCACGGCCTCGACGCCGTCGTCACCATGGGCCGGCTGCGCACCGCCGTACGGACCCTCGCCGCCCTGGATCTGCGGCCCGACGAACTCCTCGCCCACCTGGACGACTTGGTGGGCAGGGTGTCCGAGGGCGAGGAGGCGGTGCGCCGGCCGGGCAGCGACACCGCGGCGCGGGGCTCCAGCTGCCTGTACGCGATCTACGATCCGGTCGGCCGCTGCTGCACCATGGCCAGCGCGGGGCATCCGCCGCCCGCCGTCGTCGCCCCCGACGGCACCGCGGCCTTCGCCGACCTGCCCGTCGGACCGCGGCTCGGTTTCGGCGGACTCCCTTTCGAGACGGTCGAGTTGGCGGTGGACGAGGGCAGCGTCCTCGCGCTCTACACGGACGGGCTGCTCACCGGGCGCGCCCCCGGCGCAGGTGACGACGCCGGTGCGCAGCAGCTGCGCCGGGCGCTCGAAACGCCGGGCCTCTCGCTCGACGCGCTGTGCGAGAGCGTCATCGGCAGCGTGGTGGTGTCCACCCGGCCCTTCGACGACGTCACGCTGCTGCTGGCCGGCACCCGGGGGCTGGCCGCGGACCGCTGGGCCTCGTTCGACCTGCCCGCCGATCCGTCGGTCGTCGCCCATGCGCGCGAGACGGCCGCCGGGCAGCTGGCGGCCTGGGGCCTGGAGCACCTGGCGTTCACCACCGAGCTGGTGGTCAGCGAACTGGTCACCAACGCGATCCGGTACGGGTCGGCGCCGATCCGGGTGCGGCTGATCCTGGAGCACACCCTGATCTGCGAGGTCTGGGACGGCAGCAGCACCTCGCCGTATCTGCGGCATCCGCGGACGACCGACGAGGGCGGCCGGGGACTGTTCCTGATCTCGCAGTTCGCCCATCGGTGGGGCACCCGTTACACCACCGAAGGCAAGATCATCTGGACGGAACAGCTGCTGGAACGGGACGGGGAGAGCGGCACCGAGGGCCTGCCCGACGGCGCCGCCGGATAGCGGCGCCCGCCGGATCCTGGTCGGCCGGGCCCGTCGTCAACCGGCCCACCGTCCGGACAGGAAGGTCAGGGCGACGACGGTGGTCAGGGGTCCGGCGATGCTCAGGTAGACGGTCTTGACCCGCGGGTTGCGCAGGCTCCATGCGGCCAGGCCGATCCACAGGGGCCACCACAGGAGGGTGGCTCGGGGGATGGACGTGTACCAGTAGGAGGTGCCGAGCGCCCACAGGCTGAGGCCGGTGTAGAGGGCCTCGGGCCAGCGGCGGCGCCGGATCAGCAGGGCGGTCAGCAGGAGTCCGACGAGCATGGCCAGGATTTCGGCCTGGAACATCGCGGCGTACCCGGTGCTCTGGGTGTGCGCGAAGGCCGCCTGCCAGGTGTGCTGCCATGCCTCCCAGGGTGCATGGAAGTCGCGGAACCAGCCGCGTTCCTCCGCATGCTTCCAGGCCATCCAGTCGCCGGTGTGCGCCTGGAGGTACCAGCTGTAGAGGACGGCGGGCAGGGCGGGCAGGGCCAGCCAGGGCAGCGAGCGGAGCGAGCGGTGGGTACGGAAGGTGAGTACGTACTGGAGGACGAGGGCGGCGGCGAGGAAGCCGCCGCTGACCCGGACGGTGGTGGCCAGGGCGGTCAGGGTGGCCGCCAGGCGCCAGTTGCCGCGCTGGGCGGCGAGCCAGGCGGGCAGGGCGAAGGCGAGGAAGAGGGCTTCGGTGTAGCCGGCGGCGAGGAAGATCGCGCAGGGCGAGAGCAGGAAGAACAGCACGGTGCGGCGGCCCGCGCCCGCGTCGGCCAGGTGCAGCCGGGCGATCCGGGCCAGCGCCACGACGGCCACCGCCCCGGCGGCGAAGGAGATCAGCAGGCCGGCCGCTGCCCAGGACGGGACGAGGACGTGGACGGCGCGGAGCGCCAGCGGGACGCCGGGGAAGAACGCCTCCCGGTTGTCCCAGCCGGCCTGCCAGGGGCCCGCCTGCCCGGGGAAGTAGCCGTCGCGTGCGATGTGCAGGTAGTGGCCCCAGTCCCACTGCTCGAAGGGTGCGAGGACGGAGGCGGCGGTGCGGGTGGCGCGGTCGTTGGGGAAGAGCCACCTGGCGCAGTAGGCGGTGACCGCCACGCCGATGCGGGTGAGGAGGTAGAGCCACAGCACCTCCCGGTCGGCGGGGGTGAGGCGGGGGGCGCGGCGGCTTCCGGTGGGGCGGAGGCGGGTGGCTGCGTCTTCCCGGGGCGGCGCCGCGGGGTGTTCCGGCGCGGTGGGCCGCGGCGGATGCGCCGGTATTTTTTCGCGCAACCGATGGGATATAGCAGGCATTTCACATTCTCCTGGGCGTGCCGGATCGCCCGGCGGCGGCCGGGTGGGGGGCGGTTCGGTGCGAGGTCAGGTCGGCGGCGCGGTGGTGGTGTGCATCGGCGGCGGGGGCTGGGATGCCCCGTCCATGGTGCCCCGAGTGGCGGGAGTGGTGGGTGTCGAGCTTCCTGTCGAGCTCTCACTCGCGCTGGTGCCCGGGAGCGGGACACCGGGCGGCGGAGCGCTGCGGGTCGGTGCGGGGGACAGCGGACGGGTCGGAGCGGGCGTGGTGGCGGGCATGGCGGGCTGCGGGCTGTCCGGCAGCAGCACGGCCGCGGCCGCTCCGCCGCCGGCGAGTACCAGGCAGGCCACGGCAGCGAGTGCGGCCAACCGGTGCCGGTGCGCGCGCTTGCCGCGTTCGCCGATGGCCGAGACGGGCGCCGGGCGGACGCGGGACTGCCCGGCGGCGGCGACCTCCCGGAACAGGGACCTCAGCGGGTCGTGGGACTCAGGCACCGTGCTCCTCCTCCGTACGCGGATCCTGCAGGCGGTGGGACAGCGCGGCCCGTCCACGGACCAGATGGGTCTTGACGGTGCCGGCGGAGAGTCCGGTCTCCCCGGCGATCTGCTCGACGGTGAGGTCGCAGACGTAGTGCAGGGTCAGCGTGCGGCGCTGCTTGGCCGGCAGCTCGCGCAACGCCGCGACCAGCGCCACCTGCTCGGGCCCCGGCCCCTCGGCATGGGGCGGGGCGCCGCTGCGCTGCCAGGCATCCGCCGTGCGGCGCCGCAGCCGCCAGCGGCTCACGGCAAGCCGCCAGGCGACCGTGCGGACCCACGCTTCGGGCTGGCCGTCCCGGTCCAGCTGCCTGCGCCGGCTCCAGCCCTTCACGAATGCCTCCTGCACGACGTCCTGCGCCTCGTGCAGGTCGCCGAGCATCACGTACAACTGTCCCGTGAGCCGCGCGACCGCCTGGGCGTAGAACTCTTCGAACTCCTCGACGGTCAACAGCCACTCCCGGATCTCTCGCTTCACCCCGCATACGCCCGGCGGGGGGCATCCGGTTGACACCGGACGCGAAAAACCGGCGTGAGGGTCCTCACGGAACCACATCGGGCCGACACGCATCAGGGCGCCGGACCCCGTCCGCTCCCCCGCCCGGATCCGTACCGGTCCGGGCGGAGTGCAGCGGGGCACTCCGGCCCGGGAAAAGCAGCGGACGGCTCCGGGGGCACGGTGGTAGGGATGGCTCCATGCGACATGGGGTTCCCGAACCGGTGGACCGGGGGCGCTACCGGGATGCGGTGACGCCGTGGGAGCGGGCGGACTGGCGGGCCGCCGCGCTCGGCTGGGCACGGCGCGCGCTCGCCGCGCACGGGCTCCGCGAGACGGGGCCGCGGTGGGTGCGGGTGCGGCCGTGGTCGGTGCTGGTGCGGATGTCCGTCGCGGCGGACCGCTCCTTCTGGTTCAAGGCCAACCCGCCCGCCGGTGCCTTCGAGGCGGGCCTGACCGCCGCGCCGGCCCGGTGGGTTCCGGGGCACGTCCTGCAGCCGCTCGCCGTCGACGCCGGGCGCGGCTGGTCACTGCTCCCCGACGGCGGCACCCTGTTCCGTGACGTGCTCCGCCGCGGCCCCGCCGACCCGCGTGCCTGGGAAGCGCCGCTCCGCCGATACGCCGAGATGCAGCGCGCGTTGATCCCGTACACCGGCGAGATCCGCGCGCTCGGCGTCCCTGATGCCCCGACGGCGGCGCTGCCGGTGGCCTTCGACCGGATCGTCGGCGCGAACACCGCGCTGGATCCCGCCGGCCGCGCGGCACTGCGTGCGCTGCGGCCCCGGCTCGTCGACTGGTGCACGGAGCCGGCGGGCGCCGGGATCGCCGATGCGCTCGACCACGCCGATCTGCACGACGGCCAGCTCTTCGCTCCCCGGCCCGGCCGCTTCACCTTCTTCGACTGGGGCGACGCCACGGTGTCGCACCCGTTCTGCAGCCTGCTGGTCCCCGCCCTCGCGGCGCGGGAGCGCTACGGAGCCGGGGTGCTGCCGCGACTGCGGGACGCTTATCTGGAGCCGTGGACGAGGGCCGGGCGCACGGCGGCCGAGCTGCGGCGGGCGGCGGGTCCGGCGTGCCGGCTCGGCGCGATCGGCCGGGCCCGCTCCTGGGGCCGCCTCTTTCCCGGAGCGTCCGTGGGCGTGGGCGACGCGGAGAGCGCCCGGGGGCTGCGTGATCTCTTCTCCACGCCGCTGTTCTGACCGGGCCCCGTGCCGTCCGTGCCCACCGCCGCCTCGGGGTGCCCCGCGGGCCCGGCGCGGTTTCAATGGAGAGAGGACGTCCGCACGCCCGCGGCCCTGCGCGGGCTGTTCGCCTCCGGCGAGGAGGTCACCGGCATGACCATCGCGACCCGACTGCTGACCACGCTCGCACCGGCCCATCGTGACCGCCTGATGACGCTGGCCCGCGAGGCCCTGTTCGACCAGGACACCCGGATCTTCGAGGAGCGGGGCATCGCCGACCGGTTCTGGGTGCTGCGCTCGGGCTCGGTCTCGTTGGACCTGAAGGTGCCGGGGCGCCGCCGCGTCACGGTGGCCACGCTCGGCCCCGGCGATCTGCTCGGCTGGTCCTGGCTGTTCCCCCCGCACGAATGGGACTTCGGCGCCGAGGCGTTCAGCCCGGTACGCGCCTACGAATTCGACGCGGACGCGGTACGGGCCCTCTGCGAGGAGGAGCCCGCCCTCGGCTTCGCACTCGTCCGCCTGATCACCGAAATCCTCGCGCACCGCCTTGAGGCGACCCGCGCCAAGCTCGTCGAGCAGTGCGCGGTGCATCACGGCGTGACGCCTTAGTTGGAACTCCTCACGAAATGATCTTCGAGGCGGTGGGATCGCCCCGGGGGCGGTGATCCGAAGGCGCGGGCTTCCCGCGGCCGAACCCACACGGAGCTCCGAACGGTGGGACAAGCTCAGATGCAGACCACGGCCTTCCCCCGTGTGCGTCCGCGCTCGGCGTGTGCGTGCGCTTCCGCGATCCGTTCGAGCGGGTAGGTCCGCTCGATGCGCGGTGTGTAGCGGCCTTGCCTGCCGAGTTCACCTGCCTCGGCGAGGAGCGTGGAGTCGTTCTCCGCATTGGCCAGATGCACACCCAGGCGATGCGCGTTGGCGTGGTCGGCGACCGTCGACACGCGAGCAGGGTCGCCCACGATCGCGATGAGATCGGCCAGGGATCCGGAGGCCGCAGTGTCAAGCGCGATGTCGACACCGTCCGGAGCCAGGGTGGCGAGACGCTCGGCAAGGCCGGTGCCGTAGGCGGTGGGAACAGCTCCGAGGGAGGCGAGGAACTCGTGGTTGCGCTCGCTTGCCGTCCCGATCACGGAGGCGCCCTGAGCCACCGCGATCTCGACCGCGGCGCTGCCCACCCCTCCGGCGGCGCCCTCGACGAGAAGAGTGCGCCCCCGCAGGGAACCGAGCGCGTTCAGCCCGCCCATCGCGGTCACGGACGCCAGACCGGCACCGGCGGCCTCCTCGTCGGTCCACGTGATGGGCGCCAGCACCAGGCCGCGGCCCGCCGGCCGGACGTCACGGTCGGGCCCCTCGCACTCCCCCACGCCGTCGTGCAGCCGGGCGGGGGGGCGATCGGCGCACGGTCGGCACCGGGGTCGCGGACACCGGTTCGTCCTCGACCAGCTCGAACTCCCGGCGGCGGGACGGAATCCGGACGCGGAGGGCCGCGCGCTGCCCGCGGCTCGGGGGCGGGCGCTGGATCTGCGGCGGGTCGGCGTGTACGGGCACTCGGCCGGTGGCACCACCGCTGCCGAGGCGAGGTACGAGGACCGCAGGATCGGCGCCGCGGTCAACCTGGAGGGCTTCTTGGAGCATCCGCCGCAGGCGCCGGGCGAGGAAGGCGAACTGTTCCCGGTAGCCCGCCACGGGGTGGACCACCCGTTGCTGCTGCTCGGGTCCGAGGGGTTCGCCGGCCGGGCGGAGCTACAGCGTTCCTGGTCGGCGATGCTCTCCCGGCCGGGAGGCCGCACCGAACGGCGCCGGATCGACAACGCCACGCACTGGGTGTTCACCGACTACGCCGCCGTCGCGCCCCCAGCTCCAGTCCGCCGGGCTGGTGTCCGCCGCCCGACGGACCGCGCCGGTCGGCGCGATCAGCCCGCGGGAATCGGTGCCCGCGGTCCGCCATCACGTGCGGACGTTCTTCGGCCGGCACCTGCTCCCGCGCTGAGGTACGTCTCAGCGGCCGCTGTACCGCAGCGCCTCCTCGACGATCGCCTCCAGCCTGGTGTGGTGGGCGCCCCGCCAGTAGATGCGGCCGCAGGCCGTGCACCGGGCGAAGACGTCGTACGTGCGCTGGGTGCCGCCCTGGAGCTGCTCCGCGACGCTGTCCTTGTCGGCGTCCGCGAGCGGGCCGTTGCAGGCGGTGCAGCGGGTCCAGGGGGCGAGCGCGGGCGCGAACCGGCCGAGTACGTCGCGGAGTTGGTCATCGGTGCGGTCGCTGTAGACGTAGGCGCCGGCCCACAGTTCCCGCCGCTGCAGCAGCCCGCGGTCCCGGGAGAGCAGGACCCGGCGGTGGCGCGCGGACTGTGCCGCGAGCGCGGCGTCGCCCGGGTCCTCGTTGGTGTAGGCGGCATCCACGCCGAGCAGCCGCAACCGGCGGGCGAGGGTGCCGAGATGGACGTCGAGCAGGAAGCGCAGCGGGGCGCCGGAGATCCGCTGCGGCCGGGCGACAGCCTGCACCGTGACGCTCTCGCCGGCCTGCGGCACGTGCGAGACGGGGACCTCCGCGCCGTCCACGAGCAGCCGTCCGACCTCCGTGAGGGGGACGCCGAGCGACTCGACGACGTGGCCGAGCGTGGACGCGCCGTCGGTCGTCACGGGGGTGCGGTCGGCGCTGCGCCCCGCCGCGAGGAAGAGGTGCAGTTCGGGGGCGAAACTGAAGGGGATGTCGGGTCCTTTCACGGGCCCAGCATGTCATCCGTCCGGCCACGGCAGCGCGGCAATTCCCGCTGGCGGGGAGGGCGACGGGGGCTCTTCCCCGCCCCGCCTCACAGCGCGTCGGACAGCTCTCCGATCCGGTCGGCGAGGCAGGGGTCGGGGTGCGGGACGCGGCCGAACTCGTCGTCCTCGTCCACGGTCAGGCGGCGGACGGCCGCGCGCAGGGCGGGGCTGGGACGGCGCCAGTGCCCGCGTGCGCGGGGCCCTGCTCCCCGGGTGAGCGGCGCGGTGGTGCCGCCCGCGAGGTCGACGGCCTGGCCCGCCCAGTGCTCCGCATCGCGCAGTTCGCCGCGGCCCAGGTGGAGCAGGTGCAGGCAGTGCGCGGCGGTGGGATTGCCCGCGCCGGCGGCGAACTGCCACCAGAACTGGGCGCCTTCCGTGCAGCCGGCCAGGTTGAGCAGGCAGGCGAAGTGCAGTGCGCCGTCCGGGTCGATGCGGCGGCTGTTGGCGAGCTTGGCGAGGAGTTCCGCGGCGTCGCTGCCGTGCAGGGCGTGCGCGGACAGCGCGCGGAGGTCCTTGCCCGCCTGGTCGTGCACGGTGGGGAAGGCGCTGGTGGCGGGGGCCGGTGTGCGGCGGGCGATGCCGGCGGCACGGGCGGCGGCGCTGTCGAACATGAGCGTGTCGGCGACGTCGTGGGCCAGCTGCCGTCTGGAGGCGGCGAGGTCGTAGTCGGCGAACGCGTCGGGTATCACGGCGTCTTCCAGTGTTTCGTGGATGCTGCGCGAGGGCCGCATGTCACTCCTTCTCGTCGTCGGCGGCCATGGACTGCGGAAGTCCGAGCTTCTTGGCGATGCGCCGCCTGGCCAGCCGCCGGTGGGAGCGGACGGTGTCGCGCTTGACGCCCATGATGCGGGCGACGCGGTCGGACGGGTAGCCGAGGACGTGCAGCAGCACGATCACGTCGTACTGCCGCTCGGGCAGCGAGGCGATGGCGGTGTAGAGGCCGAGTGAGGTCTCCATCACCTCGAACTGGCAGCGCACCGATTCGAGCGCGGCGCGCGCGGTGCGCTGGAAGGCCGCGGCCTCCACCATCCGCGACGACCGTCCGGCGAGCCGCAGGTGGGTCTCGACGCGGGCCTTGAGCAGCGCCCAGGCGTACGCCTCGGGGCTTTCCCCGCGGATCACCTGCGCCCAGTTCAGGGCGAGATGGGAGAAGCAGCGGCGGACCACGGCGAGGGCCGCTTCCTTCTCGCCGAGCATCGTGTACGCGTAGTTGAGGTACGCCTTGACGTACAGGTCGTGGAAGGCTTCCAGGGCGGTGGGCAGGGTGTACTGCACTTCGGCGAGGTGGTCGCCGTGATCGTCGCGCGGTGGCGGGCCGGGATTCACGGCGATACCTCCTCGTCCCAGGCGGCGGGGGTGCGGGCCTCGTGCGGCAGCGCTGTGGCCCGGTGGTCCTCCACCAGGGCCGCCGCCCCGACGCGCACCCCCGCACGCAGCAGTCGCCGCGTCAGATGGCGCAGGTCCGGGGCGAAGACGCGCAATGCGGTGATCAGTACCAGCGAGGCGAGAGCATCGTTCAGAGTCACGTTTCTTTCCTCCTTCCGGCCGACGGCGCTGCCGCGGCTGCGGCGGGCGCCGGAGGACGTGCTGTCCTCAACAAGCAGGATTTCGGAAGGAGATGGTCGAACGTGCAACGCAGCCCGAAAGAAAAATACGGAAAGCGATCATCCTGTTACGCAAGCAAGCACCCCTCCGCGTCCGCTGACGACCTGGCGGACAATCGCGAAGCCCGCGCCAGGCCACCATCCCGGCCAGCGCGAATTCCCTCAACTCGGCTACAGGTAGGGGCACTTGAGTCACACCTGAACACCGGGACATCCCGGCCGGGCATGCCGACCGGAATGTGTCACACCTCACAGCCTCCCGCCGCATGTTCCGTCCGGGCCGCATCCGGCACCGCCGTCAGGGGCAGCGGCATTGAATGGCGGCATGCCGGAGTACCCTTCCGTGAATATGCCGCCGGACGGATCCGGCGGGCGGGCGCACGTTTTTCCGCAACGCGGCGGTGACTGCCACGGAGGGCATGACGCATGGCCAGCTCTCCCCGCCGCGTGCGGCACCGCGAGGGCGGACAGCACCGCCCGCGGCATGATCCCGCTTTGCGCACTCCCCTCCCACGCCGCGCGATTGTGCGATAGAAGAGACCGTTGAACGCGGCACCACACCACCAAAAAGATCCCGGAATGACAACAGTTGAGCCCTTTCGAGCCACCACGGCGACCGACGTCGCACGGGTCGCCGGCGTATCCCAGTCGACGGTCTCCCTCGTTCTGAACGGCAAGTCGGCGGGCCGGATCAGCGAGCGGACCGCCCGGAGGGTCACCGAAACCGCACGCCGGCTCGGCTACCGCATCAACCAGTCCGCCCGCCACCTGCGTCTCGGCACCAGCGGAACGGTTCTGCTCGTGGTGCCCACGCTGACCAACAGCGCCTTCGCCGCCGTCCACGCGGGCGCGGCCCGGGTGGGCGCGGGACACGGCCTGGGCGTGGTGGTCTTCCCGCTCGGCGCCGAGGACGGCGCCAGCCCGTTCTCCGCCCCGCAGCAGGCCCTCGACGGCGTCATCGCCTGCTCGCTGTCCGCCGACGCCGTCGGCGACCTCAGCGCAGGGGTGCCGCTCGTCGTCCTGGACGACGCACCGGTGCCCGGCACCCCCACCGTCACCATGGACATCGGCACCGGAATGGCCACGGCCGTGTCCCGGCTGCTGGCGCTCGGCCACCGGCGGATCGCCCACGTACGGGCCGACCGGCGCGCGTGGACCTTCCGCAGGCGCGCCGAGGTCTTCGACCGGAGCATGCGGGCCGCCCCGGAGGCGGCGGCACTGCGGGTGCCCAGCGCACTGCCCCCTGCCCAGGTGCGCGAGCGGGTCCTCCCCGTGCTCTCCGCCGCCGACCGGCCCACCGCGGTGATCTGCGACGACGACAACATGGCGACGGGCGTCTACTCCGCAGCGATGAGCCTCGGCCTGACCATAGGCGCCGACCTGTCGGTGATCGGCTTCAACGACGCACCGTCCTCCTCGCCGACCTCGCCGCCCCTGACCAGCGTGCGTCTCCCTCTGGAAGAGCTGGGCGGGCAGGGCATGCGCGCCCTGGTGGAACTGCGCGGCGGCCGGACACCGGAAGGCGTCTCACTGCCGGTCACGTTCCGGCAGCGGGAGTCCATCGGCCCGGCGCCGCGCAGCTGACCGCACCGCGGCAGCCTGCTTCCGGCCGCCCGCCCTCAGACCCAGCCGTGGACGACGCTCGCCGCCTCGTCGAAGCCGACCCGGTCGGTGAGCTGCTGGTCCTTGGGGATGTACGAGTGCGAGAACAGGTCGTAGACGCCGCTCGATCCCACGGACAGGACGTCGTGGAGCGGCGTGCGCAGCACCGCTGCCAGGTAGCTCTCGTCGACTCCGCCGCCGCGGATGACGTCGGCCGCGTAGAGCGTGGTGAGGGCGGCGCCGTCGCGTGCGAAGAAGACCGGGGTGCCGGCGATCATGCCGGTGATGTCGGCGCCTTCCATGAGGCGGGCCTCGTCCGGGAACCCGTGCTCGTCGAGGACCGCCGACCAGCCCTGCTTGAGGCGGCCGGTGTAGACGAGGGAGCCGGGGCCGACCAGGGGTTTGATGCCGGCGAAGAGCAGCAGGCTCACCCACAGCGCGACGGACGGGATGATCTCCTCGCGGGCCAGGGCCTCGCGGACGGCGTCCCGGGTCAGCTCGATGCCCAGGTGCGCGAAGCGGGGGTCGGCGGGGACCAGGGAGGTCCCCTGGACGTACAGGCGCAGCAGACCCGGGCGGTGCGGGTGGGTGCGCCAGAAGAAGTGGGTGCCCTTTCCGGCCGCCTCGTCCCAGGCGACGACGACGCCCCGGAAGGCGTCCAGGACGTGGCCGCGCAGCGTGGGCTCGAACAGCGCGTCGGCCAGGGCGGTTTCGCCGGCCAGCAGCTCGATGAGGGATTCCCGCGCCACGTCCTCGGCGTTGGCGTACAGCAGTTCCGGGACGCGGTCACGCAGCGGCGGGGCGAACAGCCGCGGCCAGGTGCCGTGCACGGCCACCGCGAGCTGGTCGCGGTGGGCGCGGGCGTGGGAGTGGTCGAGGCCGTTCAGGAGGTCCTGGTACTCCTGGAGGAAGTCCTGGTCGGCCGGGGTGTGGGCGGACCAGCGCTTGAGGGCGCGCTGCCGTTCCACGAAGTCGAAGGGGCGGGCAGGTACGTGGTACATGACGTCCCGGTGTTCCTTCGCCGCGAAGTACGGGACATCCCGGCCGCGGAACCGGAAGCCGCCGCGCATGTAGTGGTTGCCGGGACCGACGTTGCTGCACGAGAGCGTGACGACCGGCACCTCCTGGCCGCCGTCCAGGAGGCGGGAGGCGTTGGCGATGATGTTGGTGCCCAGCAGCAGCGGGTGGTTGAGGAGCTGGTGGTGGTCGACGATGTTCACCGCGCGCAACTGCTGTGCGGTGACGGTGGATCCGGGGCCCCGGGGGCCGAAGGCGCGTGCCAGGACCCGCCGGGTGGCGCGGGCGACCAGTTCCTGGCGGGCGGTGTGCTCAGGGGCGGCCGGGGCGGTGGGGTGCAGCGCGCCGGCGTACTCCCCCAGCGGCCTGGTGTCCTCGAAGTAGGGCGCCATGTCGGGCACGTACTTCCGGATCTGCCCGACGACGGAGTCCAGGGACTCCCGTACCCGTTGTACGTCCATGACCGCCTCGTCAGCTCGCCGTCTCCTGCGCCGTGGCCCGCGCCGCGGCGACCATCGCCTGTCCCACCGACAGGCCGCCGTCGTTGGTGGGGATCCGCCGGTGGGTGTGCACCCGCAGGCCGGCGGCGGTCAGCTCCGCTTCCGTACGCACCAGCAGATGCTGGTTGAGGAACACCCCGCCGCTGAGGGCGACATCGCGCAGCCCGTGGGTGTGCGCCAGCCGCAGACAGACCTCGGCCACCGCGTGCACCACACTCTCATGGAAGGACCGGCTCAACTCGGCGGTGGTGGCGCGGCGTTGCAGGATTCCGGCCAGCAGCGCCTCAAGCCACGGCCGGTGATCGATCACCAGGCGTCCCTCGTCCTCCACCAGGCGGAGCGGCCAGGGCGGGGCCGGGGTGTGGTCCCAGGCGATCTGCGCCTCCAGTTCGATGGCGGCCTGGCCTTCGTAGCCGGACTCCTGGCAGACGCCGAGCAGCGCGGAGTACGCGTCGAAGAGGCGGCCCATGCTGGAGGTCTGCGGGGCGTTGATGCCGCGTGCGGTCATCTTCATCAGGACGCCGACCTCGAAGGGGTCTCGGTTCCGCAGCAGATCGAGCGGGAAAGCGGCGGCGTCCTGGCCGAAGTGCTGGGCGAGCAGCGCGATGGCGACGCGGGCCGGTTCGCGGACGGCCTTGTCGCCGCCGGGGAGACGGAAGCGGGCCAGGTGTCCGGCGCGTTCGAAGCCGCGGTAGTCGCCGACGAGGAATTCGCCGCCCCAGATGGTGCCGTCCGTCCCGTAGCCGGTGCCGTCGAAGATCACGCCGATGACCGGGCGGTCGAGACCGTTGTCGGCCATGCAGGAGGCCATGTGGGCGTGGTGGTGCTGGACGGCGACCGGTTCCATGTCCCGGCAGGAGCGGGCGTAGCGGGTGGAGTGGAAGTCGGGGTGCAGGTCGTGTGCGACGTAGCGCGGGGTCACGCCGAACACGCCGCGCAGATGGTCGATGGTCTCCGCGAAGAACCGCTGGTTTCCGGTGGTCTTGAGATCGCCGATGTGCTGGCCGACGTAGAGGGAGGTGCCGGAGCCGACGCAGACGGTGTTCTTCAGCTCGCCGCCGACGGCGAGGACCGGCGGGATCTCGAACGGGGCGGGCACCGGGTCGGGGACGTAGCCGCGGGCCCGGCGCAGGAAGGTCACCCTGGGTTCGGCGGGGCCGTGCACGATGCGGGCGATGGAGTCGTCGATCCGCAGGTGGATCGCGCGGTTGTGCACCAGGAAGTGGTCGGCCAGGCCCTGGAGGGTGCCGAGGGCCTCCTCTTCGGTGCGTGCCATCGGTTCGTCGGGCGCGTTGCCGCTGGTGGCGATGAGGACGCCGGACGTGCCGGCCAGCAGGAGGTGCTGGAGCGGAGTGGCGGGCAGCATGAAGCCCAGCGTCGGGGAGCCCGGGGCGATCTGCGGGGACAGGCCGCTGCCGGCCCGCGCGCGGAGCAGGACGATGGGGCGGCCGGGGGATTCCAGCAGCCGGGTCTCGTGGTCGTCGAGGTGTGCGTAGCGGGCGACGGTTGCACTGTCGGCGGCCAGCAGGGCGAAGGGTTTGGCGCTGCGTTCCTTGCGGGCGCGCAGGGCGGCGACGGCGTCGGCGTGGTGCGGGTCGGCCATCAGCTGGTAGCCGCCGAGCGCCTTGACCGCGAGGATGCGGCCGCCGCGGAGCAGTGCGGCGGCGGCGTCGACGGGGTCGGCCGCGGGGTGTTCGCCGCCGTCCGGCGCGAGCAGCCGCACCCGCGGGCCGCAGGTCCAGCAGGCGTTGGGCTGGGCGTGGAAGCGGCGGTCGGCGGCCGAGTCGTACTCCTTCTGGCAGTCGGGGCACATGACGAACGCGGCCATGGTGGTCTGCGGGCGGTCGTAGGGCACCGCGGTGATGATGCTGTAACGGGGGCCGCAGTTGGTGCAGTTGATGAGCGGGTAGCGGTGGCGGCGGTCGGCGGGATCGAAGAGTTCGGCGACGCAGTCGGTGCAGACGTAGCTGTCGGGGGTGACCAGGACGCCGGCCCCGCCGTCGGACCGGCTGCGGCGGATCGCGAAGGTCGTCGTCCAGTCCCGCACCGCTTCCTCGGCGACGACCTCGCAGGTGTCGATGCGGGCGAGCCCCGGCAGCCGTTCGCGCAGGTCACGGCCGAAGGCGTCGGCGGCGGCGCGCGGGCCCTCGACGCGGAGGGTGACGCCCTGGGCGTCGTTGAGCACCCAGCCGCCCAGCATGTGCTGGGTGGCCAGGCGGTAGACGAACGGCCGGAAGCCGACGCCCTGGACGAAGCCGGTGACGCGCAGGGTGCGGCGGACCGCGCCCATCAGCAGAGCCTCGGCAGCTGGGCGCCGTAGAGCAGTTCCACGGTGGCCTCGCGGCCGTCGGCGCCGGTCATCCGCACCACTCCCGGCGGCCCGTCGACGACGCTGCCGACGACGGCGGCCGCGGCGCATTCACCGTGTGCGCGCAGGGCCTTGAGGGCGTCATCGGTCCGCTCGGGCGCGACGACCAGGCAGAGGTTGCCCTCGTTGGCGAGGTACATCACGTCGACACCCAGCATGTCGGCGGCCATCGCGGTCTCCGGCCGGACCGGCAGCGCCTGCTGCGTGAGGCCGATCGCCACGCCGGACGCCTGGGCGAACTCGTTGACGACGGTGCCCAGGCCGCCGCGGGTCACGTCCCGGATGCACCGGACGCCGTCGCCGCAAGCGTCCAGGACGTCCGCGATGACGTGGTTGAGCACCGCGCAGTCGCTGAACACCCGCTGCTCGAAGCCCAGGCCCTCGCGCAGCGACAGGATGTGGATGCTGTGATCTCCCAGGTAGCCCGTCACGATGACCTGGTCGCCCGCACGCAGGGCGCGGCTGGAGAGCCCCGCGGCGCGCTCCAGCACCCCGATGCCGGTGGTGTTGAGAAAGATCCCGTCGGCCTCACCGCGCCGTACGACCTTGGTGTCGCCGGCGACGATCCGTACGCCGGCCGCCGCAGCGGTGTCCCTGATGGAGTGCAGGATCCGCCGGAAGTCCGCCAGCGCGAAGCCTTCTTCCAGGACGACGGCGAGGGTGAGGTAGAGCGGTCTGGCGCCGCTGACCGCGAGGTCGTTGACGGTGCCGGCGACGGCGATCTTTCCGATGTCGCCGTTGCCGAAGAACACCGGATCGACCACGAACGAGTCGGTGGTCATGGCGATCCGGCGGCCGGGCAGCTCCAGCAGCGCGCTGTCCTCCATCTCGCCGATGTAGATATCGCCGAGGATCGAGGCGATGGTGCCCGAGATGAGTTCCTGGCTCATCCCGCCACCGGCTCCGTGGTCCAGGACAACTGTCTTCGTCACGCGCCAGCCTTTCGTGGGAGAACGCGGAAGACCGTGGGAGACCACGGAAGTCCGTGGGAGGCCGCCCGGTCCGGTCAGGCAGCCGTGACGCCGGGTCCTGTGAGCGTCTTCTCCAGGAGGGCGTTCCACCACACCTGCATGATCGCGATGGCGTCCATGGCGCCCTTGCGGACCTCGGCCATGTCGATCGGGTCGCCGTCCCCGTCGGCGGCGTCCGGGCCGAGGTCGACGAAGGCGGCGAGGCCGTCCTTGTGGCCCTGTTCGATGCCGTCTTCCAGGTGGATGTCGTGGAAGCGCTTGATCAGGCTGCCGTCGTAGGTGAAGCCGCGGCGGTCGCAGATTTCCTTGCAGATCTCGTAGAAGACCTCGTGTTCGAAGATGGCCGCGGTCTCGGTCGCGTACAGCGAACCGAGGGCGCGCGAAGGGTCGGGGGCGCACAGCGCGTCGACGTCGGCGAGGAAGCGGGTGGTGGGCGCGAACTCGACCCGCTCGTCCATGTCGGTACCGGCCTCCAGCATGCCCTTCTTGTACATCGGGGCGTGGCCGTCCTCCTCGTCGACATTGCGCTGGAGTTCCGTCGAAACTCCTTTGTCGGCCAGCTTCTTGGTGCAGTCGACGGCCTTCTGGAGGAGGGTCTTGTTCGCGAAGGAGAACTGATAATGCTCCCTCACCAGCCACTCCAGTGACGCCGTGCCAACCTGCGGCAGGGCCTTCAGCAGCTGGTCCTTCACGGCATTCGTGAAGGCGTCGTTCCGCTCGTCGATCTGCACGGAAAGGCGCTCGGTCATGGCGTGCCTCGTTTCTCGTACGGCGTCGAAGGGGCGGTTGTCAACGGAGCTTTTTCGCACCGGCAGGCCGACCGCCGCGTGGCAGGTTAGTCATACGCATGACGCACGGACAAGGGGACTGCTCGATGTCAACTCCGGGTGGTGCGCAGACTGTCCTGAACCAGCCATTGATCCACCATTGCCGCGCATCATGCGTATGACTACGCTCGTGCCGTCCGAGGTCACGTCTCGGCGCTCCCCAACTCCCGATCCAGGGAAGGCGCATGCCTCGATACGCGATTCTGACCAACGATCTCCAGCGCGATCTGGTCGACAAGAACGAGCAGCGCAAGGCCAATGTGCACCTGATGACACCGGCGTTCCGGGAATTCCTCGCCCGGATGCGGGAACAGGACGTCACGGTGATCCACCTGCAATTGATCTACGACGAGGACGACAAGAAGATCGAACTCCACGACGGCCGGATCCCGGTGCTGCGCGGCACGCCGGGCGCCGCATTGCTCCCGGAGTTCGTCGAACCTTCCGACGTCATCATGGAGAAGAAGAAGGACAGCGGTTTCTTCGAGACCGATCTCCATGATTTTCTCCAGGAACACGACATCGACACCGTGATCATCACGGGCATGCAGGCGCAGGTATGCATCCAGACGACGGCGGCCGACGCGCATTTCCGCGGCTACAACGTCGTGGTGCCCACCGACGGCGTCGTCTCCACACGCGACGAGGACCGCGACCGCGCACTGGAATGGCTGGCTTCCTACTGCGCCGTGGTGACGCCCATGGCCGACATCGTGCGCCGCATCAGAGAGAACGAACGCTTCGACTTCACCGTCCAGGCGCTGCCCTAGAGCGTGTCCGACGGGTCGCCGCGACCCGCCGACTCCCGTGGCGATTGCCCCACTTCCCGCTCCCCCCTCATCACCATGACACCGGATACGCGATCCGGCAGCGGTCCCCGAGGCGGAAACCGCCCGCCGCCCCGCGTATCCGGGCCCGATCCGAAGGAGGCCATCGATGGTTCTGACAGTGGCGGCGGACGCGGGCCTCTGGAACGGGCTCGCCCTGCCTCCCGACGCGACGGCCGCGCCCGACGCCGTCGTCATCGGCGTGCCCTTCGAGGGCGGAGCCGGCGGAGCGGGCGGCGCCTCGCTGGGGCCCGCCCGCGTCCGGGAGTTGTCCCGCCGCGTCAAAACGACCGACCGGCACGGGCGGGACGCGTCCGGGGTCCGGCTGCGCGACCTGGGAGACGTCCCCACCTGGCGGTTCGACCTGCCCCGGTCCGTCTCCCACATCCGGGAGGTCTACGGCGAGGTGTTCCGCGACACCACCGTGCCGGTCCTGACGTACGGCGGCGACCACTCGGTCACCTATCCCATTGTCTCGGCGGCCGGCGCCGGGCGGCAGCTGGGACTCGTCTGGTTCGACGCGCATCCGGACGTGCTGGACGGCTACCAGGGCTCCACCCTCTCGCACGGCTCGCCGCTGCGCCGGATCATCGAGGACGGCGTGGTCGCCCCCGAGAACGTCCTGCTGGTCGGCACCCGCGCCTACGACGACGGCGAGGCCGGCTACATCGAGAAGAAGGGCATCCGGGAGGTACGGGCGGCCCACTTCACCGATGACCCGCACCGGGCACGCGACACCTACCGCCGCCATCTGGCCGAGATCGCGGCAGCCGTCGGCCATTTCTACGTGACGCTCGACATCGACGTGCTCGACGCGTCCTGCGTCCCGGGCACCGGCACACCGGTGGCCGGCGGCTTCGGAACCGGCGAGCTGCTCGGCCTGCTGGAGGGCCTGCCCGAGCCGGTGATCGGCTACGACATCGTGGAGTTCGCGCCGGCCCACGATGTCGGCGGCATGACAGGACACGCGGTCATGGCCGTCACCACTGCCTACTTCGCACGCCTCGCTGCGAGAAAATACCGCCCCCGGGCGTGAACCCCGCCGCACAGGCGCCGCCCGCCCAACCGTCCCGCCACGACCGCGCGGTCGGCCGTCCGGAAAGGCAGCATCAGCACCGTGGATCTGCACGACGAGGAATCACCGTCGGCCGGCCGGCCGCTCCCGCCGGGACGCGGCCCGCTCGCATGGGCACGAGGCGCCGCCCGGAACCTCCCCCAAGGACGGGCGGCCCGCACCTTCCTCCTCGTCGCCTTCGTGGACGCCGCGGGCCGCGGGCTGTTCCTCGCCGGTTCGGCGCTCTTCTACACCCAGGTCATCGGGCTGACCAACGCCCAGGTGGGACTGGGGCTTTCGGTCGCCGGGCTGGTCGGCCTGGTGTGTGCGATCCCCATCGGCTGGCTCGCCGACCGGTTCGGCGACGGGCCGACCCTGGTGGCGCTGCAACTGTGGCGGGCAGCGGCCTTCCTGATCTACCCGCTGGTCCACGACTTCGGCACGTTCCTGGTGGTGGCCTGCCTGGTCGGGGCCGTCGAATGGGCGGCGGTGCCGATCATCCAGTCGGTCGCGGGCACCACCAGTGAGGAGCAGTCGATGGTGGGCGCGATGGCGGTGGTGGCCGTCGCCCGCAACTCCGCGTACGCGCTCTCCGCGCTGGCCGCGACCGCGGTGATCACCTGGGCATCGCCGCGCGCCTACGTCGCCTTCGTTCTCTTCAACGCGCTGGGCTTCCTCGTCTCAGGGCTGTTGCTGCTACGGCTGCGGCTGCCGCGCAGGTCGGCGGACCAGGGGGAGAAGCCGGCCCCCGGCTCCAAGCTGCTGCCGTTCAAGAACCTGCCGTTCCTGCTGCTGTCGCTGACGAACGGCATCCTCTACGCCCATATGCCGATCCTGTCGGTGGCGTTCCCGCTGTGGATCGTCACCCGCACCCACGCACCGCATTCCCTGGTCGGCGTCGCGCTGACCGTCAACACCCTGATGGCGGTCTTCCTCCAGGTCCGACTGAGCAGAGGCGGCGACGCCATCGGGTGCGCGGCCCGCAAGCAGCGGACCGCCGGCCTCGCGCTCGCGGCGTTCTGCCTGCTGGTCGCGATGACCGGAGACTTGGACGAACTCGCGGCCTCGCTCCTGCTGTTGCTGGCCGCCGTCGCCCTCACGCTGGGCGAGCTGTGGCAGTCGGCGGGCGGCTGGGGCATCTCCTACAGCCTGGCCCCCGAGGCACAGCGCACCTACCAGCTGAGTGTCTACCAGCTGGGGGCCACCGGCGTCACGGTCGCGGGCCCCGCGCTGCTGGTCATGGCCGTCGTGGACGTGGGCCCGTCCGGCTGGCTCGGCCTGGCCGCCCTGCTCGCGCTCACGGGACTCGCCACACCCTTCCTGGCACGTCTGGCCGAACGGTCATCGATCACGAACGCCCCACAGGCCGCGACGGCACGGGCCGACTGAACGGGGCGGCGCGGGCCGACCGAACGGGGGCGAGCGCACAGCGGCCCACCGGACACCACGCCGCCGGCCGGCATCCCTACTGGTCAGGGGCGAGCCCGTCGAGGCCGGCAGGCTGGGAAATGTCCCTCGCCCAACGGCGCATCAACTCCTCGATGAACCACGAGCGTTTGACGTCCCTCGCCCTTGCGTGGGGCATCATACGTATGATCTTGTGATTCAATCAGTCACCCCAGCATCACTCGGTGCAACATTCGGTGCCGCATTTGGCAACTTTTGACGCAAGGAGGCCATCCATGGCAACAGCCGTCACGGTGTTCCGCGGAGTGGCCCCGGCCGGAAGCCCCGCGCGCACCCGTGCCGCCTGCGCACCACGCGGCCAGCTCGCCGTGGCAGACATGGATCCGGCCGGCGCGGACGCGTCCACCGGCCCGTCGGAATCAGATCGACCTGCTCAACCCTGCGGACAATTCACGGCGGTTGGGGACCACCGGGCCCCACACAGACCCCACCCGCCCCGACTCCGTCCGCAACACCGCGCCCCCTTGAAGATCGCCCGTGACCCGGGCCCCGTCGCCGTCCCGGCCGACCGCCGAAGGGACGGCTGACACTCCCATCCGACGGCGAGAATCACCGGCCCCGGCGATGCGAGGCGCCGTTCCGCACGTCAAGGCGCGGCACGAACGGAGGCGGAGCGGGGGACGTCCACCCCGGCGCCCTCTCCCTGGTCCGTCTCCATGAACGCCCGTCAACTCCCCTGTGTTCCCGCCGACTTCTCCCGGCACGGGCCGCAGATCCCCCTCACATCGCCGAGTCCCGGCCGGCGCTCCCCTCCGAAACGGCCGCACTCCCTGCCCTCCACTCGCCACCTTGGACAAGGACGCCTGTTCATGACGCTCACCCACACCATCTCCGTCGGCGACATCCGCCGGGACCTGCCGGTCGTACGGATCGCGGAGAACACCCGTATCGCATTCCTCAAGCTCTACGGCGATGTGGAACTGACCGTCGCCTGCGCCAAGGCGCTCGCCGGGCGGATGCCGTCGGACGCCGAGGTGATCCTGGGCCCGGAGGCCGGTGGCATCCTCCTCGCCCACGAACTCTCACGGCACACCGGTCGCCCGTACGTCATCGCCCGCAAGCGGCGGCACCCCAACATGTCCCGGCCGGTCCGGGTGCCGGTCCGGAACATCGGCACACCCGACAAGCAGGAACTGTTCCTCGGTGAGGACGACGCCGCGCTCGTCGAGGGCCGCCGGATCGCCCTCATCGACGAGGTGATCAGCAGCGGCGGCATCCTCGCCGCGCTGCACAACCTGGTGGCGGCGGCCGGCGGCACGGTCCGACAGGTGCTGACCGTCGCCACCGAGGGCGAACGCCGCCCGGATGTCGCCTCGCTGCTGCACCTGCCCCTCTACACCGGCTGACGCCCGGCCCGGATCCGCCGAAGATTCAACAGCCGCCGCTCTCGCCCCACTTCACCTCCGGTCATACAATCCCGCAATGGTCAGGAAAGCGTTCACCACGGCCGTCGCCGGTGCGGCCCTGCTCGCGGCCGCCGGCAGTGCCCACGCCCACACCCCGCCGACCGGAATGCAGCGTCCCGCGCATTCCCCCGCCCCCGTGTCCCCCACGGCGGACGACGGCTGGCAGCAGGTCGGCGACGGCATGACCGCAGGCATCAGCGGCATCGTCATCGACAGCGTGACGGGCGACGCGGTGGACACCCTCGGGGTCCGCGACAACAAGAAGGAAGGCGAGAACCGCCTGGTGGCGGTGGGCTACCGCCCCGGCACCGCCCCGCAGGTGCGGCCGGTGACGTGGAGCGGAAAACAGCCGGTCGATCTGGAAGCGCTCGACGCGATTCCCGGTCACGCCCAGGAATACGTGGCGCTGGCCAGCGACGGAACGGCGTACCGCATCCGCAGGGACGGCGACGCGGCCAAGGTGCTGGACTCCTTCGAGCTGCCCGGCATTTCGTCGAAGGGCAACTACGAGGGCTTCGCGCTGTCCGCCGTCGACGGCCGCCTGCTCGCGGTCTGGGCGGACCGCGGTGCGGACAGCGATCCCGGCGTGCTGACCGCGGCCGAGTGGAATCCGGACACCCACGATTTCGGCAAGCCCGACTCCGCGAAGCTGCGTGTGCCCTTCCCGACCGAGAACGTGCGGCACATCTCCGACGTGAAGATCGCCGCGGACGGCACGCTGACCGTCTCCTCCGCGTCCGACCCGGGCGACGACGGCCCGTTCGATTCGGCCCTCTACCGCGCCGGGAAGGTCTCGTTCACCGGCGGCCACGACGCCGAACTGGACGTGCCCGCAACCCCGGAGCGGATCGCCTCCTTCTCCGGCCACAAGATCGAGGCGGTGGCCTGTGTGCCGGGCTCGGCCACCGGGATCCTCGGCACCGACGACGAGAACGGCGGCGGCTGGATCACCTCCGCCGCGTTCTGCCGTCCGTAAGGACCCCGCTACGAGCCACGGTGGCCGGATGTCCCGTACGCGCCCCGCCCTCGCCCTACTCGTCCTTCCGCCGTGGCGGCCGTCCGTCCGGTGGCCAGTGGTGCGCGGTTTCGCCGGGGGCCAGGCGGTCCACCACCTCGGCCAACTCCCGGCAGGCGTCCTCGATCTTGCGGCGGATGCCGTTCTGCTCCGTGACGGTCGCCGCGAGCAGCAGCGCGGTGAGCGCGGCCGAGGCGTTCAGCGCCTGGAGGTTGACCATCACGAAGAAGAGGCTGTGCCCGGCGAACGGGCCGGTCCTGTCGGTGGCGGCCGCGATGGCCAGGACGGAGATGATCAGTGCGCACGGGGCCGCCCCGGCGAGCTGGAAACGGAGCGCCGCCCAGACGATCAGCGGGAAGACGAGGAACAGCAGGGCGAGGGAACTGCGGGTGCCGAGCAGGGAGATGCCGACCGCGGCGATCAGCAGGCCGGACGCCTCGGCCCAGCGCGGCGTGACGCTCAGCGGCCACCGGAGCGCCCGCAGTGACAGCAGCAGCGGCGTGACGATCAGGACACCCATCGCGTCGCCGGTCCACCACGCCGACCAGGTGGGCCAGAACCCGCTGGCCGGCAGTTTCCCGCTGATGAGCAGCGTGCCGGTGCCCAGCGTCGCGCTGATCAGCATGCCCGCGAAGGCGCCGAGTACGACCAGCGCCACCCCGTCCCGCAGCCGGTCGAGTTCGACGCGGAAGCCGGCCCGGCGCAGCATCAGGCAGGCACAGACCGGTCCGAGGGTGTTGCCCAGGAGGTTGCCGAAGACGCCGGCGTCGAGCGGGCCGAGGGTGGCGATGACGAGGAAGGTGCCGAGGGCGATGCCGGGCCAGGTGCGCAGGCCGAAGAGGAGCAGGCAGCTGAGGGCGATGCCGGTGGGCGGCCAGAGCGGGGTGACCACCGCTCCCGAGACCACCACCTGATCCAGCAGGCCGATACGGGCAGCCACGTAGTAGGCGGCGGCGAGGGCGAGGATCCTCAGGGCCGCGGTCGCCGGACGCCGGACATCGGTGCGCACCACAGCAGTCATCAGACAACGTCGGCGGTGCCGTACGGTCACCGACACGCACGCCCTGGCCCTGTGTCACTCCGGGCCGCGGGCCGCCCTGTCGAAGCAGAGGGCGATCACCGCGGCGTCGTCGGCGTGGCCGGTGAATTCGGCCACGCCCATGACGGCATCGGCGACGGCGGCCGGATCGCCGGAGGGCGCACGGGCGCTGACCCGCCGGGTCACCTCCGCGAGACCCGCCTCTATCGGGAACGAGGGCCCTTCGACCACGCCGTCGGTGAGCAGGACGAACGTCCCGGTCCTGGTGAGCGGGCGGCGGGTCACCGGGTAGGTCTCGCCCGGCAGCACGCCGAGCGGTACCCCGCCGGCGTCCTCGGCGAGGCCGCAGCAGCCGTCGGACGTGGCCCAGACGCCGGGGATGTGGCCCGCGCGGGCGCTGGACAGTTCCCAGGTGACGGGGTCGAAGCGGAGGAACGTGCAGGTGGCGAAGAGCCCGGAATCGACGGACAGCAGCAGGTCATTGGCGCGGCTCAGCACCTCGCCTGGGTCGGCGGCGACGGTGGCCACGGCGCGCAGTCCGATCCGGATCTGCCCCATGAAGGCGGCCGCTTCGACGTCGTGGCCCTGTACGTCGCCGAGCGAGAAGGCGACCGATCCGTCGGGCAGCGGGAAGCCGTCGTACCAGTCGCCGCCGATGTCCAGTCCGTGCCGGGCGGGGGCGTATCCGGCCGCGGCCCGCAGGCCCGGTATCTGCGGCAGCGCGGCCGGCAGCATCTCCCGTTGCAGTGCCTGGGCCAGCTCCACCCTGGCCCGCTGCAGCTCCGCTCCCGCCCGCGCCTGGGCGGTGAGCCGCCCGAGCGTGGTCAGGAGGTCGTCGGCGCTCGCCGACCGCGGAGGACGACGCCGGAACATGGACGACTCCGAGGTGCATCAGGTCATGGGCCGCTGCGGGGTGCCCCTCGCACGGCAGATCCCTTTCCGCCTCCTGAACCGGCCCGGCCGGGAATCCCCTGCCGGGCCCTTCCATCGGGCGGGGCCGGGCGGCCCCGCCCGGAAGCTCCACGCTCAGGATAGGCGCGCCGGGCGCCTTCCGC
>NZ_JAJCXB010000077.1 GCF_020564935.1 Streptomyces pinistramenti
ACCCGGCCCCCGCCGAGTCGCCCCCCCGCCGTCCGGTCCGGCAGCTCCAGGACAGCCTCGGCGCCGCCCTGCGCCGCCGTGCCGAAGTCCAGCCGCGCCCCCAGCACCTCCGCCTGGCCCGCCGCGATCGTCAGCCCCAGACCGTGCCCCGTCCCGCGCTCCGGCGCCGCCGTACGGAACCGCCGCGGCCCCTCCGCACACAGCTCCGCCGGATAGCCGGGGCCGTGATCACGCACCACGATCCGGCTGCCCGCCACCACCACCTCGATCGGCGGCTCGCCGTGCTTCGCCGCGTTCGCCAGCAGATTCACCAGCACCCGCTCCACCCGCCGCCGGTCCGTCTCCACGATCCGCGGCTCCCCCTCCACGGACACCGAGACCGACACCTCGGACACACCCCGCTGCCGCGCCGCCCGCTTCACGATCCCGCGCACCAGCGACGGCAGCTCGCAGGCGTCCAGATCCGCCCGCTCCACCCCCGCGTCCAGCCGCGACACCTCCAGCAGGTCCTCCACCAGCCGCCGCATCGCCTGCGCCCGGTCCTGCACCATCTCCACCGCACGCGGCTGCGGCAACAACTCGGCCGCCGCCACCAGCCCCGCCACCGGAGTACGCAGCTCGTGCGCCACATCCGCGGTGAACTCCCGCTCCGCCTGCGCCTGCGCCGCCAGCGACATCGCCATGTGGTGCACGCTGCGGCCCAGCTCGGCCACCTCGTCCCGGCCCCGGCTCGCCAGCGCGTCCGCGTCCGGTGCCGCACCGGCGGCTATCCGCCGCGCCGCCGCCGCACTCAGCCGCAGCCGCCGCGACAGCCGCTGCGCCACGAACCACGACACCACCGCCATCACCGTGACCGTGCCCACCCCCGCTATCAACAGCGCCCGGTCCAGCGCCAGCTGCGCCGGATCATCGTCCGGGAACGCCGCCGACACCGACAGCGAACGCCCCGGCCGCGCCTCGCTCCCCTCGACCCGCGTCGCCGCCCACACCCGCGGATCCTCACCCCCGCTGACGTACGTCCCCGACCTCCCCGCGAACACGGCCGCCCGCAACGGCGACGGCAGCGTCGCATCGTCCAGCTGCGCTCCCATCGCCAGCGTGCCGTCCCGCTCATAGATCTGGAGCGCCGCACTCAACCGGTAGTCCTGATACGCACGCGCCGAGCGCTCCCGCTCGGCGTCGGCGATGTGATGCACGGCGAACCCGAGCAGCACCACGGCAAGCGCCGTCATGCACGAAATGGCCAGCGCGATCCGGCCTCGGATGCCCATCACGCGAGGTTGTACATCTCCGTCGTGTCACCGAGCGGCGTCGAGCCGTCGTACGTCACCTCAAGCCCCGTGAAAGCCCGGCCGCCCTCGACCGGCTCCGGCCCGTAGAGCCGGAACGTCGCGGGAAACACCGAATCCGCGCCCCCGCCCGCCGCGGTCTTCTCGACCTGCACCACACCCCTGCCCTCCGCAGACTTCGCGCCGTACCGCTCCCAGGTGATGGCCGCCGCCACCATGCCCGCATCCGCACACGTCAACGTGATCACCCGCGGCTTGACCTCCGGCTCACCCGAACCGCAGTCCCGCACCCCCGGCAGCCCGTCCGACGGCTTCCCCGACGACTTCACGTCCTGCACCGCCGACGTCTTCGGCGCCACATCGACCGCCGTCGCCCGGCTCCCCGACTGCCCGAACCACACCCCGCCCGCGGCCAGCGCGGTGACCACCACGAACGCCACCAGGGCGATCCGCCCCCTCATCCGGCGCGCTCCGTCGCGGTCGGTCATCGCCCTCTCCTCCCGGAGCCCACGCCCCGTACCCCACCCGGGTACCCCACCCGGCACACACGAACGCCGCCACTTTCCTCGAACGCGTGACGAAGCGACGGCTCCGGGCAGACGTGCGGTGACGACAGCACACCACCCTCCCTCCTCCGCCACACAGACGGATTGCCCGGACGCTGCGATGACCCCGCGGCTGTGTACCAGTTCTGTAACGACGCCCCCCGCTCCGAAGTGCTCACAAGCCCCGCTCCGGCCCACGAATCCGCAGGCCAGACCGGGTCATCCGGACGGCCCAACCGGAGTGACGTGCGTCGCGTTCCGGCGCCAGAGTGGTTTGATCCGCGCTCGACTGCGCAGGCGCACTCGTCGTACACCCATCGCGCACCCCGCGCTCTGACTGAACGAGAGGACCGCCTCGTGCCGATCGGCAGCACCGAAGCTGAGAACGCTTCCGAACAGGACCCGGAAGCACTGAAGCGTCACCGCGCGCTCTTCCGCGCCATAGCCCGACGCAGGAACCCCAAGCTCCGGCGCACCGATATCACGGTCACCGACGAAAAGGTGGTCAAGCGGGCCGTGAAGGCCGCGGCCCTCGGCAACGCCATGGAGTGGTTCGACTTCGGGATCTACGCCTATCTCGCGGTCACCATCAGCAAGGTCTTCTTCCCTGGCGGCAGCAGCACCGCCGGCCTGCTGTCGACGTTCGCCACGTTCGCCGTCGCATTCCTCGTACGCCCCATCGGTGGCGCCTACTTCGGGCCGCTCGGCGACCGCATCGGCCGCAAGAAGGTCCTCGCGCTCACCATGATCATGATGGCGATCGGCACCCTCTGCATCGGCCTGATCCCGTCGTACGCGACGATCGGCTTCTGGTCGCCCGTACTCCTCATCCTCTTCCGTCTCGTCCAGGGCTTCTCCACCGGAGGCGAGTACGGCGGCGCCTCCACCTTCATAGCCGAGTACGCCCCCGACAAGAGGCGCGGATACTTCGGCAGCTTCCTGGAGATGGGCACCCTGATCGGCTACACCGGCGCCGCCGGCATCGTGCTGATCCTCAACGCCGCGCTGACCGACGAGGCGATGCTGCACTGGGGCTGGCGCATCCCGTTCCTGGTCGCGGGCCCGCTCGGCATGGTCGGCCTCTACCTGCGGATGAAGCTCGACGAGACCCCCGCCTTCCAGAAGCTGGAGGCGTCCCAGACACACGCCGTCACGGGCTCGGCCACCGACACCGAGGCGGAGTTCTCGCACCTGTCGGAGAACGCCCCGAAGAAGAAGCTCGGCGAGATCTTCGCCCAGCAGTGGCCGACGCTGATCCTGTGCATCGCCCTCGTCGGCGCGTACAACATCACCGACTACATGCTGCTGTCGTACATGCCGACATACCTCACCGACACCCTGCACTACAAGGAGTCGCACGGGCTGCTGATCCTGGTCGGCACCATGATCGTCCTGATGCTGATCGTCAGCAGCGTCGGCAGGCTCAGCGACCGCTTCGGCCGGAAGCCGCTGCTGATGACCGGCATGCTCGGCTTCTTCATCATGTCCATCCCGGCCTTCCTCCTGGTCAAGCAGGGCAGCTTCGCCACGGTGATCACCGGCATGGCCCTCCTCGGCCTCTCCCTCGTCTGCCTCCTGGGCACCATGTCCGCCGCCCTGCCGGCCCTCTTCCCCACCAGCGTCCGCTACGGCTCGCTCTCCATCGGCTACAACCTCGCGGTCTCGATCTTCGGCGGCACCACCCCGCTCGTCATCACGGCCCTGATGGGCGCGTTCCACGGCAACGTCATGGTCCCGGCCTACTACACGATGGGCGCCGCCCTCGTCGGTGTCATCGCCGTCGCCTGCATGAAGGAAACCGCCCAGCAGCCCCTGGAAGGCTCCCCGCCCTCCGTCGCCACCAAGGAGGAGGCGGTCGAAATGATCACCTCCCAGACGACGGAACCGAAGTTCTGACCGACGCCACATCGAAGAGCCCCGGGGCACCCGCCCCGGGGCTCTCGCCATACCTGGACCCTCCGCATTCTTCCCCTCACCCCACGTAACCGTCTTTGCGTTCGATCGTTGTTCTGTTCGAGGGGGTGCGGGAAGGGCCCGCGCGGAGAACGGGGAGGGCGCACATGCCGGTCAGTCCGTACACCAGGGAGCGGCTCGCCGCCGCGGCAACGACGTCACGGACGCTGTCGGAGGCGCTGACCAAGCTGGGGGTGGATCCGAAGGGACGCTCCCGGCGCTATCTGCGCGATCGGATGCGGTCGTCGGGGATCGACACCTCCCATTTCGAGCGGGAGGGGGCGCGGTGGACGAGGGAGGTCCTTGAGGAGGCGGTGGCCCGTTCGGCGAACATGTGCGAGGTCCTGCGGCGCCTCGGGCTCGATGTCGTAGGCGGCCAGCACTCCCACATCAGCCGCCGCATCCGCGGTCTGGGGATCGACACCTCGCATTTCACACCGCAGGGCCGGAACAGGAGCACCACGCGCCGGCGTCTCACTCCCGACGAACTGCTCGTGGAGTCCCGCACTGCCGCCCGCCGGGTGCCGAGCAGCCGCCTCAAGGCCGCCCTGCTGGCTCTCGGGGCGGACGAACGCTGTGCGCTCTGCGGCACGGGGCCCGTCTGGAGGCGTTGTCTCCTGCCGCTGGAGGTGGACCATATCGACGGAGACTGGCGCAATAACCGGAGAGAGAACCTTCGCCTGCTGTGCCCCAACTGCCATGCGACGACGGACACATACCGGGGGCGCAACACACCCGCACGCTCCGGTCATCCGGCGGGGCGGCGATGAGCGAGCGGGTCCGCTACACACGAGAACTGCTCGCCGAAGCCGCGCGGTGCTGTACGGACATCGACGAGGTCATCGTGTTCTGCGGCGGCCACTCCTATCACCAGGTCCGACGGCACCTGTTCAAGCGCTTCGACCATTTCGGGATCGACGTGTCCCACTTCCGGCCCGTCGTACGGGGCGCCAAACACCCCCGCCCCACCCGGGAGTCCCTGCAACAGGCTGCCGACGCCTCGGTCTCCGTCGCGGCTGCCCTGCGCCACCTGGGCATGGCGGACACCGCGCGCAGTCGGTCCCTCTTCCGTTCCTGGGTGTCCGCCGAAGGCATCAGCACGACACACTTCCTGGGGCAAGCACACATGCGAGGCAAACCGGGCCGGACGCCGCCCAGGAGCCCCGAGGACATACTCGTCAAGCACCACCGGAAGCGGCGCACGCACAGCGCCATGCTGCGGCGAGCCCTTTTACAGACAGGCGTGCCCGAACGGTGCTCCGCATGCGGTACGGGCCCCGTGTGGAACGGCAGGCCCATGACGCTCGAAATCGACCACATCAATGGCGATTGGCGCGACGACCGTTCGGAGAATTTACGCCTCCTGTGCCCCAACTGCCATGCGATCACGGACACTTGGTGCCGTGGCGGACGGCGGCGGCGCCAGCCTTCTGGGGCGTCATCGGCACCCAGTACTATGTGACCCTGGCGCGCGGCCGTGCTGGAATTGGCTAGACAGGCTGGTTTTAGGTACCAGTGCCTTCGAGGCGTGAGGGTTCGAGTCCCTCCGGCCGTACCAGGTACTGCGAAGGGCCCGGCACGATCACTCGTGCCGGGCCTTTGCCATACATGCCAGACCGGGCAGCCGCCCGCCTCAGCCCAGGAGTTCCTTCACCACCGGTGCCAGTGCGCGGAACGCCTGGCCGCGGTGGCTGATGGCGTTTTTTTCGTCGGCGGTGAGTTCGGCGCAGGTGCGGGTCTCGCCGAGGGGCTGGAGGATCGGGTCGTAGCCGAAGCCTCCGGTGCCTGCGGGGGTGTGGCGCAGGGTGCCGCGCAGGGTGCCCTCGACGACGCGCTGGGTGCCGTCGGGGAGGGCCAGGGCCGCGGCGCAGGCGAAGTGGGCGGCGCGGTGGTTGTCGTCGATGTCGGAGAGCTGGGCGAGGAGCAGGGCGAGGTTGGCGCGGTCGTCGCCGTGCCGGCCGGCCCAGCGGGCGGAGAAGATGCCGGGGGCGCCGCCGAGGACCTCGACGCAGAGGCCGGAGTCGTCGGCGACGGCCGGGTGGCCGGTGGCGCGGGCCAGGGTGTGTGCCTTCAGCAGGGCGTTCTCGGCGAAGGTGACGCCGGTTTCCTTGACGTCGGGGACCTCCGGGTAGGCGTCGGCGCCGACGAGTTCGACGTCGAGGCCGGCGGCGGCCAGGATGGCGCGGAGTTCGGTGATCTTGCCGGCGTTGCGGGTGGCGAGGATCAGGCGGCGGGGGGTGTCGGGCCGCGGCTCGGTTGTGTGCTGCATGGGACGTGATTATCCCGGGGTGCAGACCTTGGTGAGTTCACCGGCCGCGTCCGCGAGGGGCTGGAGGTCGGGGGCCTTGTTGTCCTTGACGGCGCGGTGTGCGTTGTCGACGGCGCGCTGCAGGCTCGTGACGGTCTTGGCGAGGTCGGGGTCGCCGGTCGAGTCGCCGATGTTCTTGAGGTCCTTGTCGATGCCGTCGAGGGCCTTTTGGGTGTGCTGCGGGTCGTCGAGTGCGTTGCCCGCGTTCTTCTGGAGCTTGTCGACGCCGTTGACGACGGCGGTGGCGGTTTTGGCGCAGTCCATGGCGGTGTCGACCGCTCCGCAGGCGGTGAGCAGGGGGAGGACGGCCGCCGCCGCGGCGAGTGCGGTGGCTGCGGGTCGTCGGCGGTGCGGGCGCTGGGCCATGGTGCGGTTCCTCCCCTTGGGTCATGCTCGGGCAAAGGGAGACACGCGTGGGGCCGGTTTTTGGTTGCCGGGGCGGGACGGGCCGGGACGGGGTTGCGGGGGCCGGGCCCGGGACGGGGGCCGGGCGCTGTGCCGCGTCCCGTCCCGGTGGCGCCCGGCGGACCCGTCAGAGGGTGCGGGCGAGTGCCTCGTGCTGGGCGGTGTCGAGCGTGGCGCAGCCGGTGACGGCGAGGTCGAGCAGTGCGTTGAGTTCGTCGCGGGCGAAGGGCTCGGCTTCGGCGGTGCCCTGGACCTCGACGAAGCGGCCGTCGCCGGTGCAGACGACGTTCATGTCGGTGTCGGCGCGGACGTCTTCCTCGTAGCAGAGGTCGAGGAGCGGGGTGCCGTCGACGATGCCGACGCTGACGGCGGAGACGGTGCCGGTCAGCGGCTTGCGGCCGTGCTTGATGATCTTCTTGCCCTGGGCCCAGGTGATGGCGTCGGCGAGGGCGACGTAGGCGCCGGTGATGGCGGCGGTGCGGGTGCCGCCGTCGGCCTGGAGGACGTCGCAGTCGAGGACGATGGTGTTCTCGCCGAGTGCCTTGAAGTCGATGACGGCGCGGAGGGAGCGGCCGATGAGGCGGGAGATCTCGTGGGTGCGGCCGCCGATCTTGCCGCGTACGGCTTCGCGGTCGCCGCGGGTGTTGGTGGAGCGGGGCAGCATCGAGTATTCGGCGGTGACCCAGCCCTCGCCGCTGCCCTTGCGCCAGCGCGGGACGCCTTCGGTGACGGATGCGGTGCAGAAGACTTTGGTGTCGCCGAAGGAGACGAGGACGGAGCCTTCGGCATGCTTGCTCCAGCCGCGTTCGAGGTGTACGGGGCGGAGCTGTTCGGGGGTGCGGCCGTCGATGCGAGACATGGCGTAGAGCCTATCGGGAACGGCGAGGGCCCCGTCCCTGACGTGTGGTGGTCGGGGGCGGGGCCGGCGCGGGAGGTGATCCGGGGGTCAGCTCACATCATGTCTTCGATGTCGGCGGCGATGGGGTCCGCGTCGGTGCCGATGACGACCTGGATCGCGGTGCCCATCTTGACGACGCCGTGGGCGCCTGCGGCCTTGAGGGCGGCCTCGTCGACGAGGGAGGCGTCGACGACCTCGGTGCGGAGGCGGGTGATGCAGCCCTCGACCTCTTCGATGTTGTCGAGGCCGCCGAGCCCGGCGACGATCTTCTCAGCCTTGCTGGCCATGTCCACTCCTGCTTGTCTCGGCCGCCGGCGGTTCTGCCGTGCGGTTGACGAACCGTAACGCACGTTCAGCCCAGCTTTATGGGCGTATGCCCGCTATCTGGCGAAGGATAGCGATCACCCGGAGTGCGCGCCGGGGGCCCGGAATCGCACCGACTGGTCTACACCACCAGTATGCGGCAAGCGCCGGGCCACATGAGGACGGGCGGCCTGCCGGGAGGTGGCGGATGAGTTCCGGTGCAGCGTCGGCCGGGCGCAGGAGCTGGGGGGCGAGCGCCTTCCAGGGCATGCAGAAGATGGGGCGGAGCCTTCAGCTGCCGATCGCCGTGCTGCCCGCGGCGGGCATCCTCAACCGGCTGGGGCAGCCCGACGTCTTCGGCAAGGACGGCCTGGGCTGGGACGACGTCGCGAAGGTGTTCGCCGGTGCGGGCGGCGCGCTGCTGGACTCGGGGCTCGGGCTGCCGCTGCTCTTCTGCATCGGCGTCGCGATCGGGATGGCGAAGAAGGCGGACGGGTCGACGGCGCTGGCCGCGGTGGCCGGCTTCCTCGTCTATTACTCGGTGCTGCACCAGTTCCCTGCGGGCTGCCCCGCGGGGCAGGCGTACACGCAGGCGGGCCTGTGGAGCGGGGTGTGCGTGGGCGGGAAGGGGGCGGTGGCGCAGGCCACGTTCCAGAATCCGGGGGTGTTCGGCGGCATTCTGATGGGGTTCGCCGCGGCGTGGTTCTGGCAGCGGCTGCACCGGGTGAAGCTGGTGGACTGGCTGGGGTTCTTCAACGGCCGGCGGCTCGTCCCGATCGTGATGGCCTTCGTCGGCCTGGCGTTCGCGGTGGTGTGCCTGTTCGTCTGGCCGCCGATCGGTGAGGCGCTGACCGCTTTCAGCAAGTGGCTGACGGATCTGGACTGGGTCGGCTCCGGCATCTTCGGTGTCGCCAACCGCGCGTTGCTGGTGGTGGGCCTGCACCAGTTCCTGAATACGTTCGTCTGGTTCCAGTTCGGCGACTTCACCAAGCCGGACGGCACGGTGGTGCACGGCGACATCAACCGGTTCCTGGCGGGCGACCCGACGGCTGGGCAGTTCACCACCGGCTTCTTCCCGATCATGATGTTCGCGCTGCCGGCCGCCGCGCTGGCCATCGCGCACTGCGCCAGGCCGCACCGCCGCAAGGAGATCGCGGGCATGATGCTGTCGGTCGGCCTGACGTCGTTCGTGACGGGGGTGACCGAGCCGATCGAGTACTCGTTCCTGTTCATCGCGCCGGTGCTGTACGGGATCCACGCGGTACTGACGGGGGTGTCGATGGCGGTCAGCTGGGCGCTGGGGGTGCACGACAGTTTCAGTTTTTCGGCGGGGCTGATCGACTACGTCATCAACTGGGGGCTTGCGACCAAGCCGTGGCTGATCATTCCGGTCGGCCTGTGCTTCGCCGTCGTCTACTACGCGCTCTTCCGCTTCGTGATCACGAAATTCGATCTGGCGACTCCGGGGCGTGAGCCGGAGGATGTGGCGGAGGAATTGGAGAAGGGCAACGTGAAGTAGTCACGGAAGACCGGTGCGTGAGCATCGGGCCGTTTCTGCCTGCGCACCCCAACTCGCCGTGCACACTGGGCTGGTGAGGTTCGCGACGGCGCTTTTCCGGGATATCGGTCCCGCTTTTTCCGGTCCTCGGGTCCGTTGACCCGAGGACCGGTCGCCATGTGGTCCACACCACTTGGAAGAATGGATTCCTTTATCTCGGGGCTACGTGCTAAGAATGGTCTAAACCACTGAGTGGTGTAGACCAACAAGCGGGCCGTCCCCCTTCCCGAGTGCCCGCCTCACCAGGAGGAATCCGATGAGTTCGGCCACTGCCGCGAAGGCGGCCCCCGCAAAGAAGCGGGGCTCCGGCCTGTTCCAGGGCCTGCAGAAGATCGGCCGCAGCCTCCAGCTGCCGATCGCCGTGCTGCCCGCGGCGGGCATCCTCAACCGGCTGGGGCAGCCCGACGTCTTCGGCAAGGACGGCCTGGGCTGGATCGACGTCAGCAAGGTCTTCGCCGCGGCCGGCGGTGCCGTCTTCGACAACCTGCCCCTGCTGTTCTGCATAGGCGTGGCCATCGGCTTCGCCAAGAAGGCCGATGGCTCCACCGCGCTCGCCGCGCTGGTCGGCTTCCTGGTCTACAGCAATGTCCTCAAGGCGTTCCCGGTCACCGAGGGACACATCGAGAAGGGCAAGTGGGTCGAGCCGGTCCTCAACAACCCCGGCGTGCTCGGCGGCATCATCATGGGTCTGCTCGCCGCGGTCCTGTGGCAGCGCTACCACCGCAAGAAGCTGGTCGACTGGCTCGGCTTCTTCAACGGCCGCCGGCTCGTCCCGATCATCATGGCCTTCGTGGGCACCGCGGTCGGCGTGCTCTTCGTGCTGGTCTGGGAGCCCATCGGCGACGGCATCTCCAGCTTCGGCGAGTGGATGACGGGCCTCGGCGCGGGCGGCGCCGGCCTCTTCGGTCTGATCAACCGCGCCCTGCTGCCGATCGGCATGCACCAGTTCGTCAACACCGTCTCGTGGTTCCAGCTCGGTGACTTCACGGACGCCGCGGGCAAGGTCGCGCACGGCGACATCGGCCGCTTCTTCGCCGGTGACCCGTCCGCGGGACAGTTCATGTCGGGCTTCTTCCCGATCATGATGTTCGGCCTGCCGGCCGCCGCCATCGCCATCGCGCACGCCGCCCGCCCCGAGCGCCGCAAGGCCGTGATGGGCATGATGGTCTCGCTCGCGCTGACCTCCTTCGTCTGCGGCATCACCGAGCCGATCGAGTTCTCGTTCATGTTCATCGCCCCGGTGCTGTACGGGATCCACGCGGTGCTGACCGCGATCTCGATGGCCGTCACCTGGGCGCTCGGCGTGCACGACGGCTTCACCTTCTCGGCCGGTGCCATCGACTACGTACTGAACTGGAACCTGGCCACCGAGCCCTGGCTGATCATCCCGATCGGCCTGGTCTTCAGCGCCATCTACTACGTCCTGTTCCGGTTCGCCATCAAGAGGTTCAACCTCACCACCCCGGGCCGTGAACCCGAGGAAGAGATCGAGGACCTGACGAAGGCGTAGGAGTTCCCCGCACACGGGAAAGGGCCCCGGAACCGATCGGTTCCGGGGCCCTGGTGCGTCCTGGCCCGCCGCGGGACTCAGATCTCGTAGACCGCCCCGGCCCTGGCGACCTCGACGGGCCCGTCGTAGACCTTCTGCGCATCGCGGAGGTTGATGTCCGGGTCGGTCCACGGCGGGATGTGGGTCAGCACCAGCCGTCCCGCGCCGGCCCGCTGCGCGTGCTCCCCGGCCTCACGGCCGTTGAGGTGCAGATCCGGGATGTCCTCCTTGCCGTGCGTGAAGGACGCCTCGCACAGGAAGAGGTCGGTGCCGTCGGCGAGGTCGTCCAGCGCCGCGCAGGTACCGGTGTCACCGGAGTACGTCAGCGAGCGGCCGTCGTGCTCGATCCGGAAGCCGAACGCCTCCACGGGGTGGCTGACCCGTTCCGTGCGGAGGGTGAAGGGGCCGATGGTGAGCGAACCCGGGGTCAGGGTGCGGAAGTCGAAGACCTCGCTCATCGCGCCTTCGTGGGGCAGGTCGGCGTGTGCGGCGGTCAGCCGGCGTTCGGTGCCGGCCGGTCCGTAGACCGGCATCGGCGCGCAGCGGCCGCCGTCCGGCCGGTAGTAGCGGACGACGAAGTAGCCGCAGAGGTCGATGCAGTGATCGGCGTGCAGGTGGGACAGGAGTACGGCGTCCAGGTCGTAGAGACCGCTGTGGCGCTGCAGCTCGCCCAGGGCGCCGTTGCCCATGTCGAGGAGCAGCCTGAAGCCGTCGGCCTCCAGGAGGTAGCTCGAACAGGCCGATTCCGTGGAAGGGAACGACCCCGAGCATCCGACGACAGTGAGCTTCATGCGGTCGTGAACCTCCTGTGCGGGGGCGGCGGAGCGGCAGACCTGTGCCGTGTGGTGTGGTCCGGCGGTCCACGCGGGTTTCCTGCGGAAATCCGGCGGGACTCGGGGGGACACAGGCTCTCGGTGCAGTGCCCACGAGCGTAAGGCGCAAAGGGTTGTGTGGCGCCTCAAGCGGGGCGAGCTGTGGGCGGAATCACCAGTCCGGGTGGGCGGGTGCGGCCGGGCGTTCCCCTGTGCCGCGTGGGGCGGCTGCCGGTACGGTCGCAGGGACCGGCGGCGTGGAGGGAGCGGGTGTGGACACCTCGTGGTGGCCGGGTGTGCTGGCCGTGATCGCTTTGGCGCTGGTCGCCGCGGTGGTCGACGGACGCGGGCGGAGCAGGCGGCCGGCCCGCCGCGGGCGCCGCGGACCGGGCCGGGCCCGTCCGGCGCAGCGGCCGCCGCGGCGCGGGCGGCGGACCACCGGCGAGCGGGGCAGCGGCGGCGCGGCCCGGCCCGGGACGGCAGCCCGTCCTGCGCCCGGCGAGATCTGGTGGGCGCGGGTTCCGTACGAGGACGCTCCGGCCGGTGCGGGCGCGAAGGACCGGCCATGTCTGGTGCTGTCGGTACGCGGCGGCACGGCGCTCGTCATCAAGATCACCAGTCGGCACCACGACGAGCGGCCCGGGGTGATTCCGCTGCCCCCGGGGACCGTCGGGGACACGCAGGGCCGCCCGAGCTATCTGGAGACGGACGAGTTGCGGGAGGTGACGGCGGACGCCTTCCGGCGCCGTGCGGGTGTCGCCGACCCGCTGCTCTGGGATCGGGTGCGGCATCTGGGCGGACAGCGACGGCGGCGGGCGGGCCCGTGAAGGTCAGGGCCCGCCCGCAGGCCGTGCGGCGGTGCCGGGTTCAGGCCCAGAGCTGGCCGTGCAGGGTGGCGATGGCCGCCTCGGTCGACTCGGCGGTGTAGACGCCGGTGGAGAGGTACTTCCAGCCGCCGTCGGCGACGACGAAGACGATGTCGGCGCTCTGCCCGGCGCGCAGGGCCTTCCTGCCGACGCCGATGGCCGCGTGCAGGGCGGCGCCGGTGGAGATTCCGGCGAAGATGCCGTCCTCGGCGAGGAGTTCACGGGTGCGGGATACCGCGTCCTCGGAGCCGACGGAGAAGCGGGTGGTGAGCACGGACTCGTCGTACAGCTCCGGGATGAAGCCCTCGTCGAGGTTGCGCAGCCCGTAGACGACGTCGTCGTAGCGCGGTTCGGCGGCGACGATCTGGATGCCGGGGACCTGCTCGCGCAGGTAGCGGCCGACGCCCATCAGCGTGCCTGTGGTGCCGAGGCCGGCCACGAAGTGCGTGACGGACGGCAGGTCGGCGAAGATTTCGGGGCCGGTGGTGGCGTAGTGCGCACCGGCGTTGTCGGGGTTGCCGTACTGGTAGAGCATCACCCAGTCGGGGTGTTCGGCGGCCAGCTCCTTGGCGACCCGTACGGCGGTGTTGGAGCCGCCGGCCGCGGGCGAGGAGATGATCTCGGCGCCCCACATCGCGAGCAGTTCGCGCCGCTCGGACGAGGTGTTCTCCGGCATCACGCAGACGATCCGGTAGCCCTTGAGCTTGGCCGCCATGGCGAGCGAGATGCCGGTGTTGCCGCTGGTCGGCTCCAGGATCGTGCAGCCGGGGGTGAGCCGGCCGTCCTTCTCCGCCTGCTCGATCATGTGCAGCGCGGGGCGGTCCTTGACCGAGCCCGTGGGGTTGCGGTCCTCCAGCTTCGCCCAGATGCGGACGTCGTCGGAGGGCGAGAGGCGCGGGAGGCGGACGAGAGGGGTGTTCCCGACCGCCGCCAGCGGGGAGTCGTAGCGCATGTCAGACAGCGCCGCCGGCCACGGCCGGGAGGATGGTCACGTGGTCGCCGTCGGTGAGCTTGGTGGAGATGCCTTCCAGGAAGCGCACGTCCTCGTCGTTGAGGTAGACGTTCACGAAACGGCGCAGCTGCCCGCCGTCGACAAGGCGCTCACGGATGCCGATGTGCCGGCTCTCCAGGTCGGTGAAGAGGTCGGCGAGGGTCTCTCCGCTGCCTTCGACGGCCTTCGCGCCGTCGGTGTAGGTACGCAGGATGGTCGGGATTCGGACCTCGATGGCCATGAGAGTGCTCCTGTCGGAGTGCGGTGGCGGGGTGGCGTACGTCCCGGGTGCACGGCCTGCGGCGGTGCGGGGGCGCGGAGCTGCGGGTCAGGCGGCGGCGCGGCGCGTACAGATGGCGCTGGTCAGGCGGCACAGGTCGATGTGCAGCCGGGCGGCTCCGCAGCCGAACGCGCCCAGCAGGGCGGAGGCGGAGCGACGCGTGGCGAGCGGAGCCTGCTGGTGCATGGCCCTCCTCTTCTCGCGCACGTCGTGGTCAACCATGTGGTCATCGTAGCGATTCCCGGTCCGGGTATTGGAACCTCGTCCCATGATGCGGACGGTGGGTGTACGCCAGGTGGGACGCGGTACGGGCCGCCACCTCGGCCCGTACCCACACCGGCCGAGGAAGCCCCAGGTCAGGCGTAAGACTCCACGATCTCGACCGGTTCCTCGGTGACCACGCCGTCCACGATGCGGAACGAGCGGAACTGGAAGGGGCCTGCATCGTCGGCGTCCGCGGTGGAGACCAGGACGTAGTGCGCGCCCGGCTCGTTCGCGTACGAGATGTCGGTGCGCGACGGGTACGCCTCGGTGGCGGTGTGCGAGTGGTAGACGATCACCGGCTCCTCGTCCCTGTCGTCCATCTCGCGGTAGAGCTTGAGCAGGTCCGACGAGTCGAACTCGTAGAACGTGGGTGAGCGGGCGGCGTTCAGCATCGGGATGAAGCGCTCGGGGCGGCCGCTGCCGGCCGGTCCCGCGACGACGCCGCACGCCTCGTCGGGGTGGTCCTGGCGGGAGTGCGCCACGATCTGGTCGTGAAGGGCCTTGGTAAGGGTCAGCATGCGGCAAGGATAAGAGGGGTCGGCAAGGCGGCCGGGGAAAGGGTGCGGACGGCCAACGGGCCCGTACGTACCGGAGAGTGGTACGTACGGGCCCGCATGCTGGACGGTTACGGGGTCAGTCCTTCGCGTCCCCGTCGGCGGCCTCGCCCGCCCCGGCCACGGCGGCGGCCTTCGGCCCGGCCGCCGTCGCCTTGCGCTTGATGGAGAGGTAGCCGACCGTCAGGATGACGGCCCACACCGGAGCCGCGTACAGCGAGATCCGGGCGTCCGGGTCCACACCCATCATCACGATCACCATGGCGATGAAGGCGAGCGCGAAGAGCGAGGTGTACGGGGCGCCGGGCGCCTTGAACTCGGACTGCGGCAGCTCGCCGCGGTTGGCCTTGGCGCGGTAGCGCAGCTGCGAGAGCAGGATGACGATCCAGGCCCACATACCGGAGATGGTGGCGAAGGAGACCACGTAGTTGAACGCGTCGCCGGGCCACTGGTAGTTGATCCAGACGCCGACCAGCATCATCGCGACGGAGACACCGGTGCCCCAGGTGGGCAGGCCGTTCTTGCTGAGGTGCGTGAAGAGCTTCGGGCCCTGGCCGTTGAGTGCGAGGTCCCGCAGCATCCGGCCGGTGGAGTACATACCGGAGTTGGCGGAGGACAGCGCGGCGGTCAGCACGACGAAGTTGACGATGCCGGCGCCGGCCGGCAGACCGATGTGCCGGAACGCCTCGACGAAGGGGCTGACGTTCGGCGCGAAGGCCGTCCAGCTGACCACGGACAGAATGATGATGAGTGCGCCGATGTAGAACAGGCCGATCCGCCACGGCACGGTGTTGATCGCCTTGGGCAGGACCTTCTTCGGGTCCTTGGCCTCGCCCGCGGTGACGCCGACGAGTTCGACGGCGAGGAACGCGAACATCACGATCTGCAGGGTCATCAGCGTGCCGCCGATGCCCTTGGGGAAGAAGCCGCCGTCGGACCAGAGAAGGGAGAAGGAAGCGGTGTCACCGGCGTTGGAGAAACCGAGGATGATGACGCCGAGGCCGATCAGGATCATTCCGACGATCGCGGTGACCTTGACCATCGAGAACCAGAATTCCAGCTCTCCGAAGATCTTCACGGAGATCAGGTTGATGCCGAAGAGTGCAACGGTAAAGATCAATGATGACACCCATTGTGGGATGTCATGGTTCCAGTACTGGATATACGTGGCGGCCGCTGTCACCTCGGTGATGCCGGTGACCACCCAGAACAGCCAGTATGTCCAGCCGGTCACGAAGCCTATGAAGGGGCCGAGGAATTCGCGTCCGTACTCCGAGAAGGAGCCGGATACGGGCCGGTACATGAGCAGTTCGCCCAGTGCCCGCATGATGAAGAAGATGACGAGACCGACGATCGCGTAGGCCAGGATGATGCTGGGCCCCGCCTTGGATATCGCCTTGCCCGCCCCCAGGAACAGGCCGGTACCGATGGCGCCACCAATGGCGATCATCTGGATCTGGCGATTACCCAGACCCCGCTGGTAGCCCTCTTCCGAGCCTTTCCCAGCGGCCTCATTGCCGTCGTGCTGCTTGTCGACCTGCACAGAGGTCATGAGTGGTGCGCCTTTCTCCATACCGACCCGGTCTGTCCGGATCGGGTTCCGATCCCCCCGGATGGAGTTCCTGCACGCCGACGGTCGGCCGGCTCAGCGCTCCCGCAGCGACAGGGGTGGCGTCACTCACGGCAGGTCGTGAACATCTATCACGGCGCCTTGTAAGCCGACCAGGGATGTCCCGGGGCGGGGCCGCACGAAAATCAGGACAAAGCCCTAAAGACTCGGCAAGGCGCACGCGTGCGGTGATGGGATCGTTATCCGGATTTGAGCATCCGCTGAGCGAATGTCCCCGGAATGGTAACCAGGTTTCAGGCCATCAGCGATTCGACGAGTGTTTCCTGGAGCCCGCCGAGCCAGAGGTAGGCCAGCACCATGGGCTTGCGCGGGTCGGTGTCGGGCAGCCGCAGCAGCTGCCCGCCGTCCTCCTCGTCCGTGACGTCGAGGCGGGTGCCGATGGCCAGCCGGAGATCGTTGAGTGCGCCGAGCCACTGCCGGCACTCGTCGGGCGCAAGGCGCAGCACGGCGCCCGTCTCCGGGTCGGCGGACAGGGCGTCCAGCGAGCGGATCAGCACCAGGGCGTCGCCGCGCTTGCGGGCGCGCAGATCGTTCTCGGTGTAGCGGCGGAATTCGCCGGATGCGGCGCGTACGTCGTCGTCCGGTACGACGTCGGGGCCGCCGTACGCGTCCGGGAAGAGGCGGGCGAGGACGGGGTCGGCGGGCGGCTCGCTGGGGCCGTCGTTGAAGATCGAGGCGAGCAGGTCGTCGCTCTCGCCCGCACCGGGCTCGTCCCCCGGGCCGACGAGTTCCAGCAGCTGCACGGCGAGGCTGCGCAGGATGGAGATCTCGACCTCGTCGAGGGTGACGGCGGCGCCGCCGCCGGGCTGGGGCTCGAAGTGGCCGGCCATCAGCGGTCCTGCTGAAGGGTCGCCCACAGGCCGTAGCCGTGCATGGCCTGCACGTCGCGCTCCATTTCCTCGCGGCTGCCGCTGGAGACGATCGCGCGGCCCTTGTGATGGACGTCGAGCATGAGCTGGTGGGCCTTGTCCTTGCTGTAGCCGAAGTAGGACTGGAACACGTAGGAGACGTAGCTCATGAGGTTGACGGGGTCGTTGTGGACGATCGTGACCCACGGGACGTCGGGTTCCGGCACCTCGTAGGGTGCCTCGCTCGACTCGGGACGTTCGATCTCCACCGGGACGCTGAGGGTGCAGTGGTGCGGCCGGAGAGTGATCGTGGGTGACGGATGGGCGCTCACGTGCCCCATGCTGCCACCCGGGGGCGGGCGGCGCACAAACGCCCTATGGGCGCGCACCCCCGCGCGGCCGCCCGTGGGCCCTCCCCGGCTGCCCGAACCCGAAATCGTCAGAGTGACGAGTAATGGGGGTAGCATCTCCTCCATGAACACAGCAGACCTGGGGCTGCCGGTGGCCGTGCCGTCGACTGCGCTCTTCACCGACCAGTACGAACTCACCATGCTGCAGGCCGCCTTGCGGTCGGGGAACGCGGACCGGCGCTCGGTCTTCGAGGTCTTCACCCGGAGACTGCCCGAGGGCCGCCGCTACGGCGTGGTGGCCGGCACCGGACGGGTGCTGGACGCGGTGGAGAACTTCCGCTTCGACGAGACCATCCTCGGCTTCCTGCGCGAGCGCGGCATCCTGGACGAGCCGACGCTGGAATGGCTGGCCGGCTACCGCTTCCGCGGCGACATCTGGGGCTATCCGGAGGGCGAGGTCTACTTCCCCGGCTCCCCGATCATGCGGGTCGAGGGCACCTTCGCCGAGGCGGTCCTGCTGGAGACGGTGATCCTCTCCATCCTCAACCACGACTCCGCGGTGGCCGCCGCCGCGTCCCGGATGTCGGTCGCGGCCGGAAACCGCCCGCTGATGGAGATGGGCGCCCGCCGCACCCACGAGCTGGCGGCGGTGGCCGCGGCCCGCTCCGCGTACGTCGGCGGCTTCCACACCACGTCCGACCTGGCGGCCGGCTTCCGCTACAACATCCCTACCGTCGGCACCAGCGCGCACGCCTTCACCCTGCTCCACGACACCGAGCGGGACGCCTTCACCGCGCAGGTCGACACCCTTGGCAGCGGGACGACGCTGCTGGTGGACACCTTCGACGTGGCCGAGGCGGTCCGCACCGCCGTGGAGGTCGCGGGACCGGGACTCGGCGCGGTCCGCATCGACTCCGGTGACCTGCTGCTGATCGCCCACCGGGTCCGCCAGCAGCTCGACGAACTGGGCGCCAAGGACACCAAGATCGTGGTGACCAGCGATCTGGACGAGTACGCCATCGCCTCGCTCGCCGCGGCGCCGGTGGACGCGTACGGCGTCGGTACCCAGCTGGTGACCGGCAGCGGCCACCCGACCTGTTCGATGGTCTACAAGCTGGTGGCGCGCGCGGACAGCAATGCCCCGGGTGCCCCGCTGAAGGCGGTGGCGAAGAAGTCGATGGGCGCCAAGTCCTCGGTCGGCGGCCGCAAGTGGGCCGCGCGCCGGCTGGACGAGGACGGCGTGGCCGAGGCCGAGGTGGTGGGGGCAGGCGAGGTGCCCGAAGCGCTGGCCGACCGGCAGCTGCTGGTGCCGCTGGTGACCGCGGGCGAGGTCGTGGCGCGCGAGCCGCTTGACGCGGTACGGGACCGGCACATCGCCGCCCGCGCCGGGCTGCCGCTGTCGGCGACCCAGCTCTCCCGCGGCGAGGCCGTCATCCCGACCGAATACGTCTGACGCTCCCGCCGGGCGCGGGCGCACGCCCCGCCCGGCGACCCCGGCGGACGGACCCTTCCGGCCACTCCCGCTCGGGCCGGACAGTGACTACCCTCGGTCACACCACCGGAGGGCCCCATCGCCGCGGGCTCCCCGACCCCTTCCGGAAGGCACGCACCATGCACCGGGCACTGCTCGTCGTCGACGTACAGAACGACTTCTGCGAGGGCGGCAGCCTCGCGGTGGCGGGCGGCGCGGATGTCGCCGCGGCCATCACCGACTTGGTGGGCCGGGCCGCGGGCAGCGGCTACCGCCATGTGGTGGCCACCCGTGACCACCACATCGATCCGGGCGACCACTTCTCCGACCAGCCGGATTACGAGCACTCCTGGCCGGTGCACTGCGTGGCCGGCACCGAGGGCAGCGGCTTCCACGCGAACTTCGCGCCTGCCGTTGCCTCCGGCGCCATCGACGCGGTCTTCGACAAGGGCGCGTACGAGGCCGCGTACAGCGGTTTCGAGGGCACGGACGAGAACGGCACCTCGCTCGCCGACTGGCTGCGCGCCCACCGGGTCACCGAGGTCGACGTGGTCGGCATCGCCACCGACCACTGCATCCGGGCCACCGCGCTGGACGCCCTGCGGGCCGGGCTGCGCACCCATGTGCTGCTCGACCTGACGGCGGGGGTCGCCCCGCACACCACCGAGCGGACGCTGGCCGAGCTGCGGGAGGCGGGCGCCGAGCTGTCCGGCAAGCCGGTGGTCGCGGCCGGCTGACCGGCCGCCGGGGCCCGTCGGCCGCTTCTCAGGCGGCGTTCGCGGGCCGCAGCAGCGCCCGTATCGGGTGCCAGGACTCCGTGTCGTCGTCCGGGGCCTGGCGCCACACGAGGCCGTCCGGATGGTGCAGGACGGCGGTCACCTCGTCCGGTGTCGGCGGCTGCATGTTGCCGCGCAGGTAGACGGACCGCAGGCCGTGATTGCGCAGTCTGGTCAGGGCGCGCTGCCGGTTCGCGGCATGGACGAGTACGCGGACGCGGCAGCCTCCGCAGCCCGGTCTGGGCAGGGCGAGGGCAACCACCACGCTTCCGCCGGGAAGTCTGATGTAGCCGCCACCGGTCATGGACATATCTCCCCCGTGAGACTCTGCGTCAACAAGGAACTGTAGGACGCATCTAAACGCGATCGGCCGCTGCCCGCTAGAGGCAACGGCCGATCATGCTCTGACCTGCGGCTTTATTGCTTACTTCGGCGCGCGTCCGACCTGGAGGGTCACCGTGGAGCCGCCCCTGGCCTCCTTGGTGATCGCGATCCGGGTGTGGGTGTCAGGAACGAGGACGCCACCGGTCGGGTTCGCCTTGTCGTAGTAGACGCCGTTGTGGTCATCGAAGACCGCTACGCCCTTCTTCGACGTGATCCGCACCTGCTTGCCGTCCTTGTGCAGCCGCAGGGCATCCGTACGGTGCCGGGTGAACGTCGCGTCGTAGGTCTGGAAGCGGTTGCGCATCAGCTTGCCGTCGGCCCACTTCTCGGCCTTGGGGTGCGCGTCGACCGGCAGGATCTGGCCACGGCCCGGGTGCATGCCGACGTTGTTGTCCGACTGCGAGGTGTCCCACAGCCACACCAGCACCCCGTTCTGGAACGGGAAGTGCTCGACCCAGCCCGGCCGTGCGGTGGTCCAGCCGAAGTTGTACGGGCCGGTCTTCAGGGTCCTGTCGTACGAGACGTACTGGCGGTTCTCCGCGAGGTAGTACTGCGGGTAGTCCTTGGTGAAGGACGCGCCGATCCGCGAGAAGCCCTTGGCGCTCCAGCCGTTGTCGCCGTCCTCGGCGCCGTCGGTGAAGAGCGGCTTGCCGTCGGCGACCACGCCGATCGCGTCGGCGGCGAAGCCCTTCTGGGCCAGCCCGCCGTCCGTCTGGTAGCGGAAGCGCAGGTCGATCTTCTTGCCCGCGTACGCGTCCAGCGGGAAGACCAGGTCCTGGTAGGCGGCGGCGGTGCCGGTCAGACCCGGCTTGCCGCCGCCGTCGCGCGGGATGGCCTTGCCGTTCGCGGTGCCGTCGACCGGCGTCCAGTCGGCGCCCCCGTCGGTGGAGACCTCGGCGTACAGGAAGTCGTAGTTCTCCTCGATGTCCCACCAGCCCTTGAGGGTCAGGGACGCCTTGGAGACGCCGGTGAGGTCCACCGGGCGGGAGAGGGTGTTCTTGAGGTTGTCGCCCATGCCGCTCCACCACTGGTGGGTGCCCTCGGCCGGTGTGACGATGTCGGTCTTCACCGACTTGGCGGGCAGGTCGACGACCAGCGCCTGGTCGTCCTTGGTGTGGTACTCCGCGACGCCGAGCTTGTGGGTGGACCTCGTCGCGGCCTTCGCCTTGCCGTAAGTGAGCCAGCCCAGCTGGAGCTTGTCCCAGGCGCTCATGTCGCCCGGCAGGTCGCCGATGGCATTCCTGCCGGTGCCCAGCCAGGACCCCGCCGACATCAACGACCAGAAGTCCACGGACGATTCACCGGTACCGGTGGTGTCGTACTCGTCCGGCAGCCCCAGGTCGTGCCCGTACTCGTGGGCGAAGACGCCCAGGCCGCCGTTCTCCGGCTGCATGGTGTAGTCGCCGACCCAGATGCCGGTGCCGCCGATCTGGGTGCCGCCGGCGCGGTTCCCTTCCGGTCCGGTCTTGCCCGCGTCGGTGCCGTACGCGTACCAGCGGTGCGCCCAGAGGGCGTTGGTCCCCTGGACTCCGCCGCCCGCGGACTCGTCCTCGCCCGCGTGCACGATCTGGAAGTGGTCGATGTAGCCGTCGGGCTCGTTGAAGTTGCCGTCGCCGTCGTGGTCGTAGCGGTCCCACTGGTCGTACGCGGCGAGGTCGGCCTTGATCTGCGCGTCGGTGCGGCCGGCCGCCTTCTGGTCCTTCGCCCACTGGTTGACGCCGTCGCGGATCAGGTCCCAGGCGCTGGGGCAGTTGGTGTCACCGCAGTAATTCGAGCCGTACCGCGCCTCGTTCCAGTCGACCCTGACCCAGTCGGAGACCTCGCCGTCCACGGAGTAGCGGCCCGACGACTGCTTCTCGTAGTACTTCGCCAGCGACTGCTTCTTCTTGTCGTGCGAGAAGTACAGGTCCTGGAAGTGCTGCTGGTTGAAGTCCTTCTGCCAGGCGGTGCTGTTGTTGTCCTTGCGGTCCGGCTCGGCGATCTCGTTGTGCGCGGGGCCCGGTTCGCCGCCGTACTTCTTCACCGGCGGCTTCGGCCCGTCGCCGTCCGGGTCGTACATGGTGGTGTCGTCGACCTTGTCGCCGAAGTCCACCAGGATCGTGAAGATCTTGTCGGTCTTCTCCCGGGCCAGCTCGACGTACTTGCTCCTGCCCAGCTTCACGACCTGCGAGCCGCCCCGCCGCGTCGCCTTGGCGTCGCCGGATATGACCTGCTGGAGCGCTTCCTTGCGCTGCGCGGCCTGCCGGTCGCTGAACGGGCCCTTCAGGTCGTGGTCCGCGGTCCGCTCGGGAGCGGGATCCTGGCGCTGCACGACGGGCCGCGGGCCGGAGTCGGCCGCGGCCACCGCCCCCGACGACAAAGCGGCCGCCCCGATCGCGGCGACTGCCGTGGCCAGGGCGGCCGGTCTGAACACCCTTCTCCGATATCTCACTTGGTGCTGTCCTCCCCTTTGAACGGTCACTGTTCGAGGCATTTGACCGGAAGGGCGGAGGAAAAAACAGATCTTGACTTGCTCACGTCATCGACGTACGTTGCTCGGTCGGCGAGGCACGGATACCGGACGCGGCCCCAGGGTGCGGCCGGGGAACGCCTCCCGCGCGGCCCGCGGCGCCTCCCGTACGGCCACCGTCGGCCACACCGGGCTCCCGCCCCCACCTTCCCCACCTTCAACGCCCTTACCACGAACGCCCGTTCACCCCAGCGATGAATCCGTGCGCCCCCCGTGCACCGGGGCGGTGGGTGAGGTCACGCTTACCAGAGGTTCCTGACGGGAAGTAAGGACCGTAGAGTCGATTGGCGGCACACCCTTGTCGACCGACACCCAGCCGACGCTCCGAGGACGGATCCCGCCATGCCTCGTCCGACCGCCGCACAGCTCGCCTACGGTTCGGCCACCGTCTTCCTCTCCACCCTCGCGATGCTGCTGCTGTCGCAGACGGAGTCCGGGACCGGCGTCGTGGTCATCGCCGTCGCCGGGCTCGGACTCGGCCTCCTGGTCGCGATGACGGTGCCGCTGCCGTGTCTCGCGCGCGTGGTACGCCGCCGTGCCGCCCGCGCCGAAGCGGCCGCGCCCCGGGAGCCCGGGACCGCGCCCGCCCGCCTGCCGCGCCCCCGCGTCTCCCCTCCGGCCGCCGCCACCCGCGCCGAAGCCGGCCGCCCCTCCCGATAACAGCCGTCAGGCCGCCGACACCACCACCGTCTTGGCCGCCTTGTCGTGCAGACACTGCTGGTACGGCTTGTCCCAGGTGCACCACAGGACGTTGACCAGCCAGAAGATGAATCCGCAGCACGGCACGATCTCCGGCAGCGTGTAGACCGCCGCCCGCAGCCAGCCCGCCTGCTGGGTCGGCACCGAGCCGTTCGACAGCATCGCCACCCGGATCTTCATCGCCATCTTGCCGAGCGTCTGCCCCCGGCGGGTCAGCATCAGGCCCTCGTAGACGAGGTACACCAGCATCGTCACGCCCGAAACCGTCGCCTGCTTGCTGGTCTCGGCGTTGCTGGTGCTCGTGTAGTCCACCCAGCCGACGATCGCGTTCATGATCAGCGTCATGGGCACGCCGATGATGAGGGCGTCGATGATGCGCGCCAGCAGCCGCCTGCCGCGCCCGGCCAGCGGCGGCATCCCCGCGAGCGGATCGGCGGCGCCGTACTCGCCGCCGTAGGGATTGCCGGCATACCGGCCGCCGTGGGGGTCCTGGCCGAAGGGCGGGGTGCCTCCCGGGGGCGGGCCGCCAGAAGGCGGGGTGCCGCCGCCGTGCGGGGAGCCGTCGGCGCCGCCCGCCGGCGGCTCCTGCGGCTTCTTCAGGAACGGATCGTCCTCCGGTGGTTCACCGGATCCGGGCCGGGGCGTCTCGCTGCTCATGGCCCGAGTCGACCCTCTGCGACGGCCCGCCGCATCCGGCGAAGGCCGTTCGGGGTATCCGGGACGCGTGCCCGCCCCGCAGGATCAGTCGGCGGCCACGAACGTGCGCGCCACCTTGTCGTGCCAACACTGCCGCCACGGGCGGTCGAACAGGCACCAGGCGGCGTTGGCCACACCCACCACCAGGACGCCCAGCACGCCGTACACCAGCCAGCGCTTGACCGCAGCCGCGACCGGCGGGGTGTCATGGCTCTCGATGTCCAGCACCCGCACCCCGCACAGCTTCTTGCCGAGGGTGCGGCCCCACTTGAGGGTCGGCAGCACCTCGATCAGGCCGCCGCCGATCAGCAGGACACCCAGCGCCACGGCGAAGACCGGGAACGTCGTGCCGTCGAGCAGATAGACCGTCACCTGCCGGCCGGACTGCTTGGCCGCCTCGATCTTGCCGTCGATGTGGTCCACGGCCGAGCCCCACAGCGGCAGCGCGGCCGCGGCGGTGACGAGCAGCAGCACGGCCAGGTCGATCAGCCGGGCACCGAGCCTGCGGCCCAGCGCGGCGGGGTGGCCCTGGGCGGCCTGCGCCGCGGCGAAGAAGATGTCGGCGGTCGGCGGCTTCCAGGGGATGACGCCCTCGTCGGCGCCGGGGCCTGACGCCGGCGGCGCGCTCGGGGGACCGCCCTGTCCCGGGAATCCGGGCGACGGAGCGGGCGCGACCGGACCCTGCGGCCCGGCCCCGGCCCCGGGCCCGGCCTGCGGCGGCCGACCCTGGCCCGGTACGGCGCCCGGGTGCGACGCCGGGGGCGCCTGGGGTGTCCGGGGTGCCTGCGGCGGCTGCTGCTGGGCGCCCCCCAACGGCAGCGGCTGCGGGGCGACCGGCCCCGCCGTGCCGGGCGGGCCTGACGGTGCCTGGTCGCGGGGCAGCCGGATGGCCATGGTCTCGTTGCCCTTGGGGGCGCCGCCGCCGTCCGGGCGGATCGCGCGGATCGCCGTCGTGCCCTGGTCACGGGTGGGCGGCTGGACGGCGCGGATGGTGACCGTGCCGTCCGGACGCGGGGTGTCCGGTTCCTTCGGTTCTTCGGGCTGCCGCGGGGCGGGGGCGGCGGGCGGCTCGCCCGCGCCGGGCTCCGCTCCCCCGGACCGCTGGTCGCGCTGCGGCGGCAGACCGCCCCAGGCGCCCCCGCCCTGCGGCGTGCCCGGCTGGTCCGGCGATCCCCAGGAGACGCGGGCCGCGGCCTCGCTGCCGAAGCCGCCCTGCCGGGAGGCGTCGGCCTGCCAGGCGGAGGCGGGCTCGGGCCCTGAGCCGTGCAGCCTGGCGGGGTCGTCCCAGGCGGCGGGGGCGCCTGCGTCGTCTGCCTGGCGGGCGGGCGGCACGTACTGTCCCGCCGCGGCCTCCTCCTCGTCGAAGAAGACCGGCCCGGTTTCCTCGACGGAGGCGGCGGGCGGCACCAGGGCGGGCGCGGCACCGGGGGGCGGCGCGGGCATCGCCTCCCCGTCGGCGGGCGCCGGCCTGCTGGTGCCCGGCACCCATGCGGCACCGTTCCAGTACCGGATGTAGCCGGGGATGGACGGGTCCGGGTAGAAGCCTGGCGTGGGGCTGCCGGCGGATCCTGAGGTAGGGGCGCTCATGTCCGAAGTCCCGTATCTGTATTCGTCCTGGTGGATGTGGGATGCAGTCTGCCGCAACGCAGCGTCCACATCTATCAGACCCCCGGTCATCACGGCGGCGCTCGGGCCCACGACCACCTGGAAGAGAACCGCGAAAAAGTTGTACGAAGTCGTGTAATGAACCGGCGCCCGCGGCCTCTCTCTGTGCGCGGGCGGATTCTGCCGGGGCCCGCGCAACGAACGGAGAGAGGTGGACCCCATGCACACCGTGGTGGAACGAGAGCTGGAACTGGGCCTGGTCGTGTCAGCGGAACGGAGCGTTCCGGTGCCGGCCAGGCTGACCTACAGGACCGACGACCCGTACGCCGTCCACGTCACCTTCCACATCGGTTCGGACGCCCCCGTCAACTGGACGTTCGCCCGCGAACTGCTCGTCGAGGGTGTGTTCCGGCCGTGCGGTCACGGGGACGTGCGGGTGTGGCCGACCAAGATGGACGGGCGCAGCCTGGTCTGCATGGCGCTGTCCTCACCGGACGGCGACGCGCTGCTGGAGGCGCCGGCGGCCGCGGTGTCGGCCTGGCTGGAGCGCACCCTGCGGGTGGTGCCGCCGGGATCCGAGCAGGAGCACCTGGGCATCGACAAAGGGCTGAGCGAGCTGCTGGCCCTGGCGACCCGGGACGACCCGTGGCCGGCCGACCCCTGGTCGTCGGACGAGTCCCCGGAGCCCGGGGCGTAGCGCGTGGTGCACGCCCCGTCGGGCACCGGCGCGGACCGGGGAGGGTGCGGCAG
>NZ_JAJCXB010000078.1 GCF_020564935.1 Streptomyces pinistramenti
GAAATGCCCTCGTAGCGGAGCTACTAGGGCATCCCGGCGCCTTGCCGTCGACCGCGCCGGACGCCGCTCCTTCTCCCGAGGACCATTGCCCCCCAGGTCGTAAACTGGCCCGCATGATCCGCCTGCTGCTGGCCGAGGACCAGTCCATGGTCCGCGAGGCGCTGGCCGCGCTGCTGTCCCTGGAAGACGACCTGGAGGTCGTCGCGCAGGCCGCCCGCGGCGACGAAGTGCTGCCCGCGGCCCGCGCCCGGCACGTCGATGTGGCCCTGCTGGACATCGAGATGCCCGGGGTGAGCGGCCTGGACGCGGCCGCCGCGCTCCGCGCCGAGCTGCCGCACGTGAAGATCGTCATCCTCACCACCTTCGGCCGCCCCGGCTACCTGCGCCGCGCCATGGAGTCCGGAGCCGACGCCTTCCTCGTCAAGGACGCCCCCGCCGCCCGGCTCGCGGACGCGGTACGGGGGGTGCTGCGCGGCGAGCGGGTCATCGACCCCGTCCTGGCGGCCGCGGCGCTCGCCGACGGCGCCAGCCCGCTCACCGACCGCGAACGCGACGTGCTGCGCTGCGCGTCGGGCGGCGCCACCAACGCCGAGATCGCCGGCACCCTGAGCCTCTCCCAGGGCACCGTCCGCAACTACCTCTCCACCGCCATCCAGAAGACCGGCGCCCGCAACCGCGCCGAAGCGTTCCGCACCGCACACGACAAGGGCTGGCTCTGAGCGCGCGCCCCGCCGCCCGTGGCGGCATTCAGTTGAGCAGCGCGCGGGCCTCGGCCGCCTGACCGCGCACCGCGGCCGCCACGGCCGGATCGACCGCCTCCACCACCCGCGCGTACTCCTCCAGTTCGGCCGCCCCCGCCGCGAACTCCCCGCACCGCACCAGCAGTTCGCCGTGCTGCTGCCGCAACTGCGCCGGATGCCGCGGCAGCAGCAGCGACAGCTCGACCGCCCACAGCCCCACCGCGCTGTGCTCGGGCCTGGCCTGCGCCCACGCCCGGATGTTGTTCAGGATCCGCAGCACCACCTCCAGCGGATCGGCCGGCCGCAGCATCCGCCGGTCGAGCCGCGCCCCGGTCGCCCCGGCGACCAGCGCCGCCGCGTCCTCGCCGGACAGCGGCCGCCCGCCGTCGAACGGATCGGCCAGCACGTGCGACCCGTGCGGATCGCCGAAACCGACGACGAAATGCCCCGGCAGCGCCACCCCGTACACCGGGGCCCCGGCCCGTCTGGCGACCTCCGTCCACACCACCGACAGCAGGATCGGCAGCCCGCGGCGGCGCCGCAGCACCTCGTGCAGCAGGGACGACTCCAGCCGCCGGTAGTCGGCCGCGGTGCCGCCGAAGCCGCAGCGGGTGCCCAGCAGCGCGGCGACGTGCCGGGCCCAGTCGGCGGGCCCGAAGGCGGACGGGCGGTGCGCCGCACGCCCGCCTGCGGTGACCGGCCCCTCGGCGGGACGGAACGGCAACAGCCCCGCCAGCCGGTCCAGTTCGATCTGCGCCGCGTCGATGCCCGCCTCGTCCAGCGCCGGATCGGCCTCCGCCGCGATCAGCAGGCACAGCAGGGCGAGATCGGGCCGCTCCGCACGCGCGGCCGCGGCGAACCGCTGCCGGCGGGCGGCCCGCGCACCCTCCGGCTCCGGTCCCCGCGGCCCGCGCGAGGCGCCCCCGTTCAGCGCGCACCGCCCTGGGGAGCGCGCCGGTAGTGATAGCCGTGGTGGTCGGCGAACCCGAGCCGGTCGTAGAGCGCGCGCGCCCCGTCGTTGTCCGCCTCGACCTGGAGGTACGCGGCGGACGCCCCCTCGTCCAGGGCCCGTTCGGCGAGCGCGGCCATCACCAGGGTGGCAAGACCGCGCCGCCGCAGCGCCGGAGCCACCTCGATCGCCGCGAACCCGGCCCACCGGCCGTCGATCACACAGCGCCCGATCGCCTCCGGTGTACCGCCCGCCCCCGGCACCGTCGCGAACCACACCGAGGGCCCGCCCGTGAGCACCTGGTGCACCTCGGGCCCTGGCGGCCCGCCCACCCGGTGGTACAGGCCCAGCCAGGCCGCGTCCGGCTCGCGGGACAGCCGGACGCGCGCGGTGTCGGCCCCGGTGTCGGCGAGCGGCGCCAGCGCCGCCGTTCGCACCCGGGTGGGCGCCTCGGCCGGCCAGCCGCGGCGGGCCAGTTCGCCGTCCAGCGCCTCGCCGGTGTCCGGGCGGCCGGTGGTGACGACGATGCGGGCCGGCAGGCCGCGCTCCGCGTACCAGCGGGTGGTCCGCGCCAGCGCCTCGTCGAACGGGACCTCCGGGTCACCGAGCGGCAGCGCCGCGTTCGCCCGCCGCGTGAACCCGCCGGCCGCGCGCAGCAGCCATCCGCCGATGCGCTCCGTCTCGACGGCGGGCCAGCCGCGCGCCGCCACCTCCGTCAGCTCCCGCGCGTCCGCCGCCGGGCCCCGCCTGCGGGCCGGCTGTGCCGGCACCACCTTCGCCGCGACCAGTGACGCCTCCCCGACCCGGACCGTCCCGCCGTCGCGTCGTGTGATGCTCAGCACACCGTCGTTCCACGATGTGAGAACACCCACCGCGTCCGTGAACGCCCACTGACCCTCCCCGGCCTCTGTGCGGCGCCGGACAGATACCCTTTTGCCCACGTCAGCAGGGGTGATGCGGACTTCAGCGCGACCACCGGTCATGAATTCCACCGATCTTCCCGCCCCTCTTGTTCGTCTCGTGCCCGGGAACGGAGATACTAGGTGCGGGCACATCGACGACGCCGCGCTCCCGCGCGCCCAGCGGCGGTACTGCCAATCGGTCCGCCGGCCCTACCGAGGAGGAACGACAGCGTGACCTACGTCATCGCGCAGCCTTGTGTCGACGTCAAGGACAAGGCATGCATCGAGGAGTGCCCCGTCGACTGCATCTACGAGGGCTCCAGGTCCTTGTACATCCACCCGGACGAATGCGTCGACTGCGGGGCCTGTGAGCCGGTCTGCCCGGTGGAGGCGATCTTCTACGAGGACGACACTCCGGATGAGTGGAAGGACTACTACAAGGCGAATGTGGAGTTCTTCGACGAGCTGGGCTCGCCCGGCGGCGCCAGCAAGCTCGGCCTGATCGAGCGCGACCACTCCTTCATCGCCGCCCTGCCGCCGCAGAACCAGTAAGCGGTCGCACGGCGCCATCGTTCCCGTACGGCCCTGTACGGGATCCGGGGCGTGTCCGGTGACCAGGGCGGGCCCCTGGTCACCGGACACGCCCCAGGCGTTTGTGCCGACGTTCCCGACGCCGGCCCGTCCGAGAAAGAGAGCATCGTGGGCGCAGTCTCCTCCCTCCTGCCGGTCTTCCCCTGGGACCGGCTGGAGCCGTACAAGGCCACGGCGGCCGCACACGCCGACGGCATCGTCGACCTGTCCGTCGGCACCCCCGTCGACCCCGTCCCCGCCGTCATCCAGCAGGCGCTGGCCGACGCGGCCGACAGCCACGGCTATCCGACGGTGTGGGGCACCGCCGCCCTGCGTGACGCGCTCACCGCCTGGGCCGGCAGCCGCCTCGGCGCCCGCGATCTCGCACACACCAATGTGCTGCCGATCGTCGGCTCCAAGGAACTCGTCGCCTGGCTGCCCACCCAGCTCGGCCTGGGCCCCGGCGACAAGGTGGCCTACCCCCGCCTCGCCTACCCCACCTACGAGGTCGGCGCCCGGCTGGCCCGCGCGGAGCCGGTCGTCTACGACGACCCGACCACCCTCGACCCGGCCGGCCTCAAGCTGCTCTGGCTCAACACCCCGTCCAACCCCACCGGCCGGGTGCTCGACGCCGACGAGCTGCGCCGCATCGTCGCCTGGGCCAGGGGGCACGACGTCCTGATCGCCAGCGACGAGTGCTACCTCGAACTGGGCTGGGAGGCCGACCCGGTCTCCGTGCTGCACCCGGACGTCTGCGGCGGCTCATCCGAGGGTCTGATCGCCGTCCACTCGCTCTCCAAGCGCTCCAACCTCGCCGGCTACCGCGCCGCGTTCCTGCTGGGCGACAGCGCGGTACTGGGCGAGCTGCTCCAGATCCGCAAGCACGGCGGCATGATGGTCGCCGCGCCCGTCCAGGCCGCCACCGTCGCGGCCCTGGGCGACAGCGGGCACGTCGCCGAACAGCGCGAGCGCTACGCCCGTCGGCGTGCCGCCCTGCGCACCGCCTTCGAGGCGGCCGGTTTCCGCATCGAGCACAGCGAGGCATCGCTCTACCTCTGGGCGACCCGCGACGAGCCCTGCTGGGACACCGTCGGATCCCTCGCCGAACGCGGCATCCTCGTCGCTCCCGGCGACTTCTACGGCACGGCGGGGGAGCGGTTCGTACGGATCGCCTTCACCGCTACCGACGAGCGGGTCGAGGCGGCGGTACGGCGCCTGGCGGACTGACGCCGCCGTCCGGGACGCCGCGACGCGCAGGGGCCCGGGGAGAGCGCACTCCCCGGGCCCCTGCGCGTTCTGTGGCGGGCGGGTCAGCCGCCGACCGGCAGGCCGCCGAGCAGGCCCTTGCCGGGAAGGCTGTGCGTCACGCCCTGGACCGCGTCGGTGCTCGCCAGGCCCTTGACCGCGTCGGTGGCCAGCGTGTTGGTCGACAGGCCGTGCCTGGCGGTGTGGCCGAGCAGGTCCTTGGCGCCCTTGGCGGCGCGCTGCGTGGTCGGAGCGGCCTTCTCGACCACCGGGCCCGCGGTCTCCACGAGGGCCGGGGCCAGCTTCTGGGTGGCGGCGGTGCCGGCCTTGTTCACCACGTCGACACCGTCGCGGGCGGTGTGGTCGAGCGTCTCGCTGGTCTGCGGCGAGTCCAGGCTGGTCACTCCGCCCAGGTCGGACGCCTTGGACAGGTCCACGGCGCTCGCGGAGCCGGCCGCGGCCACCATGGGAGCTGCACTCGCTGCGACGAGCAGGGCGGCTCGTGCGATCCGACGCGAAACGGGGAGGGACATGGTGCTCCTTTTACGGAAAGGGCGCGTACTTCCGGCAGATGCGCCGGGTACGCCGGGCGGACGGACGCACTGACTACCGCGTCAGACCCCCGAAGGTTGCGGTGAACATGGGTAAAGAGTTGGTAACGCGTCACATAATCCGCACTGGCTGAAGACGGGCAATATGTGCATCGCTCGATGCCCTGTGGAAACGTCACGGTCCTTTGCGTGCAAGGGAGATGAGGGGAAGTGTCGACGCCTCGGCGATAACTCCCGCCGCGATAAAGGGAATTACCGTCGGTGCCTCTGTCGGGGGACGGTGCGGACTACTGCCCGGCGATGATGCGCACGTCGTCCGAACTCTGGCCCGGAGCCGCGTCACCCGACGCCTCCTGCCGCACCCAGCCCTTCCCCGAATCCGCCGCACGCCAGGTCTGCCCGGCATAAGAGATCTGTTCGATGTGCAGCTCGGCAGAGTGGGCCATCGCCCACATGGCCACCTCCCAGCCGTGCCGCGACCCCTCGCCCTTGCCCGAGTCCTTGGCCGTGGCCGGCACCCGCACCGTCCGCTCGTCGCCGCCCGCGGCCTTCCCGTGCGGCAGCACGCCGTTGCCGAACTCGCGGACCAGCTTCTCCCGCACCCGTGTACCGCCGCCGGACCTGCCGTCCACCGGCCGGCTCTGCGTGCACGACATCGCCGCCCCGGCCCGGCCGGTGAGCGCCCCCGCCAGCTGCGTGGCGTTCCCCTCGTGCTGCGCATAGGCCCGCGGGAAAGCGCTGCGCTGCACCCGCTGGGCCGCCTCCGTCAGCGGCAGCTCGGTATACCCCCGCACCTTCACCAGATGCGTATAGAACTCCCCGGCCGAATAGACCGGATCCATGATCTGCTTCACGGTGCCCCAGTCCTGCGAAGGCCGCTGCTGGAAAAGCCCCACCGAATCCCGGTCGCCGAAATCGATATTGCGCAGCTGGGATTCCTGCATGGCGGTCGCCAGCGCGATCGTCACCGCCCGCTCCGGCAGCTCGCGCGCCGAGCCCACGGCCGCGATCGTCGCGGCGTTCGCCGCCTGCTCGGGTGTCAGTTCGTACGGCTGTGCCCCGCCGTCCGCCTGCACGGTGCACCGCGGAGCACCCGGGCCGCCGGTCACGTACTGCACCACCAGATAGACGGCGAGACCGAGCAGTACCGCGAAGGCCGCGGTGATACGCCAGAGGCGCCTGCGGCGCGGGGGAGCGGAGGACTGAGCTGACACGGACCAACCGTACTGGAGCTGGGCCGATAGGGTCGGCCTCATGGAGCGCTCCCCCGACCACCCCGCCCTCGACCTGTCGCTCGACGCCGCCGCGCTCACCGCGCAGCTCGTCGACTTCCCCTCCGAGAGCGGCAGCGAAAAGGACCTCGCCGACGCCGTCGAGCACGCCCTGCGCGCGCTCGGCCACCTGACCGTCGACCGGTACGGCAACAACGTCGTGGCCCGCACGCAGCTGGGCCGTGCCGAGCGGGTGGTGCTCGCCGGGCACCTCGACACCGTGCCGATCGCGGACAACGTCCCGTCCCGGCTCGACGAGAACGGCGTCCTGTGGGGCTGCGGCACCTGCGACATGAAGTCCGGCGTCGCCGTCCAGCTCCGGATGGCCGCCACCGTCCCGGCCCCCAACCGCGACCTGACCTTCGTCTTCTACGACCAGGAAGAGGTCGCCGCCCACCTCAACGGCCTCGGCCACGTCGTCGACGCCCACCCCGACTGGCTCGAAGGCGACTTCGCCGTCCTCCTGGAGCCGTCCGACGGCCAGGTGGAGGGCGGCTGCCAGGGCACCCTGCGGGTCCTGCTGCGCACCACCGGGGAGCGCGCCCACTCCGCGCGCAGCTGGATGGGCGCCAATGCCGTCCACGCCGCCGCCCCCATCCTGTCGACGCTCGCCGCGTACACCCCGCGCCGCCCGGTGATCGACGGCCTGGAGTACCGCGAGGGCCTCAACGCCGTCCGCGTCGAGGCCGGCGTCGCCAACAACGTCATCCCCGACGCCTGCACGGTCACCGTCAACTTCCGCTACGCACCCGACCGCACACCGGAGGAGGCGCTGGCGCACGTACGCGAGGTCTTCGCGGACTGCCGGGTGGACGAGTTCGTCGTCGACGACCACTCCCCGGGCGCGCTGCCCGGCCTCTCGCACCCGGCGGCCAAGGCGTTCATGGAAGCGGTCGGCGGCAGCGCGATGCCCAAGTTCGGCTGGACCGACGTCTCCCGCTTCAGCGCACTCGGCGTCCCGGCGGTCAACTACGGGCCCGGCTACTCGCTGCTCGCCCACAAGAAGGACGAGCGGGTCGAGACCGACCGCATCCTGCACTGCGAGGAGCGGCTGCGCTCCTGGCTGACGGCCTGAGCCGCAGGACCGGCGGTCGTCCCTCCGCATACCAGCCGAATTCCCCTGGGCTTCACACGACTGGATCTACGCTTGACCGGTAACGATCTGCCAGCGGAGGGAGCACATCATGGCCAGTCCCGAGGGAGCCGAGCCCCCTGAGGAGCAGCGGCTCGGCCCCGTACTGCGCCGTCACGACCAGGTGCAGGCCGGCACCACCGACCAGCGGCTGCTGGACTCCGAAGGCCCCTCCGAGTGGGTGCACACCGACCCCTGGCGCGTGATGCGCATCCAGTCGGAGTTCGTGGAGGGCTTCGGCGCGCTCGCCGAGCTGGGCCCGGCCGTCAGCGTCTTCGGCTCCGCCCGCACGCCCCGTGGGTCCACCGAGTACGAATCCGGCGTACGGCTCGGAGCCGCCCTGGTGGAGGCCGGTTTCTCGGTCATCACCGGTGGCGGCCCCGGCGCCATGGAAGCGGCCAACAAGGGGGCGAGCGAAGCCGGCGGCACCTCCGTGGGCCTCGGCATCGAGCTGCCCTTCGAGCAGGGCCTCAATGAGTACGTGAACCTCGGCGTCGACTTCCGGTACTTCTTCGTCCGCAAGACCTGTTTCGTGAAGTACGCCCGTGGGTTCGTGGTGCTGCCCGGCGGGCTGGGCACTCTGGACGAGCTGTTCGAGGCGCTCACCCTCGTCCAGACCCGCAAGGTCACCCGCTTCCCGATCGTGCTGTTCGGCACGTCCTACTGGAGCGGCCTGGTCGACTGGCTGCGCGAAACCCTCATCGCCGAGGGCAAGGCGTCCCTGCGCGACCTGGAACTCTTCCACCTCAGCGACGACGTGGACGAGGCCGTCGCCCTGGTGACGAAGGAAGTGGGGCCGGGGGCCAGGTAGGGGCGGGCCCGCGGTGCCCGCGCGGCCGTGTCAACGACGCGGAGTACCCGGGGCCGGGACCGTGCGGGGAACGGTCCCGGCCCGGCCGGGACGCCGGGTGCCGCGGTGCCCTGTCAGGCGGTTCCGAGGTCTGCGGCGACCTTGTCGGGGCTGAGCACGTCCTCGCCGTACAGGGTGTGCAGCCAGTTGGCGCGGTAGATGGTGCCCAGATAGCGTTCGCCGAGGTCCGGGGCGATGGCCACCGCCGTGAGGTCGTGTGTGTCGTGCCGGGAGAGCCACTCCACGGCGCCGCTGACCACGGTGCCGGTGGAGCCGCCGAAGAGGAATCCGCGCCGGGCCAGGCGGTGGCAGGCACGGATGGTGTCGGCCTCCTCGACGCGGATCACCTCGTCCACGTAGGACTCGTCCAGCAGCGGCGGCTGGACGCTCGTTCCCAGGCCGGGGATCATCCGGCGGCCCGGCTCGCCTCCGAAGGCCACCGAGCCGACGCTGTCCACCGCCACGACCTGCACCTGCCGGTGCAGCTCCCGGAAGTAGCGGGCACAGCCCATCAGAGTTCCCGTGGTGCCGGCGCCGATGAACAGGACGTCAAGGCGCGGGAACTGGCGGGCGATGCCCGGCGCCGTGGTGCGGTAGTGGGCCTTCCAGTTGTCCGCGCTGGTGTACTGGTTCAGCCATACGTACCGGTCGTCGGCGTCGCACAGCGCCCTGACGTGGGCGATCCGCGCGCCGAGCAGACCGCCGGTGGCGGCCGGTTCGGTGACGATGTGGACCTGGCTGCCCATCGCCTCCATGAACCGGCGTGCCGAGAGGTTGCAGCGCGCGTCGGTCACGCACACGAAGCCGTAGCCCTTGCTGGCGGCGATGATGCTCAGGGCCGCGCCCAGGTTCCCCGACGAGGACTCGACGAGGATGGATCCCGGCTTGAGCGTGCCGTTCCACTCGGCGGCCTCCACCATCTCGGTAGCTGCCTTGAGCTTGATGGAACCGGCGAAGTTGAAGCCCTCGCACTTGAGGAACAGGGGATGCCCCACGATCGACCGCAGGTCCACGTAGAGATCCTCGGCGTTGAAGTCCATGGGTACGGAGATGATCGTCATGACGCCCCCTTCATCGGCGGCAGCGCTGTCGGCCGGTCAGCCATGGCGGCGCAGTTCGTGGAAGAAGCCGTCGACGAGGTGCAGTCCGCCGGCGCGGGCCACCTCGTCGTAGACGTACTTGCCCACCGCGAGATCCAGCACCCCCAGTCCGAAGGGCGAGAACACCACGGTCCGGTCCGCCGGCACCGTCACCCGCCCCGAGGTCACGTCGTCCAGCGTGCCGGTGAGGAAGTCCCTTCTCCCGGTGCGCTGTTCGGCCAGGTGCGGCGAGGTGTCGGCCTTGAGGCAGTGCTCGATGTCGTCGACGAAGTTGGCGGAGCCGAGCACGATCTCGGGGTCGAGGTCACGCAGCGAGATGTGCAGCACCAGCGGGTGGTGATCGAACCACGACAGGTCGCTGACGTGCGGCGCTCCGGCGACGGTGGCGAAGACGACCAGGTCGCTGGTGCGGATCAGGTCCTCGGCGCTCCGGTGCACGGTGATCCACCCGTCGGCGCCGGACTGCTCCAGGTAGAGGCGGAATCCGGCGGCGCTGTCGGCGGACAGGTCGTGCACGCCGATCCGGTCGAACTCCCAGCCGGTTTCCGCCAGGAAGGTGTGGATGTAGCGGGCGATCAGGCCGGTTCCGAAGAAGCCGACGCTGCGGGGGCGCGGCCGGCCCCGGCTGAGCCGGTCGGCGGCCAGCGCGGCGGACGCCGCCGTCCTGGTGGCGCTGATGATCGAACTCTCCAGGCAGGCGAACGGGTACCCGGTGTCGTGGTCGTTGAGGATCAGCACCGCCGAGGCCCGGGGGACTCCGGCCGCCACGTTGGCGGGGAAGCTGGAGATCCACTTCATGCCGTCCACCGGGGACTGCCCGCCGAGCGAGGCGGGCAGCGCGATGATGCGGGAGGCCGGCCGGTCGGGGAACCGCAGGAAGTACGAAGGGGGATTGACCGAGTCGCCGGCGCCGTGCAGCCGGTAGGTGGCTTCGACGAGGTCCACGACCTCGCGCGCCCGCCCCTGGAGCGCGTGCTCGACCTGGGCTCCGGGGATCACCGCGAACGACGGCACGGAGTGCGGCGCGGGAGCGGTGGGCCGGTGATCGGTGGAGTGCTGGGTGGTCATGGGGCGGTCACCTCAAGGGTTGGCGAGCAGTCGGTCAGGGACACCCGGTCGGCCAGCGCGACCAGGACTTCGCGGGGGCCTTCGAACGGCTCCCTGCTGTGTGCGGTACCGATGTTGTCCACGAGCATCAGGTCGCCGGCCTGCCAGGGCTCGCGTGCGGTGTGGGCCTCGTAGACGCCGTTCAGCAGCTCGATGACGTCCGCGTCGATGGGATCGCCGTTGCCGTAGCAGGTGTTGAACGGCAGCCCGTCGGCGCCGTAGAGGTCCACCAGGTACTCCCGGATCTCGGGGGCGAGCGTCCATTCGTTGAGGAAGGCGATCTGGTTGAACCAGCACCGCCGGCCGGTGAGCGGGTGGCGTACCACGGCGCTGCGCCGCTGCCGGGTGTGCAGGGAGCCGTCCGGATGCCACTGGAACGCGATGGCGTGGGTGCGGCAGTAGCGTTCGACGGCGTCCCGGTCATCGGTGCCGAACGCCTCGGCGACGGAGGCCCCGATCTCGTCGTTGTAGGTGCGGGTCAGCAGCCAGCCCTGCCGCTCGAACCGCTTGACCAGTCTCCTGGGGAGCGCCTTCAGGACCGCGGCCGCGTCCGCCACCGCGGTCGCCCCGCCGTCGTCGGGCGCGCTCAGGCACGCGAAGAGCATCAGGCGGGGGAACTCCACCGTGTAGCTCAGCTCGTGGTGCATGCACATCGGCTGGTTCGACGGCCACTTCGTCGAGGAGTACACCCCGGTGTCGTAGGTCCGCCGGGGCGCGAAGCTCTCGGTCTCCGTCATCAGGTCGGTGGACAGTTCTCTGAAGGCCGCCACGGTTTCGGCCGCATCGCGCAGGCCGAGTCCACGGACCAGGACGGAGCCGTGCTCGGTGAGGGTGGCGCGCAGGGCGTCCCGGTGCCGGGCCGCCCAGCGTGCCGGTTCGCCGTCGGGCTCGGCCAGGAGCATCGGTGGACTGCCGGGCCGCAGGGCCACGTTGAGCAGGTGCGTTGAGGGAGGCGATGACATGTGGAACCTTTCCGTGGCGGGCTGGTGCGGGGGGTTCGGTGTGCCGCCGTCGGCGTCGTTGCGGTTCAGGTGGGGGTCGGCGCGGCCGCGCTGTGCAGGACGGCCTGTGCGGCCGCGGCGGGGCGGGTGCGCGGGAAGTGGTGACCGCCGTCGGGGAGGCGGTGCAGATCGACGTGCGCGGCCAGGCGGCGCCAGTCGTGGTGCGGTTCGCCGGGGCCGGCCGTGATCGGGTCGTCGTCGGCGATGACCAGGGTGAGGGGGGCGGTCAGTTTCGGGGTCGGCGGGTGGTCAAGGATGTCGGCGAAGTAGTGGTGGGCGGCGACGCAGTCGTGCCGGTAGGCGGCGCCGGTGTGTGCGGCACGGCGGGCATCCTGGGCGCCGCGTGCGGGGCCGTCGCCGTCCGCGACCAGTTCCGCGCCGATCTCCGCGGCGCTCCGTGCGGCCAGGGCGTCGGCAGCCGCGCGCCGGCCGGCGGCTTCGCCGAGCAACTGCGCGCCGATGAAGACCCGTTGTACGGGCACCTGGCGGGCGTGCAGCAGCCGGGCCGTCGCCACGGCGAACGCGGCGCCGGCGGAGTGGCCCCACAGCAGGATCCCGGTCAGGCCGCGCCGGGTGATCTCGGCGGCGGCCTGTTCGGCCACCTGCTCCAGCGGCGCGAAGGGCTCACGGTCGGCGGCCAGGTCGTGGCCGGGCAGTTCGACGGCGTGCAGCGCGAAGCCGGCCTTCCGCAGCGCCTCGGCCATCGGGCGGAAGCTGATCGCGTTGCCGCCCGCGTACGGGAAGCAGACCAGGTGGCCGCGGGGCTCGCCCGCCGGTTCGGCGAGGGTGTGCAGCAGCCCGCGGTCCCGCTCGCGGCGGCCGTCCAGCAGATCGGCCAGGTCGGCGAGTACGGGGTGGCGGGTGAGGTCCTTGAGGGAGAAAGCCCGGTCGAGCGCGATCACGAGCTTCACCGCCGCCAGTGAGGTGCCGCCGCGGTCGAAGAAGTGGTCCTGCCGGCCGATCCCGTCCTCCGGGACGCCGAGCGCCTTCGCCCAGGCGCAGGCCAGCCGCCGCTCGGTGGACGTACGCGGCGGGCGGTGCTGCTCCGCAGGCTCCGCGGGACGGGCGGCGAGTCCGGCGAGCGTCTTCTTGTCGATCTTGCTGTTGGCGGTCAGCGGCAGCTGTTCCTGCCAGTGGAAGGACGTGGGCACCATGTACGCGGGCAACGACTCCCCGAGGTGCTCCCGCAGGGCGTCGGTCTCCAGGGTCTGCGGGCCGCAGTAGAAGGCCACCAGGTGCTTTCCCTGACTGTCGCCTCCGGCCACCACGACGGCGCCGTCGCGGACGCCGGGCACCCGCAGCAGCGCGTTCTCGATCTCGCCGATCTCGATCCGGAACCCCCGGATCTTGACCTGGGCGTCGCGGCGGCCGAGGAACTCCAGCTTCCCGCCGGGCAGCCAGCGGCCGAAGTCACCGCCCTGGTAGAGCCGCAGGCCCGGACGGTGCGGATCCTCAAGGAAGGCCAGCCGGGTGCGTTCGGGGTCGTTGACGTAGCCCCGGCCGACGCAGACCCCGGAGAAGACGATCTGGCCGGGGGCGCCCAGCGGCACCGGCTCCAGATGCTCGTCGACGACGTAGACGTGCACGTTGTTCACGCACGGCCCGAGGGGGATCCGGTCGCCCTCCGGTGCCCGTTCCATCACCTCGTGGTTGGTGTCGTCGGAAGTCTCCGTCAGCCCATAGGCGTTGACGAGCCTGACCCCGGGCCGGGCCGCGAACCAGCGCTGCGCCAACTCCTTCTTCAGCGCCTCTCCGGTGACCGAGACGCACCGCAGGTCCGGCAGCGGGCGGGGGTGCCGTTCCAGGTGGGTCAGGACGGCTTCGAGGTAGGACGGGACGACCTGGAGGACCGTGATCCGCGCGTCGGCGAGGGTGTCGACGAAGCGCTGGACGTCCAGGACCACCGGCTGCCCGACCAGGTGCGTCCGTCCGCCGACCAGCAGCGCGGAGACCAGCTGCCACAGGGAGATGTCGAAGCACTGGGGAGCGGTCTGGGCGACGACGTGGCCCTCCGCGATCCCCAGGTCGCCGATCTTGGCGTAGAGGTGGTTGAGGAAACCCGCGTGCTCGCACATCGCGCCCTTGGGCTCGCCCGTGGAGCCGCTGGTGAAGTAGATGTACGCGAGCTGGCCGGCGGCGACTTCCACGCCGAGGTCGCCCGCGGGATGGCCGGCGGCGAGGGCGGCGTCGATGCGGAGCGTACGGGTGCCGGGGAGGGTGGCCAGGGCCTGGTCCAGGGTGGCGGTGCTGCCGGGCTCGGTCAGCACGAGGCCGCACTCGGCGCGGGTGAGCATGGCCGCGATGCGGTCGGCCGGGAAGTGCGGCTCGATCGGAAGGTAGACGCCGCCCGCCTTGAGGACGGCCAGCACGGCGGCCGTCCAGTCGAGGTTGCGCTCGGTGACGACGGCCACCACTCCCTCGCGGGCCAGGCCCTGTGCCAGGAGGGCGCGCCCGAGGCGGTTGGCGCGGTCGTTGAGCTCCCGGTAGGTCCACTGCCGGTCGCCGTGCACGGCGGCGACCGCGTCCGGGTGGGCCCGTACCCGTTCCTCGAACAGTTCGTGGAACCGGCGGTCGGGCAGGTCGCGGTGGGGTCCGGCCAGCCCTTCCAGCTGGAAGCGGCGTTCGGAGGCGGAGAGCAGGCTCTGCGGTCCGTGCGCGGTGTCCGGGCCGTCGGCGAGGCGGGCGAGCGCGGTGAGGTGGTAGCCGGCGATCCTGGCCGCGCTCTCCGCGTCCAGCGCCTCGGTCCGGTGCCGCAGCCGCAGGGTCAGCCGTGCCCCGCGCCGCACCACCGACACCCGCAGCACGGTGCCGTCGGCGGGCTCTCCTGCGTCCCCGGACAGGTCGAGTTCGGTCTCGAACAGCACGGTTCCCAGGCCGAGTTCGCCCGCGATGTCCTGCACCGCGTGGTGCCGGTGCGCGAGCACGTCCGTTCTCGTCCGGGCGGCCTCCCGCACCAGATCGCGCCAGGTGCCGGGGGCGGTGGAGATCCGGCAGGGCAGCGCGGGGCCACCGTCGGCCGCCAGGTAGCCGCAGGTCACCTCCTGCTCTCCGGACAGCGCGGCGAGCACCCTGGCGTGCGCGGCCAGCAGGACCGCGTCCAGGGGGACGCCGTGCGCGTCGGCCCACCGGTCAAGGCGCGCCACCAGGTCGTCGGGCAGCGGCAGTTCGTGGGTGGCGGCGCCGGTCACCGGATCGGGGGCCCAGCGCGGAACCGCGGTGAACCCTCCCATGGCCAGGGCCGTTCGCCAGTACTCTCGGTCGTCGTCCGTCGGCTTCATCATGGGGCTCCCTCTGCCGGCTCCTGCCGTGGCGCCGCTGGTGTCCGGCCACGGCAAGGCGCCGGCTCGTGCTGTGCTGGGTGGTGGGCCGGCCGTGGGGTGTCCGTCAGCGCGGCATGCTCTCGGTGGCGGTCGTGCCGCCGGATCAGTGGCGCTGCGACGGCAGCGGGCTTCCGGCCGGTGCCACGGGCGCAGGTCCGGTGCCCGTCGGGGACGTCCGCCGGCGGCGGAGGCCCGTTTCGGCGGCCGGGTTTCCCGCCCACCGCGCGTTCCGGGGCACGTCCTCGCCCTTCATCAGGAAGGAGTCGGCGGCGAGTTGCGCGCCCTCGCCCATCGTCACGCCGTAGTGGACCAACGCGCTCACTCCGATGGTGCATCCGGCGCCGAGCGTGCTGTGGTCGGACTTGAAGGTGCCGTCTTCCTGCGAGTGGCACTGGATCTTGCTGCCGGCGTTCAGGGTGCAGTCGTCACCGACGGTGGTGAGCGTGCGCTCGGTGAAGTTGCAGCCGTCGTCGAAGAGCCTGCGCCCCAGCCGGACGCCCAGCAGCCGCCAGAGGACGCTCTTGAAGGGAGTTCCGTTGAACGCGTTGAAGTGGGTCTCGGGCACCTTCCACAGGCGCTCCTGGTGCCAGAAGGCCGGGTCGTAGATGGAGCGGACCTCCGGCCGCAGGGAACGGAAGCGCGTCATGGTCCGCTCGACCAGTGCGTAGTAGACGGCGGTGAACGCCATGGCGCACACCAGGAATCCGGCGTCCAGCAGGCTGCCGACCCAGTCTTCGCGGTCGGCGGTCCCCAGGCTCAGCAGGGTCAGCCCGAAGAAGTGCACCCACCGCATCAGCAGGACCAGGCCCATGGTGCGGAGGTTGTAGCGGTTCTTGGCCGCCAGGCGCCGGCGCAGTTCGTCCCCGCTGCGCAGGTGATCGAAGCGGATGTCGCGTTCCACCGAGCGCGGGATCTCGAAGGAGGGCGAGCCGAGCAGGCCCACTCCCGTGCGGATCTCGCCTTCGAGCGGGACCATCACCTTGGTCGCCAGGAGGCAGTTGTCGCCGGTGCGGCCCCCGGCGGGGTAGGCGATGAAGTTGCCGAGGAAGTTGTTCCTTCCGATCTCGGCGGGGGAGACGCTGAAGGAGGTGCGGGAGAACTCGGCGTTGATGACCGACAGCCCGTCGGCCACCATCGTGCCGCGGCCGACGAAGCTGAGGAACGGCGAGTCGTGCTGCACCGCGCTGCCGAAGTTCGAGCCGGTCTGCTCGACGTGGGAGAGGTGATACCCCAGGCGCTGGAAGTAGTGGACGATGTAGGAGCTGTCGCCGAAGAGCCAGATGAAGAACTTGAGGTTCGTCATGCGCGCGACCGTGCGGTAGGTGGCGTAGCGGAAGCTGTACAGCGGATAGACCTTCCCGGGCTCGATCACCCGGTTCAGCAGGCGCGGGACGGTGACCACCACGGCCGACCCCACGAAGACGAACCCGAAGAACAGGATGAGGGAGAGGGCCAGGGCGTTGAGGTAGAACGCGCCTGTGGTGAGGGGCTGTTGGTCCAGATCGCCCCAGCCTCCCAGCTCGGGCAGTTCGGACCACAGCACGGAGACGACCGAGATGGTCAGCGGCAGGACCACCAGCATCATCTTCGCGAGGTCGGCCGCACCGAAGAGGGCCCGCCGCAGCGTTCCGCACTGCGCCGGCGCGATCCGTACGTAGTTCAGCTCCGTGGGCTGCGCCGGCGACCCGTGCCACCGCCGGCCGGCCGGCACGGCCCCGCCGCGGTGCAGGGTGGAGGTGTGGCCGAGCTGCGCCCCGTCGCCCATCGCGGTGTCGATGTCCAGCACGGTCCGCTCGCCGACGAACGCGTTCCGGCCGAGGGTGACCGCTCCCGTCTGGATCCGCCCGGCGTGGGCCCGGTAGCAGAGGAAGAACACGTCCTTGCGGACCACCGTTCCCGCGCCGATGGTGAGCAGGTCGGTGCAGACGGGGACGTGCCGGGACAGGATCGTGACGTGCTTGCCGATCTTCGCGCCGAGTGCCCGCAGATAGAGCACGTAGACGGGACTGCCGACGAGCAGCACCATCGGGTTGGCGTGCACCAGCACCTTGACGATCCAGAAGCGCAGATAGGTCGCCCCCCAGACCGGGAACTCGCGGGCCGTCCACCGCCCGATCAGCAGCCACTTGGCCACGACCGGGAACGCACACAGGCCGATGAATTCGGCGCTGCCGAAGACGATTGCCCGCACGTAGACGCCGAGCGGGCCCCGCCCTGCGGAGACCCAGTCGTAGCCTCTCGTGCTGGCGAATGCGACGACGTAGGAGTACCCGAGGAAGAACGCCAACTGCGCCGCCCCGCACGCGACATAGCGCATGGTGCTGCCGGGAAGTGGCGTTTCGCCGGGGACCTCGGGAGACGCGGTGGGCTCGGGGACGGCATCGGCGAATGCCGCCGCCAGACGCCGGATCGTCGGGTACTGGTAGATGTCCTTCATCGACACCGGCGGAAGGTCCACCCGCTTTCTGACGCGGGCGCAGAAGTGCGCCATCACCAGCGAGTCGGCCCCGAGATCGTCAAAGAAATGTCCATCGGCCGACACCTGTTCGGTACGTACCACTTCGGCGAGCAACTCGGCGAAGGCCGTCTCCAGGCCGGCTGCCGGCTCCGTTCCGTCCGTAATGGCCGGTACGCTTTCGCCCGGACGGCCGGACGTGGCATCGGAAGGTTCTCTCCCCACATGAACTCCTTGAGCGCCTGATGCCCGGATGTGCGGGCTGAATATGATTCACGGGGCGTGCGGACGGGATATCCGAGGGAGCCGTGGCCGGTGGATAACGAGTCGATGCGCAGCGGGGCGGAGAGCGCGTCCACGGCGCATTCGCACGTCGTCCAGTACGTACGCGTGCGCCGGTTGCGCCACCCGAGCGGGAAGGCACGGTATTTCCGCTGCGGGCCGTCGGATCCGCGGCTCGGTTTCCCGGAATGTGTGCCCGGGGGCGCGGCAACGTGCGCATCGGTCGGCCGGCGACCCCCTCACGGCTTCGAACAATCACTCCGAATCAGTTCCGACAGCACCCGGGCGATCAGTTCCGACATAGGCCGAACGTTGCATAGGGATTCCCGCACACGGCTCCCCCTTTCTGATCCAACCGAATGGGATCGTTGAAGAACGTAGGGCCCTGTCCGGTGCCGAGACAGTCAGGTGCAGGCCAACAAAAATCACGCTCCCGCACGGAGCGGAAAACGATCAAACCTGCGACCTCGGAATGTCTGGCCACTGCATGACGCATTCAGTACATGGCGTTCGCCACCTGCTGCTCCGCAGCTTTCCTGCGGCCCCGGCGGACGGGAAATCTCTTCCGTCTGTCCCTCGAAAGCCATATAAATGCTACTTATCGGGTGTGGCGCACACGGCCCAAAAGGCACAAAAGCCTAAACTCGCCGAGCGGGGAGTTGGCCTGCCTGCTCATCGGCAGTAAACGGGACTGGCGCAAATCGGCCTACGCGTCTCGTTCCCTTGATAAAGATTTATCCTGGCTCCGGTAACGACGCTCCACAATCCGGCAAACTCTCCGCCGGGGTGCGTCGAGAATATTTTTATATCCTTCTTTCGGAATGCATTCCGTCCAGCCCCACTCGAAACGCTGGACTCACGAATACCAGGAATCCCTCCACTGCCCCGGACCGGCAACAGGCCACCGAGGCAGCACCAGGGCGCTGCCGTAGTCCGGCCCGGCCGGACGGAGGACCTAGGCGAGCCCCCGCCGTGCGACCGCCGGCGCCCGGTGGCCGGCGATCGAGGCCACCATGTCCAGCACCTGGCGGGTCTCCGCGACCTCGTGGACGCGGTAGATCTGCGCCCCGAGCCAGGCGGACACGGCGGTGGTCGCCAGGGTGCCGAGCACCCGCTCCTTGACCGGCTTGTCGAGGGTCTCGCCGACGAAGTCCTTGTTGGACAGCGAGACCAGCACCGGCAAGGGGGTGTCCCCTGCTCGCGCGAAGCCGAGAGCTTGGGGAACGGCCGCCGTCATCTCGCCGAGCCTGCGGGTCGCCTCCAGGCTGTGCCGGGTGTTCTTCCCGAAGTCGTGCCCCGGGTCGATCATGATCGCGTCGCGCCGTACGCCCAACTCCAGGGCCCGCTCGGCCAGTCCGAGCGTCACCCGGAGGATGTCCGCCATCACGTCCTCGTACGTCACCCGGTGCGGGCGGGTGCGGGGCTCGACGCCGCCCGCGTGCGTGCACACCAGGCCCGCGCCGTGCCGCGCGGCGACCTCGGCGAGCTTCGGATCGACGCCGCCCCAGGCGTCGTTGAGGACATCCGCCCCGGCTTCGCAGACCGCGTCGCCGACATCGTGCCGCCAGGTGTCGACGCTGATGACCACGTCCGGGTGACGCTTCCGTACCTCCGCGACGAAGCCGACCGTGCGGCGCGCCTCCTCCTCGGCGGTGACCTCTTCGCCAGGTCCTGCCTTGACGCCGCCGATGTCGATGATCGCGGCGCCCTCGGCGACGGCCTGCTCGACGCGGGTCAGCGCGGGCTCGTCCCGGAAGGTGGCGCCCTGGTCGTAGAAGGAGTCCGGGGTCCTGTTCACGATCGCCATGATCACCGGCTCATGCGCGTCGAACTCGCGATTCCCCAGCCGCAACATTGCCAACTCCTTCTCCGTGGTCCGCCAGCGACCCTAACTGTCACACCCGCATGGCACGATCGGAGGAGGTGCCTCTTCCGGGGAGTTGGTCGTGTTCTGGTTCTTGCTGATCGCCATGGTCGTGGTGGTCGCCGCGGTCACCCTCGTAGTCGTCGGCGGGGACCGCGGTGGCCTGCGCGACGCCGAGCCCGACCGGCTGTACGACCCGCTGCCCCCGGAGCGGCCGCTGGCCCGTGCCGACGTGGACGCGGTGCGCCTCCCGGTGACCGTCCGCGGCTACCACATGAACGACGTGGACGACGTCCTGGACCGGCTGGGCGCCGAGCTGGCCGAGCGGGACGCCAGGATCGCCGAGCTGGAGGCGGCGCTCGCGGGCGCGCACGCGGCGGCCATCGGCGGCCCGGAGCTGATCAGCGAAGCCGGGTCAGGGCGGCCGCAGGATTCCGGGGACGAGGCGGGAGAGGCGGGAGAGGCGCCGGAAACGGCCGAGGAGACGCATACGGGGGCCACGGGGGCCACGGCGGAGCCGAAGGACCGCCGGGGAGCCGAGGACACGGACGAGCCGGATGAGCTGGACGAGCCGGATGAGCCGGACAAGGAGAGCGGGCGGCAGGACGTCACGCCCGGGTCCGCGTCCGGCGCACACAAGGGGGAGGACCGGTCATGACCGATGTGGTGACGGCTCCGGACGGCGTCCCGCGCTGTCCGTGGGGCATGGAGTCCGAGAAGATGGCCGACTACCGCGTCTACCACGACAGCGAATGGGGCCGGCCGGTCCACGGCGACGACGCACTCTTCGAGCGGATGTGCCTGGAGGCGTTCCAGTCCGGCCTTTCCTGGATCACGATCCTGCGCCGCAGAGAAGGCTTCCGCACCGCGTTCGCGGACTTCCGGATCGCCGAGGTGGCGCGGTTCACGGACGAGGACGCCGCGCGGCTGCTCGCCGACCCCGGGATCATCCGCACCCGCGCCAAGATCGCCGCGGCGATCAACAACGCCCAGGTCGCGGCCGCGCTGGCGCCCGGTGAACTGGACGGCCTCATCTGGTCGTACGCACCCGACCGGGACGGCCGCCCGGTGCCGCGCCGGATCACCGACGTGCAGCCGACCACGCCCGAGTCGACGGCGCTGGCCAAGGACCTCAAGAAGCGCGGCTTCCGCTTCGTCGGCCCGACGACCGCGTACGCCATGATGCAGGCGTGCGGCCTGGTCAACGACCACCTCGCCGGCTGCCACGCCCGCGCGGCGGCGGAGGCCGCAGCACGGTAACGGCACTCCCCGGGCGCCGAGCGGCCCCGGGAGTGCCGCTCTCCGGCCGCCTACCGTCCCAGATACACCGGCTTCTCCTTCTTGACGAAGGCTTCGACGGCGATGTGGTGGTCCTCGGACGCCCCGGCCCGCGCCTGGAGTTCCTCCTCCTTGCCGAGGGCCTCGGCAAGGGAGTGCCCGGCGCCGAAGGCGAGCGATTCCTTGAGCGCGGCATAGGCGACGGTCGGGCCATCGGCGAGGCGGCGGGCGACGGCCGCGGCCTCGGCGGCCAGCTCGTCGGCGGGCACGACCTTGTTGGCGATGCCCAGTTCCTGCGCCTCCTGGGCGCTGACGCTGCGCGGGAAGAGCAGCAGGTCGGCGGCGCGGCTGTGGCCGATCAGCCGCGTCAGCGTCCAGGACACCCCGGAGTCGGCGGTGAGGGCGACCCCGGCGAAGGACGTGTTGAACGAAGCGGAATCGGCGACGACGCGGTAGTCGGCCGCGAGCGCGAAGCCCGCTCCGGCGCCCGCGGCGACCCCGTTCACGCCGGCGACGACCGGCTTGGGCATCTCGGTCAGCGCGGTGACGATGGGGTTGTAGTGCTCGCGCACGGTGCTCATGGTGCTGCCGGTGCCGTTCGCCCGGTCCTCGCCGAGCAGCCCGATGTGCTCCTTGAGGTCCTGCCCGACACAGAAGGCGCGCCCGGTGGCGGTGAGCAGCACGGCGCGCACGGCCGGGTCGGCCGCCGCCTCCTGGAGGGTGTCCCGCAGCCGTACCTTCGCCTCGACGTTCAGCGCGTTCATCGCTTCGGGGCGGTTGAGAGTGATCGTCGCGAGTCCGTCGGTCACGTCGTAGAGCACGGTGTCGGCCATAAGTGGGAGTTCCCTCCGTCGTGGGCCCAAGCTGCTCGGCAGTGGCAGTCAGCGCTCAGGATGCCGGAGAACATCGGCTTCCGGCATGTGACGTACATCAAAGAAAGGAGGCGGAACCGGTGCCGAAGGGTGGCGCAGTATCGCAGTCCCCTCCCCGAATTGAGTGGTTTTGGGGGAGGAGGTCGGTGAAGGGATGCTGTCCGATGTTGGTCATCGGGTCGTTCGATGCGGGATAATGGCCTGGAAGCAATGTGTTCGATGCCGGTGACGCGTGCCTACAGGGGCCGTTGGCCGTCGGCGGACGATGAGCTGGTTTCAGGAAGGGGAACGAGCATGGCGGCCATGAAGCCGCGGACGGGTGACGGCCCGCTCGAGGTGACCAAGGAGGGGCGGGGCATCGTCATGCGCGTTCCGCTCGAAGGCGGCGGGCGACTCGTCGTCGAGCTGACACCCGACGAAGCCAAGGCCCTGGGTGAGGCCCTGGAAAAGGTCACCGTCTGAGAGGGCGGCCCGACTTGCTGCGGTCCCCGGGGAGCTAACCCCCGGTCCCCAGCCGATACGACGGCCCCGGCAGATGGCACGCGTTCACCGCGCGCCGTGTGCCGGGGCCGCTTCGTTTCCGTGATTCCGCACGGGGGCTCCGTTCTCACGCGGGGCTCCGTATCCGCTCCCGGCCCTGCCCGCGGTGGTTCAGCCGCGCTTGACGGCGCAGAGCAGCCCGTCGCCGACCGGCAGCAGGGACGGCACCAGCGCGGTGCTCTCCCGGATGGCGCGCAGCAGTTCGCGCAGCCGCAGCACCTCGGCAGGCTGCACCGAGGAGTCGACGGTGCGTCCGTCGGCGAAGACGCCTTCGAAGCAGACCAGGCCCCCGGGGCGGAGCAGCCGCAGTGCTTCCCCCAGGTATTCGATGCACTCCATGAGGTCGCCGTCGCAGAAGACCAGGTCGTAGCCGCCGTCGGCGAGCCGGGGGAGGACGTCCAGGGCGCGGCCGGGGATGAAGCGGGCGCGGTTGCCGGCGAAGCCCGCCTCGCGGAATGCCTGCTTGGCGAAGGTCTGCCGCTCGGGTTCCAGGTCGACGGTGGTGAGCACGCCGTCCGGCCTCATGCCGTGCAGGAGGTAGATGCCCGACACGCCGGTGCCCGTGCCGATCTCGGCGACGGCCTTGGCGCCGGCGGTGGCGGCGAGCATGCGCAGCGCCGCGCCGGTACCGGTCGACACCGTACGGATTCCGGCATCGCGTGCGCAGTCACGGGACCAGCGCAGGGCGATGTCGGTGGTGTCGTTGATGGTCCCGGCGCCGTACGCCTCGGCGAATGCCAAGCCCGTCTGCCGGTTGCCGGTAATGGCCCTCTCCTGTCCCCGTAGTTGACGCAACCGTGACTGTATCCGCTGCGTGCGGGAACCCGCAGATGGGACCGGGCGTTAACAAGGGGCAGGGGGGATGCGGCGGTGAAGACCGATCGAGACACGAAGCAAGACCAGAAGCCGGACCAAATGCAGGTCAAAACTGCTTATCCGGAGCTAACGGGCGAGGTGGATATGGTAGGGGCTCTACTGGACACCACCAGAGCCACCAGGGGAGGTGCGGCTGCGACGGGTGACCGAAGGGCGCCGAGGCGCTTGAGATGGTCGTTCGCCGAGCCGAAATCCGTGACACACACCGCTGACCGTCGCCGCGCCCACGAATCCGCACCTACCGCGAGCTTCGCCGCAGACGCGGATGCGCAGTGGACTCCGCCCAGCTGGGAGGAGATCGTCAGCACCCACAGTGCACGCGTCTACCGCCTCGCCTACCGCCTCACCGGCAACCAGCACGACGCCGAGGACCTCACCCAGGAGGTGTTCGTCCGCGTCTTCCGCTCGCTGTCGACGTACACCCCGGGCACCTTCGAGGGCTGGCTGCACCGCATCACGACCAACCTCTTCCTGGACATGGTCCGCCGCCGGCAGCGCATTCGCTTCGACGCGCTGGGTGACGACGCCGCCGAGCGGCTGCCCAGCCGCGAGCCGTCCCCGCAGCAGCACTTCAACGACACCCACTTCGACGCCGACGTCCAGCAGGCGCTGGACACCCTCGCGCCCGAGTTCCGCGCCGCCGTCGTGCTCTGCGACATCGAGGGCCTGTCGTACGAAGAGATCGCGGCGACCCTGGGCGTGAAGCTCGGCACGGTCCGCAGCCGGATCCACCGCGGGCGCTCGCACCTGCGCAAGGCACTCAAGCACCGCTCACCGGCCGCCCGCGCCGAAGAGCGCGAGCAGCAGCGGTCGCTGGCCGTGGTGTCCACAGGGGAGGTCGGAATCGCGTGATCGGCAGTGGCGGTGCGTCCCCCGCCGAGCAGCATCTCGGCGACCGCCTCGCGGCCCTGGTCGACGGCGAGTTGGGCCATGACGCGCGCGAGCGGGTGCTCGCGCATCTCGCGACGTGCGGAAAGTGCAAGGCGGAGGCCGACGCCCAGCGGCGCCTCAAGAGTGTCTTCGCCAGGACCGCGCCCCCCGGTCCGTCCGAGGGGTTTCTGGCGCGTCTGCAGGGCCTGCCGGGCGGCGACCAGGACGGCCAGGGAAGCAGGCCGGCCGGCGGCCTGGGCGGCGGATTCGGACGGCCCGAGCTGGGCAGCAGCGGCGGCTCCTTCGGCTATCTGCCCTCCGACGCGCATGCGCTCGGCGCGGCCGCGCAGCCGCGCCGACGCGGCTTCCGGATACATGAGACCGAGCGGCCTGCGCCCCAGCGGCGGCGGTTCGCCTTCGCCGCGGCCGGCGCCGTCTCGCTCGCGGCCATCGCACTCGGCGGCGCCCTGCCGCTGGAGGCCGCCGTCGACGCACCCAACCGCCAGGAGGGCGGCAACGCCGTCACTCCGCTCAGCGCGGAGGACGGCAGCGATCCGCTGCGCAGCGGGGGCTTCCTGACCGCGGGCGACGCCCGTTCCGCGGTCGGCGGCCCGACCGTCGCGCCGGCCCCCAGCTCCATGGGCCTGTACGGCCCGTCCTCGCCGCGGCCCCCGGTTTCCCCGTCCGCTCGCGTCTCGACGGACGGCAGGTTCGGCTCCGCGCCCCTGATGGCGCCCACGGACCGCGCGGTCGACGCGCACCTCGCGCCGCTCGCCGTCGGCAGCGTCCATTACCCCCGCGCGCACACCCCGCCGCTGGAGCGCGAGCGGCCGCTGATCGGCTCCGCCTCCTCGCCCGCCCCCGCCGGCCAGGGCTCCGCTGCCGCCCGACGCTGACCGTCCGCTGCGTCCTGTCACAGGGAACTGGTTGAATCCCTGTGGGCGGCGCGTATCCCTGCCGGGGCGCGGACCGCGAGGTGGCGGTGGCCCGTGGGGAGCCGCGGGCGAATTGTGGGGAGAGCATGGACGACGGTACGGCCGCCGGGTCGAAGCTGAAGTGGTGGAGCCGCCCGGGACGCACCCCGGAGACACAGCCGGCCGCCGATACCGGCCCGCACCGGCCCCTGCCCCCCGCCGAACCCGGGACGCGGCCACAGCCGGACGAGGCCCCCGGGGCGCGTCCGGAGATACCCGGCCGGGGTACGACACCTGACACGGCCTCTGCGGCGACGACGGAGATGCCCGCCGCCGCTGCCCACCCGGCCGCCACACCTGCTGCCGCCCCCGCTGGGCCCGACGGGTCAGGACGCCCTGCGGCAGGGCCGCAGACGGCCGTTCAGCGGGGCGGGGCGGAGGGCGCGGACGCTGCCGGGCCCGGCAGCACCGACGCCCGTGACGCCGGGCCTGTCGAGAGCGCGACGGCGGCAGGAGCTGCTGCAGGCGGGCCGGGTGACAACGGAAGGCCGGACGACGCGGCCTCTTCCGGCACGATGCCGTCCGACGTGGTCTCTTCCGCCACGATCGCCCCTTCCGCCCCAGCCACGATGACCCTCGGCAAGCTGCCCGCCGATGCCGTCACCGGCGCCCCCACCGACGTGGCAGCCCCGCGGCCCGCTACGGACAGCGTCCCGCCCGCCCCCGATGCGGCCCCGCCCGCCGACTCGGCCCCGGCCCCC
>NZ_JAJCXB010000079.1 GCF_020564935.1 Streptomyces pinistramenti
CCCGACGCGGGCGGTCCAGGGGCCCACGGGCGTGCCGGTGCCCCCGCCGGCCCGCTCGGCACATCCCGGCGAGAGCGGGGAGATCGCGGCGGCCCGGCAGGCGGGCGGGGACCGCCTGCGGTTCATCGGGGCGGCCACCCGGCGGATCGCCCGCGGCATAGACCTCGACGAGATCGTGCTCGGCCTGTGCCGGGCGACGGTGCCGACGTTCGCCGACGCGATCCTCGTCTACCTGCGGGATCCGCTGCCGGTGGGCGACGAGCGGCCGACCGGGCCGGTGGTGCTGCGGCTGCGCCGTACCGACCGGATCCCCGAGGAGCCGGACACCAACGGCGCCCGGCTGCCGGTGCTGCCCGCGCAGCCCGATCTGGGTCCTGCGATGGGCGGCAGCGCGGCCGAGCTGGCCGAGGTGCGGGCGGGCGGGCCGCTGGCGGAGGTGCTGCGCGGGGTGCGCCCGCTGTTCGGCGAGGCGCAGGCGGCGCGGACCGCGCTGCCCGAGCTGCTGGGCCCCGACACCCGGCTGCCCGGCGGGATGCGGGTGATCCTGGCGCCGCTGCGCGGGCGCCGGCGGGTGATCGGCGCCGCGGTGTTCCTGCGGCGCCCGGACCGCCCGGCGTTCGAGGCGGACGATCTGCTGGTGGCGGCGCAGCTGGCGACGCACACCGCGCTGGGTGTGGACAAGGCGGTGCTCTACGGCCGCGAGGCGTACATCGCGGACGCGCTCCAGCGCACGATGCTGCCGGACTCGCTGCCGCAGCCGACCGGCGTACGGCTGGCCAGCCGCTATCTGCCGGCCGCCGAGACGGCGCGGGTGGGCGGCGACTGGTACGACGCGATCCCGCTGCCGGGCAGCCGGGTGGCGCTGGTCGTCGGCGACGTCATGGGTCACTCGATGACCTCGGCCGCGATCATGGGCCAGCTGCGGACGACGGCGCAGACCCTCGCGGGCCTGGACCTGCCGCCGCAGGAGGTGCTGCACCACCTCGACGAGCAGGCGCAGCGGCTGGGTTCGGACCGGATGGCGACGTGCCTGTACGCGGTCTACGACCCGGTGGCGCACCGGATCATCATCGCGAACGCGGGGCATCCGCCGCCCGTGATGCTGCACCGCGGTGGGCGTGCGGAGGTCCTGCGGGTGCCGCCGGGCGCGCCGATCGGTGTCGGCGGGGTGGATTTCGAGGCGGTGGAGCTGGACGCCCCGGCGGGCGCCACCCTCGTGCTCTACACCGACGGCCTGGTCGAGTCGCGGATCCGGGACGTCTGGACCGGCATCGAGCAGCTGCGTGAGCGGCTGGCGGAGACGGCCCGGCTGACCGGCCCCAATCCGCCGCCGCTGGAGCCCCTGTGCGACGAGGTGCTGGACATGCTGGGCCCCGGCGACCGCGACGACGACATCGCGCTGCTTGCCGCCCGGTTCGACGGCATAGCGCCGAGTGATGTCGCGTACTGGTACCTGGACCCGAAGGCGCAGACGGCGGGGCAGGCGCGCCGGCTGGCCCGTCGGGCGCTGGCGCGCTGGGGTCTGGAGGAGCTGACCGATCAGCTGGAGCTGCTGGTCAGCGAGGTCGTGACGAATGCGGTGCGGTATGCGGAGCGGCCGGTGACGCTGCGGCTGCTGCGGACGGACGTGCTGCGGTGCGAGGTCGGCGACGATGTGCCGCAGCTGCCGCGGCTGCGGCAGGCGCGGCCGTCGGACGAGGGCGGGCGCGGCCTGTATCTGGTCAACCGAATGGCGCGGCGCTGGGGTGCGACGCGGCTGAGCATGGGCAAGGTCGTCTGGTTCGAGCTGTCGATGCCGCCGGGGGCCGCGCGCCGCTGAACCCGTAGGTGTTCCCCCTTGCCTGCCAGGCCCTCGTCCGAGATCGGGCGAGGGCCTGGCGGGTGGGGCGGCGGCACCGTCCAGGGTTGCCGACATGCCGTCGGCGGAGTTGACTGCTTGGGTGGGCAAAAGGGACTGACTACCCCATTACACCCCCACCACAGTCGACCGGGAGGCGTTCCTCCATGACCAGCTCAGCGCAGAACGTTCCGCGCACGACGAACAATGCCGGCATCCCCATCGGCAGCGACGAGCACTCGCTGTCCGTCGGGGCCGACGGCCCGATCCTGCTGCACGACCACTACCTCATCGAGAAGATGGCCCTGTTCAACCGTGAACGGGTTCCCGAGCGGGTGGTGCACGCCAAGGGCAGCGGCGCGTACGGCGTCTTCGAGGTCACCAACGACGTCAGCCAGTTCACCAAGGCCGATCTCTTCCAGCCGGGGAAGAGCACCGAAATGCTGGCCCGTTTCTCGACCGTCGCGGGTGAGCAGGGCTCCCCCGACACCTGGCGCGACCCGCGCGGCTTCGCCCTCAAGTTCTATACCCAGGACGGCAATTACGACCTGGTGGGCAACAACACCCCGGTCTTCTTCGTCCGTGACACGATCAAGTTCCAGGACTTCATCCGCTCGCAGAAGCGCCGTCCGGAGAGCGGTCTTCGCGACCACGACATGCAGTGGGACTTCTGGACACTGTCGCCGGAGTCCGCCCACATGGTCACCTGGCTGATGGGCGACCGCGGCATCCCCAAGACGTACCGGCACATGAACGGCTACGGCTCGCACACCTACATGTGGGTCAACGGCGGCGGCGAGAAGTTCTGGATCAAATACCACTTCAAGACCGACCAGGGCATCGACTTCCTCACCCAGGAGGAGGCGGACCGGCTGGCCGGCGAGGACGCCGACGTCCACCGCCGGGATCTGTTCGACGCCATCGAGAGCGGCAACGCGCCGTCCTGGACGCTGTACGTGCAGGTCATGCCGTTCGATGACGCCCCGGACTACCGGTTCAACCCGTTCGACCTGACCAAGGTGTGGCCGCACGGCGACTACCCGCTGATCGAGGTCGGACGGATGACGCTCAACAAGAACCCGGAGGACTTCTTCGTCCACATCGAGCAGGCGGCGTTCGAGCCGTCGAATCTCGTGCCGGGCATCGGCCCTTCGCCGGACAAGATGCTGCTGGGGCGGCTGTTCTCGTACCCGGACACGCACCGGTACCGGATCGGCCCGAACTACGCCCAGCTGCCGCCGAACCGGCCGCACATCCCGGTCCACTCGTACGCGAAGGACGGCCCGATGCGGTTCGAGCCGTCGCGGGCGGCCCGGCCGTACGCGCCGAACTCGTACGGCGGCCCGGCGGCTTCCCCGGAGCAGTCCAGGGATCCGGTGGGCTGGCGGACCGCGGGCGAGCTGGTGCGCGAGGCGTACACGCTGCGCCGCGAGGACGACGACTGGGGGCAGCCGGGCACGATGGTCCGCTCGGTCCTGGACGACGCGGCCCGCGAGCGGCTGGTGAACAACATCTCGGGGCATCTGCTCGACGGCGTGAGCAAGCCGGTGCTGGAGCGCGCCTTCCAGTACTGGCGGAACGTCGACAAGGACGTCGGCGACCGGATCGCCAAGCGGGTCAACAGCGGCTGACCCGCACACGGCCGCGGCCCCCGCCTCGTTCCTTACGAGGTGGGGGCCGCGGCCGTGTGCGGTGGGTGCGCGCCGGTCACTCGAAGCCGTTCAGGCCGCCGGGTCCGTTGCCGCCGCCGGTGCCGTTGTTGCCGCCTGCGCCGTTCGCGCCGCCGTTCCCGTTGGCGCCGCCGTTCTCCTCGCCGCCGGTCGGTGATCCGGTGTCGCCGCCCGTGGTGGTCGGCGTCGGGTCGGTCGGGGTCTGCGTCGGGTCCGTCGGGGTCCGGGTCGGCGTCGGGTCGGTCGAGGGCGAACCGGTCGGGGTGCCCGTGGGGGTCGGCGACCCGGACGGGGTCTGGGTCGGGGTCGCCGGTGCGGTCTGGGTGGGGGGCGGTGCCACGCCGGCGCCCAGGTCCGTGTCGAGGTCGAAGGTGGCCTTGGCGCCTTCGCCGAGCGCGTCCGCGTTGTAGGCGGCCCATACCTGGGCGGGGTAGCCGCCACCGTTGACGCGGCCACCGCCGCCGGTGCCGTGCAGCGTGACCTGCCGGCCGCCCTCCGCCTCGCCGAACATGCCGACGGCGGTGACCAGCTTCGGCGTATAGCCCACGAACCAGGCCGACTTGTTGTCGTCGGACGTACCGGTCTTGCCCGCGGCCTCGTAGTCGGTGCCCCGCACGGCGGTGGCCGTACCGTCGTCGACCACGCCGCGCAGCACGGAGGTGACGGTGTCGGCGGTCTGCCGGCTGAGGATCTGGTCGCCGACGGGGTCGGGCAGGTCGGGGGCGGGCTCGCTGGCGTGCTCGGCCTTGGTCACCAGGGTCGGGGTGACCTTCTTGCCGTGGTTGTCGAAGGTGGCGTAGACGCCGGCCATCTGGACCGGGCTCGCGCCCATGCTGCCCAGTGTCATGGCGGGCTGGACGTCCATCTTGCTGCTCATGCCCAGGCCGGTCGCCGTCTTCTTGAGGCTGTCGAGCCCGACATCGGCGCCCATCTGCGCGAACACCGAGTTGACGGAGTTGTTCATCGCCTGCTGGACGGTGATGTTGCCGTAGCTGCGCTGGTCCTCGTTGGGCGGTGCGAAGGCGCCACCGGTGCTGCCGACGACCGGGCGGCGGTTGTTGCCGTCGTAGATCGTGTTGGGCGTGATCGGGGTGCCGTCCTGGGTGGTGGAGTGGTTCTCCATCGCCGAGGCGAGGATCAGCGGCTTGAAGGTGGAGGCCGGCTGGTAGTCCTCACGCGTCGCGTTGTTGATGTAGTGCTGGGTGAAGCCCGCGCCGCCGTACATCGCCACGATGCGGCCGGTCTTGGGGTCGACGGACGCGGCGCCGAGCTGGGCGTCCCTGTCGGCCTTGCGCGCCTTGGGGTCGAGGTCGTCGGTGAGCTTGTCCTTGACGGCCTTCTCCAGCGCCAGCTGCTTGTCCTTCTCGATGCCGAGGGTGACCGTCCAGCCGCCCGCCAGCTCGAACTTCTTCTCGTCGACGCCGTGGGCGAACAGCTCGTCCTTGGCGGCCTTGACGAGATAGCCGGTGCGCCCGGTCAGGCCGGCCTCCGGCTTGGGCTGCCGCGGTGCGTCGAACTTCTGCTTGTCGCGGTCCGCCTGGGACAGCCACTTCATCTCGACCATGTTGTCGAGGGTGTAGGCCCAGCGCTGCTTGACCAGCTTCTTGCCGGTCGGGGTCGCCCGCGCCCAGTCGTACTGGTTCGGCGCCTGGAGCAGCGAGGCGAGGTAGGCGCCCTGCGAGACGGTCAGCTTCTCGACGTCCTCGCCGTAGTACGCCTGGGCCGCGGCCTGGATGCCGTACGCGCCGCGGCCGTAGTAGCTGGTGTTGATGTAGCCGGCGAGGATCTTCTCCTTGGAGAACTTGGCGTCCACCTTGAGCGAGATGACGATCTCCTGGAGCTTGCGGGAGACCGTCTGTTCCTGCGTGAGGTAGTAGTTCTTGACGTACTGCTGGGTGATGGTCGAGCCGCCCTGCTTGCCCTCACCGCTCAGGGTCCTGAAGACGCCGCGCAGGGTGCCCTTGAGGTCGACGCCGGAGTCGTCGTAGAACGTCTTGTTCTCAGCGGCGACGAAGGTGCGCTGCACGTCCTTGGGTATCCGGCTCAGCGGCACGCTCTCGCGGTTGATCTTGCCGGTGCGGGCCAGGACCTTGCCGTCGGCGTACTTGTAGACGTTGCTCTGCGCGGTGGCGATGTCGTTGCCCGCCGCGGGAACGTCCACGTAGAGGTACAGCCCGACGACCGCCAGGATGCCCAGCAGGCACACGCCGAAGAACGTGCCGAGCATCTTCTTCCAGGTGAAGAGGCGGCGTATGCGGCCCTTCTCCTGCTTCTTCCCGGCCCCGCGGGCACTCCCCTGCTGCGCCCGCCTCACGTCCGCTCGGCCCATCGCTCCCGCAACTCCAGTCGTTCCGCCCCCAGCTAACTCAGCTGTTGAAGCTAACACCGCATCTGTCATCAAATGCTCATCGATCAAGGCTTTTCCCGACGTGACAATCAGCACCTGTCAAGAGGGGAACCGGCCCGCAGAGGTTGCGCATCCAGAGTGGCAATGCGGTAAAGTGATATCACTTTGCTAGACCAGTGAAATCATGATCGTTCACCGTGCCCGCCCATCGCACTCATTCGCCATGAACGCCGCGATGACCGGCACCACGAGAAACGGGGGGATCCCTATGTCCGACCGGACACCGGACGGCACCACCACAGGACCGGCCGCAGAATCTGCCGCCGACGCACCCGAGATGCCCGAACCGCAGGTCCGCGAGAAGGCGGCGCACAGCATCGCGGGCGGCGTCGCCCTGCTGCTGACCGTGCTCGGCGTCTTCCTCGGGATTGCGCTCATCATCGGCGGCGGCGTGCTCAGCTCGGGCGGCAACAACGCGGCCGGCGTGCCGATGGTGATCGTCGGCATCCTGCTGCTGGTCGGCTCGTTCTTCTGCATGACCGGCGTGAAGATGGTCGCGCCGGGCGAGGCCCGCGTCATCCAGCTCTTCGGCCGGTACGTCGGGACCATCCGCACCGACGGGCTGCGCTGGGTCAACCCGCTCACCAGCGCACGGAAGATCTCCACCCGGGTCCGCAACCACGAGACCGCGGTACTGAAGGTCAACGACGCCTACGGCAACCCGATCGAGCTGGCCTCGATCGTCGTCTGGAAGGTCGAGGACACCGCCCAGGCGCTCTTCGAGGTCGACGACTTCCTGGAGTTCGTCGCCACCCAGACCGAGGCGGCCGTCCGGCACATCGCGATCGAGTACCCCTACGACGCGCACGACGAGGACGCCCTGTCGCTGCGCGGCAACGCCGAGGAGATCACCGAGAAGCTCGCCGTCGAACTGACCGCCCGGGTGCAGGCCGCCGGCGTCCGGATCATCGAGTCCCGGTTCAGCCACCTCGCCTACGCGCCCGAGATCGCCTCGGCGATGCTCCAGCGCCAGCAGGCGGGCGCGGTCGTGGCGGCCCGTCAGCAGATCGTCGAGGGCGCGGTCGGCATGGTCGAGCAGGCGCTGGTCCGGATCAGCGAGCAGGGCATCGTCGAACTGGACGAGGAGCGCAAGGCGTCCATGGTCGGCAATCTGATGGTGGTGCTGTGCGGCGACCGTGCCGCGCAGCCGGTCCTGAACACGGGCTCGCTCTACCAGTGAGCGCCGACACCCCCGAGGGGTCCGGAGCCGACGGCGACCGGAAGCCCGCGCGGCGGCCGCAGCAGCGCAAGCAGGTGCTGCTGCGGCTCGACCCGCTGATCCACGACGCGCTCGCCCGCTGGGCGGGCGACGAACTGCGCAGCACCAACGCGCAGGTCGAGTTCCTGCTCCGCAGGGCGCTGTCGGACGCGGGCCGGCTGCCGCGCGACGCGGGCGGCCCGGCCCGCCGCGGACGCCCGCCCAAGGAGCCCGGACCGCCCGCGGACGGCTGAACTCCCGCCGGGCCGCCCCGACTTCACCCCCCATCCCTCCCATCCCACCACTGAACACTCCGTCTATACATCGCAGGTATACACCTCGTGTAGAGTGCGCGGCATGTCCCTCGGATGCCCCCTGCCCGCACTCCCGGAGGCCCGCGTATGACCCCGGCCGGATCCCTGCTCGAAGCCGTCGCGCTGCACAAGGTGTACGGCACCACCCCCGCGCTCGACGGCGCCGACTTCTCGCTCCACGCGGGCGAGGTCGTGGCCGTCATGGGCCCGTCCGGCTCCGGCAAGTCGACGCTGCTGCACGTACTCGCCGGCATCGTCCGCCCGGACAGCGGCACGGTCCGCTACGGCGACCGCGAGCTGACCGCCCTGAACGACACCGCGCGCAGCGCCCTGCGCCGTACCGACTTCGGCTTCGTCTTCCAGTTCGGCCAGCTCGTCCCCGAACTGACCTGCGTGGAGAACGTCGCGCTGCCGCTGCGGCTGAACGGCGTGCGGCGCAAGGAGGCCGAGCGCCAGGCCCGCGACTGGCTGGAGCGCCTTGAGGTCGAGGACATCCGCGGCCAGCGGCCCGGCGAAGTCTCCGGCGGCCAGGGCCAGCGCGTCGCCGTCGCCCGCGCACTCGCCACCCGCCCCCGCGTCCTCTTCGCCGACGAACCCACCGGCGCCCTCGACTCCCTCAACGGCGAACGCGTGATGACCCTGCTCACCGACGCCGCGCGGGACACCAGCGCCGCCGTCGTCCTCATCACCCACGAAGCCCGCGTCGCCGCCCACTCCGACCGCGAGATCATCGTCCGCGACGGCATCGCACGCGAAGCGGTGGGCGCCGCATGACCCTTCTCGACGAACGGCGCGGCGGCACACACCCCGCCGCCTCCGGCACCCCGGCCCCGCCCGCCGGCCTGGCCGCCTGGGCCCGCGACCTCGGCATGGGCCTCCGCTTCGCGGCCGGCGGCGGCCGCGAGGGCTGGATCCGTACGCTGCTCACCGCCGTCGGCGTCGCCCTGGGCGTGGTGCTGCTGCTGGGCGCCGCGTCCGTTCCCCAGCTGCTGCAGGGCCGGGACGTACGCGGCCAGGCCCGCCAGATCGCGGCCGACATGCCCGTCAAGCAGTCGTCGTCCTCCCTGGTGGCCGCCGAGGCCGACAGCGAGTTCCGCGGCACCCGGATCACCGGCACCCTGGTACGCCCCGACGGCCCCGACGCCCCCGCCCCGCCCGGGGTGACCGCGCTGCCCCGTCCCGGCGAGATGGTGGTCTCGCCCGCGCTGAAGGACCTGCTGGCCTCGCCCGACGGCGCGCTGCTGCGCGAGCGGCTGCCCTACCGGATCACCGGCACGATCGCGGATACCGGCCTCGTCGGGCCGAACGAGCTGACGTACTACGCGGGCAGCGCCACCCTCACCACGGAGACGGAGCAGGGCGGCCACCGCATCGGCTCGTTCGGGATCGACGTCGGGGAGGCAACGCCGAGCGCGATTCTGGTGGTGCTGATCATCCTGGCGTGCGTGGTGCTCCTGATGCCGGTCGCCCTCTTCATCGCCACCGCGGTCCGCTTCGGCGGCGAACTCCGCGACCGGCGGCTCGCGGCCCTGCGGCTGATCGGCGCCGATGTCCACATGACCCGCAGGACGGCCGCGGGCGAGGCGCTGTTCGGCTCGCTGTGCGGCCTGCTGCTGGGCGGTCTGCTGTTCCTGGTCGGACGGCAGTTCACCGGCCTGGTCACCCTGTGGGACATCAATGCCTTCCCCTCCGACATGACCCCGAGCCCGGCGCTGACCGTGCTGATCGCCCTCGCGGTCCCGGCGGCCGCCGTCGCGGTCACCCTGGTCGCGCTGCGCGGCGTCACGATCGAGCCGCTGGGTGTCGTCCGGCACGCCACGGCCCGGCGCCGCCGGCTGTGGTGGCGCATCCCGGTGCCGCTGATCGGCCTGGCGATGCTGCTGCTCAGCAACCGGGTGGACGAGGGCGACGCCCAGGTGAACCCGACCGTCGTCGCGGGCGGTGCGGTGCTGGTGCTGTCCGGGATCACGCTGCTGCTGCCGTGGACCGTCGAGGCGGTCGTGGCCCGGTTCAAGGGCGGCCCTGTGCCCTGGCAGCTGGCCACCCGCAGGCTCCAGCTCAGCAGCGGCACCGCGGCCCGCGCGGTCGGCGGCATCACTGTCGCGGTGGCCGGAGCCATCGCCCTCCAGCTGTTCTTCTCGGCCGTCCAGAGCGACTTCACCTCGCACACGGGGCAGGACAGCCGCCGGGCGCAGATGAGCGCGACGCTGCCGTCGCACGACATGTCCACCATCCGCAAGATGCTCAAGGAATTCCGGGACACCCGGGGCGTCCGCAGCACCATCGGGGTGATCGAGGCGTCCGTCACCCGGCCGGGACCGCTGCGCAAGGGCGAGGAGTTCGCGCCGAGCACCACGCTCACCGTCGGCGACTGCGCCTCGCTGCAAGAACTGCTGCACACCGGCCCGTGCAAGGACGGCGACACCTTCATCGTCACCGACCACACCGGCACCGCCGACGACGACTACATCCTGGAGACCGCACGGCCCGGCGCCTCGGTGCTGTTCCACGCCGACCCGCAGAGCGGCAAGCCCGTCGGCAAGCCGCGGCTGTGGACCATCCCCAAGGAGACCCGTAAGGTCCGTGCCCGCATGGACCCGTCCGGCAGCCTCGCCTTCGGCATCTTCGCCACCCCCGGCGCGGTGGACACCAGCCGGTTCCACGAGCCCACGGCACGGGCCATGCTCAAGGTCGACCCGTCGGTGCCCGACGCCGCCGAGCACATACGCAACACCGCGGCGCGCCTCGACCCGCTGATGCAGATCATCACGCTGCACCACACCACCCGTGACCAGCAGTTCACGAGCATCCGCACGGGTCTGCTGGTCGGTTCCACGGTCACCATGGCGCTGATCGCTGCCAGCATGCTGGTCTCCACCCTGGAGCAGCTGCGCGAGCGCCGCCGGCTGCTGTCGGTCCTGGTCGCCTTCGGCACCCGCAGGGCCACCCTCGCCTGGTCCGTCCTGTGGCAGACCGCGGTCCCCGTCCTCCTGGGGCTCGTGCTCGCGGTGGCCGGCGGCGTCGCGCTCGGCGGCGGCCTGCTGCGGATGGCGGGCAAGAGCACCTTCGACTGGTCGGCGATCTGGCCGCTGCCGCTGGCGGGCGCCGGGCTCGTCCTGCTGGTCACGCTGCTCAGCCTGCCGCCGCTGTGGCGGATGATGCGGCCCGACGGGCTGCGCTCCGAGTAGCACTCCCCCGGTGCGGGGCCCGGTCACGCCGGACCCCGCACCGGGCATTTCCGGCCCCGCACCGGGCAGGTATACAACGGGCGTATACACCACGGATACACCCACGACGTAAGGTGGTCGGCATGTCAATCGGTCATACGCTGCTGGGCCTCCTGGAGTCCGGTCCCCGCCACGGCTACGACCTCAAGCGGGCCTTCGACGAGCACTTCGGACAGGATCGTCCGCTGCACTACGGGCAGGTCTACTCGACCATGTCCCGGCTGCTGAAGAACGGCTTGGTCGAGGTGGACGGCGTGGAGGCCGGGGCGGGCCCCGAACGCAAGCGGTATGCCATCACCGACGCCGGCGTCACCGACGTCGCCCAGTGGCTCAGCCGGCCCGAAAAGCCCGAGCCCTACCTCCAGTCCACGCTCTACACCAAGGTCGTGCTGGCCCTGATGACCGAGCGCAACGCCGCCGAACTCCTCGACACCCAGCGGGCCGAGCACCTGCGGCTGATGCGTGGCCTGACCGAGCGCAAGCGCAAGGGCGACCTCGCCGACCAGCTGATCTGCGACCACGCGCTGTTTCACCTGGAAGCCGACCTGCGCTGGCTGGAACTGACCGCGGCGCGACTCGACCGCCTCGCGGAAACGGTGCGCGGATGACCCCGGAAGGCTCCCTGCTCGCGGCCGACGGACTGCACAAGGCATACGGCGCGACCCCGGCCCTGGACGGCGCCGATTTCTCCGTCCACCCGGGCGAGGTCGTCGCCGTGCTGGGTCCGTCCGGCTCCGGCAAGTCGACGCTGCTGCACGTACTCGCCGGCATCGTCCGCCCGGACAGCGGCACGGTCCGCTACGGCGACCGCGAGCTGACCGGCATGAACGACACCGAGCGCAGCGCCCTGCGCCGTACCGACTTCGGCTTCGTCTTCCAGTTCGGCCAGCTCGTCCCCGAACTGACCTGCGTGGAGAACGTCGCGCTGCCGCTGCGGCTGAACGGCGTGCGGCGCAAGGAGGCCGAGCGCCAGGCCCGCGACTGGCTGGAGCGCCTTGAGGTCGAGGACATCCGCGGCCAGCGGCCCGGCGAAGTCTCCGGCGGCCAGGGCCAGCGCGTCGCCGTCGCCCGCGCACTCGCCACCCGCCCCCGCGTCCTCTTCGCCGACGAACCCACCGGCGCCCTCGACTCCCTCAACGGCGAACGCGTGATGACCCTGCTCACCGACGCCGCGCGGGACACCAGCGCCGCCGTCGTCCTCGTCACCCACGAAGCCCGCGTCGCCGCCTACTCCGACCGCGAGATCGTCGTCCGCGACGGCAAGGTGAAGGACATGCTGGCGGGCTTGCAGTGAGCCCGCTCCGTTCCCTCGCGGACCGGCGCACATCCCGCACGGACCCCGGAACCGCCCCGCAGCACCCCGCGCCCGCCCGCCCGCGCAGCCGTCCCCGCGCCTGGGCCGACGACCTCGTCATGGGTATGCGCTTCGCGGCGGGCGGCGGCCGCGAGGGCTGGATCCGTACGGCCCTGACCGCGATTGCCGTGGCGCTGGGTGTGGCCGTCCTGCTCATCGGCGCCTCGGTGCCGACCCTGATGGACGCCTGGCACGGCCGCGAGAAGGCCCGGGAGAACCTCGGGCAGCGGCACGAACCGCCGCGCGGCGACACCACCGTCCTCTACGCCTCGTCCGACACCGTCTTCCACGGGCAGGCGATCCGCGGCCGGCTGGTCCGCCCCGACGGCGCGCATCCGCCCGTACCGCCCGGCATGTCACAACTCCCGGGCCCCGGCCGGATGCTGGTCTCGCCCGCGCTGAAAAAACTGCTGGACTCCCCCGACGGCGCGCTGCTGCGCGAACGGCTGGACTACCGGGTCACCGGCATCATCGGCGACGCGGGCCTCAGCGGCCCCGCCGAACTCACCTACGTCGCGGGCAGCGCGACCCTGCACGAGCCCAGCGGCTACCGCATCGACCACTTCGGCAAGGCCTGGGATCCGCCGCCGATGCGGCCGCCGGCCGTCCTCCTCGTGATCATGACGTGCGTGGCGCTGCTGACGCCGGTGATGGTCTTCATCGGCACCTCCGTACGCGTCGGCAACGAGCAGCGGGAGCGACGTCTTGCGGCACTCCGGCTGGTCGGCTCCGACGTCGCCACCACCCGCCGTATCGCGTCCGGCGAGTCACTGTTCGGCTCGCTGCTGGGGCTGGCCGCCGGTGCCCTGCTGTTCCTCGGTCTCCGGCAGCTCGCCGCGCTGATCACACTGTGGGACATCAACGTCTTCCCTGCCGACATCAGCCCGGGACCGCTGCCCGCCACGCTGATCGCCGTCCTGGTGCCGGCCGCGTCGGTGCTGGTGACGCTGTTCGCGCAGCGCGGCGTGACGGTCGAGCCGCTGGGGGTGGTCCGCAACCGCCCGGCCGTGCGCCGCAGGCTGTGGTGGCGGGTGCTGCTGCCGGTCCTCGGCGCGGCGCTGCTGCTCCCGTTGGCCCGGGAGCAGCAGTGGACCGACAGCCCGTTCAACACCGTCCGGCTGGCCGTCGGCTCGATGCTGCTGCTGTTCGGCGTCACCGCGCTGCTGCCCTGGCTCGTCGACACCGTGGTGAGCCGGCTGCACGGCGGCCCGGTGCCCTGGCAACTGGCGGTGCGAAGGCTCCAGTTGAGCAGCGGCTCGGCCACCCGCGCGGTCACCGGCATCACCGTCGCGGTGGCCGGCGCCATCGCCATCCACATGCTGTTCACCGGTATGCAGGCCGGGTACACCGAGGCGTACGCGCAGTCCAGCAAGGAGCGCCCGGACCTCGCCTACTGGGGGCACACCGACAGCTGGCGGCAGACCGAGCAGGCCCTCGCCGCACTGCGCGCCACCCCGGGAGTGAAGTCGGCCCGCGGCGCCCTCACCGCGAACATCGGCCAGGTCCCGGTCCCCGGGCACCCGGCGGACGACACCGGCTACATGACGATCGCCGTCGGCAACTGTGCCGAACTGCGCAAGCTGGCCGCCCTGCCGTCCTGCGGATCCGGTGACGTGTTCCTCACCGACCAGCGCGACAAGGACGTCATCAGGCCCGGCGCGACCATCGACCTCAACCCCCGGCTGATCGAGGACGACCCGCCAGAGCCCCACCCCTGGCAGATCCCTCACAACACCCGGCCCACCCACCTCCTCTCCCCCGGCGTCGGCCCCAACCACTACTCCTTCGACCTGCTGGCCACGCCGTCCGCCCTCGACATCGGCCGGCTCAACAGCAGCGACATGGAACTGACCGTCGACTACGACCGGAACCTGCCGGACGCCATCGAGCACATCCGCAACACCACGGCGCACATCGCCCCGGCGCTCTACGAGTCCTCCACCGTCGACAACCCGCACGACCAGCAGCTTTCCAGCGTCCGCAACGGCCTGTTCGCGGGCGCCGTGGTCACCCTGCTGCTGATCGGCGCCGGCCTGATCATCACGACCGTCGAGCAGCTCCACGAGCGCCGCCGGATGCTGTCGTCGCTGCACGCGTTCGGCACCCGCAGGGCCAGCCTGGGCTGGTCGATCCTGTGGCAGACCGCGGTGCCCGTCACGCTCGGCCTGGCGCTCGCGCTCGGCTGCGGCCTGACGCTGGGCGCGCTGCTGCTGTCGATCATCGACAACGGCGTGACGGTGGACTGGCCGGTGGTGGCCGGCATGGCAGGCATCGGCGCCGGCGTGATCCTCTTCGTGACGGCCCTGAGCCTGCCGCCGCTGTGGCGCATGATGCGCCCCGACGGCCTCCGCACGGAGTGAGCCGGCAGTCGGCCCGCTACTTCGCCATCCGCACCGGCAGCCCCCGCAGCGCCACCCGCAACGCATCCGCGAACTCCTCGAACTCGCGCTGCCGGGCCGTCCCGCTGCGCATCGCCAGCGCGACCCGGCGACTGGGCGCCGGATCCGCGAAGTACCCGGTCGTCAGCTCGTCGTTGCGCCCGGTCTCCACCCGCAGCGCGGTCCGCGGCAGCAGCGTCACCCCGAGCCCGCCGGCCACCAGCTGCACCAGCGTCGACAGACCCGCCGCGCTGGTGGTCACCGGCGCGCCCTCCTCCCGGCCTGCCTCCCGGCAGATGTCCAGCGCCTGGTCCCGCAGGCAGTGCCCCTCGTCGAGCAGCAGCAGGTCCAGTTCCCGCAGCGCCTGGCGCGGGATGTCGCCGCGGCCGCCCAGCCAGTGGTCCTTGGGCGCCACCAGGACGAAGTCCTCGTCGAACAGCGGGATTTCGGTGACCTGCGGCACGCCGAGCGGCACCGCGAGCAGCAGCAGGTCAAGGCGCCCGTGCGCGAGCCCGTCCAGCAGCGAGGCGGTCTGCTCCTCGTGCACCTGGAGGTCGAGGTCCGGATAGCTGCCGTGCACCAGCCGCAGCACGGTCGGCAGCAGATAGGGCGCGACGGTCGGAATGACGCCGAGCCGCAGGGCGCCGGTGAACGGCGCGCGCGCCGCCTCCGCCTCCTCCATCAGATCGCCGACCGCCTCCAGTACCACCCTGGCCCGCGCCGCCACCCGCTCCCCCGCCGGCGAGAGCAGCACCTTGCGCGTCGTACGCTCCAGGAGCTGCACCCCGAGCGTCTCCTCCAGCGCCGAGACCGCTCCGGACAGAGCGGGCTGGCTCATCCCGATCTCGGCCGCCGCCTCCCGGAAGTGCAGGGACTCGGCCACCGCGGCAAAGGCCCGCAGCTGCGCCAGGCTGGGCTGCCGGGGCCGCCCGCCGCCATTCGCCGGCGTCACCACTGATAACCACCTCCGATCAACATCAACCACTCTAGCTATTTCCCTGATCAATGCCACCTGTGGCACTGTGGGATCCGTCCAACCCCCAAGGAAAGCCCCCAAAAGGGACTTCCCGGTTGCAAGGAGAGCGCGTGCTCACTGTCGGTGACAAGTTCCCCGAGTTCGACCTGACCGCCTGCGTCTCGCTTGAGTCCGGTAAGGAATTCGAGCAGATCAACCACAAGACCTACGAGGGCAAGTGGAAGATCGTCTTCGCGTGGCCGAAGGACTTCACCTTCGTGTGCCCGACCGAGATCGCCGCCTTCGGCAAGCTGAACGACGAGTTCGCCGACCGTGACGCCCAGGTCCTCGGCTTCTCCGGCGACTCCGAGTTCGTGCACCACGCCTGGCGCAAGGACCACCCGGACCTGACCGACCTGCCCTTCCCGATGCTCGCCGACTCGAAGCACGAGCTCATGCGCGCCCTGGGCATCGAGGGCGAGGACGGCTTCGCGCAGCGCGCCGTCTTCATCGTCGACCAGAACAACGAGATCCAGTTCACCATGGTGACCGCTGGCTCCGTCGGCCGTAACCCCAAGGAGGTCCTGCGGGTGCTCGACGCCCTGCAGACCGACGAGCTGTGCCCCTGCAACTGGTCCAAGGGCGACGAGACCCTCGACCCGGTCGCGCTTCTGTCGGGCGAGTGACCTGAGATGGCACTCGACGAACTGAAGTCCGCCGTACCGGACTTCGCCAAGGACCTGAAGCTGAACCTCGGCTCGGTCATCGGCAACAGCGACCTGCCGAAGCAGCAGCTGTGGGGCACCGTCCTGGCCTGCGCGATTGCCTCGCGCTCGCCGAAGGTGCTGCGCGAGCTGGAGCCCGAGGCGAAGACCCACCTCTCCGCCGAGGCGTACACCGCCGCCAAGTCGGCCGCCGCCATCATGGCGATGAACAACGTCTTCTACCGCACGCGCCACCTCCTCTCCGACCCGGAGTACGGAACGATGCGTGCCGGTCTGCGGATGAACGTCATCGGCAACCCCGGCGTGGACAAGGTCGACTTCGAGCTGTGGTCGCTGGCCGTCTCCGCCATCAACGGCTGCGGTATGTGCCTCGACTCGCACGAGCAGGTGCTCCGCAAGGCCGGCGTGGACCGCGAGACCATCCAGGAAGCCGTCAAGATCGCGGCCGTCCTGCAGGCCGTGGGCGCCACCCTGGACGCCGAGGCAGCACTGACGGACTGACCCGCAGGTCAGGCAAAAGACCCGGGCCCCATGGACAACTGTCCTTGGGGCCCGGGTCTTTTGCCCGCGTACGGGGCGGACGCCCCGAGGGGCGAGGGGACGGGGCCCTGCGGCAACCCGCCCCCACCGCCCGTCAGTCCTCCCCAGCCGCCCCCGGCCGAGACGCCGCAGACGCCACCCCCACCGCCGTAGCCCCCCGAGGCTGCGGCGCCATCCGTACCGCCTGCTCCTGCGAGTACGAACGGAGATACCCGACAACGGTATTGGTGACGGCGACCAGCGGCACCGCGACCACCGCCCCCCCGATCCCCGCGATCAGCCCGCCCGCCGCGACGGACAGAATCACCGCCAGAGGATGCACCCGCACCGCACGCCCGAGAATGAACGGCTGCAGAATGTGCCCCTCGATCTGCTGCACGGCCAGCACCACGGCAAGCACCATCAGCGCCGTGAACACGCCCTGCGTGACCAGCGCGACGACGCACGCGAGCGCGCCCGACACCACCGCACCGATCAGCGGGATGAAGGCGAACAGGAAGATGAACACGGCAAGCGGAACGGCCAGCGGCACGTTGAGGAAGTACAGCCCGATGCCGATGAAGATCGCGTCGATCAGCGCGACCAGGACCGTGCCGCGCACATAGGCGGTCAGCGTGCGCCAGGCGCGCGGCCCCGCGCCCGCGACACCCTCGCGGGCCGCGCCGGGAACCAGCTTGAGCAGCCACGTCCAGATCCGGCGGCCGTCGTACAGCAGGAAGAGCGTGGTGAACATCGCCAGCAGAATGCCGGTGAGGACTTCCAGCACGACGGTGACACCTTCGAGCCCCGCGGAGGTGATCGCTTCGGTGTTGGCACCGACCGCGTCCTGGAGGTTCTTGGCGACGTTGTTGATCTGCGCCTCGGTCACATGGAACGGGCTCTTGAGCAGCCAGCCCTTCAGCTCGGTGATGCCCTCCAGGATGCGGCTGGAGACCGAGTCGATATTGTCCTGCACCTGCCACACCACGAACCAGCCGACCAGGCCCATGATGACGAAGCCGCCGATGAAGGTCAGCGCCGTGGCGAACCCGCGCGGCAGCCCGCGGCGGCGCAGCCAGGCCACCGTCGGCTGGAGCAGCGCGGTGATCAGCAGGGCGGCGACGAAGGCCAGCACGACCAGTTCGATGGTGGTGATGACCTTGGCCAGCACCCAGAGCGTGCCGGCCAGCACCAGCAGCCGCCAGCCGGCCTCGGCGGCGACCCGTACGCCCCACGGCACGGCGGCGACCGGATCGGGCCGGGCGGACACCGCGGGCGCGTACGCGGGCGGCGCGGGCACCGACTCCGGCGGACGCGCCGAGGCGGCGTCCTCGCCCTCCGGGGACGCGCCGGACAGCCGCGCCTCCCGGGGAGACCCGGCGTCCTCCTGAGGGCCGGTCAGCGTCCCGGACGGGCCTCCCCCGCCGGACGGCCCACCGGCCGCCAGGCCACCCGCACCCTCCACGCCGTCCACGCCGTCCGGGACTTGAGGGCTCACGGCATGCCGCAGCTCCTCGGGGTCGTCGGCCGCCGCCGCGGACTCCGCGCGGCGGCGCTGGTCCTCCAGCCGCTGCGAGAGCCGCGTCAGACCGGCGCCGAGGCCACCGACCCACTGAGGCAATCTGGACATGTTGCTTCCTCTTCCCCTCCCGTCCCCCACATCTGACGGGACGACGTTACCTGCGAAGGACGCACGAGACCCCCGACGCTGACGCGATCGGGGGTCTCGGTTGCACGGTGGTGCTGCCGGAAGCCGGCGGTGTGGCCTAGTACCAGCTGTTGGCCTGCCAGAACTGCCAGGCGCCACAGGGGCTGCCGTAGCGGCTGTTCATGTAGTTCAGGCCCCACTTGATCTGGGTGGCCGGGTTGGTCTGCCAGTCGGATCCCGCGGAGGACATCTTGGAGCCGGGGAGCGCCTGGACCAGACCGTAGGCGCCCGACGAGGCGTTGGTGGCCTGGTAGTTCCAGCCGGACTCGTGGCTCACGATGTTGCTGAAGCACTGGAACTGCTCGCCCGGGATCATCTGGTGGGCGAGGGCCTGTGTCTCGGCGATCGTGTAGGACGCCTTGGCTACGAAGTCGCTGGCGTCACGCGCTGCGGAGCGATTGGCGGCCAGCTCCTTCTTCTTACGCGCGTCTGCGTCCGCCTTTGCCTTCGCCTCGTCGGCGGCGTCCTTCTTCTCCTGCGCGGTTTGTGCGGCTGCCTTGCGTGCCGACTCCTGCGCGGACTTGAGGGCTGCCGCATCGGCCTGGGTGGACTGGTCGTCCGCCTGCTGCGTCAGGGAGGCCGTCTGCACCTGGGCCTGCTGGCCCGCGGGGATGTCTGCGATCGTCGCATCGGCAGCGGTGGCCTCGGTGTTGGTGACCGAGCCCGGCTCGTTGCCTGCGGCGACGCCGACTACGGCGCCGACGGTGGTGACCGCGGTGGCGGAGGCCACGGCGAATCCCCGGACCGAGATCCGGCTCACACGTTTTCCTTCCAGCATCGCCCGCATAGGTGACCTCGCGGACGCAATCGTGCCCCTGACGCTGGCCTCCCCTTGTTCCGCCCCCTGTTGAGCGATAGGGGACGACTGGTCACGGGAGGCACGGGCCCGGTACGTACCCCTCGGGGTCCGCGTGGTGCTCGGGCGGCATACGGCGATTCGCTATGAAGTTCGGGGTGTTCCGCACCTCTGGGGATGCTGGTTGTGCCGTATGCGGGGCCTGACAGGACCCAGACTCTGCCCGAACGAGACGCCGGGAATCAATTCTCCACCGGGTGTGAAAGCTCACACCTCGTTTACCCCCAAGTAATTTCGGTTATTCCCGCGCACGGGAACGCCGCCCGGCTAAGCTCCTTGGCTTCGCCGGGCGGCGCCGCGGTTCACAACCGGTCAGATCCTGCCGTCCTCCAGCATTTCGGTCACCAGCGCGGCGATCGGCGACCGCTCCGAGCGGGTCAGCGTGACGTGCGCGAAGAGCGGATGCCCCTTCAGTTTCTCGACCACCGCCACCACACCGTCGTGCCGCCCGACCCGCAGGTTGTCGCGCTGCGCGACGTCATGCGTCAACACGACACGGGAGTTGGCCCCAATACGGGACAGAACGGTCAGCAGGACGTTCCGTTCGAGGGACTGGGCCTCGTCCACGATGACGAACGCGTCGTGCAGCGACCGCCCGCGGATGTGGGTGAGCGGCAGCACCTCCAACATGCCGCGCCCCACCACCTCTTCGATGACGTCCTTGCTCGTCACCGCGGACAGCGTGTCGAAGACCGCCTGAGCCCAGGGGCTCATCTTCTCCGCCTCGCTGCCCGGCAGATAGCCCAGCTCCTGCCCGCCGACGGCGTAGAGCGGCCGGAACACCATCACCTTGCGGTGCTGCTGCCGTTCGAGCACCGCCTCCAGACCCGCGCACAGCGCCAGCGCCGACTTGCCGGTGCCGGCCCTGCCGCCCATCGAGACGATGCCGACGTCCGGGTCGAGCAGCAGATCCAGGGCGATCCGCTGCTCGGCGCTGCGGCCGTGGATCCCGAACGCCTCCCGGTCGCCGCGCACCAGCCGGACCGCGCCCTCCGGAGTGACCCGGCCGAGCGCCTTGCCCCGTTCGGACTGCAGCACGAGCCCGGTGTGCACCGGAAGTTCGGCGGCCTCCGGTACCGGCGCGACCTCGTCGGCGAACAGGTCGTCGACGTGCTCGGCGGTGACGGTCAGTTCGGCCATCCCCGTCCAGCCGGAGTCGGTGACCGCCAGTTCGGCGCGGTACTCCTCGGCCAGCAGACCGACGGACGACGCCTTGATGCGCATCGGCAGGTCTTTGGAGACGACGGTGACGTCGTAGCCCTCGGCCTGGAGGTTGCGCGCCACCGCCAGGATCCGCGAGTCGTTGTCGCCGAGCCGGCTGTGCTCGTTGAGGAAGGCGGCGGGCAGGATGGCGGGATCGGAGTGGTTCAGCTCGACCCGGAGCGTGCCGCCCAGATCCCCGATGGGAAGGGGCGCATCCAGCCTCCCGAACTGCACGCGGTATTCGTCCAGCAGTCGGAGCGCCTGCCGCGCGAAGTAACCCAGCTCTGGATGGTGCCTCTTGGCCTCCAACTCCGTGACCACGACGACCGGCAGCACGACTTCGTGCTCGTCGAAGCGGGACATGGCGCCTGGATCCGCCAGCAGGACGCTGGTGTCGAGGACATAAGTGCGCCGGCCGTTCTCACGGCGCTTCTTGCTGTTCACCACGGGTGGACGAACCCCCTCGGATGAGGTCGGGGTGCGACGGCGTCGCGGGGGACAGGACCGGCATCCGGCCACGTTGCACGGGCCGATGACCGGCCCTCCGCGTCGGCCGTGCGCTGGGCACGAGCGTCCGTGATGTGCAAAGGGCCTCCCGGGCGGACGACCCCATGCCGTCCGCTGAGATACGGCGCCCGTGTCTGATTCCGGACGCCGACCTGGAAGGGATATTCCCGCGAACGCGCACGCCCATGCCACGGCATATGACGCACACGCGATGAACCTTGGGTTACGCGTGCTCACGCCGGGGGCGCGCCCCGCCGGGATGCGCCGGCCCACTGCGCCCCGGCGGGCCGGGAGGTGGCCTTCCTGCCGGAACACCGACGGCCGGGCACATCCTGGTGGGGATGTGCCCGGCCGTCACGAGCGGTGGAGCGGCGCTAGAAGCCGTAACGCCGGTGTCTGGCGGCGTAGTCGCGCAGCGCACGCAGGAAGTCGACCTTCCGGAACGCCGGCCAGAAGACCTCGCAGAAGTAGTACTCGGAGTGGGCGCTCTGCCAGAGCATGAAGCCGGAGAGGCGCTGTTCGCCGCTGGTGCGGATCACCAGGTCCGGGTCGGGCTGGCCGCGGGTGTAGAGGTGCTCGGAGATCAGGTCGATGTCGACGATCTCGGCGAGTTCCTCGAACGACGTGCCGCGTTCGGCGTGTTCGAGCAGCAGGGAGCGGACCGCGTCGGCGATCTCCTGCCGGCCGCCGTAGCCGACGGCGACGTTCACCAGGACGCCGGTGTTGTCGACGGTGTCCTGCTCGGCCTTCTTGAGCACCTGCTGGGTGTCGGCGGGCAGCAGGTCGCGGTTGCCGACGTGGTGCACCCGCCAGCGGCCGCCGACCGCCAGATCGCGCACGGTGTTCTCGATGATGCCCAGCAGCGGGGTCAGTTCCTTCTCGGGCCGGTCGAGGTTGTCCGTCGACAGCAGCCAGAGGGTGACGACCTCGACGTCGGTCTCCTCGCACCACCCGAGCAGTTCGCTGATCTTGGCGGCGCCCGCCTGGTGTCCCTGTTCCGTCGTCCGGCCGTCGGCCCGCGCCCAGCGGCGGTTGCCGTCGAGGATCACGCCGATGTGCTTGGGCACCTGGGTGTGGTCCAGGCGGCCCTCCACCCGGCGCGCGTACAGCCGGTACACCAGATTCCGCAGTGCAGGCGGATACGGGATGCGCACCCCGGAAGATCGCAGCATGTGTGGTCCAGCCCCTCCGTGCCCATGGCGGTCGCCCCGTCGCCTGAGTCGGCAACTTTACTTCTCGGCGTCTCGACAGCCCAATCAGGTATGTCACAAGTCCGTGATAAGGAGATGACCATGACTGGTTCCTCTCCTTACTGCGCCGCGGAATCACGCTATGACTCCATGGAGTACCGGCGTACCGGCCGCAGTGGCCTCAAACTTCCGGCCATCTCTCTTGGACTCTGGCACAACTTCGGCGATGACCGCACCCTGACGTCCCAGCGCGCGATCCTGCGAAGGGCCTTCGACCTGGGCGTCACGCACTTCGATCTGGCCAACAACTACGGCCCGCCACCCGGCTCCGCCGAGCTGAACTTCGGAAAGATCTTCGCGCAGGACTTCCGGCCCTACCGCGACGAGATGATTCTCTCGACCAAAGCCGGATATCTGATGCACCCCGGCCCCTACGGAGAATGGGGATCGCGGAAATATCTCCTCTCGTCATTGGATGCGTCACTGAAGCGGATGGGTGTCGATTACGTCGATATTTTCTACTCGCACCGCTTCGACCCGGAAACCCCGCTGGAGGAGACGATGGGCGCCCTCGCGTCCGCCGTCCAGCAGGGCAAGGCCCTGTACGCGGGCGTCTCCTCGTACAACGCCGAGCAGACCCGTGAGGCGGCCCGGATCCTGCGCGGGCTGGGCGTCCCGGCGCTGATCCACCAGCCGTCCTACTCGATGATCAACCGCTGGACCGAGGACGACGGCCTGCTGGACACCCTCGAATCCGAGGGCATGGGCTGCATTTCGTTCGCACCGCTGGCGCAGGGTCTGCTGACGGACAAGTACCTGCACGGCATCCCGGAGGGCTCGCGCGCCGCGCAGGGCAAGTCGCTCGACCCGAACCTCCTCTCCGACGAGGTCGTCAGGCGGCTGCGCGGCCTGAACGACATCGCCGCCCGCCGCGGCCAGTCGCTGGCCCAGCTGGCGCTCGGCTGGGTGCTCCGCGACGCGCGGATGACGTCGGCCCTGATCGGCGCCAGCAGCGTCGCGCAGCTGGAGGCGAACATCGCGGCGCTGGGCGCCCCGGTGCTGACCGAGACCGAGCTGGCCGAGATCGACGAGTTCGCCGAGACGACGGACGGCGTGAACATCTGGGCGCGCCGGGGCTGACGGACCCTGGTGCCCACGGGCGGGGTGCCGGGCCCGGCGCCCCGCCCGCGCGGTCAGTTGCCCCACCGTGCCGCCGCCGTCCGCTCCTCCAAGGCGGCGCGGTACGGCGGGGTGGTGCGCTCGCGCAGCAGCTCGCCGGCGAGGGAGTAGCGCGGGGCCTTCTCCGGGCGGGCCGCGGCCTGCGCGACGATCTCGTCGACCAGCGAGGTGGTCATCGAAAGCCGCGGGTAGGCCGCGTGGATCGCGGCGCCCGTCGCGTCGCTGACGAAGTCGGCGGCACGGCCGAAGTCCATCCCCACACCCGCCCGGACGAGGGCGCACAGTGTGCCCCGGCGTTCGGCGATGCCCGGCGATGTGTGCAGCGCGATGGCCTCCCACACCGCATCGACCTGCCCGGCCGGCAGGTTCTGCTCGGCGAGGAAGGCCGCGGCGGCGTCCGCCCCGTCGACCTCGAAGCGCTGCCGTCCGTTGCCCCGCTCGGTGAGGCCGATGTCGTGCAGCACGCAGGCGAGGAAGAGCAGCTCCGGATCGTAGTCGCGGCCCGGTTCTGCGCCGCGGTGGTCGGCGAGCAGCCGCGCGAAGAGGGCGCTGCGGATGCTGTGGTGGGCGATGGCGGCGGATTCCTCGCGGATGACGAGGTGGAGCGCGCGGCGGGCGAGCGGTCCTTCCGGCAGCGCGGGGATCAGCTCCGGCGGCGCGGTGACGGCCTTCAGACCGACGGTGACCTGGGTCTCTCCTGGAGTCATGGCTCCATGCTCGACCCGGCGGCGACGCAACTACAGTGGCAGTAACGCCAGGTTGCGAGAGGATCCTGCCATGTCCGACCGCCCCTCCCCCGCACCCGCCGCCCTGCCGCCGCACGACGTGGCGGTCCTGGTGCTGGCGTCCGTGCTGCCGCTGGATCTCGGCATCCCGGCGCAGATCCTCGCGCCGCGCGAGGAGCCGACGCCGTACCGCCTCACCCTCTGCGGCGCGGCGCCGGGACCTGTGCCCACCACCGCCGGGTTCAGCGTCACCGTCGGGGCCGGGCTTGAGGCGGTGCGCCGGGCGGACACGGTCGTGGTCCCGGGCTTCGCACCGCACCTGCGCGCGCCACAGCCCGCGGTGCTGGACGCGCTGGCCGCCGCGTACGCCAGGGGCGCGCGGCTGGTCTCGATCTGCACCGGCGCGTTCGCCCTGGCCGCGGCCGGCGTACTGGACGGCCGCACGGCGACCACCCACTGGCAGAACGCCGACGAGCTGGCCGCCCGCTATCCGCGGGTACGGGTGGATCCCGGCGTGCTGTACGTCGACGAGGGGCAGGTCCTCACGTCGGCCGGGGTGGCCGCCGGTATCGACCTGTGCCTGCACCTCGTACGCCGGGACGTGGGCGTGAAGACGGCCAACCGGGTGGCGCGCAGCCTGGTGGCCGCGCCGCACCGCGAGGGCGGCCAGGCCCAGTACGTGCAGCACCCGCTGCCGCCGGAGTCCGACGGCGCCTCGCTGGCCGCGACCCGCAGCTGGGCGCTGGACCGGCTGCGGGAGCCCTTGTCGGTGGCGCTGCTGGCCGGGCACGCCCGGGTGTCGCCGCGTACCTTCGCCCGCAGGTTCGTCACGGAGACCGGCGTCACTCCGCTCCGGTGGCTGCTGGCCGCGCGCCTGAACCGGGCCCGTGAGCTGCTGGAACACAGCGATCTGAGCATCGACCGGGTCGCCGATGAGTGCGGTCTGGGCAGCCCGTCCAACCTCCGGCTGCACTTCCGCCGGCTGCTCGGCACCTCGCCGAGCGCCTACCGCACGGCCTTCACCGCGCCGGAGAACTGACCCGCGCCGTACGGCGGCCGCGTCCGGACAACAAAAAGCGGGCCGGTCCGTGGGGGGGATACGGACCGGCCCGCTTTTTGT
>NZ_JAJCXB010000008.1 GCF_020564935.1 Streptomyces pinistramenti
CGCCCCCCCCCCCCCCCCCCCACGCCCGATGCGCCGGGAGAAGTACGGTCCGCTGCCTTGTCGGGGACGGCGTGGGCGCCGCGCTCTGCGACGATGAGGGACACGTAGGGCCGGTCCGCGGCGGTGTCGTCATATTGTCCCGTGGTCGCGAAGCCGCAGTCGGCGAGGAGCTCGGGCCAGCGGTCGTAGGGCACCAGTGGGCCGTCGGGCCGGACGCCCCGGTCGGTGGAAAGCCAGAAGGAGTCCAGCAGGCCGAACACCGGAGCCAGGAGTTCCACGCTGTGGGTTTCCAGGGCGACCAGGTGGCCGCCGTCGGCGAGCAAGGTAGCCATGCCGCGCAGGGCGCGGGAGATGTCGCTCGTGGCGTGCAGGATGTTCGCGGCGATGACGAGGTCGTAGGCACCTGGCTCGAAGCCTTGGGCCACGGGGTCACTGCCTGCGTCCAGCACCTGGTGGATGAGGAAGTCGTAGGTGTGGAAGCGCTTCTTGGCGGGGGGGAAGAACGCGGGTGACACGTCGGTGAAGGTGTAGTGGACGCGCTCGGGCGGCAGGTGTGGCAACAGGGCCGCGGTGGTGGCGCCGGTGCCCGCACCGACCTCGAGGATGCGCAGCGGCCGGTCGGCGGGCCAGCCATCGACGACATTGCGGATCCAGCCGACGAGCGCATGGGTGTGCGGGGCGAAGAAGGTGCTGGCCTCGTAGAACCGTTGGACGAGGTTGTCGGACTCGGAGAAGAGGAGCTCCAGAGGGTTGGCGTCACCGGTGAGTACCTCGGCGAGGCGGCCCCCGCACACACCGTAGGTGAGGACGGTGACGCTCTGACCGGGAAAGTCCTCAAGCAGTCGGCCGAACAGTTCCTCGGGGCGTGGCGCGGCCGTGCTGCTCCAGGCGTCGGGCCCGGTGGCGGTGAGGACGCCGTGGCTGACGGCCTGGAGCAGCAGGACGTCGAGAAGCTTCGCGTGCTTGGCCTCGACTCCTGCGTCGATGAGGTCGGCCAGGCCGAACGAGGAGTGCTTCGAGGCCGGGAGCAGGTGGCGCACGGCCTGGGCCGTGAAGTGGGCGCAGACTTCGAGCAGACGCGGCTGGAGCGCGTCGCTGATCTGGTGCAGCCGGCCCAGATGGGCGTCATTCCGCCTTCCGACCAGGTCCGGCAGTGACTGCGGGGCAGGCAGCGGGCTCCGGCCGGGCTCAGGTTGGCCAGGTACGGGCGCCGCGCGCAGGACTTCGGTGAGGCGGTCCTGCTCGTCGACGGTCACGGTTTCGAAGCGTCGCAGTTCGCAGCCGAGCAGTTCCATGCACACGTCACCGTCGTCGTCGCACACGGCGATGTCCCACAGGGCGTCGGGGCCGGTGGCGCGGGTGACGTGGGTGAAGCCGGAGGAGGGCAGGGCCTGCCAACTGCGGATGGTGGTGATGCGGGCGGGCAGGAACGGGGCGGGTCGGTCCGCGGTGAACATCAGCGGCAGACAGGTCTGCAGGGCGCCGTCCACCAGCGTGGGGTGGGCGATGACCTCGGGCTCGGGCTGCATCGGCGCGGTGAACTCGTAGCGTCCTACGGTTTCTTCCGGCCCGGTGTGCAGGTGTGTGACGGTCCGAAATGCCGGTCCGTAGTCGAGACCGGCCTGATGGGCGGCTGCGTAGTGCTCAAGGGCGAGATGCTTGTTCGGCAGGCGGCGTTTCAGGGCGGCGATGTCCAGACAGGGGCGCTGTGGGCGCAGCAGACTCCGCACGCCGGCGCGGACGTGCTCGGTCCAGTCCTGTGCACCCGTGCGGCTTCGGATGGTGAGCCTGCCGTCCTGGGCAAGGTGAGTGGCCAGGTGGACGTCGTCCCCGTCCGTGGGGCTTGCCGAGTCGGCGCTCCAGTCGAGGGTCAGGGCTCGGTCGATGGACAGGCCGGTGATTTCGAGTGGTTCGTCGTGTCGGCTCCGCGCGGCGGCCAGAGCCATCTCCACGAAGCCTGCGGCGGGCCATACGACAGCGTCTGTGACCCGGTGGTCTTCCATCCACGACAGCCGGTCGGCGTCCAGACGGTTCAGCCACGTTGCCTCCGGCCCGGGTTGGCGGGAGCCGAGAAGGGGGTGGACACCGGCGGTGTCCTCGCTGGGGGCGTCTTCCTGCCACCAGGACGCGTCGCCGTTCCAGTGCCGCTCGCGCTGCCACGCCACCGCCGGCAGGTCGGCTACCGCGCCGGGACGGGGGAAGTAGCTGTCCCAGTCCACCGCTGCCCCGGTGGCGAGTACGCGCAGGACGGTCTGTTGCAGAGCGTCCACGCCGGCGAACGTCCGGGACAGTGTGGGAACGATCGTGCCGGGGGCGGAAGCGCCGGCGGTGGCACGTCGCAGATAGGCAGTCAGCACGGGGTGAGGGCCGATCTCGACCAGGACGTCGCAGGCGGCGTCCCCGGCTGTCAATTCGGTGGCGGCCTGGTGGAAGCGGACGGGGCGGCGGATGTTGGCCCACCAGTACCCGGCGTCCAGGGCGTCCCCAGACCCGGCGCGGCCGGTCACCGTGGAGATCATCGGAATGCGGAAGGACCCGGGGGCCAGGGATTTCAGTGCACGAGCCAGCTGGTCACGCACGGGGTCCATGGCTTTCGTGTGGAAGGCGTAGTCGAGGCGCAGGTCCCGGAAGAAGACGCCGTCGGAATCCAATGCGGCGCCAAGGGCTGCAAGGTCCTCGTGCGAGCCCGCGAGGGTGACGTCCTGGTCGGAGTTGACCGCGGCGATCTCCACGCGGTCGTTCAGCTGAGCCTGTTCGAGCCGTTCCCTGGCGGCGTGTTCGCTCAGGCCCACCGCGGCCATGCCTCCCGAACCCGCGGTGGCGGCCTGCCCGAGGCTGCGGGCGGCGATGACGCGGCAGGCTTGGGCCCGGGTGAGGCCACCTGCACAGTACGCGGCGGCCACTTCCCCGACGCTGTGTCCCATGACGGCGTGCGGATCAACGCCCCGGGCGGACAAGGCGGCAACCAGGCCCGCCTGAACAGCGAACAGCATCGGCTGCGCGACTTCCGTACGGTCCCAACGGGAGGCGTCGGCGCAGGCCAGCTCGTCGCGGACTTTCCAGCCGAGCAGGGGCTCCAGTTCGTTGCTGACGGCTTCGACTTCGGCGGTGAACGCCCCGTCCTGGTCGAGGAGTTCGGCTCCCATGCCCGCCCACTGCGAGCCGTTCCCGCAGAAGACGAAGCCGATCCGGCCTCCGCCCACCAGGCGTTCGGTAGCAGTGCCGACGTCCTGTCCTTGTGCCGCCCGGGCCAGGACGTCGGCGGCTTGGGCGGGGCCGGTTGCGAAGAAGGCCATACCGTGGCGGCGCCGGGTCCGTCGCCGGCATGAGGTGAAGGCGGCGTCGTACAGGGCCCCGGGCCCCTGCGAGGAGTCGGCGGCCATAGCGGTGAAGTGCTCCGCCCAGGACTCCAGGGCGGCGGTCAGCGCCTGGGGCGTATGCGCAGAAACGATGACCGGCACCGGTCGCGCTGCCGTGCTGACGACTGGCGCGGCGGCGACGTCGCTCACTGCGGCGCTGTCGGCGGTATCAGCCCGGGCTGGTTCCGCCGACAGCACAGGCGGTGCGGCCAGGACGGCGTGCGCGTTGGCACCGCCGATACCAAAGGAGTTGATGCCGACCACGACACGGCTGTCGCCGGGAACGGGGCGGGCGGCGAGTACCGGCTGCAGACCGAGGCGGTCGAAGTCGATCTTCGGATTGGGGGGATCGGAGTGCAAAGTCCTCGGTATGGAACGGGATTTGATCACGACCAACGACTTCAGGACTCCCGCCATCCCGGCCGCCGCTTCCAGGTGCCCGAGATTGGACTTGATCGAACCGATCGGCAGCGGTGTGTCGGCACGGTGGCTGCCGAGCACCTCCCCCAGCGCCGCGCACTCGACGGGGTCGCCGACCAGGGTGCCGGTGCCGTGCGCCTCCACATAGGAAACGTCGCGCGGGTCGATGCCGGCGGTGGCGTACACCCGGCGCAGCAGAGCGGCCTGGGTGCGTGAACTCGGCGCGGACAGACCCACGGTGCGGCCGTCGGAGTTGAGTGCGGTGGCCAGGATGACGGCATGCACCCGGTCGCCGTCGGCGAACGCGGCGGCCAGGGGTTTCAGGACGAGCATCACGGCGCCCTCGGAGCGTACGAAGCCGTCGGCTGCGGCTCCGAAGGGGTGGCAACGACCCGTCGGTGAGACCACTCCGGCCTGTGCAAAGCCGATGAAGGGGGCCGGCGACAGCATCAGGTTCACCGCGCCTGCCAGGGCGAGGGGGCTGCGGCCGGTGCGCAGATGCTCGCACGCCTGGTGCAGCGCGGTCAGGCCGGAGGAACAGGCGGTGTCCACGGCGCTGGACGGGCCGGTCAGATCCAGTTCGTACGAGACGCGGTTGGCCGTGATCGACAGCAATCCGCCGGTCGTGGTGTAGGGATTGCTCGAACGCAGGCGGCGCGCCTGCAGGTCGGCGTAGTCGTGGGTGGAGACACCAGTGATGACGGCGGTTTCGCTGCCGGCCAGGGCATCGATGTCGAGGGCGGCGTCGTCGAGGGCCTCGACCGCGCACTCAAGCAGCAGACGCTGCTGCGGGTCGATGCGGGATGCTTCCTTGGGAGCGATGCCGAAGTACGAGGTGTCGAAGCCGGTGACTTCCGGCTCGGGCAGGAAACCGCCCGCTATGGAGTGGAACTTGCCCGGCGTTCCCGGACGACGGGCTTGATGGGCACTGATATCGAAACGGTCCGATGGCATGGTGCCGACCAGGTCGCGCCCTTCATGCAGAGCATGGCCGAGCTGGTCCAGTCGGTGGATGCCGCCCGGCAGACGCAGGCCCACCCCGATCACCGCCACCGCATCAGCAGGCAGCGAGGCGGGGTCGGAGGCGGTGGAGGGGTAGGGAGAGGAAGGACGGGGTTCAGTCATGGATGCCTCCACGTAACCGGCGCAGGTTCGAATCTCAGGAATGGTGAGGGGACAACGGGGCGTGTCGGGTCAGCGCTCAAGTGCTGAGGGAGGTGCACGGACCGGGGCGGCGGCGTCCACTCCCCCGGAGCTGTCAGGCCGAGGGGCTACCCGGTCGGCTGCACGGGCTTCCGGCCCCATACGGAGACGGCGTGCATGCCGAGGTCCGTGAAGCCCGGATGGTCGATCATGGACAGCGCCGCGTCCAGCTCGCCGGTCAGGGGGGAGCTGTTCCTGGCCTGAAAGTCGCGGAGTTGAGCGAACGACAGACGCCAGAACTCATCCGCGGGACCGCCGTCACCAATCATCACCGGCTGCACCCCCATGCCGCCCAAGGTGAAGCCGCCGTCGGTCACCAGGGCTTGCAACCGTCGGCCCAGGCGGAGATCGCTGCCCTGGGAGACCCCAAGGGTCCGCTCGGCAACGTGCAATCCCTGACGCATCACCGGGTGGGGTGAGGCGTCGGCGGGCCCCAGGTCGAGATCCTCGACCAGGAGGAGACCACCGGGCCGCAGCCACTCAGCCATGGCAGCCAACACTTGTGCGGGGTCGGCCAGATGGCACAGGACCATCCGGGCGTGGATCACCTCGAAGGAGTCGGCGGGAAAGCCGTCCTGGGTCACGTCGTGGCACAGGACGGTGATGCGCTCTTCGGCCGCGAGCTCCTCGAAGAAGCGGGTGTCGATATCGGTCGCGGTGACGTCACCGCTCGGGCAGATCCGGGCCAGCATCCGGGCCACCGACCCAGAGCCTGCCCCGACTTCCAGACAGCGGGCCGTGGTGGGCACGCCTGCCTGTCTCAAGTAGTGCTCGGTGAACGGATCCCACAGGTCCTCCAGTGCACGCAGCCGACCCTGCTCACCGGTCCTCTGGTGGCCGAAAGCCCCGGCTTTGTAGCCGGGCGCCACCTCGGGTCCTGACTGGCGCCGGGGTATGGAATTGAGTCGGGTCAACGAGGGGCCTCCCTAAGGACTGTTCCGTACGGATGATCTTGCCATGCCGGTCTGATCACGGCGTTGGGGCCATCCTGGACAGCCCCGTTCACCGGGCTGAACCCGCGGCAGTTCGGCAAGCTGGTCACTGCGATGCGGAGCGAAGGTACGGACCAGGTGCACAAGGGTCGACCGTGGAGCCTGACTCTGGAGGACCGGATCCTGCTCGTAGCGGCCTACTGGCGTACGAACTTGACGCTGCGGCAGCTCGTCCCGCTGTTCGGGGTGTCGAAGTCGGCCGCCACCGCATCATCGGCCACCTCGGACCGTCGCTTGCGCTTCAGCCCCGGCAGCGGTTCCGTGAGGACGCCGTGCTGATCGTCGACGGCACCTGGTGACCACGCGGGATCATACGGTTGCCCAGCAGTCGAAGAACTACCGGTACTCGACCAACCACCAGGTCGCCATCGACGCCGACTCCCGACTCGCCGTCGCCGTCGGCCAGCCGGTCACGGGCAACCGCAACGCTTGCAAGGCGTGGGAACTTTCCGGTGCGAAGGCCGCCGCCGGTCGGGCCACCGCCCCCGGCAGCTGTTCGCTGACCGCGGCTACGACTACGACAAGTACCGCCGCCTGCTGCGGAAACGCGGCATCAAGCCGGTCATCGCCCGCCGGGGCGTGCCCCACGAGAAGGTTCTGACCTGACGCCCAATCAGGAAAGTCGGCACCGAGTCAGCAACAACCCTGCCAGAGCAGGCTTCACACTGCCGAACCTGCACATGCTCGAAAGGCCGTGAAAGCTACCTCCGACCTGCATGTTTACCTCTCTTGCCGGGGGGATCGTAGAGTCACCTCCCCAGGTGCCCGCACATGTGGAAGAGATTCTCCGCGTAACCGAGGCCGGAGTCCGGGAGGATCGGGGCCGGTCCCCGGCGGCGGCGCTGGTCGGCGGCGACCACGGTCGGCAGCTTCGCCGGCAGGGCCAGGGACTTGGCGCGGTTGGCGGCGGGGCTGCCGTCGTCCTCGGTGGGGTCCTCGGCGCCGAAAGAGCTGACGGCGGTGCGCAGCACGTCCATGGGGTGGCAGGTTTCGGGCAGCCGGTTCAGCAGCTCGGACGTGGTGCGCTCCAGCGGGCGCAGGGCGCGTTCGCGGGCCTGGAAGTCCGCAGCCGGCCCGGGTCGGGGAGTTCGCCGTACCACAGCAGGTGGGCGACCTCTTCGAAGGAGCGGTGCGCGGCCAGCTCCTGGACGGGGTAGCCGCGGTGGGTGAGGGAGTTGGTCTCCTGGATCACGGTGGAGATGCCGGTGGTGTCGGCGATGATGCCGGCGAGCCCGCGGTGGATTCCGGGCATGGTGGTGGTCATGGTGTGGGCCTCCGGTGTCAGGTGCCGGGCGGGAGGGTGAAGTCGAAGACGGCCGTGTCGAAGGCCGTGTATTCCTCGTAGCCGAGGAGTTCGTAGAGCCGGGAGCGGGACTGCATGCGCGGCAGCAGGGACTCCTGGGTGCCCTCGGCTGCGAGTGTGCGCAGGCCGTCCTCCACGGCTCCCATGGCCAGGCGCAGCAGGGTCACCGGGTAGAGGGCGATGTCGTAGCCGAGGTTCTGGAGGGTGCGGGTGCCGAGCAGGCGGCTCTTGCCGAACTCGGTCATGTTGGCGAGCAGGGGTACGGGAACCGCTTTGCGGAACGTCTCGAACTCGGCTTCGTCGGCGAGGGCTTCGGGGAAAATCGCGTCGGCGCCCGCGTCGACGTATGCCTTCGCCCGGTCGATCGCCGCGTTCAGGCCCTCGACGGCGCGGGCGTCGGTGCGGGCCATCAGCAGGAAGCCGGGGTCACGGCGGGCGTCGACGGCGGCGCGGATGCGGCGGGTCATCTCCTCGCGCGCCACGACGGCCTTGCCGTCGAGGTGGCCGCAGCGTTTGGGGTTGACCTGGTCCTCCAGGTGGAGTCCGGCCAGGCCCGCGTCCTCCATCAGCTGGACGGTGCGGGCCGCGTTCATCGGTTCGCCGAAGCCGGTGTCGGCGTCGATGAGGACGGGCAGGTCGGTGGCCCGGGTGGTCTGCTGGGCGCGGGCGGCGATTTCGGTGGAGGTGGTCAGGCCGATGTCGGGCAGGCCCAGGTCGGCGGCGAGTACGGCGCCGGAGAGGTAGGCGGCTTCGAAGCCGGTGTCCTGGATGAGGCGGGCGGAGAGCGGGTTGAGGGCGCCGGGCATGGTCAGCAGGCGGCCGGTGGCCAGCCGCTCGCGCAGGGCGCGGCGGCGCTCGGCCGGGGTGGTGCGGGTGTGCAGCATCAGAACAGCCCCTTCGGCAGACCCGCGTCGTACGCGGCGACGGCATCGGTGTCGGCGGCCGGGAACAGCCCATCGAGGCCGGCGGTGGTCAGCTCGGCCAGGTGCGCGGCGGCGGCCAGGAACCGGTCCTGGCCGTCCGGTGTGACGATGCCGTCGGCGAGGGTGCGGAACTTGCCCTCGTAGGCCGGGCGGTCGAAGGGGCGGGCGCCGGACGGGTGGGCGTCGGCGACGGCGAGTTCGTCCTTGATGACCGTGCCGTCGTCGAGGACGATCACCGCGCGTCCGCCGAAGGCACGGCGGTCCGGGTCGGGGTCGTGGTAGCGCCGGGTCCACTCCGGGTCCTCGACCGTCGTGATCTTCTGCCACAGCTCGACGGTGTCCGGGCGGCGGGCGCGGCCGGGGGCGTAGGAGTGCTCGTGGTGCCAGGTGCCGTCCTGGAGGGCGACGGCGAAGATGTAGGGCACGGAGTGGTCGAGGGTCTCGCGGCCGGCTGTGGGGTCGTACTTCTGGGGATCGTTCGCGCCGGAGCCGATGACGTGGTGGGTGTAGTGGCTGGTGTGCAGCACGATGGAAGCCACCCGCTCCAGCGGGCCGGTCTTCTCCCGCAGCCGCCGCGCCAGGTCGATGACCGCCTGGGCCTGGTACTCGGCGGAGTGCTCCTTGGTGTAGGTGTCGAGGATCGCGCGGCGGGGCTCGCCCGGTTCGGGGAGGCGGACGGTGTAGTCGGCACCGGGGCCGTCGAGCATCCAGGCCAGGAAGCCGTCCTCGCCCTCGTAGACCGGGGACGGGGAGGTCTCTTTGCGCATCGCCCTGTCCACGGCCTCGATGGCGGCCTTGCCGGCAAAGGCGGGCGCGTACGCCTTCCAGCTGGAGATCTCGCCCTTGCGGGACTGCCGGGTCGCGGTCGTGGTGTGCACCGTCTGCTGCACCGCCTGGTACACCGTCTCCGTCGGCAACCGCAGCAGGGCGCCGAGGCCGCAGGCGGTGGCGGCGCCGAGGTGGGCGATGTGGTCGATGCGGTGCGCGTGCAGGCAGATGCCCTTGACCAGCGCGACGTGGATCTCGTACGCGGCGACGATGGCGCGCAGCAGGTCGGCGCCGGTACGGCCGGTGTGCTGGGCGACGGCGAGCAGCGGCGGGATGTTGTCGCCGGGGTGGGCGTAGTCGGCCGCCAAGTAGGTGTCGTGGTAGTCGAGTTCGCGCACGGCGGTGCCGTTGGCCCAGGCGGCCCACTCCGGCGAGACCCTGGCGCGGGAGCCGAAGACCGCGGCTCCGGGGGCGGCGGCGCGGTGGGCGGTGGCCTGGGCGCGGGCGACGGCGACCGGGCGGCGCGTCAGGGAGGCGACGGCGACCGCGGCATTGTCGATGACCCGGTTGACGGCCATGGTGACGCTGTCGGCGTCCAGCTCCTCGGTGGCGGTGGCCACCGACGCGAGTTTCCAGGCGAGTTGCTCCTCGCGCGGGAGCCGGTCGGCGCTGGGACGGACGCGGACGTGGTGCTCGATCACGGGACTCCTCATGGTGTCGGCGTTCCTGTGGTGATGACCGTGAGACTGCCCGGTGGGCGTACCGGCGTACCAGCGTTCCTGCGTGCGGAATCCGTACGCGGCCGAGCTGCGAATCCGCGGAATCTGCGAACTCTGCGGATGCTACGTTCACTTCCCCCGCCGCCGTGGCACCGCTGCCCGGCGGCCCACGACGGGGAGGTGCCCCATGGCCCGGCGACCGGCAGGCCGCACGGTCTACGCCCACGCCGAGCTGCGCCGCCCGCGCCGGGAACACGGCATGAACCAGGTGGACCTGGCCCGCGCGCTGGGCATCTGCACCAGCTACGCCAACCGGATCGAACAGAGCCAGCGCCCGCTGACGGTCCCGGTGCTGCTGCGGATCGCGGAAGTCTTCGGCGTCGACACGGAGTTCTTCTCCGAGGCCGAAGAGGACCGCCTCGCCACCGATCTGCGGACCGCCCTCGCGGATGAGGCGTGCGGGGTGCCGCTGCCCGCCGCCGCGGAGATCACCGAGGCCGCCCGCGCCCACCCGGAAGTGGCCCGTGCCCTGGTCGCCCTGCACCGCCGCTACCGGGACGCCGCCGAACAGATCGCCGTGCTCGCCGCGCCCGACGCGTCCGATGCGCCGCTGCTGCCCGGCGAGCCGCACGACGAGGTCCGCGACTTCTTCTACGCCCACCACAACCACTTCACCGCGCTGGACGCCGAGGCGGAGCGCATCGCCGGGGCCATGGAGCTGGAGCCGGGCCGGGCGTCCGTGCCACTCACCGCACGCCTCGCCGAGCGGCACGGCGTCCGCGTGGTCCGGGCCGCTGCGCAGCGCTCGTCCGACGCCAGGCGCTACGACCCGCACACCGGCCTGCTGTTCCTGCCCCCGTGGCTCAGCGACGGCCGGCGCGCCTTCCAACTCGCCACCCAGCTGGCCCTGCTGGAGCAGGGACCGCTGCTCGGCCGGCTCGTGGCGAGCGCCCCTGAGCTGACCTCTCCGGATTCGGCGGCGCCGGCCCGCATCGGCCTGGCGAACTACTTCGCGGGCGCGCTTCTGATGCCGTATGCCGCCTTCCACACCGCGGCCGAGGAGGTGGGCTACGACATCGAGTTGCTGTCGGCGCGCTACGGCGTCGGCTTCGAGACGGTCCGCCACCGCCTGACCACCCTCCAGCGCACCGGCCGCCGGGGCGTGCCGTTCTCCTTCCTGCGGGTCGACCGGGCCGGAAACATCTCCAAGCGGCAGTCGGCGACCGACTTCCACTTCTCCCGGCTGGGCGGCACCTGCCCGCTGTGGACGGTGTACGAGGCGTTCTCCGCGCCCGGCCGGATACTGGCCCAGGTGGCCGAAATGCCGGAGGGCAAGCGGTACTTCTGGATCGCACGGACCCTCGCCCGCCACGGTTACGGCCACCGCGCCCCGCGCGCCGAGTTCGCCCTCGTGCTCGGCTGCGAACTGCGCCATGCGCACCGTCTCGTCCACGCCGAGGGTGTCGCGCTGGACGGCGCCGGTGCGGCCACACCCGATCAGCCTGGGCTGCCGGATCTGCGAGCGCCGCGACTGCGCGCAGCGGGCACGGCCACTGTCCGGCGGGCGGCCGGCCATCGACCCCGACCGCCGCACGTACGTCCCCCACCCCGTCGTCCACCGCGCCACCTGACCGCGGCGCACCCGAAGGAGCTTTTGTGACCAGCCGTGTCCTGCTCGTCTCGCCCGCCACGACCGCGTCGCTGCGCCGTGCGGCCTTCGACGACGGCGACCCGCTCGACACCGCGGGCGCGGCGCAGGCCCGCGCGGCGGCCGGGTCGCTGACCGCGCCGGCCGCCGTCGTCACCTCGCCGAGCGTCCGCTGCCGGGAGACCGCCACGGCACTGGGGCTCGATGCCGGGGACACGCCGGCGGAACTGGCCGGTCTTGACGCGGGAGGCTGGCGCGGCAGGACGCTGGAGGAGGTGAGCGCGACCGAGCCGGAGGCGGTGGCCCGCTGGCTCACCGATCCGCGGGCGGCGGCGCCCGGCGGGGAGTCGGTGGCCGCCGTGTGTGAGCGCGTGGCGCACTGGCTGGACGCGCTCCGTCCGGCGGGGCGGGTCGTCGCCGTGGTGGAGCCGGAGGTGGTGCGGGCCGCGGCCGTGCGGGCGACCGGGGCACCCGATGCCGCGTTCTGGCGCTTCGACGTGCCGCCGCTCACGTGCACCGAACTCAGCGGACGGGCCGGACGGTGGAACGTGCGACTCGGGGGTCCGCTCACCGCCATCTGAGAACGCGCTGCGCTCCACCGCCTTCAGGGAGCGCCTTCCGGTGACCGCACAGCAGTGCCGCGAGAGGGCCCCCGGATGATTCCGCGGGCCCTCTCGTACCGGTCGGTCGTGTCACCGGCCGGTCATGTCACCGCCCGGCCGGGCACCGCCGTCGCCGCCGGACGCAGCAGCCGCTCGGCCAACTCGCCGAAGAGCAGGCCGAATCCGGCCCACAGCGTGAGCTGCATGGCGAGGGCGGAGAGCCGGAAGCGCCACAGCAGGGCCGCGGGGAAGTGCTCCGGCGTCTCGTTGATCGCGGGCAGGAAGGCGAACGCGAGGCCGACGACCACGGCGAAGGCGGCCACGGCAGCGACCGTCGCGTACCAGGCGCCGATCCTCGGTGCGAGCCGCTTGCCCAGGAGGGTGGCGGCGACGGCGAGGAGCACGCTCAGCACCATCATCAGGAAGTACAGGGCGGTCCGCTTGCCGATGGTGTCGGGGTTGCCGACGGCGGGCGGGTTGGCCGGGTACTTCAGGAACGGGACGACGTACACCGCGAGCAGAGCGCAGCCGGACAGCAGCAGCGCGGTGGCGCGCGGGCCGAACCGGCCGACGCGGCCCAGGGCGAAGCAGTGGACGAGGGCGGCGATCCCGCCGAAGGCGATCCCGTACACCAGGACCCCGGTGGCGAGTCCGGCGGTGGACTGCACGCCCCGGGAGACGAGTTCGACCTCGTGTTCATGGGAGTGGCCCGCGTGGGCCTCCTCGAAGCCGATGGCGCTGTCGACGTTCGGCTCACCGAGGAGGTACGCGACGATCAGGGCGAGCAGCCCGGCGCCCAGACCGGCGAGCATGCCCCGAACGAGCAGGTTTCTTACCGTTGTTGAGTTCATGAGTATGCGGCGCCCCTCGCGTCAGTGGCAGGGGAAGCCGAGGAGATGGCGGGCGTCGTGCACCCACTCGTGGACTCCCGCGCCGCTGAACACGGAGGTGGCGCCCTGTTCGGCGCCGACGAAGTACAGCAGGATCAGCATCAGGATGCCGAAGAAGACCGCCCAGGGAGCGACCGCCTTCAGCGGCAGCTTGGCCGGTACGGCTGGATCGGTGGCGGTCGGCTGGGCGACGTGCTGCGCCATGGCGGTGCCTCCTTTGGGAGTTCGCGTCCCATCTCGGTGGTGCACAGGACGACGGCCACGGGTCTGACTCACACACCCGCCCCGTCCACGTGGACGGGGCGGGTGTGCACACAGTGGCGCGACCGTGCCGGTCTTGCACCGGCTTCCGTCGTACCGTCGTCGATATCGCACCGAAGGTACCGCGTGTCGCAGGCCCGGCCAAGGCCCGGTCCACGGCGTGATCCCGCTCGCCGGGCGGCCGGACCCGCACCGCCACCACCCGCTCACCCGCTGCCGGTCACCTCAGCCCCTCGCCCTCCGTCTTGCCTGCCCCGGTGAGGTGGTTCTGGAGGCGGGCGTGGCGGAACTGGTACACCGCGCCGGCGCGGCGCAGGGCGCCTCGTTCGCAGGCGTCTTCCAGGAAAGCGACCAGTCTCCAGGGCAGTTGGCCCGTCAAGGGGAGCCAGATGCGGGCGAGGGCGACCCACTGGCCCCAGGCGGTGAGGCAGAGGCAGTAGCCGATTCCGGCCCCGAAGGCGGCTTCGATGCCGAAGGCGAGGCCGAGTTGGAGGCTGCTGATGGGGTCGGCGGTGAGGCTGCCGACGAGTCCGGCCACGAGTCCTGGGATGAGGGCCCAGACGAGGAGATGGGAGATCACGTTCGCGTGGTTCGACCGCAACAGGTCGGTGCAGCTGGCAGCGGCCTTCACGTCGATGGGGGTTTCCAGCCAGGTCATGATCCCGAGTACGAGCCCGGCCGAAAGCCCGACCTCGGGCGGGAACACGAGCGCGGACAGGAGCCCGCCCCCGAGCCCGTCGTCGAGCCCGAGCCGCGGCACGACGACTCGGTCGACGAGCACGAGTACGACGGCGACCGCGAACCCGATCAGGGCTCCGGTCATGACCCGGGTCATGACCCGGGCGGAAAACCGTGCGCCCATGTGTCGTGGACGGCCGAAGAGGCGTGCCCGTACGGGCGAGGGTTTGAGGAGGTCACTGCTGTCGGCGAGCCAGTAGACGAAGCCGAATGCCAGCCCGGTCACGAGCCCGTGCAGGAGTCCGGCGACGGTTCCGCGCCGGATCGCGAAGCCAAGTCCGTGCGACGTGGCGATCAGGTCGATGGGGATGTTGCCGACGCAGGTGACGATCGCGAAGGACAGTCCCGCAAGGAACGCGATCAGGACGGTACGCGTCCAGCGGCTCATCGAGGTGCCGAGTTTCCACCAGGCCAGGTCGGGGGTGTCGAGCTGCTTCAGGTGGTGGGCGAGGTAGCCGAGCCACCGGTGAGCGCGCTGCGGGTTCCAGCTCCGGGCAGGTGCGGTACGCCGGTCGCCGGGCCGCCGCTGGTAGACGGACGGGATGAAGCTGCTCAGGAGATGGTCCTCCAGGGCTTCCCGGGTGGTGAACCGGCCGTCTTCCAGCAGCGCTGCCGGGCTGCGTTTCGGCTCGCCACTCTCAACCTCGTCCTCGTTCTCCGGCTCGCTCTCATCGCTCTCGCTGTAGATGGTGCGGGCGAGGGAGACCATCAGGGGTGTGGCCAGCACTGCGGAGAGGGGTGCCTCGGGCCTGTCACGCAACTCGGCCAGTACGCGGCCCCATTCGGGCATGGCGTCCTCAGGGCTGCTGAGGATCAGGTATTTCCCCGAGTCGGCCAAGGTGAGATCGGTCAGCTCGACAGCCGCAGCGTGTGTCAGACCTCTGGTGCTCTTCCTTTTCGCGGCGGCGTATTCGTCGGAGCGGCTGGTCAGGACCAGCGGCAGCAGGCTGAGGTGGGAGAGTTCCTTCAGCGCCGCAGGGCGGAGGCGCTCGGCGATCTCGTCGAATCCGTCCAGGACGGGCAGGATCAGTCCCCGCGCGACCAGCGCGGCGGCCAGCGTCCTGCCGTCGTCGCCGATCGTGGCCAGGCCGGGCTGGTCACGGATCAGTTGGCTGCTCAGCCAGTCCACCAGCGGGTCGGTGGTGGGGTTCCACGACCCGAGGCTGAAGATCTCCGGAACGGGTTCGCCGGAGGCGCGGGCCTGCAGCCGATCCAGCACGAACCGCAGGCCCAGGATGGTCTTTCCGGAACCTGCGCGGCCCAGCACCACAAGGCGACGGGAAGGGATTTTTTCGTAGGTCTCGGCGATCCGGTCCAGACATCCGTCCAGGTCCAGAGGGTCGGCCGTTTCCCCGTAGGACGTCCGAAGGATGTTTTCCCAATGATCCATCAGGCCCTTGCGCGCCGTTTTCCAGCGCACGGGCAGGGGCCTCGGATCCTGGATCTTCCGTCGTTCCTCCTCGCGTAGCCAGCGTTCCTCCACCGCGGCGGCGAGTCTGTCGGCGGTCTGGGCCAGCTCGCCGTGCGGTGCCTGCGCCGGTACGCCGCCGACGTTCACCACGCCGATGGAGTTGGCCTGGATGACCGGCCCGGTGTGGGAACCGCTCACCTCGTTGTGCACCGGCGGCTCGGCGCCGGCGGACGAAACCTCGGCCATCTCAGTCCTCCGGCCCGTCGGCGTCGGCCCGGCGCCGCCTGCGCCACCAGACGCGCCCCATTGCTGCGGCACCGGCCATGGCACCGACGACCAGGACGCCGACGACCGCACGGAGCGGGGCCGAGAGGTCCGAGCCGCGGCCGATCGCGGATGCGGTGGGGGAAGCGGTGGGGGAAGCGCCGGCCGGGGCGGCGGAGGCCGACGCCGTGCCGCTCGCGGTGGCCGACGGGTCCGCGCCAGGACCGGTGGAGCCGGACCGTCCGGAAGCCGATGCACTCGGGCCGGCCGACCCATCCGACCCATCTGCCCCACCCGACCCGGCAGTTCCCCCTGTCCCGCCCGGCTCAGCCGTGGGTATCCCCTTCGTCTCCGAAGCCGTCGGACTCGGCTCGACCGGCCGGATCGTGAATGACGCCAGAACACCGTCCTGCCCGGAATTCAGACCGCACGACGAGTCGACCTTGCCCAATGGCGTCTCGCCGCCACTCGCGTCTCTCGGCAGAATATGCATGGCAATCCCGCCGACAATGGCCTTCCCTGCCCCCGGCCGGTGAAAAACGAGCGAAGGCAGCGTCCCGCTCGCCTTGACCGTCAGTGAGCCGGAACCCGGGACCTTGGTCACGGGCACCTTGAGCCGCATGGAGATGGGGATCTCACCCTGCGGTGAGGCCACGACCGCGTTCACGGCTGCGGTGCCCTCGACGGTTGCCGCACCGGCCATGCGGAGCGACTGCGTGATGGTGGAACTGACCGTCGCCGAGGTGCTGATGGGCGAGCGGGGGGTGGGCCGGCCGACGACGTGCGTATGCGACGCATTCCATACGACCGAGGCCGTCATCGGCTGGTCGCCTATCAGGGGGTACGAGCACGTGTAGTGCAGAGTGCGCGGATTCGCGTCCGAGGCAGCCGGCCCGGCTCCGAACAACCACCCGACGCTGCCCACGACGGCCACTGCCGTGAACAAGCGGAGACCGCGGCCTCTCACGCCAGCCGTCGGTAATTCAACAAGCATGTCTCCGCACTTTACGCAGCGATATCGGTGGGCGCTGCTGAAATGGCCGAACCTTTACGCATTGCACCGGACCTCCATCAGAACGAAATCCAGTTACCGCTGTGCCTCCGTCTCCTCCTGATCCATGGCGTCGCCCGCAGCACCGACCGCCTCCCGGATTCCGTACCCACGGCGCCCCGTGCTGGACACCAGCACCACCACCGCGGACACTGTCCACCCTCGGCCAAGTTCGTTACGGCGCACGCGAATTCGTTCCCTGTTGCAGCCGTCCTTTCCCGAGCCCTCGCGCTCGGGCAAACCGGAAGCACCGCGCCGGGGCCCGATGACAGCCCCGTCCCCGGCACCAGCCCACACCCGACATCCGGCACCTCTCCCCTGGCATCGTGCCCAGGTCCGATATCCGAGCGGACCGCCCCTGCACGGCCCCTCGCTCGGACCCCGGACCGGGCGAGGTCACCGGCCCCGCATACGATGTGCGGGTGACCTGGACCCTGCAACGCCACGTGCGCCCGCGGCGTACGTTCATGCTGCTGGTCCTGGCGGTGCTGGCCGGGCTTCTGGCGATGCACGGTCTCGCCCCCGGCGGCCTGCCGGCCGGGCACGCCGCGATGTCCGCCCCGTCCGGCACTCATCTGACCCCCGCCGCCTCCGTGCACGAGGCCGGGGATGCCTGCGAGCACGTCTCCGGCCACGGCGCGGGCGGTCACATGCACCACGCGGACGCGACCTGCGCGGCCGCCGGCACCAGCACCGCGCCCGCCCCGATCACGCCGGCCCTGCTCCCCAGCGGGCCGGACGCCGACGTGGCCCCGCCGGGCTGGCCCGCCACCCCGGCCGCCGCCGGCCGGGCCCCGCCCGACCTGACACAGCTGCAACTCCTGCGGATCTAGAGGCGCCCGCACGGCACCCGCACGGCCCCGGCCGAACGACGGTGGTGCCGCGCTCCCGTACGCCTTTCCCCATCCGCACCCTCCTCAAGGAGTTGCCTCCTCATGACCGCACGCCGTTCTCTTGCCCGCCGTTCGCTTAATCGCCGGGCCACCGCCGTCGCCGCTGCCGCCACCGCCGCAGTGCTGCTGGCCGCCTGCGGCAGCAACGACAAAGCTGCCCCCTCCGGAGACGGCAAGGGCTCGATGGCCTCCACCCCCTCGGCTGCGGCGGCCGCCTCCCACGGCACTCACAACGCCCAGGACGTTGCCTTCGCCCAGGGGATGATCCCCCACCACCGCCAGGCCGTGGCGATGGCCGAACTCGCGCCGAGCCGCACGAAGTCCGCTCAGCTCAAGGAGCTGGCCGCAAAGATCGAGAAGGCCCAGGGTCCGGAGATCAGCACCATGTCGGGCTGGCTCAAGGGCTGGGGGGAGAGCGTCCCGTCCGGGGAGATGCCTGAGATGAAGGGGATGGACCACTCCGGCGGCGGCATGCCCGGAATGATGAGCGACGGGGACATGAAGAAGCTGGACAAGCTCTCGGGCGCGGCGTTCGACACGGCCTTCCTGAAGATGATGGTCGGGCACCACCAAGGTGCCCTCGACATGGCCAAGACCGAACTGTCCAAGGGCGCTTACGGCCCCGCCAAGGACCTCGCGAAGTCGATCAACGCCTCTCAGTCCGCCGAGATCGCTCAGATGAAGAAGTCGCTCGGCGAGAGCTGATCCGGCTCCGGAACGGGGGGACGGGAGGGGCGGGCGCCGTCGGTGCGCCGGCCCCTACCCGGCCAGGCCCCCGGCCGACGTCCCCGACCAGGTGGGCCGCGGACCATTGCCGCGACCGCGCCGACAGTGGAGAACCAGACGTACCCTTCGAAGCTGGTCATATCGAGCCGAGCGACGCCGGCGGAGACCGCGAAGGCGTCCCCGCGTAAGAGATGGAGACAGGGATGAGCACGGCCAAGAGGACGGAGGCGCAGTCGCCTGCGCTGCACGGTGCCGACAGCCACGATGTGATCCGTGTGCACGGCGCGCGCGTGAACAACCTCAAGGACGTCAGCATCGAGATCCCCAAGCGCCGGCTGACGGTGATCACCGGGGTCTCCGGCTCGGGCAAGAGCTCGCTGGTGTTCGACACGATCGCCGCGGAGTCGCAGCGGCTGATCAACGAGACCTACAGCGCCTTCGTACAGGGCTTCATGCCGACGCTGGCGCGGCCCGAGGTCGACGTACTCGAAGGGCTGACGACCGCGATCATCGTCGACCAGCAGCGGCTGGGCGGCGACCCCCGCTCCACGGTCGGCACCGCCACCGACGCCAACGCGATGCTGCGCATCCTCTTCAGCCGGCTCGGCCAGCCGCACATCGGCCCGCCCGGTGCGTACGCCTTCAACGTCCCGTCGGTCCAGGCGAGCGGGGCGATCACCGTCGAGCGCGGCGCCAAGAAGGCCGTGAAGGCGACCTTCAGCCGCACCGGCGGCATGTGTCCGCGCTGTGAAGGCCGGGGCACGGTCTCCGACATCGACCTCACCCAGCTCTACGACGACTCCAAGTCGCTCGCCGAGGGCGCCTTCACCATCCCCGGCTGGAAGTCGGACAGCTTCTTCACCGTGCGGGTCTACGCCGAGTCGGGCCTCCTCGACCCGAACAAGCCGATCCGCAAGTTCACCAAGAAAGAGATGCAGGACTTCCTCCACCGGGAGCCGACCAAGGTGAAGGTCGAGGGCGTGAACCTCACCTTCGAGGGGCTGATCCCCAAGATCCAGAAGTCGTTCCTGTCCAAGGACAAGGAGGCGCTGCAGCCGCACATCCGGGCGTTCGTGGAGCGTGCGGTCACCTTCACGACCTGCCCCGAGTGCGAGGGCACCCGGCTCAGCGAGGGGGCCCGGTCGTCGAAGATCAAGCGGACCAACATCGCCGACGCCTGCGCTATGCAGATCAGCGACCTGGCCGAGTGGGTGCGGGATCTCGACGAGCCGTCCGTCGCGCCGCTGCTGACGGCGCTCCAGCACACTCTCGAATCGTTCGTGGAGATCGGCCTCGGCTACCTCAGCCTCGACCGTCCGTCGGCCACGCTCTCGGGCGGCGAGGCGCAGCGCGTCAAGATGATCCGCCACCTCGGTTCCTCGCTGACCGACGTCACCTACGTCTTCGACGAGCCCACCATCGGCCTGCACCCGCACGACATCCAGCGGATGAACGGCCTGCTGCTGCGGCTGCGGGACAAGGGCAACACGGTGCTCGTCGTGGAGCACAAGCCGGAGGCGATCATGATCGCCGACCACGTCGTCGACCTCGGCCCCGGCGCCGGTACGGCGGGCGGCACCGTCTGCTTCGAGGGCACCGTCGAGGGGCTGCGGACCGGCGGCACCCTCACCGGCCGCCATCTCGACGACCGGGCCGCCCTCAAGGGGGCGGTGCGGAAGCCCACCGGCACACTGGAGATCCGCGGCGCTACCGCGCACAACCTGCGCGCCGTCGACGTCGACATCCCGCTCGGGGTGCTCTGTGTGGTCACCGGCGTCGCCGGTTCCGGCAAGAGCTCGCTCGTGCACGGGTCGATCCCGGCCGGCGCGGACGTGGTGTCGGTCGACCAGGGCGCCATCAAGGGCTCCCGACGCAGCAACCCGGCGACGTACACCGGGCTGCTCGACCCGATCCGCAAGGCGTTCGCGAAGGCCAACGGCGTGAAGCCGGGGCTGTTCAGCGCCAACTCCGAGGGCGCCTGCCCCACGTGCAACGGCGCCGGCGTCACCTTCACCGACCTGGCGATGATGGCGGGGGTCGCCACCACCTGCGAGGAGTGCGAGGGGAAGCGCTTCCAGGCAGCGGTGCTCGACCATCACCTCGGCGGCCGCGACATCAGCGAGGTGCTCGCGATGTCGGTGGCCGAAGCCGAGGAGTTCTTCGGCGCAGGCGAGGCACGCACACCGGCCGCGCACCGCATCCTCGACCGGCTCGCCGATGTCGGCCTCGGCTACCTCACCCTCGGCCAGCCGCTCACGACCCTCTCCGGCGGCGAGCGGCAGCGGCTCAAGCTCGCCACGCACATGGCCGACAAGGGCGGCGTCTACGTCCTCGACGAGCCGACCACCGGCCTCCATCTCGCCGACGTCGAGCAGCTGCTCGGCCTGCTCGACCGGCTCGTCGACTCCGGCAAGTCGGTCATCGTCGTCGAGCACCACCAGGCGGTCATGGCGCACGCCGACTGGATCATCGACCTCGGCCCCGGCGCCGGCCACGACGGCGGCCGGATCGTCTTCGAGGGCACACCCGCCGACCTCGTAGCCGCCCGCTCCACCCTCACCGGCGAGCACCTGGCGACCTACGTCGGCACCTGACCGGGAACCGCACGCACACCACCTGTCAGACCTCACGCCCCGGGGCGGCAGCTCGCTCAGCTACCGCCCCGGGAACTCCATCGACGGCTGACCGCGGTCGGCAGCCTGGTCCGCCGCGGGTTGCAGCTGTCCGCCTGTTCCGGCTGGTCACATCACGTGATCGATGGCCGACGGGACGGCGGAGCTGCTTGACGGGAGCGCGCCCGCCACGGCCCACGTCGCAGACCCCGGCGCGAACCAGCCGGCCAGGCGCCCTCATTCGACTTTGACGAGGGTGACCTTCATGGATGGCCTGTAGGTTGTGCCGTCGTCGGTGCGTTCGTGCAGGACGGTCTGGACTCGGTGGTTGTCGCCGAACTCCACGGTGGAACGCGTGGTGTCGCCTTGACAGGTCCACGTGTCGCCGTGCGCGACCAGCCTGCTGACGGTCACGTTGCCCTGGCTGTCGAAGAAGTGAGACCTGTAGTCGCCGCTGGTCTCCTCGTACCCGATGATCTCTGTGCCGCCGACGCCGAACTCTCCGATGCGCCCGTATGCCGAATGGACGATGAAGCAACCTCCGGGAGCCCACTCGTACACGTCGGAGGTGATGATCGCCGGCCCGGGGCTTCCGTCATCGTTGGTCATGTGGCCTTCGTTGATCCATCTCCCCACCCAGGCGTCGAGCGCATCGTGCTGCGGGCCTCGGCCGGATCCCGGGCCGTCGGCGTGCTCCGTGCCTCGGTTGACTGCCACTACTCGTGGTGTCGTCTCGTTCGTCATGGTTGCTCCTCATGAGGTCGGGAGGATGCTCCCGTCGCGCTTCGCCGGCGGCCCGGTCTCGGGGCGGCGGTCTCTGGACGGGCCCGGCTCGGCCAGGGGAGCGGCGCCGCCACGCTTTCGGGCCGTCGGTGCGTCAAGGGCCAACGGCATTCGCAGCGGTGACGGGCGGGCGCTCCGGGCTGGTGTGGTGTTTCCGGATCAGCCGGAGTGCTTCGTTGCGATCCCGTCGTTCGAGCGCAAGGACGATGTCCCGGTGCAGTGCGTGGCGCTGGGCGATGTAGTCGCCCAGGGGCTGCTCGCCGGCCGGCCGGACGTCCAGCGTGTGCGACTCGATGAGATCGAGCAGGTTCTTGTAGAGCGACCGGAGCAGGGCGTTCGGGCTGATGGCCGCGATCTGCGCGTGGAACTGCCAGTTGGCGTGCACGAAGGCGACCGCGTCGGCGGCATCCACCGCCTGCCCCATGACCTCGACCTGCCGGTGCAGACGAGCGATGTCGGCCGGCGAGGCATTCCAGAGCGCGTCCTCGATCAGCAGCGGGTCGAGTGCGTCTCTGATGCGCACGGCGTCCGCGACGTCGGTCTCCTTCGCGTCCAGGGCGAGGACCGAGTTTCCCAGCCTGACCATCGGCGACTGTTCCGCGGCGAAGATGCCGCCGCCGGGGCCGGGGCGCAGCGTGACCAGGCCGCGGGCCTGGAGGAGGCGGAGGGTCTCGTTGAAGGTCCCCACGGAGACGGCACACCGCTTGCGCAGTTCTTCCTTGGTTCCCAGCCGCGTGCCGGGTTCCGCGTCGTCGACAAGGACGGCGATGCGGTCTGCGGCCTGCTCGGCCCGACTGGACACCGCGGAGCGGACGGTATTCAAGGCACTCCCCCATATAGCTGAACCTATTCATTATGAATGTTATGCCCTGCCTTCCCTTGACGTCACCAGTAGCAGCGGCACAATATCGACGTAATCATCATGTTCAATTGGTCGAGCGGGTCGCATCGGCCGGCTCCGGCCGCCTCTCCCAGGGGGTCTCCCTTGCGTATCGCCAATCTTTCGGGCCGTCTCGCCCTCGTCTCCGGTGACGGCCGTGCTCTCGATGTGGAGCGGGCCGGCGGCGGCCGGTTCTCCGCCGACCCGCAGGCCGTCTACGAGCGGTGGGACGAGTTCCGTGCCTGGGCCGCGGACACCACGCTGCCGGACGGCGCCGCCTTCGACCCGGCAGATCTCGGCTCGCCCGCGCCGGCGCCGCGCCAGCTGCTCGCCGTCGGCCTCAACTACCGCGGCCACGCGGCCGAATCGGGCTTCGCCGTCCCCGAGGGGCTGCCGCCGGTGTTCACCAAATTCGCCGGCAGCATCAGCGGCCCGGTCACCGAGGTCGCCCTGCCGAAGGGCGGGCACACCGACTGGGAGGTGGAGCTGGTCGCCGTGATCGGCCGCCGCGCCGAGCACGTGGCCGAGGCCGACGCCTGGAGCCATGTCGCGGGCCTCTCCGTGGGCCAGGACATCTCCGAACGGATCACTCAACTGGCCAGGCCCGCACCGCAGTTCAGCCTCGGAAAGTCGCTGCCCGGGTTCGCCCCGATCGGGCCGTGGCTGGTGACGCCGGACGAGTTCGAGAACCCCGACGACCTCGAACTGCGCTGCGCCATCAACGGCGAGGAGGTCCAGAAGGGCCGCACCCGCGACCTCATCTTCTCCGTCCCCACGCTCATCGCCCGCCTGTCGGCCCTGCTGCCGCTGCTGCCGGGCGACGTGCTCTTCACCGGCACCCCGGCCGGGGTGGGTCTGGGCCGTGAACCGCAGCGCTGGCTGGCCGACGGCGACGTACTGGAATCGGCGATCGAGGGCATCGGCGAGCTGCGTCAGACCTTCGTCGCGAACTGAGCCGCATCGCCACGAACGTAAGGACAAAGGAGTCCCGGACATGGCACTGCACCGCCTGACCTCCGTCACCATGGGGGTACCGAACGTCGCCGAAACGGCCGCGTACTACACGGACTTCGGCCTCACCCCGGACGGCGAGGGCTGGTTCACCACCCGCGACGCCGGCCGCCAGCTCCGCATCGTGCACGCGCCCACCCGCCGCCTGATCGAGGCCCGGATCGGCGTCGACGACCCCGACGACCTCGCCGCCGCGGCATCCCGCCTCGCGCGCATCGGCGTGACGTGCGAGACCACCGGCAGCTGCCTGACCGCGTACGACGAGGCCACCGGCGTACGCGCCGTCCTCGACGTCACTCCCCGTTTCACGCAGCCGGCGATCCCGGCGACGCCGTACAACGGACCGGGCCGCGTGGAGCGGGCCGACACGCGTGCGCCGGCCATCGCGCGCTCCGCACCGGTCCGCCCGCGCAAGCTCGGCCACGCCGTCGTCGGCACCCCCGACTTCGACGCGACGACGGCGTTCTTCCGCGACGGCCTGGGCCTCAAGGCGAGCGACTACATCAAGGACGCCGGGGCCTTCCTGCGCTGCTCCGCCGACCACCACAACATCCTCGTGCTCAAGGCCCCGGTCGCCTTCCTGCACCACACCTCCTGGCAGGTCGACGACATCGACGACATCGGGCGCGGCGCCACCGCCATGCTGGAGGACCATCCCGAGCGGCATGTCTGGGGCCTGGGCCGTCACCACGCCGGATCGAACTTCTTCTGGTACCTCAAGGACCCGGCGGGCAACTTCTCCGAGTACTACTCCGACATGGACTGCGTCGTCGACGACCAGCTGTGGACACCCGAAGTCCTGGAAGGCGCCAAGGGATTGTTCACCTGGGGCCCGCCGCCGCCCCCGTCCTTCCTGCACCCCGATGACCTCGCCGCCCTCATGACCGGCGCCCACCGTGCGGCGAGGTGACCGCACGCCGATGACCCGTGACCCGCAGGGCGCGTACGACGTGGCGATCGTCGGCTTCGGCCCCGTCGGTCAGCTTCTCTCCCTCCTGCTGAGCGGTAAGGGCCACTCCGTCCTCGTACTGGAGCGCTGGCCCGAGCCCTACGAGCTGCCGCGCGCCGTCACCTTCGACGACGAGATCGGCCGCATCTTCCAGGCCGCCGGCGTCGGCGAACAGGTCCGCGCGATCAGCGACCCGGTCCCCGACCACTACGAGTGGCGCAACCGCGACGGCGACACCCTGCTCCGCATCGACTGGTCCGGCACCGGCCCCTCAGGCTGGCCCACCGCCAACTTCTTCTCCCAGCCCGAACTGGAGGCCGTCCTCACCGCTGCCATCGCCGAGCAGCCGACTGCCACGGTGCGCCGCGGCCAGGAGGTGCTGGGCCTCCGCCAGGGCAGCGAGCACGTCGAACTGACGACGCGCGGCGGCGAGACCTTCCGTGCCCGGTACGCCATCGGCGCGGACGGCGCCAACAGCTTCGCCCGCTCCCGCATGCGCACCACCGTCACCGATCTCGGCTTCTTCTACGACTGGCTCATCGTCGACATCGTCCCACGCGACACCGACACCCGCTGGTCGCCGATGAACTGGCAGCTGTGCGACCCGGAACGGCCCACCACCCTCGTATCCGGCGGGCCTGGACGCCGCCGCTGGGAGTTCATGCGGCTCCCCGGCGAAAGCGTCGAGAACCTCAACACCCTCGATACGGCATGGAAGTTGCTCAGGCCCTGGGGCCGCAACCCCGGGAACACCGTCATCGAACGGCACGCCGTCTACACCTTCCAGGCCCGCTGGGCCGACGTCTGGCGCGAGGGGCGGCTGCTGCTGGCCGGGGACGCCGCCCACCAGATGCCGCCGTTCGCCGGGCAGGGCATGTGCTCCGGCCTGCGCGACGCGATCAACCTCGCCTGGAAGCTGGACCTGGTCCTGACCGGTACCTCCGCGCCCGCCCTCCTGGACACGTACACCACCGAGCGGCGCGGCCACGTCCAGCACGCCATCGGCATGTCGATGGCGCTCGGCCGGATCATCTGCGTGCCCGACGAAGCCGCGGCCGCCGAACGCGACGCACGCATGATCGCCACCGGAGCCGACCCGGCCCGCGCACTGCCGCCCACTCCCCCGCCCGTCCTCGGCGACGGCGTGCTCCAGCAGGCTCCGAACGGCGCCCCGCGCCCGGACGTCGGCCGCCTCACCCCTCAGTACCGCATCAGCCACAACGGCAGAACGGACCTGCTCGACGCCCTCACGGGCGGCGGATTCATCGTCCTCACCGACGGCGAGGCGCCTTGCACCGCGCTCGGCACCATGGAGCGGGAATTCCTCGACCGCATCGACGCCACCCTCGTTCCGCTCCACTCCCCCGGCTCCCCTGACACGGTGTACGCGGACGTGGACGACGCCTATCTCCCCCACCTCCGCAAGCACGCCCACATCGCCGCCGTCATCCGCCCCGACTTCTACCTCTTCGGCGCCGCCGCCACACCGTCCGAACTACGCGGCCTGATCACCCAGCTGAAAGAACGGATCCACCTCCTGCCGAACGCTCCGCACCGCGCCCCTCCCACGCCGGCATCCGACGGCGCTTCACGTCACTTCTGAAGGCGCGGGAAGAACCGCCGCGCATTCCCCTCGAACACGGCGACCCGCTCGTCGTCCGAGAGCCGGTCCGTGCCGGCCAGCCGCCGGCCCAGCTCGACTGCGACCGGCGCGGGTGTGAAGGGCCAGTCCGAGCCGTAGAAGACGTGACCGGGGCGGGCCACCGAGCGCAGCGCCGTGAGCAGTTCGGGCACCGGGGCCCCCGCGACGTCGAAGTAGAGCCGGCTGAGCGCGTCACGGAGGCCGGGGACGTCCGCGCCGCTGATCTCCGACATCAGGTCGACGCGGCCGGCGAGCACCGGGAGCGCCGCGCCGGCATGCGGCACGATCACCCGCAGGCCCGGATGTTGCTCCAGGGCACCGGACAGCACCATGTCCGTGACCGACCGCGTGGTGTCGAACATGAACTCCAGCATGGGCCGCGGACAGTCCAGCGTGGGACCGGCGGCACACAGGGGCGAGGTCGGGTGCACGAACAGGGTGGCCGCGCGGCGGTCCAGCTCCGCGTACAACGGCCGGTAGAGGTCGTCGCCCAGGTAGTGGCCGTGGTGGTTGGTCTCCAGGACCACCCCGTCGGCGCCCAACTCGTCGAAGGCATGGGCAGCTTCGGCCAGCGCTCCCTCGATGTCGGGCACCGGCAACGAGGCGAAGAATCCGAAGCGCCCAGGGTGCCCGGCGCACAACTGGGCCGCCTCCTCGTTCACCCGGCGGGACAGGAGACGAGCGGCCTGGTCGTCGCCGAAGTGGATTCCGGGCGATGAGATGGACAGGAAGGCGGTGGCGACGCCGAGTTCGTCCATCGTGCGCAGCGCCGTCCGCACGTCCCACCCGGGGATCCGCGCGATACCGTCGGGCCGTTCGTGCCCGGCCTCGATCAGCGCGTCCCGGTAGAAATCGGGCACGAAATGAGTGTGGACGTCGATGCGGCGCAAAGACATGTGTGCTCCAGAAGCCAGAGCCAGAGCCGGGTGGAGGCTCTGGGACGAAGGTGTGACGCTGATCGGCCGACTATGCATCAGGGCGGGGTGGGCGAGTTCGCCGCGCAGGTGGGTGGGGCCCGTTCAGATGGACCAAAGCTGCGCGGCGGGACACTGTGCGCCGAGTATGCCCAAGCCCCGCCCGTCGCGCCCGGCCGGCCGTGCGCCGGGCGAGGTGTTCCCGCCGTCCCTGGAGCCCGTCCGGATACCCGCGGATCATCCGGGTGTCCGCAGATTCCGCGCCTGAAAGGCGGCGCCATGAGCCGGCTGATCGTCACCGCGTTCGTCACCCTGGACGGTGTCATGCAGGCCCCCAGCGACCGGGGCGAGGACGTCGACGTCGTGGGCCGGCACGAAGGGCTTCGTCGGCGGAACCGACGAGACGAAGGGCGGCGGCCTCACGCATCTCGGCGCCCGCGAATACGGTCCGGACACAGGCCGGTTCATCTCGGTCGACCTGGTGATGGACACCTCGAACGCGCAGCAGACGCCTACGGGAACAACAACCCGCTGGTGTTCGCGGATCCGAATGGGAGACCCTTCGGCCGACTTTTCGACCAGTTGATGGACAGCGCCTTGGACTCGATCGGCGCAATCAAGAAGGCATTCAAGACTCGAAACGCGAATCTCGGTGTCTCAAGGCCGAGGACGTCGATTCCGACGGTCAGCAACCGGGACCTTGCCAGCGACCTGAAGAGCATCTACGCAAAGCCCCAGGCGGAGTCGGTCATGGGTGACGTCAAGGCCGCGACAGCCATCATCTACGACTTCAACACGGGGAAGCGCCTTGACAACAAGGACGAATGGCACATCCAGAAGGGCTGGGGTGCGCCGAGGAGCATTCGTCGATCCTGGGGAAGGACCGAAAGGCACGGGAGACCGGAAAGGGCATGGACAACCTTCTCGACGATCGCGACCGGGCGGTCGCGAAGTCCGAGGCGAAGGAAATCTGGAACGCTCTCAACTCCCGCGACATCACCGGAAAGACCACCCAGACGGTGAAACAGGACGCGGGGTCGAAGAACGTGATCAAAAAGGAAGTCGGCGACGTCACCGAAACGGCGGCCGTCAAGGACCTCACGGGCCAGAAGTTCGAGCCGACCCAGCACAAGGGCCCCAGCCGTTCGGCGAGCCCACACCGCTGTGCGGTTTCGCCAAGTCGTTCGGCATCGCGGGCGGCGTGGCATCGGCGGCCAGGCACCCAGCTACATCAGAGAGTACGGGTGGAAGCGAGATGGAGGGGAATTGTTCAAGGGCGAGGCCGGCCCGTTCTGAGTTTCCAAGGGACAGGGCCCCCACTACCCTGAGGAAAATGGTGGCAGGGGCGGCGGATCCATCTGCGATCCCTCGTCCGGCAACTGCGCCTTATGGTGAACATGATGAGTGAAATCGACCCGCTGGAGATTCCGGCACTGTTGCTGCGCATGGTGCCGGAGACCGCGGAACACATCGCCGAGCTGTACGAGATGCCCGCGGAAAGGGCCGTCATCAGTGAAGCCGCGCGGTATGACACCTTCGTACTGCTGGATGAGGAATTCTCAAGACCGGTGGTCCAGTCGGAACTCAGGAAAGCGCCGCCGGACGGGGAACTCACGGGTAAGTGCTTCGAGTTCGTGGACGTGCTGGTGCGCAGCTCAAACCAAGCCCTCTCGGGGCCCGTGTACTTCCAAGGTCCCGGAGGAACTCCTGGAAGAGGAGGTGTTCCTCCAGAGGCCATCCCCTTCATGTGGGAGGCAACTCGGAAGGCTACGGCGCGAATGCTGACCAGCTACAAAAATCCGGTGCCGGACGCATTACTCCGATGAGATCGTCTGCACCCATATATGGGCCCTTTTCTCCAGAAAGGGCCCATATTCTTTCCTCTGGTGGAGGACGGCGGAGCCTGTCGCCATCTGCGCAGGAGGCGTTGGTCACCGTCCCCTATGGGTAGCTGAAGCCGTGCGGCACTGGTTGTCAGATGCCGCACGGGACACTTCCCGCTACGCCCCAGTCAAGGGGGAGGCGTCCGCATCAGGAGTCGCCGTTCAATCGGTCGTGGAACGTGGGTGCGTCCACCACGGTGGCCAGGGAGTTGGACTGCTCCCGGCAACAGTCATCGGGACGTCCCTCCACTCGTCGGCGCGTGCGCGGTCGTCGTGCCCGGTTCCGGCTGGGGGCGTTGGGCCAGTGCGGTGTCGGCGGCGTCGAGGATGCTGCCGAAGGAGCGGGTGATCATCGGTCGTACGAGGTGTCGGGTGAGGAAGGCGCCGACCAGCGGGGCGCGCATTTCGGCGCGGGTGGTCCAGTTCACCCGGGTGCCGCCGTCGGCCTCGGTGAACGTCATGCGGCCGAGTTCGTGCCGGGACGGCGGGAAGCTGCGCTCGACCACGTACTCGGTGGCGTACGGCGGGTCGTAGTGGGTGATGCGTTCGCGGAGCCGACCGATCAGCCAGAGGTGGCTGCGCACCGCGCCGACGCCATAGGGCGCGGACTCGCCGTGCCGGGTCAGGCGGCAGCGCAGTACCAGGGGCGAGCAGGTGTAGTTGGTGGTCGTGGTGAGCCAGGCGAAGACCTCGTCGATCGGGGCGTCGATGGTGCGCTCGACGGTCATGGTTTCCATGGCTGGGGTACTCCTCGGTCGAGTGGGCGCACCGCGTCGGCGCGGTGCAGCTTGTCCGGGTTGCGCATGGCGTAGAGGCCGGTGATCCGTCCGTGGTGGATCTCGAAGGCGAGCAGCCAGTCGAGTTCTCCACCGGTGCGGCAGAGTGCCGCGGGCATGCCGTTGTAGGTGGCGTGCTCGATGTGGGTCGTCGCGGTGATGCTGGTGCGGGCCACGCCGACGACGAACCGGGCGACGTCGTCGCGGCCGGTGACCGGGCGGCGCGCGGCGACGACTTTCCCGCCGCCGTCGGAGATCTGCACGACGTCGGGCGCCAGCAGGTCCATCAACGCCTGGACTTCGCCGGTCGTCGCCGCGAGCAGGAACCTCTGGACGATGCCCCTGGTGGCGTCGGATTCGGGTTCGAAGCGGCGCCGGCGCGCGTGGACGTGCCGGCGTGCGCGGTGGGCTATCTGCCGGACGGTGACCTCGGCCTTGCCGATCGAGGCGGCGATCTCGCCGTGGGTGTAGCCGAAGACGTCGTGCAGCACGAACACCGCGCGTTCGGTCGGGTTCAGCGTTTCCAGGACGAGCATCATGGCCATCGACACCGACTCGGCCAGGATGGCGTCATCGGCCACTTCGGGTGCGGTGCGGATCGGTTCGGGCAGCCACGTGCCGGGGTATTCCTCGCGCCGTGCCCTGACCGTGCGCAGGTGGTTGAGTGCCTGTCGGGTCACCACGCGGACCAGGTAGGCGCGCGGATGCCCGACCGCGGCCGGATCGACCACGCTCCACCGCAGGTAGCTCTCCTGCAGCACGTCCTCGGCGTCGGCGGCGCTGCCCAGCATCTCGTAGGCGATGGTGAAGAGGAGCGGACGGTGCTCGATGAAGGCGTCGTCAGCCATGGCCAGCCCCCGCTCGGTTCCGGGTGCGGTGACCGGTGCACGGTTGCCGCGCCGTGGACCGGCAGACCGGTTCCGCGGTCAAGCGGACCGAGGTCCCAGTGCCCGTGCCTGCCGCTTGCCGGTGCAGGCGGATCCGTTCGACGCACTCAGCCCGGGGATCCGCCCTCGTCACGGCCACGCCCGCACGCCGGTCCGCCGCCCGCACCCCGGCACGGCCCGCCCCCGGCACCGGCCCACCCCGGCGCCCGTATCCCGTCACCACATCCGGCCCCTCTCCTGGAACGCCCGTCTCGTCGGACGCCCATCGAGACACCCCGGACCGGCGGAGCGTGACAGCCCACCACCGTGATTCACCTCACAACAGGGGCTGTTGGGGCCTGGCGCCCGTCTGCGCCGGGCTGCCGGAGCACGGGATCACCGGCCGCATCGCGCAACGCGGCTCAGCTGCCGCCGATGCTCAGTCCTCCGTCGTGAGCGCGCCCCGCAGCAGCGGGACGAGGGCGTCGGGGTCGGCCCGGGTCAGTTCGTCGAAGGCGCCCGAGTGGCGTCCGAGCATGACGCCGACGACGGCCGCCACCATGATCTCGGCCCGCAGCTGCGGCCGGTCGAGACCTTCCCTGACGAAGCGGTCGCGCAGCGGATCGACCAGGCGGGTGTGGAGTGCCGCGCGTGCGGCGTCCTGTGCGGCGGGATCGCTCAGCCGCTGCACGGCGACCTGGGCCAGGGGGACGGGGCCGCGGCGGTCGGCCCGTTCGAAGATCTCGCGCATCCGTTCCGGGTCGAGCAGGTCGGCCGGGGGCACGTCGCCCCGCTCGGCCTCCAGCGCGGCGACGTACAGCAGGGTCTTGCTGCCGAAGTACCGGGCGATCAACGCCGGGTCCACGCCGGCCCGTTCGCCGATGTCGCGGATCGTCGTACGGTCGAAGCCGCGCTCGGCGAAGAGTTCGCCGGCCGCCGTCAGCAGCAGTTCGCGGCTGCGTGCCGAGTCGTGGCGGCGCCGTTGCGTGCCGCCGCTCACCGCTGGACCTCGGCGCTGCGGGACGTGCTGTCGTTGCGGTCGTTGCGGCGACCCGGCACGGGGGCGCCGGCCGGCCGGCGCGGGCCCACGGGCAGCGGATTGCGGGCGCCTCGCCGGATCAGCGCCACACCCACCAGGGCCGTCACCACCCACACGGCGCAGCCGAGCAGGCCGGCGGCGTGGTAGCCGTCGTTCGACGGAAGGGTCCGCCCGGGGGCGGTGTGGGCCTGCAGGATCACGGCGCTGAGCGCGCTCCCGGCCGAGTAACCGATGTACTTCACGACTTGATTGAAGCTCATCGCGCTGCCGGTTTCGTGCGCGGGCACCGCACCCACGATGAGCGCGGGGGTCACGGCGAAGTTGACACCGACACCGAGCCCGGCCACGGCCATGGTCGCGCACACCCCCCACATGCTCCCCCGGGCGAACACGAAGCACAGCATGGCCGCGAGGGAGAGCAGGCACCCCAGGGGCAGCAGGCGGGGAAGCGGATTACTGCGGGCCAGGAGCCGCACCAGCCGGCCGGACACCAGGCTGGCCGCCGAGAAGGGCACCAGGACCAGGCCGGTGACGACGACGGTGGACCCGAAGCCGTAGCCCGTGCTCCGCGGCGTCTCCACGTAACGGGTCACCAGCGAGATCAGCAGGTATGTCCCTATGCCGCCGACCATCGTGGTGAGGTCGGCGATGAGGACCGTCCGGTCGCGGACCAGCCGCACATCGACCAGGGGGTGCGGCGTGCGCAGTTCGTGGGCCACCCATCCGATCAGCAGGAGAACCGCGGCCGCGGCCAGGATGAGCAGCCGGGCCGACGCCCAGCCCCAGCTCTCGCCTTCGGTGAGGGCGAACAGCAGCGCCGTCATCCCGAGAGTGAGCAGCACCGCGCCCGGCACGTCCATCGGGTGCGCCGGACGCCGCGGGGGCTCGGGCAGCACGAGGGCGGCAGCGATCAGCGCCGCGCCGGCGGCGATCAGCGCGAACCAGAATCCGGCGTACATCCCGAGGTACTGGGTGAGCAGCCCGGTGATCGGATAGCCGAGACCGACCCCGGCCACGGTCGTCAGCGAGAGCGTCGCCAGCGCCGACCGCGCCCGGTCGGGCGGCAGGGCATCGCGGGCGGTGGCAATCGCGAGGGGAACGAGCCCCATACCGACGCCCTGGAGCGCCCGCCCCGCGATCAGGAAGCCGAAGCCCAGCGGCAGCGCCGCGAGCAGGCTGCCCGCCAGCACCGTGGCCAGACCGCCGAGGATCACCTTGCGACGGTGCGGACCGTCGCCGAGGCGCCCCATCGCCGGGGTGGCGACGGCGCCCATCAGCATGGTCACGGTGAGCGACCACTGCGCGGTGGACACCGAGACGCCGTCGACGTCGGCGATTGTCGGGACCAGCGGCGCACCGAGGCCACTGACGATCGCGACCAGCATGCCCAGACAGACCAGCACCGGAACCAACGCCCGGTGCTCCTCCCCGGACGACGTGCGTGTGCGCCGCATGGCCACCTCAATCATCTCCATGTTGTCATCAGGCAATGTCTTCGCATGATGACACAGTGAGCGGTGGCCTCTCGTGACCGGGGCGGATCCTCCCGGCGCGGGGCTCGTGCCTACTTTCCGGCGCCGACGGGGTCGACCGTGATGGCCGGGGTGGAGCTGTCGGAGGCGGGGATGTCGATGCTGACGGGCAGAGTGTGGGAGCGGGTCTCGTCGCCGGGTTCGACGCTGACCTTCGTCGGGGCGAGCTTGCTGCGGGCGGCGCTGATGGAGCCGTCCTTGCTCGTGAGGTCGACGCCGGGGAAGCCCTGGAGGGTGCGGGCGGCGGGCCCGGTGTTCTTGAGGTTGACGAGGACGGTGCCCTCGCTCATGCCTCCGAGCTGCTGAAGGCGAGCTGGGAGGTCTTCAGGAGCCGGAAGCGGCAGCGGAGTTGCCGGAGGAGCCGTTGCTCGCGGGCGGCTCCGTGGCGGTGGAGTTCTTGTCGGTGGTTGTGCCGCTGCCGCCGGATGTGCTGCTGCCGCCTGAGCCCTGGGAAGAGGAGGCGTTGCTGGCCGACGCGGTGAGCCGCGCGCTGCGCGCCGTCCTGGACAGCTGGACCCCGCCGAACGGATCGCGTTCGTGCTGCACGACATGTTCGCCGTGCCGTTCAGCCAGATCGCAGCCGTCCTGGAGCACACGCCGGCCGCCGCGAAGAAGCTCGCCGGCCGCGCGCGCCACAAGGTACAAGGCACCCCGGTGGTCCCAGCGGCCGAGCTGGCCCGGCACCGGCAGGTCGTGGCGGCGTTCCTCGCCGCCGCGCGAGCCGGTGACCTCGCCGCGATCCTCGCGGTGCCTGCCCCCGACGCTTCACCATCGAAAACGACAAGATCGCCGCATACGAGGTGACCGCCGCCCCGGCACGCCTTCGGCAACTCGACCTCGCCGTCCTCAATTGACGGGGCCTGGTACCCCTCCCCGGGGGGTCGCTTGTGTTGGCGAACGCAATGAAGTAGGTCCCCCCATACCCTCACGACGTGCCAAGTACCCTTGCGCCATGACGATGCACAAGGCCGTCGATGTGAATGTTGACGCGATGCTCGAAGACCTCAGGACACTCGTCGAAATCGAGTCTCCCTCGCGCGATGCCGACGCCTTGAGGGCATCGGCCGAAGCTGTCGCCGCTGTTATCGAGAACCGGCTCGGCGGGCGGGCCGTCATGATGGAGAGCGAAGCCGGGCCGCACGTCCACTGGTCGGCGGGCGGCGAACCCGAAGTCCTGATTCTCGGTCACCATGACACGGTGTTTCCGCTCGGCACCCTTGAACGCCGCCCGTTCACGGTCGAAGACGGGCATGCGACCGGCCCCGGAGTCTTCGACATGCTCGGCGGTTTGGTGCAGGCCATTCACGGCCTGGCGGCGCTCGACGACCGGTCGGGCGTCGAGATCCTGGTGACCGCCGACGAAGAGGTCGGCTCCCGCTCCTCCCGTGCTCTCATCGAAGAACGAGCCCTTGCCTGCGGTGCGGTGCTGGTGTTCGAGGGCGCCGCAGAGGGCGGAGCCCTGAAGACCGGCCGTAAAGGCTGCGGCACGTTCCAGGTTTCCGTCACGGGCCGGGCGTCGCATGCGGGCCTTGAGCCCGCGGCCGGGGTCAACGCCCTGATCGAAGCCGCACATCAGGTACTCGATATCGCGGCGCTCGGCCGGGCCGATATTGGGACGACCGTTACCCCGACCGTCGCGTCCGCAGGAACGCTGGACAACGTCGTTCCCGCGGAAGCGACCGTCATCGTCGATGTCCGGGTCGAATCGGCCACCGAGAAAGAACGTATCGAGTCCGCGTTCGCCGCGCTGGCTCCGTATCTCGATGAGGCGGAGATCACGGTTCAGGGAGGTGTCGGCCGACCGCCGATGCCCGAGTCGGCTTCGGCCGAGCTTTTTGCGGTGGCAAAGCAACTGCTTCCCGGCCTTGAAGGCAAGGCAGTTGGCGGCGGAAGCGACGGAAACTTCACGGCCGCACTGGGGGTGCCCACACTCGATGGCCTCGGAGCGGTCGGGGGCGGCGCCCACGCCGACCACGAGTACCTGGTGATCGAAGCGATGGCCGAGCGGGCGACCCTTGTTGCGGGCCTGGTGAAGGCGATTCGGAAGTGAGATTCGCGTTCGGTGGCGGGGGCTGCTGCGGACGGTGGCCCACGGTGACGCTCTCCGCCGGCAAGGGCTGGGGCGGGGCGCAGCCGGACCGCCATCGCCGCCGCCCGCGCCGGGCTCCCTTCCCGCCCGCCTCCCGGCCCCCGCACCCATCGCCTTTCAGACAGTCCCGGAGGCCGGACCGTCCGGTTGACCGCACCGGGCGGTCCGATGCGGTCAGTTGGTGCCGGAGGGCGGGCAGCCACAGCAGCAGTTCCCCGTTCCGTCGGACGGCGGGGCGATGCAGAGCAGGGCGGCGACGCCCGTGTGCAGATGTTCGCGCAGGGTGTCCTCGGGGGCGGTGTCGAGGGCGGGGGTGCGGAACGCTTTGCACAGCAGGCTGGTTCCGAGCAGCCACGCGGCCAGCAGTTCCGCCCGCACCTGCGCGTCGGGCCCCTCCAGGCGGGCTGCGAAGCGCTCGGTGAACACCTCGGTGACCTCGTCGCGGAAGCGGTCCACCGCCTCCCCGCGGCTCGACGAGCGCAGTACGGACAGCACCGGGTGCGGCACCTCGTCGTCCTTGGGGCCACGGGTGAGGAAGTCGCAGATCCAGGCGGGAACCTCCTCCAGCGGGATCTCCAACAGGGGGTCGAAGAGCGCGATGTTGGTCGACACCAGCCGGAACAAGGCGTCCTTGGAGCCGAAGTAGCGGTAGACGAGCGCGGCGTCCACGCCGGCGTCCCGGGCGATGTCCCGGACGCTGGCGCCGTCGTACCCGTACCTGCCGAACCGCACGGCCGCTGCTTCGATGAGGGCGGAGCGTGTGCTCGCCGCGCCGTGCTCGCGGGCTCGTGGGGGATGCATGGCGGTCTCTTCCTGCTCTGTTGACGTGGTCACCTGGCGTACCTCTGCTCGGTTGGTGGTCCAACGGCTCATGGTCCTGCGTTCGGACGCTGTCCGGAAGTCATCGATCGTTGTCACCAATCGTTGACTGATTCTCGGGCCGGTGGCTTATGTTCGGTGAACCGAGCGGTGGTTCGCATCATCGCTCCCGTGTTCCCCGGTCCGGACGAGGAGTCCGGCCGTACCCGTCGACGCCGCGGCCGCTGTGCCGCGACGCCACAGCATCGGGGGCCGGCACCCGCCGGTCCCCCGCACACCCACGGCGCGGACCCTCGACGGGCCCGGGACCGAGGGCCTTTGCCCAGGACCCCCCACGGCAGGAATGGTGATCTCCAGTGCCCGCAAGACACATCGCCGTCATAGGAACCGGCTACGTCGGACTGACCACCGGCGCCTGTCTGGCGTCCCTCGGTCACCATGTCGTCTGTGCGGACGCCGACCCGCACAAGGTCGGACGGCTCCGGCAGGCCCAGGTCGACATCCTGGAACCCGGACTGCCCGAACTCGTGGCGGAAGGGCTCGACTCGGGAAGGCTGAGCTTCGTCCAGGACAGCGCGGGAGCGGCCGCGGACGCGGACACCGTCTTCCTGTGCCTGCCCACCCCCATGGGCGCCGGGGGTGCGGCGGACCTGGCCGCCGTGGAGTCCGTCGCCGCCGAGATCCGCTCGGTCCTGCCGGAAGGCTGCGCGGTGGTGAACAAGTCCACCGTGCCGGTGGGTACCGCCGAGCGCGTCGCGGAGCTGCTCGGCCGTCCGGACACGACGGTCGTCAGCAATCCGGAGTTCCTCCGTGAAGGCCGCGCCGTCCACGACTTCCTGCACCCCGACCGCATCGTGGTCGGCGCGGACGCCCCGGACGCCGCGGAGCACGTCGCCGGGCTCTACGCGGCGCTCGAAGCGCCGGTGGTGCTCACCGACACCGCCAGCGCCGAACTCACCAAGTACGCGGCGAACTTCTTCCTCGCCATGAAGCTGTCCTTCGCCAACAACCTGGCCACCGTGTGCGAGCGCTTCGACGCCGACATCGCAGCCGTCACCGTCGGCATCGGCCACGACCCCCGCATCGGCGGCGCGTTCCTCCAGCCAGGACCCGGCTGGGGCGGCTCCTGCCTGCCCAAGGACACCCACGCGCTGCTGACCGTCTGCGAGCAGGCCGGTGTGGAATTCCCGCTGCTGCGCGCCACCATCGAGACCAACGTCGAGCACCAGCGGCAGCTCGTCGAGCGCGTCGCGGCGGGCTGCGCCGGGCCGGACGGGTCGCTGCGCGGCGTACGCCTCGCCCTGCTCGGACTCGCCTTCAAGGCGGGCACCTCCGACCTGCGCGACTCCCCGGCCCTGGCCATCGCCCGTCAACTGCGGGAGCGTGGGGCCGAGTTGTACGCCTACGACCCGGCCCTCAGCGACACCAGGCCCGACCTCAGCGACCTGCTCACGCTCGTCGACGACCCGGCGCAGGCCGCCGCGGGGGCCGCCGGCTGCGTCGTCCTCACCGAGTGGCCGCAGTTCCACGACCTGGACTGGAACGCCATCGCCCGGCAGCTGCACCGACCCATCGTCTACGACTTCCGCAACTTCCTCGACCCCGGCCGGCTCGCGGAGGCGGGACTGGCCTGGCAGGGCATCGGCCGCACCCTCAGCATGACCGGCTGACCCGCGGCCCCGGCGCTGCGACGCCCTCCCCCTCCCCGGGGCTACCGCGTCACGCCGCACGTGACGCGGTAGCGCCCGTACCGGCTCACCACCGATGACTGAACAGGAAGGTCCCCTCATGCGGGTTCTGTGCACCACCCTCGGCAGCCCTTCGCACGGGCGCGCCCAACTGCCCGTCCTGCGGGCGCTCGCCGCCGCCGGGCACGACGTCCTCGTCGCGACCACCCCGACGCTCGCCGCCGTCTTCCAGCACGACGACGTCCGCGTCCTCAGCTGCCTGCCGGACCTCACGCCCAGCACCTTCGCAGGGTCCGCCATGGCCGAGCTCACCGAGCGCACCGACCTCGACGAGGCACAGCGCCAGGAATTGATGCGGCGCCTGCTGGCCGAGGCCATCTCGGGCACGCTCGCCAGGAAGCTGCTCGACCTCCTGATCCCCGTGGCCGAGGACTTCCGCCCCGACCTCGTACTGCGCGACGGAATGGACCTCAGCAGCGTCCTGATGGCCGAGAAGTTCGGCATACCCCAGCTGCCGACGCCGTCCGGCACCAGCAACACCCTCGATCCCGCCCACACCGTGGACAGCCTCAACACGCTGCGCGGGGAACTCTCCCTGCCCACCGTCGACGACCCCCTTGCGATAGCCGCGCACGGACGCATCGACTACGTGCCCCCGGCCTTCTCCTACACCCATCACCTGCCCGGCTCGCTGGCGTACCGGCAGACGGTCAACGTGGACCGCACCTCCGTACTGCCGCCGTGGGTGGCCGAGTTGCCCACCGACCGGCCCCTGGTGTTCGCGGCGCTGGGCACCGCGCTTCCCCAGATGCTCAAGCGGATGGGGGACGGCGGCCCGTCGGCCACGTTGCCCGTGCCCGTGCCCGATCCCGCCCAGACGCTGAAGACGATCACCGAGGCGGCGGCGCAGCTCGACGACTGCACCGTCATCGTCGCGACGGCCGGCATGACGGTCGACGGCACCGGGCTGCCCCCGCACGTCCACCTCACCGAACGGCTCCCGCAGCCCCTCCTGCTGGAGGCCGTCGACCTCTTCCTCACCCATGGCGGCTTCAACAGCGTGCGCGAGTCGCTGCGTACCGCAACGCCCACGGCCGTGCTGCCGCAGTTCGGCGATCAGTACCTGAACGCGCGCCGGACCCAGGAGCTGGGCCTCGGCCGGGAGATCACCGACCGTTCGTCCGAGGGCATCGCCGCCGCCTGCCGCGACGTGCTCGCCGACACCGCCGTGCACGCGCAGGCGCGCCGGGCGCGGCTGGCGATGCTCACCCTCCCCGAGGTCGAGAGCGCCGTCACCGATCTGGAGAAGCTGACGGACTGACCTGACGTCCTCCGATCGCCCCGGGGCCGGACCGTAGCCGTGCTCCGGCCCCGGGGCCGAGGGCTCAGGCCCCGCTCTCCGCTCTCGCATCCACGGCACTCAACTCCCCACTCTGACATGGTTGTTGAGAACGTCATCGCCCTGGCCGGCTCACAGTGCCCGGACGGATGACCAAGCGCTCACGTCCCAGCAACCCCAAGGAACACACGTGACGTCATCGGACGCGCTCGCACGCGAGCCCGCGGACACCGCACCCGCCGACACCGGCCGCCCGGCCCGGCTCACCCACCGGCAGATCACCGTGGTGCTGTCCGGTCTGATGCTCGGCATGTTCCTCGGCGCGCTCGACCAGACCGTGGTCTCATCGGCGCTCCGCACCATCGCCGACGACCTGCACGGCCTGACCGCGCAGGCGTGGGTGACCACCGCGTACCTGGTCACCGGCACCATCGCCACACCGCTGTACGGCAAGCTGTCCGACATCTACGGGCGCCGCATCATCTACCTCGCCGCGATCCTGCTCTTCGCGGCGGGGTCGCTGCTGTGCGGCTTCGCCGGATCCATCCACCAGCTGGCCGCCTTCCGAGCCGTGCAGGGGCTGGGCGGCGGCGGACTGATGTCCCTGGCCATGACGATCATCGCCGACATCACCTCTCCTCGCGCACGCGGCCGCTACCAGGGCTGGTTCATGGCCGTGTTCGCCGGGTCCAGCATCGTGGGCCCGGTGATCGGCGGGGTGTTCGCGGGCCACGACACGCTGCTGGGCATCGACGGCTGGCGGTGGATCTTCCTGATCAACCTGCCCATGGCTGCCGTCGCCCTCTCCGTCATCATGCGCGTGCTGCGCCGCGTGCCGCACCAGCCCGTTCGGCGCCGCCTCGACTACGGCGGCGCCGTCGCGCTCACCGTCGGTGTCGTCCCCTTGCTGACCGTCGCCGAACAGGGCCGCAGCTGGGGCTGGTCCTCGGCACCCGCGCTGACCACGTACGCCGTCGGCGCCGTCGGGCTCGTCGCGTTCCTCCTGGTCGAGCGGCGGATGGGAGAGGCCGCGCTGCTCCCGCTCCGGCTGTTCCGGACCCGTTCCTTCCGGCTCGGTACCGTGCTCCACTTCATCGTCGGCATCGGCATGTTCGGCGCCATGACGACGCTGCCGCTCTACCTCCAGCTCGTGCAGGGGATGAGCCCCATGACGGCCGGGCTCGCCATGCTGCCCACCATGGCGGCGAACGTCGTGGTCACCCTGGTGGTCGGCCGCCTCATATCCCGCACCGGCAACTTCAAGGTCCATCTGGTGACCGGCGTCGTCTGCATCACGGCCGCCATGCTCGCCTACGCCACTCTGCGCGCCGACAGCCCCATGTGGCACGTCTCCATCGGCATGCTCTTCATGGGCGCGGGGCTCGGCGCGTCGATGCAGACCATGACCACTCTGGCCCAGTCGGAGGTGCCCGGCCGCGACATGGGCGCCGCCACCGCATCGGTGAACTTCTTCCGCTCCAACGGCGGGACCGTCGGCGCCGCCGCCTTCCTCTCCATCCTCTTCTCCCTCGCCGGCGCACGCATCAGCACTCGCCTGGCCACCGCACTCCAGCAGCCGCAGCTGCGCGAGCTGGCCGAACAGGAGCGCAACGCCGACGCGTTGAAGGGCGTGCTGGGCCCGGACGGCACCGTGAACCTGGAGGACTCCGCCTTCCTCCACACCCTCGACGCCCGCCTCGCGCGGCCCTTCCTGGAGGGCTACGTCAGCGCCATGCAGGTCGTCTTCCTCACCGGCGCGGCCGTCACCCTGATCGCCGTCGTGATCGCCGCCTGGCGCGTACCGAACCTCAAACTCGCGGACGACTGAGCCCGACGCCTCCACCGCGCCGCCCGGCGCCCACGTCAGCGGTCGACGGCGTCTCCCCGGCTCTCCGGCGTGGGGAGATCCTGGCGATCGTCGGCGTGAACGGCTCCGGCAGCTCCACTCTCACCCGCCTGCCCACCGGGATCCACCTGGCCGACAAGAGGCACGTGACCTGGAACGGCTCCGACCTGCCCACCATCGATCCCGCCACCGTCTGGGCCTGCACCGGACCGGTGCCGCAGATCTTCGCGCAGCGGCCACTGCGCGTGCGCGAGAACGTGACGCTGGGGCAGCCGCGCACCTTCGACGACGGCCGGGTCCGGGAGGCGGTCGAGATGAATCCGAGAGGCGAACACCGGATCTTCGAGCGGATCAAGGCCATCGCCGGGGACCGCATCACGAGCGTCGTCACCCACCGCCTGGAGAACACGCAGGTGGCCGACCGCATCGCGGTCATAGAGCAGGGCCGCATCACCGAACAGGGCCGGTACGACGACCTCGCCCACGCCGCCGGCGCCTTCGCCGGACTCCTCGCACTCTCTCAGGGCCGAGAGCGGAGGCACATCGGTCCTCAACGGTGCTGCGGCCGCACAGCCGATCACGCCCGCTCACCCAAGCCGCCACGGGGAGGCACCTCCTCGCTTGTCTATTGGTTGCACGCCCAATAAAATTCCCGTATGTCACCCGCCGCCCAGCGCAAGCGCATCCGGAAATCACCTGCCGACCGACGTGCGGAGATCGTCGACGCGGCCGCCGCCGTCGCCCTGACCGAGGGCCTTGAGTGCATCACCCTGCGGCGGATCGGCGAACGGCTCGCCGTCCGGCCGGGATTGATCGGCCACTACTTCCCCGCGGCGGAGGACCTCGTGGCCGAGGCGTTCGGCAGCGCCGCGAGCGCCGAACTCGACACCCTCCTCCCCACCGAGAGGCCCGAGGGAACACTGACGCGACACCTCGCCCGACTCCTGGCGCACGCGACGGGCGAGGCGTACGACAACATCAGCCGCCTCTGGATCAACGCCCGGCATCTCAGCCGCTACCGGCCCGCCCTGCGCGAACGGGTCGGCGAACAGGAGGCCGCCTGGCGCGGGCGGCTGACGGACCTGATTCGCGAAGGCGCCGAGCGCGGCGAATTCCATCCGGACGACCCACATGTGACGGCCATTCAGATTCTGGTCGTGCTCGACGGACTCGGCGCCCACGCCAACACCGACACCAGCAACCGCCCGCTCGCGGTGACCCGCATGGCCGTCACCACCGCGGAACGAGAACTCGGCCTGCCCGCCGGGGCCCTCGCCCACCCTGCCGACACCTCCGACGACACCCGCGGCGGCAGCCGCGATGACGACCACGACGCCACCCCGGATGGCACGCCTCCCCCACCCGACGCCAACGGCCGCCCCACTGCCGGACCGCTCGCCGACCCCGTTTAACGAATGCCCCACGCCGACAAACGGGACAGAGTGTCCTATTTCACCTCTCCTTCTCTAGGCGCCGGCGGCGGCCGCCCGTATGGTCGCCCTGTACCACGGAGGTAATCCGCCCCCCAGCCCACCCGCCGGCAGGGTGCCAGGCCGGTCACGTAGGGCCCGTAGCGCAGCCTCCGACACTCAGTGGACAGGACACACGCCTTCATGCACCGATCACGCACGGCACGCTGCGCACGGCGCGGTCTGGCCGCTTCCCTGGCCGTCGGGGCGCTGCTCACCGCGCTCACCACCGCGACCCCGGCATTCGCCGACACCTCAACCGCCGCCGCGCAGGACTCACGAGTCGTGTGCACCTCCCGTACGCCTGGGCTGGCGCCCGCGCTGTCGCGGGACATAGCCCGCGCCCTTGCACCCCGGCAGGGCGATTCGGCACTCGCCCTGTACGACCGGCACACCAGAACCCACTGCGAGTTCAATTCCCACGCACGCTTCGACTCGGCCAGCGTGGTGAAGGTCACAGTGCTGGGCGCCTTGCTGCGGCAGGCCGAAGAGGCGCACCGCGAGCTGACACCGGACGAGGTGAAGCTGACCACGGCAATGATCACCAAGTCGGACAACGCCTCGACCTCCACCCTGTGGCGCCGGATCGGGCCCGGCGGCATCAAGCACTTCCTGGCCCTGGCCCACCTGCGGCACACCGTCCCGGGCCCGGGTACGACCTGGGGCCTCACCCAGACCACGGCCGGCGACCAGCTCGCCTTGATGCAGCTCCTCACAACGGAGAACCCGGTGCTCTCCCCGGCCTCACGGGGCTACGCCCTCGGCCTCATGCGGCACGTCGCCCCTGACCAGCGGTGGGGAGTACCCGCCGGTACGCCCGCCACGGCAACGACGGAGGTCAAGAACGGCTGGCTGCCGCGCGCAACCGACGGGTGGCGGGTGCACAGCATCGGCTCCTTCACCGGCCACGGCCACGACTACGGCATGGCCGTCCTCTCGTCCGGCAACCGCACCATGGGCGACGGCATCACCACCATCGAAGGCGCTTCCCGCGTCATCCACCGCGACCTGAGCCGTACGCCCTCCCCGGCGAGCCGCTGAGCCGGGCCCGGCGTCAGGTCCCGGACAGTGCCGGCCCGAGCAGTTCGGCCGCGAAGTCGTCGACCGAGCGCGGCGGGCGGCCGAGCACCTGCTGGACGCCGTCGCCGAGGCCGGTCACGCCTTCGCTGCGGTAGTTCGCATACAGCCCGTACAGGCCGTCGACGACACCCGGCGCGACACCCTGCCGCAGCAGTGCGTCACGCCAGGCGGCGTCGAGCGGGACGTCGACGTACCGCGCCGGCCTGCCCAGGGCGGCGGCGAAGCGGTCGGCGAGCCTCGGCAGGGTCAGCGCCTGCGGTCCGCTGATCTCGATGCCGCCGCCGACCGGGTGCTCCGCCAGAAGTTCGGCGACCGCGACGTCCGCGACGTCCGCGACGTCGCGTACATCCACATATCCTCGGGCGCCGGGTCCGGCCGGGTCGGCCAGTGTGCCCCGGCCGATCGCAGCCGCGGCCGGGAGGAAGTTCTACAGGAAGCGATCGGGCCGCAGCACGGTCAGTTCCGGGACGCCCACGCTGTGCAGGCGTGCCGTGATGAGGTCGTGGGCGCCGGTGACGGCGTCCGGGAGGATGCCGTCACCGGCGAACGGGCGAGCACCGAGCTTGACGATCCGGCGCACGCCGGCCTCGACGGCGGCGGTCCCGAGGTGCGTTTCGGCGGCGACCTGGTCTTCGGCGAAGGGGTGCGCGAGATAGAGCCGGTCCACGCCGACGACCGCGCGCCGGACGTCCGCCGCGTCCGTGACGTCCCCGCGGAAGATCTCGCCGCGGACCCCGTCGAGCGCCTTGGCACCGGCCTCGGAGCGCACGAAGTAGCGCACGTCGCTCCGCTCGCGCAGCGCCTCGGTCAGATGGCGCCCCACCCCGCCGTTCGGTGTGGTGACCAAGATCGGCATCGAACTCCCTCTGTCCACACCGGCCCCGGACCCTCACCCGACCGACCGTGATCACGTCTCCTCTCGCCCCAACAGCGCCCGGACACCTGCGCATTCCCCACCAGGAACTCCACTCGGAAACCCGGCAGCGGCTCCCCACGGAGTGCCCAGCGCCGGGAGCCGCCTTCACCACGGCCCGCGAGAACGCAGCCTGACGACCCTTCAGGCGATGACGTTCTCCGGCGTATCCAGCCAGACCTGCTCTCCCTCACGGGTGACGCTGATGCCGGCGCGGTCCCGTTCGGGCCGGCCGCGCCGCTCCCACTTGCGGTAGGAGCGTTCCGCCTCGTCCCACAGGTTCCGCGGCCCGTACTGGCCGATCACAAACTCCTGGGCCCCGGGCTCGTAGTCGGCACAGGCCCATGAACTCCGGTCGTCGCCGAGGATCCAGAGCGTCGATTCGCCGCTGTTGTCGTCCGCCTCGGCGAGCAGGTACCACGCGTCCGGCAGGTCGAGGCCGACGAAGAACAGCGCCTCCGCGTCGCCTGCGATGTTCAGTGGCGACAGGGGACTTCGGGTTTCCCGCTCCTCGCCTCGGTGGTGCAGGAAGTCGCTGAGGTAGCCGCGGGCAGGACGGCCGGTGCGGGTGCCCATGAAGGCGGGGTAGCCGCAGAACCGGCCGTGGGCCCGGCCGTCGGCCGTGTCCAGCACGGCGAAGCTGTGCGAGAAGAAGCTGCCGCCCCAGGGCGCCACGATCCGGCCGGCGGGCACCTGCTCCACCCACGCGTAGGGAATCGGGGTGGTGTAGGTCGCGATCAGCCGGTCGTAGGGGGCACCGTCGGGCCTGCCCTGCTCGCCACGGCCGCAGACGATCCGCGGACTCAGGCCGGCGGCACGGCAGTTGGCCCTGGCCGCGGCCACCAGCGCGGGGTCCACGTCGACGGACGTCACGGCGCCGGAGCCGATACGGTGGGCGAGCCAGGCGGCGTTCCAGCCCGTACCGGTGCCCAGTTCCAGGACGCGGTGACCGCTCTCGGCCTGGAGCAGGCCCAGCATCTCCAGCATGATCGTGGGCATCGAACTGGACGAGGTCGGCAGCCGGAACGCGCCCTCGGGGTACTCCTGCCCGTCGTTGACCTGAGTGATCACCGGCACGTCGTCATAGACCGCGGCCAGCCACTCCCCCGGGCGCTCGCTGCGCACGACCGTACGGCCCCGCACCTCGATGGCGTCCGGCAGGAACAGCTCGCGCGGCACGCTCCCCACGGTGTCCGCCCAGCCGGGCGGGATCGAGCCCTTGTCCCCGAGGATCTTCAGCAGGCGTGCCGGTGAGCTCACGTGCTACTTCTTCGGAGGGTCGGGGACCGGCTTGCGCCACTGCCCGTCGCCCTCGCGAGGGGACTGCTGTTTGTCCCCGTCGGAACCGCCCTTGCCGTCTCCGTGCTTGCCCATGAGCCGTTTCCTTCCCCCGGAAATCAACAACGGAAAGTCTGCCGGATGCGCAGCGGCGGCAAAAGCCCGCATCACGCCACCTCTGCGCTCCCTCACCGCGCCGACGGCTGCCGTCCGGGCCCGCCCCGGTTCGGATGGCGGCCGCGTCCGTGCACGTTGACGCCGTGCCGTGGCACCCGCCAGGAAGCCGGGCGCCCCCGCAACCTCCTCCGTACCGGCCGGAATCCGGACCCCACGAAGGAGTGATCCGTGAACCGTCCACAGGCTGCGGTTCGGGCCTCGGGCGCCCCGTTCTACGGATCGGGGAGGAAGCCGCGGTAGCTCAAGTCCGCGTGCGCCCAGGTCACTCGGGCGTCGATCAGCCGGGTGAGGGTGTAGCGCACGGGGGTGAAGCCGTGCCCGCGCCAGAAGGCGTCGCCCACCGGGTTCGCCGATGTCCACTCCGTGCCGCATGTCTCGAAGCCGTGCGCGGCGGCCCAGTCCGTCATCCCGGCAAGCAGCGCGGTGCCGGTCCCCCGGGACCGTGCGGACGCGGTCACCACGGCGATGCCGATCGTCGCCGTCGCGCGGAAGCGGGCGTCGGGACCGGCCTGCGTCATCCCGGTGAGGTGCCCGTGCTCCTCGGCCACCAGGAGCAGTTGGCGGTCCTCGGTGAGGGCTTGCCGGAAGCCGTCATGGATCGCCCGGAGGTCAATGAGCGCGGGGCGGAGCATGGGCGGTTGCGCGTGGAACTTCTGCGACTCCAGGGTGAGTTCGGCGAGGTCCTCGGGTCGTGCGGGGCGTACTCGGGCGGCCCGTGCGGTGGCGGGCGGCGGCTGCGGGGGCCGGATGCCCTTGATCTGGTCGATGCCGAAGCCGAGTTCGGTCAGGCAGTCGGTGACGTCGCGGTGGCCGGCCGCGACGAGGACGGTGTGCTCGAATCTGCCGGCGGCGACGAGGTGGCCGGACAGGGCCGCGTACAGGGCGCGGTAGGTCTGCCGCCGGCCGGTGGGCGCGGCGGCGTGCTGGTGGATGCGTATCCGCGCGCGCTGGTCTCCCGGGGGCCCGGTCAGGGCGGCCGCCAGGTAGCCGACGAGTCGGCCGTCCCGGACGGCGGCGACGGCCGGTCCTGCGTCCAGGACCGCGTCCACGAGGCGCCTGGCCACCTCCACGTCGGCCAGGTCGAGCGCACCAGCGCCCTGCGCTTGCCTGTGCCCGCCGGCCAGCAGCGCCGCGGCCGGCTCCGTGAAACGGCTCTCGAACGGGACGACTTCCAGGTCCATCCGGCCTCCGGGGAGAACCGGCCCGGCAGGGACAGAAGGAAGGCTCTCGCGAGCCGGGCCGTTTCGGCAGGGCCGGCATGGGCCCCGGTGGCGGCCCGTGTGTGTCGTACCGCCACCGGGAGGGCGGGTGGTCAGCCGAGGGTCTTGGACCACTCGTCGATGGTGACGGCATCGGCCTGCCGGGGGAACACCTTCGCGGTGAGGAGCTGGTGGACTTCGGGGTCGGGGTCGTAGCAGGCGTCGGTCAGGACGGTGAGCCGGTAGTCGAGGTCGGCGGCCTGGCGCAGGGTGGACAGGACGACGCCGCTGGTGGCGATGCCGGTCAGGACGAGGTGGTCGATGCCGCGGGACCGGAGGACGAGTTCCAGGTCGCTGCCGCTGAACGCGCTGACCCGCCTCTTGGTGACGACGGTCTCCTCGGGGCGGGGCGTGAGGTCGGGGTGGATGGCGGCGCCGGGGTCGTCCGCGGTGAACGCGCCGGTCGGCAGGGCGCCGAAGGACTTGTTCCGGGGGTGGGCCTCGGGGTGGCCCGCGCGGAATCCGATGACGACGTGCAGGACCGGGATGCCGGCTTCGCGGGCGGCGGCGACGGCTCCGGCGAGCCGCGGCAGATAGCCGGGGTCGTCGACGCGGCTCACGATGGCGTTCTGGACGTCCATCACGAGCAGGGCGGTGTTGTGGTGCGTCATGTTGCGTGGCCTTTCGGGTGTTGGTCGTTGGTGCCGTTGGTGAGGTTGTCGGTGGCAGCGGCTCAGGGGGTCGGCGTTCCGGGTCCGACGCGGTTCAGTGAGCGGTCCGCGACGGTGATCGCCAGGAAGAGGACGCCGATGGCGAGCAGGAACCAGGCCAGGTGGTGCAGGCCGTTGGTGTCGGCGCGCTCGGAGAAGAAGACGCCGTTGGCGCTGGAGGCGACCATCGCTCCGAGGTAGGTGAAGGTGCGCAGCAGGCCCGCGCAGGATGCCATCCGTTCGGGGTCGGCCTGGTGGTAGACGGCGTTCTGCAGGGCAAGGCTGTTCAGGCCCTGCGGGATGCCGGAGACGAGCGCGACGGCGATCAGCAGCCAGACCGCGGTGTCGGGGTGGAACAGCAGCAGCATGCCGCAGGCGGCGATCTGGGCGAGGGCCCCGACGAGGAGCTTGCCGCGGATCTCCGTGCGGCGGCCGGTGGTGGTCGAGACGAGGATCCCGGTCACGAACAGTGGCAGTTGCGCGAGTCCGGCCTGGGACGCGGTCAGTCCGCGGCCTTCCTCCAGCCATTGCGTGTAGCCGTAGAGGAAGGCGTAGGACACGGAGTAGGCGAGGAGGGTGCGGGCGTAGGTGGTCAGCAGGGGGAGGTTGCCGGCGAGCACTCGCAGGTCGATGAACGGGTCGGGCGCGCGCAGTTCGCGCAGGGTGAAGCCGGCTGCCGCCACGGCCGTGATGACCGGGAGGTACCAGTGGGCGGCCGACAGGGACATCAGGAACAGCAGCAGTGACACCAGCATCGCGGCGAAGAGCGCCATGCCCGCCAGGTCGAGACCGGCCGCCGGCCGCTCGTTTCCGCCGCGCCCGCGCGGGGGTGTCTTCGGCAGGCGCAGGATGCCCAGCAGCAGACCGGCCGCCGCCAGCGGGATGTTGACGGCCAGGGTGGTGCGCCATCCGCCGAGGCCGATGAGCAGTCCGCCCAGGGTGGGGCCGATGACGGCGATGGTCTGGCCGGCGACCGCGAGCAGGGTGAGGATCCCGGCCGGGCTGTCGTGGCCGGTGCGCCTGGCCTCGCTGCGGATGAGGAACATCGCGGCCGGGTAGCCGGCGCACGTACCGAATCCGAGCAGCACCCGCGCGGCGATCAGGACTCCCAGATGTGGGGCAAGTGCGCCGACCAGGCCCGCGATTCCCGCCAGGGACGTGCCGATGAGGAAGAGGCGGCGGGGGCCGTAGAGGTCGATGAGCCGCCCGATGACGGGCTGGCCGATGGCGGTGGCCAGGTAGAGGGCGGAGACCAGCCAGGCCGTCTGCGCCGGCGGCGCCCCGAACGCGGCACCGATGGGCACCAACGACACCGAGATGATCGAGGAGTTGACCGGGTTCAGCACCGAGCCGAGGATCATCGGCGCGAGCAGTCTGCGGTCGAATTCGCCCTGGTCCTTTGTCCTGGTGCCGGGGCGGAGCGCGCGGACGAGCCGGGTGGTTTTCGGCGTCATGGGTGCGTGAGCCTTTCCAGCAGGGCCAGCGCCTCGATGAGCTTCTGCCGCTCGTCCTCCGTGTAGCGGTCCTGGAGGGCACGGGCCAGCCATTCCTCGCCCGTCCGCCGTTTGTCGTCCAGGAACGCGCGGCCGGATTCGCCGAGCGAGAGCAGTGTCCGCCGGCCGTCGTCGGGGTCGGGGCGTCGTTCGATCAGTCCGTGTGCGTCGAGGGCGGCGAGTGTGGCCGCCATGGACTGCGGGCGGACCCGTTCCGCGGCCGCCAGGTCGCTGGTCGACAGGGGCCCCGACTTGTCCAGCCGGCTGAGCGCGGAGGTCTGCGAGGGGGTGAGCCCCTCGGTGTCGTACGTCTCCTTCAGCCTCCGCCGCAGCCGGCTGAACACCACCCGCACCTCGCCGGCCGCCTGTACGGCCGATGCGGACATGCCGTCAAAGGTCTCCGTCATGGCTCCACCATAGATAGACAGTCCAGCCTGCACAATTTGATCTGTGAAAGTTGAGTTGAATACTTCGTGGCGATGATCTTTGGGGCAGTCGGCGAGGGTGCGAAGGGGCAGCATCTTCAAGATCGTTTGAAGTGGACCGCCGGTGGATGTGATGCTGAAACCGGGGCGAATTCTGCCGAGTTGCACAGCGGCCGGGCAGGTCCCGCAGGCATGACCGAGTCAGGAGCGGAACGTGGATCAGGGCCTCGTGGACGAGAGGCAGGAGCGGGACGGCGCCGGGGAGGCGCCCGGTTCACGGGGCCTGGAAGGCCGTACGGCACTGCGGTGCGCGGACGGACCGGCCGTCGTCAGCTTCCTGGCCGGGGAATGGCGCGGGCATCCCCGTGCCACCTCGGTCCGGGTCGAGGCGGGGACACCCGGGGAGGCCGCCGCCCTGCTGCTGCGGGAATTGCCGGACTGGCTGGTGGTCACCGATGACAGCCTGGCCGCCGAGCTGGCCGCTGCGGGGGCCACGGTCCAGCGGCGGGCACACCGTTACGGCTGGGACCTGTCCCTGAACCCTCCCGACCCGGCGTGGCTGCACCCCCCGCTCGCCCTGCGGCCGGCCGCGGAGACACCGGTGGACAGCCTGCGTGAGCTGTGGCTCGCCGCGTACGCGCACGGCCATCCCGACCGGGCGCGCTACGAGCGGGCGGAGGACGGCCTCGCGGTTCTCGCGAGCCTGTGGCAAGGGGAACTGCTGGGCCCGGTACTGCCGTTCAGCGCCGTGGTCGTGGATGATCAGGGCCCTGCCGCGGCGCTGGCCGTCCATGCCCTGGAGTCGCCGTGGATCACCCAGATCTTCCGTGATCCGGCACCGCGCGGACGGGGTCTCGGGTCGGCCCTGATCCGGTACGCACTCGCCGCGGCGGCCACGAACGGGCTGCACCGCCTGGGCGCATCGGTCACCACGGACAACGTCAGGTCCGGCCGGATGTTCACTCGCGTCGGCTTCCGCCGCCTCGGCGACAGCGTCGACCTGAGACTCCCCGCCGCCCCCGAACACCCCGCGTACCCCACCTGATTGATGAGAGCGCTATGTCTTCCCCCACACTCCTGATCACCGACGGCCCCGGCGGCCCCACCCCGCCCTGGTACCTGCCCCGGCTCTGCCCCCACTACGACGTCCACGTGCTCTGGCACCACGGCCCCGACCCTGCCGTGAACGAACAGCGCAGGCGCACCTTCGACGCGTGGTGCACCCACACCGTCGTCCCCGAAGGCGCCGAACTCACCGACTTCACCGTGGAGTACGCCAAGCAGCACGCGGCGGACGGCATCGTGGCGTTCAGCGAGATACCGGTCGTCGCGGCGCACACCGCGGCCGCGGCGCTGAGCCTGCCGGGCAATCCGCCCGAGTCGCTGCCCGCCTTGCGGAACAAGCTCCAGCAGCGGGCCAGGCTCCAGGCCGCCGGCGTGCCCGTCCCCCGGTTCGCCGAGGTGCGCACGGCGGAGGAATTCCGGCGGGCCCGGCGGGAGGTCGGTCTCCCCGCGGTGCTCAAACCGGTCGTCGGAGCGGGCAGCATGGCCACCCACGCGGTCGACACGGACGACGAAGCGGACGGGATCTGGGCGCGGGCCTGCGAGGCGTACCTCAACGACCCGCGCGGCGGCACCCGCCCCGCGTTCATCCTGGAGCAGCGCCTGATCGGCTCGTCGTGGTACCCGGACCCGCGGTACGGCGACCACATCAGCGTCGAATCCCTCGTGCGCCGTGGGGAGATCACCCATCTCGCGGTGACCGACAAGTTCCCGCTGTCGCCGCCCTTCCGGGAGAACGGCGGGATGCTCCCCTCGGTTCTGCCGCCGGACCGGATCCAGGAGATCGAGGCGTGCGCGACGGCGGCCGTCAGGGCGCTCGGGCTCACCAACTCCGCAGTCCACACCGAGTTCAAGCTCACCGGCGCGGGACCGATGGTGATAGAGGTGAACTGCCGGATCGGCGGCGGAGCGGCCGAAATGCTGCACCACAGCGCCGGATACGACTTCGTCCAGGCCACCGCGGCGGTGGCGACCGGCGGTCCGCTGCCCGTAGCCCCCGAACCGCACCGCTACGCCGGCCGCTTGATACCGCAGCCGCCGGACCACGCCGTCGTCCTCACCCGCGTGCCCTCCGCCCCCGAGGTGCTGGCCGTCTCCGGCGCTCAGGAGGTCGTCCTGCCGCACAGGGTTGGCGCCCGCCTCTCCCCGGAACGGGGCAGCACCAATTACCTGGCCGCCGCCATCGCGGTGGCCGACCACCCCGAGAACCTGCTCGACTGCTTCGACCGGCTGACCGCGCCGGGCCTGTTCACCTTCGACCGGTCCGAGGAGCGGGCAGCGGGCTGACCGCGCGGCCGGGAGGCGGAACGGGGGACGAAACAGCGGGCGAAACGGGGGCCGTCGACGGGACCGACGGCCCCCGTTCATATCGTGCCGTCCACCGGCCGCTCATCGGCGGGACCGCCACCGACGTTACCGGCACGGCCACGGTCGCCCGCGAACGAGCGCAGCAGGGACAGGCCGTCGGCGCCGGGGCTGCCCGGCTCGGCGGAGTAGACGAAGAGCTGCTGACCCGGTGCGCTGGTGATGGTGAACGCCTCGTAGTGCAGCCGCATCTCGCCGACGTCCGGGTGCCACAGCCGCTTGTCCTCGCTGGTCCTGGGCCGCACCTCGTAGCGGGACCACAGCGACACGAAGGCCGGGCTGTGCAGCGAGACGTCCCCGATGATCTCGGCGACGCGCCGGTCACCGGGAAAGGGCGCGGACAGGGCGCGGAGGGTGCTGACCGCGCCGCGCGCCGCCTGGTCCCAGTCGCGGAAGAAGCGGCGGGCGAACGGGTCGAGGAAGGTCATCCGCAGCAAATTGTCGAACTGCGCGAACCCGCTGTACAGCTGCTCCGCGACCGGATTGGCGGCGAGGACGTCCAGCGCGGGGCTGAGGACGCAGGCCGGCACGTCCAGGAAGTGGTCCAGCAGGCGCAGCAGTTCCGTGCTGACGGTCGGCTCGGCGGCGGCCGCGGCTCCGGACGGCGCCGGATTGGCCAGCCGGAAGAGATGTTCGGCGGCGGCCGCCTCCAGGCGCAGGGCCCGCGCGACGGCGTCCAGGACCTGGTGCGAGGGATGCCGTTCCCTGCCCTGTTCGAGCCGGGTGTAGTAGTCGGTGCTGACGCCCGCCAGCAACGCGACCTCCTCGCGCCGCAGCCCCTTCACCCGGCGGACGGTGTACGACCGCAGCCCCATGTCCTCGGGTGCGAGCAGATCACGGCGTGCCCGCAGAAAGTCGCCCAGCGCATTCTCCCTCGTCATGGCTCCAGGTTAGCCAACCGCCCGCCGCGGCAGCCTGGGTGTACTGCACCCCGGCTGACGGGCCGGATGAGGTTCCCGGGGTCGTTACGTTGGCTGAGCCGGGCGGCCGAAGCGCCACCGGCCATCGGTCAGTTGGGCCCGGCGGCAAGCGCGGGCCGCATCTCACAAGGAGGCATTCCATGTCCGAGCAGGCACACGCACCGGTGGCGGTCACCGGCGTCACCGGAGCCCTCGGCAGCCGCATCGCCGCCGGGCTCGCCCGCCACGGCGTCCCCCAACTGCTCATCGGCCGCCGCCCCGGACAGCTGCCCGAGCTGCCCGGAGCCGAGCGGCGCGGCCCGGCCGCCTACGCCGACGCCCCTGCCATGCGCACCGCACTCGAAGGCGCCTCGACCCTCATCCTGGTCTCGGGCCATCCGACGGGACGGCGGCTGGAGGAGCACGCCACCGCCGTCGACGCCGCGCTCGCGGTCGGCGTGACCCGCGTCCTGTACGTGTCCCTGGTGGGAGCCGCGCCCGACGCCACGTACCGCAACGCCCGCGACCACTGGCTGACCGAGCGGTTCCTGGCCGGCACCGGCGCCCGCCACACCATCTTCCGGGCCGGCTTCTACGCGGCGACCCCGGCAGCCCTCGCCGACGAGGAACTCGTCGTGCGCGGCCCCGGTGGCGACGGGCGGGCCGCCTTCGTCACCCACGACGACCTCGCCGCCGTCATCGAGAAGGTCGCCCTCGACAACGGTCCCAACTCCCCTTACGACGGGGCGACCTTGGACGTCACCGGGCCGCAGGCCCTGACCCTCCACGAGGTCACGGCCCGCATCGCCGCCGCGACCGGCCGGCCCTACCGCTACCAGCCCGAGACCTTGGACGAGGCATTCGCGCGACGATGGCGGCAGGGCACGAGCGGCGAGCAGATGGAGAGCTGGATCTCGTGGTACCGGGCCATCGCCAACGGCGAGCTGTCGACGGTCACCGACACCGTGCCCCGGCTGACCGGCTCCCCCGCGTCCGACGCCTCGGCCGCCGGCTGGTGGCCCGCACCCAACACGGCCTGGTGAGGCCGCCGCACCGGCAGGCGGGGCTCCCGGCCTGCCGGTGTCAGAGGCTCTCGCCCAAGCGCTCGATCAGCGGCGCCGCCGCTCGCAGCGTCTCCAGTTCGGAGACCGTGAACTGCTCGCCCAGGGCCTTCGCCAGCTGCTGAGCCCGAGCGTCCCGCTTGTGCCGCAGTATCTCCACCCCGGCCTCGGTCACGGACATGATGACCCGCCGGCCGTCATGCGGATCGGGGCGGCGCTCGACGAAGCCGCGCTCCTCCAGGGCGCTCAGGGTGGTTCCCATGGCCTGGGACGTGATCTGCTCGGCCCTCGCCAGCTCGGCCGCCGTGTTCGGGCCGCCCCGGTCCAGCCGCGCCAGCGCCGAGCGTTCCGGCAACGACAGGTCGCCGGGCGCCTGGAGGTGACGGATCCGCCGGGCGAGCAAACCGATGCCTCCGTAGAGCCCTGCGGCCAGGTCATCGATGTCCGGGGTCTGCGCCATGATCCCGACCCTAAATTGCCCCCTCCAGACAGTCAATCTGGGCTGATGACCTCGGCCGGACCCCTGCCGGAGCGCGGCACGGCACGGCGATACCGGCGCACCGGCTTGGCGATTCGGGCACCCGCGAGCGGCGGGAGCGCCAAGGCCGCCGCTCACGAGCGGCCCGCATTCGGGTCAGCCGCGGAGGAACGCGAGGATGGGTTCGGTCCGGCCGAAGATCGCGTGACCCACCTCGGGCAGGACGTTGACGCGCGCGTGCGGGACGCACTCGCGCACGCGCCGGGCGGTGGCCGCGGAGTCGAACATGGCGTCGCGGCCGCCGACGGTCACCAGCACGGGCGCGGCAAGCCGGCGCAACGCCTCGTCGGGGAACGCGGGAAGCCGCTCCGTGCGCGGCCTGAAGTGCTTGAAGGTCAGCACGACATGATCGATGACGGGTTCGGCTTCCGGCCCCTCCAGCCCCACAACGGCACGTATCGACCTGCGCGCCCCCCAACGTCCGAACGGGCTCAGGAGCAGGGCCTTGACCAGAACACCCATCTTCTGCCGCCCCAGACCACCGGGGCACAGGAGCGCCAGCCGCGTCACCCGCTCCGGCCTGCGGATGGCGTAGTCCAGCGCCACCCAGCCGCCGAGGGAGACCCCGACGACCGAGGCGCTCGCGATCCCCAGCCCCTCCAGCACCTCGTCCAGCCACCGCGCGTGGGCGTCGGAGTCCAAGGGCGGACGGGCGGACGCGCTGAGGCCCGGCTCACCGATGAGGTCGATGGCGTAGGTGCGGAAGTGCCGCGACCAGGAGGCGACATCGTCCCACCAGGCGGTGGTGTTGGCGCCCGAGCCGTGCAGCAGGAGGAGGGGCGGCGCGCCCTTCGGACCGGAGGCGACGACGAAGGTCTCGCCCTCGCCGGTCGGCACCCGCACCTGCTCGGACGGGACCGGCCAGGCGTGCAGCGCCTCCCGGTACCGCCGCCGGATCTCGCTCGCGCCCGCCTCGGACTTGTAGATCGCATTCATGACGCGAGCACGCCTTCCATGTAGTCGAGCAGCCGGGCGGTGTCGCCGAGGCCGCCCAGAACGATGACCTTCATCCGTGCCCTCTCCTTGTCGTAGGCCGTCTCGATCCGCAGCCGCGCGTCACCCGGGCGCCGGTGGGCGGCCGCACTCATCAGGAGGGTGGTCAGGCGGTGGGCCATATCGGCACCGACCGCGTCGATCTCCACGATGCTCGACACCTCGGAATGCCGCGGCCCCTCGGCGGTTTCGCCGGTGCCCGAGGGCACCGGGCGGCCGGTGAACGCCTCCAGATCCTCGTGCGCGATGCGGTACTGCTTGCCGATACGGACGGCGGGGAGCCGTCCGTCCCGCACGTAGTTGCGGATGGTGCGGACATGCAGGCCGAGGTGCTCGGCGACTTGTTCCACAGAGTAGAAGTGATCACTCATGAAAGTACTCTATTTTCCTCTAACCGAGGAAGCAATAGGGAAGTTTACGGAACGATGGATGATGGAGGCGGTTGAGGGAATGGGGGAGGCAAGTGGGTGCAGGGGCGGGGCGGTAGCGGCAGACACTTGGGCGCGGGTCAGCGGCGGAAGCGTGCCTCCACTCCCCGCACATGCAAGGCGGCGAGCACCTCGGCCGCCCCGTCGGCGTGGAGCACGACCTGCGGCGCGTGTTCGGTGAGTGGAGGCAGGCGAGGGCGGGGAAGTCGAGCAGCGGTGCCACGCTCGGACTGTCGAACCTGGAGATCCGCAGGTCCAGCCGCGTCAGCGCGGGCAGCCCGGCCAGGCCCAACAGGTCGCGCAGCGTTACCGATTGACCCTTGAGCGACTCCAGGGACGTATCGCCCACCAGGAAGTCGAAGTCCGGCCGGTTTCACCCTCGGCTACCGCTTCACCCTCGGTTGCCGCGTTACTCATGGTTGCGGCACTGCTCATGGTTGCGGCACTGCTCATGGTTGCGGCCGGAAAGGTCGTCATGACATCGCAGCGTAGGACGTGGGTCCGACAACCGGCCTCGGACGGCAGCTCCCTGACGGCCTGTCTGCACGCCCTCATCCAGGTGCCACGAAGTCCGGGCGACGGCACAGTACCGACCCGGCCCAGTCCGGCCGACTCCGCCCGCCCCGGTCCGGTCCGGTCCAAAGTGTTGACGCACCCAGGAGCGAGGGTCACCCTGTGGAGCAATTGGTCTGGACCACCTTGCTTCTTCGTGGGAGGGCACGTGCCACTTCGTCACGTCAGAACGCTCGCCGCCGTCGTCTCCGCGGCCTGCCTCGCGCTCACCGCCACCGCCACGGCGCACGGTGCGGGCCGCGGCGCCGCCCCGGAGCCGAAGGCCCTGGGCAGCAACTGGTACGCGGCGGCGCCCTATCTCATGCCGCTCGACAACGACCCGCCGGACGCCGGAGCGGTAATGAACGCCACCGGCCTCAAAGCGTTCCAGCTCGCCTTCATCCTGGCCCCGAACAGCGGTGGCTGCACCGCGACATGGGACGGCACGAGCCCGGTGAGCTCGGACACCGCGGTGGCCGGCGTGATCTCCGCGATCCGCGCGAAGGGCGGCGACGTCTCGGCCTCCATCGGCGGATACGGCGGCACCAAGCTCGGGCAGAGTTGCGGCACCCCCGAGGCGACGGCCGCCGCATACCAGCAGGCCATCGACAAGTACGGCCTCAAGGCGCTCGACTTCGACCTGGAGGAGCCGGAGTACGAGAACACCGCCGCCATCCACAACGAGATCGGGGCCGCCAAGATCCTCCAGCAGAAGAACCCCGGGATCTACCTCTCCATCACCACCGCGGGGACCGCCGACGGCACCGGCTGGTTCGGCAAGCAGATGCTCAACGAAGCCAAGTCCCAGTCCTTCACGCCGGACAACTTCTCCATCATGCCCTTCGACGGCGGCTTCAACGGCGCCGCGTCGCAGACCGCGGCCCTCACGAACTTCAACGGGATCCTGCGGTCCACCTTCGGCTGGGACGAGGCCACCGCCTACGCCCACGAGGGCATTTCGCAGATGAACGGCCGCAGCGACACCGGCGAGTACTTCACCCAGGCGGACTTCCAGAAGGTGCTGGACTTCGCGACCGCCCACCACCTGGCACGCTTCACGAACTGGTCCGTCAACCGGGACCGGCAGTGCTCCCCGCCGGACAACAACGGCAAGACATCCGGCACATGCAGCAGCGTGCCACAAGGCGCGTACGACTTCACCGCGTACTCGGTGAAGTTCGCCGGCGCCGCTTCCACCACCGCACGGCCGTCCATCCCAGGAGGCACGTCAGGGGAGCTGCACGCCGCCCGGTAGCGCGTCGGCGGCGAGCGCGGTCAGTACGGAGAAGTCACTGCTGCGCGCCCGGATGCGGGGCACGAAACCGGCCGTCCCACAGGCGCGTTGGATCCTCTCGTAGCAGGACGCGACGGGGACGGGGGTGAGCCACGGGGCGTCGGCGAGGGCCGCCAGGTCGGCGGGTTCACCGACTGCCAGGCCGAGGCCGGACGCACGGTCGGGATGCAGGGCGAGCAGCACCGGGGCGTCCAGCAGCTTCGATTCCTCGCAGCCCCGGGGGGAGTCGCGGGGCAGCAGTGCAGCTGTGCGCTCTTCCAGGGCACGTACCACACGGCGGCCAAGCCCCTGCTGGACCGCTACAGCGGGCCGGCGGTCGCCACCTCGCATGGCCGCGGGGACGCTCATCGCGCTGCCCGTGCTCCCGGTCACCGTGGACGCCGTGGGGCACGCACCGGCGGGCGCCCTCGCCGTGGCGGCCTTCCTGGACCTGCTGCCCTCCGCGCTCGGCTTCGTCATCCGGGGCTACGCCGTGACGCGCCTGCCGATGTCGGTGTCCGCGGCCGCCCTGTACCTGGTGCCGCCCGCGCGCTCGTCATCTCTTTCGGGTGGCTTGCGGCGGTGCCCCACGTCGTCGAACTGACCGGCGGCCTGGTCACCGTCCTCGGCGTCATCCTCCTCAACCGCCCGCTCCGGCCGACGTAACGGAGGCGCGGCGCGGCCCGCATTGCCCGGAATGAGATGGCTATGCGCGGGCGGCACGGCTAGCGTCACTTCGGTGAATCCCGCCATCCGGAAGATCCCCGAAGCGCAGCTGGACCAGGCCCTCGACCTCACCGAGCTGGTGTTCCACGAGAAGGACTCGGAGGAGGAACGCGCCCGGTGCCGCGCGGCGCTGAGGCGCTGCGCACGCACCGGGGCCTACGACGGCGACACCCTCGTCGGCCTGGTCGCCGCACACCCGTTCCGCCTGTCCGTGCCCGGTGGTGACCTGGCCTGCGCGGGGCTCGATCACGTTGCCGTCGCCCCCACGCACCGCAGGCGCGGGCTGCTGTCCCGCATGCTCAACGAGCAGTGGCGGCACTGCGCCGAGGCCGGCCAGCCGCTGTCCTGCCTGTGGGCGTCGGAGGAAGCCATCTACGGCCGCTTCGGCTACGCCCACGCCACCGAGGCTTACACCATCGAGATCGACTCCACTCGGCCGCTCGCCCTGCGCATCACCCCCGATCCGCGTCCCCTGCGGCTGCTCGATCATGCGGAGGCGCCGGCCGTGCTCGGGCCCCGGTACGAGGCGGGGCGCTTCTTGCGGGCCGGCCGTCTCGCCCGGGACGACGACTGGTGGCGCACGCACGTGCTCTGCGACGAGGAGGACGAGGGGCCTGCCCGCGTCGTCGCGCTCGGCGAGCCGGGCGCCGTACCCGCCGGATACGCCGTCTACCGTACCGAGGCCGGGAACAGCGTGACGCGCGCGCCGGGTGTGATCGAGGTGTACGAACTGGAGGCGGACAGCGCCCCGGTGGCCGCCGCGCTGTGGGACTACCTCGCCGCCATCGACCTCACGGGCAAGGTGGTGGCCTGGGTACGGCCGACGGACGATCCGCTGCTGCACTTTGCTGCCGACCGGGATCAGGTACGCGTCACGAAGCAGTACCCGGCGCTGTGGCTCCGCCTGGTGGACGTGCACGCGGCCCTGACGGCCCGGTCCTGGGCGGCGCCCGTCGATCTCGTGCTCGACGTCGGCGACGCCACCCTGCCCGCCAACCACGGCCGCTTCCGCCTCACGGCCGGGCCCGGCGAGCCGACGTCCTACCGGCCGGCCGACGACCCGCCCGACCTCGTCCTGGACGTCCGCGAACTGGCGGCCTGCTACCTGGGCGGCACGCCCCTGCGCCGCCTCCTGACAGCGGGACTGGCCACCGAACGCACACCGGGTGCGGCGGACCGCCTGGACGCGGCGCTGCGGACGGATCTCCTGCCGTTCGCCCACGAGGACTACTGACGGCCGCCCGCCCCGCCGCCCCTGCGCCCATCCGTGTCCGGGCTGACCCAATGGGGTCGGGGCGGCACACGGCGGGTCCGGCGCCGGGTATAGACGGTCTGACGGATGCCGGACCAGCCGGACAGAACATGAACAGGAGCTCCTCAGATGTCGAAACCCCCGCTTCCCGACGCGGCCGTAGCGATGCTGGCACAGGCGAATCCGGCGGTCGTCACGACGCTGCGGTCGGACGGGCAGCCGGTGTCCACGGCCACCTGGTACCTCTGGGACGACGGCCGGGTGCTGGTCAACATGGACGAGGGGCGCAGGCGGCTGCAGCACGTCCGCCGCGATCCCCGGGTCACGCTCACCGCGCTCGACGAGGGCAACTGGTACACCCACATCAGCCTCATCGGCCGGGTCACCGACCTGTACGAGGACAGCGACCTGACCGACATCGACCGGCTGGCCCGCCACTACCTGGGCAAGCCGTATCCGCAGCGGGACCGCGGCCGGGTCAGCGCCTGGATCGAGATCGACCGCTGGCACGGGTGGGGCACGTTGAAGGACAACTACCAGGCCGGATGACGCGGTGCGGGACGGGAGGCGTCTTCGCTCAACTGCCGGGCCGCAGAAGGAAAGGGACCACGCGTATTGCCGGAGCGCGGGGCCACGCGCCGACCGCCGTGCACGCGTGCGAGAGTGGTGCGATGCAGACCATCGGGTTGATCGGCGGCATGAGCTGGGAGTCCACGGCGGAGTACTACCGGCTGCTGAACGAGCTGACGCGGGAGCGGCTGGGCGGGCTGCACTCCGCGCCGTGCGTGCTCTACTCCGTGGATTTCGCACGGATCGAACGGCTCCAGGCGGCCGGGCGCTGGGACGAGGCCGGGGAGCTGCTGGCCGATGCGGCGGTTGCGGTGCAGGCGGCCGGCGCGGACATGGTGCTGCTCTGCACGAACACCATGCACAAGGTCGCCGACCGAGTGGCGGCCGCCGTGCGGATCCCGCTCGTGCACCTCGCCGACACCACCGCCGACGCCGTAAGGGCGCGGGGCCTGCGGCGCGTGGGGCTGCTGGGCACCGCGTTCACCATGGAGCAGGACTTCTACCGCGACCGCCTCGCCTCCCACGGACTCCAGGTGCTCGTCCCCGGCGCCGAGGGGCGTCGGCGCGTGCACGAGGTGATCTACGACGAGCTGTGCCTCGGCGTCGTACGGGAGGAGTCCCGGCGCGACTACCAGGCCGTCATCGCGGACCTCGTGACGGCGGGGGCCGAGGCCGTCGTGCTCGGCTGCACGGAAATCGAGCTGCTGATCGGCGCCGACGACAGTCCGGTCCCGGTCTTCCCCACGACCTTCCTGCACGCCGAGGCGGCGGTGACGCGCGCCCTTGAGACCTCCGGGCATCGGAGCTGAGCGCGAACCCCCAACTGCCGTGCGCGACACGACCGGTGGGGAATATCGCGGTTGGTCTTCACCGGTCGGAGCGGAGGGATCAGCCGTGCGCACTGTGCGTGAGGTCGTGTACGAGGTCGTGGCCGCGGTGGCGCCGCACGAGGTGCCGCTGCTCGACCGGACACCCCCGTAGCCGCAACGCCGTTGGCAGGAGAGAGGCGGCCGGTGCGCCGGCAGGTCACGGCGGCCGTGCTGTGCGCTACCGCCGTAAGGCTCGCGGTCGTGTCGGGGAGTGCGACGGGGAGCACGGCGGGGAACGCGCTGTGGGCGGGGCTGTTGCGGGGGCCGGGCGCGACACGGGTGGTCAGGCCGCCACTGCAGAGCATCCCGGTGATGGTGTTCAGGCTCTGGGACGGGCGGCCGGTCCTTTCCCGGACCGCCGGGCACACGGCGGCGTACCGGAACGCTTCGAGCAGGGCGGTCGCGCGGCGTGGCAGCCGCGGGCCGGCGGCGGGCGGCATGGACCTCCGGCGGGACAGGGCGGTCGAAGCCGCCTGCCACGACCTGGCCAAGGACGCCGAGGCGGGCGCCGGAGCCCGTCCCTACCCGTTCGCCGACGGGCGGCGGTGGTGGTCGCTGGTGCTCGACGGGACACGGCGGGGCAGTGCGGTCTGCCTTGCCCCTGCCACGAACGGTGCCGGAGGCGGCCTCCTGGAGGTGAACCGGCACCTCGCGTCGGCGCAGTCGGCCGTGCAGCAGCGGAACAAGGTGATGAAGACCTTCGAGGCGGAGCACGCCCCGATGAAGCAGCCGCGCCCCGGCGGCCACGATCGCCCCGGCATCGCCCCCATGAAGCCGTGAGCCACGGCGGGCGGCCGCGCGAGGGGCCGCCCGCTTCGGCCCTCGCCCCCTGTTCCCGGTGAACAGCATCAACTGCCCTTTCCTGCCGCATCGATGAGAACCTGTGCCAGCTCGCGGGGGCGGGAAAACATGGGCCAGTGGCCGGTTGCCAGCGTGGTCAGCCGCCAGTGCTCGCCGGTCAGCATCGCAGTCACCTCGTCGCTCGGTCCGGCACTGTCGGGCAGGCAGGCGAGGTAGGTCACCGGGAGGCCGTCGAGCGCGCCGGACAGCACGGCCGGTTCGGTCAGGGTCGCTCCCGGATGGGGCGTGGAGGCCGCCGCGATCCGTGCGATCTGTGCGTCGCCGAGGTTGTGGCCTGTGTAGTCGGCCGCGGGCAACGGTGGCCAGAATCCCGCGTGCGCGGCGAGCGACGCCTCCACTCTCGCCCGGCCTTCCGGCCAGGCGGACACGAAGGACTCGCCATCGGCCGGAACGTTGGAGTCGACGAAGACCAGGCGGGTCAGCCGGTCGCCGATGCGCTCGGCGGCCTGACCTGCCGGTATGCCCGCGTAGCTGTGCCCGGCGAGGACGACGTCGCGCAGATCGCGGCGTTCGATCTCGTCGACGATGTCCTGGACGTGGGTCTGCTGCCCGGCCGGTACGCCCCGCTTGTCGGCAAGGCCGGACAGCGTCAGGGGGTAGGCGTCATGGCCGGCCGCACGCAGCTCGGGCACCACCTCGTCCCATGCCCACGAGCCGAGCCACGCCCCTGCAACCAGCACGAAATTCGTCATGCCGGCAACGTATCGGAGGGGTCTGACAATCCGGCCCCGTCCATCCGCGACGGCCGGTGCCCGGCTTCGGGCATCGGCCATGCGCCGGGGCGGGCTCCCGGACCGGCTCCGCGGCCTCGCTCCGGTACCGCGGGACTCCGGTGCCACGGAGGATCGCGCATCGGACCACACGGTCGGCGTGCGGCGTATGTGCGGCACCGGCAGGGTGAGAAGGGTGATTGGGGAAACGGTCAGGCGGTGGGCGGTCTGGGCGCCGGCAACTGTGATCCTGCTGGCGGTGCTGGTGGACCTCGTGACGCCCACGCAGGTGACGACCGCGCCGCTGCTGTCCGTCGCACCGGTGCTGGCGGCCCCGGTGCTGCGCCGAACCATGATCGTCGTCGTCGGCCTGGTCGCCATGGGGGTGCATGCGCTCCTCGCCTACCTCGACGGCACGTTCGGCTGGCAGCGCGGCATCTCCAACCAGCTCACCCTCGTGGCGGTGACACTGCTGGCAATCGCGCTCAACCGCTCGCTCCGCTACGAGCACACCACCGCCCAGCACGCCAGGCGCGCCGCCGCGACCGCCGTGCAGGCCGTGCTGCCGACTCCCCCGAGCCGGCTCGGCGCGCTGCACATCGCCGCCCGTTATGTGCCTGCCGAGAGCGGGGCCCTGATCGGCGGCGACCTGTATGCGGTGCAGGACACGCCGTACGGGGTGCGGGCCATGGTCGGCGACGTGCGGGGCAAGGGGCTCAGCGCCATCGGCGCGGTCAGCGTCGACGTGGGCGCGTTCCGCTTCGCCGCAGATCAGGCGCCCGATCTGGTCCGGCTGGTCGACATGCTGGAGGAGGCCCTGCTGCGTGAGGGGCAGCGTCGGGAGGGGCTGGAGCAGTCCGAGGGGTTCACGACCGCACTCCTCGCGGAATTCGCGGCCGATCTCAGCCGCGTCCACCTGGTCAACCGGGGCCACCCGCCTCCGCTGCTCCTCACCTCCTGCGGCGACGTGACCGTCCTGGAGCCGTCGGACGAGGCGCCCCCTCTGGGCATCACCTCGCTGGGCGCATGGGCCACGACGGTGGACACCTTCGTCTTCCCTCCTGGTGCGACGCTGCTGTGCCACACCGACGGCATCACCGAGGCCCGCAATCCGGCCGGAGTCTTCTACCGGCCCGAGTCGCGCATTCCCTACCTGCTGGAACGGCGGCTGAAGTCCGCGCGCGGTGCGCAGCCCGTCGATCCCGGGACCGTCCTCGATCTGCTGATCCACGACGTCAGCCGGCACAGCGGTGGCCGCGCCCAGGACGACCAGGCCCTCCTCACCCTGCACCGCCCGCCCACCGCGTGACCGCGCCGCCCGGCCTGCCGTCGACGGTGCACGTGGGATTCCCCCGAAGGCCGCAAGGGCGGCGTCACTGTCTCCGGCTCGCAGCGGGGCGCCAGGAGGTCAGTCCGCCCGTGGGGGTGCGGGCACGCCAGGCGAGGTACTCGGGGTAGCTGCGTACCGCGTGCTCCAGGACGGCTTGGTAGACCCACACTCCCGGCAGCGGATCGCCCTGCTCGGCGGCGCCCTCCTTGACGGCGAGGATCGCGTCGCGGGTCTCGTCGGTCAGGGCGTCCCGCAGCGGTCCGACGAGGTCGGCGGCGCGGGGTCCGGGGTGGTCGTGGGGGAGCCACCACATGTCGATCTGCCAGGTCCGGTCGGTGTGGTCCTCGTAATCGAGGCGCCAGTAGAGCCCCTTGTCGTCCAGGTCAAGGGCGTTGGTGAACCGGAGTCTTCGCACGCCGGGAAGCCCGGCGCACGGGGTGAGCGCCGCGAATCCCTGGGCCGCGGAGGGGGTTTCGGAGGAGATCTCCAGGTCGATGTCCGGCTCGACGACCAGGTCGAGCGCCACGGATCCGACGAGTACGGGGGTACCGAGTGGGCGCCACCGTTCGGTCAGTCCCAGCGTTGTGAGGATGCCGAGGGCATCCGTGCGGCGGTGCCGGGCGCGCTCCCGGCGCGCGGTTGAACTGTCCATCCGTAGAGGGTAGATGGGGCCGGGCAGGGCCGTCCCGAGCCCGTGATCCGACGCCGGGATGCGTCGTGCCCGTCCGGGCCGGCACCGGTCAGTCCGTTCCGGTGGGTCGGGTTCCGGCGGTGGGTGCGGTCCGGCACATCGGGCAGCGGTCCGTGCCGTCCCAGCCTTCCCAGCCGAACACCGCGGGTGACAGGGGCCGGTTCTCCAGTTCGTTGCGGACCGCAACGCGGTAGTGCCAGACGGCGCCGATGTAGTGGTGGTAGACGTCGTGGAACGCGGGTGAGGAGGGTGCGGCGCCGGTGGCGACGGTGCGTTGGAGGGCACGGAGCCGCTCGAACATGGCCTGCCCGGCGCCGGCGACTGCCGTGGAGGCGTCGATGAACAGCCGCTCGCGCACGTCGTAGAGCGCGGCGTCGGTCAGCGCGGCGCGGGTGGCGGCCTCCAGGTCGGCCTCGGCGCCGGGGGCCTGGGCGATCTGGCGCAGGCGCGCGTGGCAGGCCCCGGCGGCCGAGATGAACTCGGTGTAGACGGCACGCCGCCGGGCCTCCGCGCCCTGGTCGTCCTCGCGCCGGTGGCGCAGGTAGTCGGCCAGAACGGTGCCGGTGATGGCTATGGAGCCGCCGCTGACCGTCGCGACGAGTGTCCCCCAGTCCACGCTTCTTCTCCCCCTGTGCCGGTGGTGATCCCGAGGGTGAATCTACGGAATCCGCGGGCCCGTTGGAAGGCGGGACGTCCGGGGGTGCTCAGGGATGTTCAGTGGTCCATGTGGGCGGCGATCTCCTCCGCGCAGGCGTGCAGGGCCGGTACGTGCGAGCGCAGTGCGTCGGGTTCGGTGAGGGCGACGGCGGCGCTCAGGGAGACGGCCAGGCGCGGTGCGTCGCCGGTGGGGGCGGGCACGGGTACGGCGATGGAGCGGACGCCGACCTCGCTCTCCTCGTCGGCTTCGGCCCAGCCCTGGGCCCGTACCCGGTCGAGTTCTGCGCGCAGCGCGTCCGGGTCGGTCGGGGTGCGGTCGGTGGCCTGCCGCAGCCCGGCGGTGAGGAGTTCCTCGCGCTCGTTCGGCGGCAGCGCGGCGACCAGCGCCTTGCCGAGCGAGGTGGCGTGCCAGGCGTTGCGGGTGCCCTCGGCGCTGTGGAGCTGGAGGTGCTGGGTGCCCTGTGCGGTCAGGACGAGCAGGACGTCACGGTCGGAGAGGATGCCGGCGATGGCGGGCAGGCCGGTGTGCGGCTCGCGAGGTGGCCGGCTGCCCGGTCGCGGCACCCGGGCGGGCGGGGTGCGGGGTTCGCGGACGGCGAGCACGAGGGCGGCGGAGAGCAGGGTACCGGCCGCCATGAGGGCGAAGGCGCCGCCGTCCCCCAGGGACGTGCCGCGTATCCAGCCCACCAGGTAGGTGCCGGCGAAGGAGCCGAGTGCACCGAGGGAGTTGACCAGTGCGACGGCCGCGCCGGAGACTCCGGCCGGGGCGAGCGCGGTGACCAGGGCGAAGCAGGGGCCGTAGGGCGCGTAGAGGCACAGTCCGGCCACGACGAGCAGGGCGAGTGCCGCGGGGAAGTGCGGTCCGGCGGCGTAGGAGCCGAACAGGGCCAGTCCGCCCGCGGCCAGCCACGGCCGGACGGCGATCCGGCAGCGTCCGCTGCACCCTCCGCACCGAGGCCCTGCTCGCCGAGACCGCCACGGGCCGCCTCCGCGCCGCCCTCGACGTCACCGACCCCGAGCCGCTTCCCGGCGACCACCCCTTGCGGCACGCGCCCGGCGTCCTCATCACGCCCCATGTCGCAGGCGGCTCGGCCGCGTTCCGCCCGCGCGCCGGACGGCGGATCGTGGAGCAGGTACGCCGGTGGGCCACCGGGGAGCCGCTGCTGCACCCGTCCCCTGCCGTCGCGACGCCCCTGACCTCGGCTCTTGCGGACCGACGCGAGATACCCGCCGCCGCGTTCATCTGACAAGATCGGCACCGAGGCCCTGTCCCCGCCCGGCCCGCAGCGATCACGGGCCGCACAGTGGCGCGCCGGGCCCGTGACACGCGGCCCGGCGGCGGCCGGCACGAGGCGGACGGACCACTGCCCTGGGGCAGGGCCGTCCTGCGCGTCGGCCCGGGGCAGGCACTCAACCATCCTTGCCGAGCAAGACGACAGGACACAGATGCACTTCGGGACACTCCCTTCGACAAGGGGCGCCCGGCCGATGGGGCACCGCACACCGGAGAGCCGGAACGCCGGGGGACGGATATCAGCGACAGGCCGCCGGGCGACATCACTCCCGTGGGAGACAAGAGGGGCACGAGCGGCGCTGCGGGAGGGCGCGCGATGACCGGCGCATACATCCTGCCGCTCAGCACGGCGGCACTGCTCTTCCCCGTCCTCGCGGTGCTGATGTCGGTGCCCATGGCGATCGTGCTCTACCGGCGGCACGGCATCATGACCCGCTGGCGGACTCTGTCCCTCTACGGCTGTGTCTATTACGGCATTTCGGCCCTCTGCCTGGTCGTGGTGCCGCTTCCGGGGCCGACGGTGGACGTCTGCAAGGCGTTCCCGTCCTTCGGCAAGCCGCAGTTCATGCCGGGGAGTTTCATCGAGGACATGTGGAAGGAGGCGCACCACCACGTCTCCTTCGGCGCGCTCATCCTGCACAACCCCGCCTTCTGGCAGACGGTCTTCAACCTGCTCCTGCTGCTGCCCCTCGGAGTCTTCATCCGGCTGCACGTCCGCCGCGGCCTCCTTGCCGCCACGGCCGCGGGCCTGCTCGTCTCGCTGTTCTTCGAACTGACCCAGTTCACCGGGCTGTGGGGGATCTACCCGTGCCCGTACCGGCTCTTCGCGGTGGACGACCTGCTGGCCAACGCGGCGGGTGCGTCGATCGGCTGGGCGCTCGCCGGGCCCCTGGCACGTCTCCTGCCGGATCTTGACTCGCTGGACGACCGGGCCATGGCCGCCTACGACATGGTCCCGTTCGGGCGTCGGCTGGTGGCGCTGGTGGTGGACATGACGGGCCTGGTGGTACTGGCCGTGCCCGCCACCTTCGCCGTCCACGTCGTCTCCGATGCCCGCCAGGCTCTGCTGACACCGGTCTTCGTCCTGGCACTCTGGTTCGTGCTGCTGCCGTGGCTGACCGGCGCGACGCCGGGCAAACACGCGCTGCTGCTCCGCCTCACCGGCCCCGACGGAGCCCGGCCCGGCCTCGGTTCCCTGGCCCTGCGGGCGGCCGTCCTGGCCGCTCCCCTGGGCGTCACCGCCCTGTTCCTGGCCGCGGTCGCCGCCCGCACCGGCAACCCCATGTCCCGGGGCCTCGCCGGACTGCTGGCCGTTGCCGTGCTCGGGTGCGGGGCCGCCGTGGTCTGTCTGGCGCTGTACGCCTGGGGTGTCCGGGACGCCCGCCGGCATCCCGAGCGGCTGGGTCGGCACGAGGTCTGGTCCGGCGTGACGAACGAGGCGCTGCCGCACCTGCGGGCGCGCAAGCGGAACGCCCCCGGCGCGGACGATACGCAGCCGCAGACGGAGCGGGCGCGCTCCGCGCCGTGAGGCGGCCCTGCCCCGTGACCGGACGCCGCGCGTACCTGCCCACCGGTCACGGGGCAGCGCAGCCCGTCGGACCGATTGGCCCGGTCCTTCGCTCAACTCCGGGGCCCAGCACCGCGTCACTCCCCCCACAGGGGCGCAACCGGCCCCATGAGTGACCGGAGGTTCGACGGATGAGACATCGGACGACACACAAGGCGTTACTCGCTCTTGCGGTGACCGCCTCGGTAGGGGCCATGTCCCTCGCCCCCGCCCACGCGATGGGCGCAGCCCCCGGGGGCCACCCCCTGGACCCGGCCGCGGCCGCCGCGCCGGCCCGCTCGCACGACGCCACGCAGGCCGCGCTGGAGAAGGCGGTGAAGGCGGGCGGGCTGCCCGGCATCGAGGCCGAGGTCCGCGACCGTGCCGGCACCTGGAACGGATCGGCAGGTGTCGCGGACACCGCGACCGGTCGGAAGCGTTCGGCGGCGGAGCATTTCCGGGCGGGCAGCATCACCAAGATGTTCGTCGCGACCGTCATCCTTCAGCTGGCGGACGAGAGCCGGCTGAGCCTGGACGACACCGTCGAGAAGTGGCTGCCCGGCCTGGTGCGGGGCAACAAGAACGACGGCCGCACCATCACCCTGCGGGAACTGCTCAACCACACCAGTGGCCTGTACAGCCACACCGATGACGAAGAGTTCAAGGCCAACGCCTCCGGCAAGAACTTCCCCCGGCACCGCTACGACACGTACACGCCCGAGCAGCTCGTGGCGGTCGCGATGCGGCATACGCCGAAGCCCCGTGCCGAAAAGAAGCCGTGGTACTCGAACACCAATTACGTACTCGCCGGGATGATCATCGAGAAGGCGACCGGACATTCCTACGCGTACGAGGCGACCCGGCGCATCATCAAGCCGCTGAAGCTGCACGGCACGTCATTTCCCGGCACCGCGGCGCAGCTGCCGTCGCCGCACCCCGTCGCCTACTCACGGCTCCACGACGAGAACCCCGACGCCCCGATCCACGACGCAACCGAGCAGAACATGTCCTGGCTGGGCGCATCGGGCGAGCTGATCTCCACGACCGGCGACCTCAACCGCTTCGAACGCGCCCTGATACGCGGGGAGTTGCTGCCTCCGGCGCGGATGAAGGACATGCTCGAAGAGGTACCGGCGGACAACCTCACAGGCTTCGGGCTCGGCGTCGAATTCGCCACCCTGACCTGCGGCGTGAAGGTGGTGGGCAAGACCGGAAGGACCAACGGCTCGCTCTCCGGCGTGGTCGGCACCGCCGACGGCGAGCACCAGCTGACCTTCAACATCAACGGCGACTGGCTGACGGACTCCTCGGTCTACGTCAACGTCATCGAGGCGGAGTTCTGCGGAAAGGCCCCGGCGGGCACGAGCCGCTGAACACCGGCCCCCGATGACACCGACGCCTCCTCCGGTTCCCCGGCTCAGCGCCACGGCCTTCGGCCCCGCAGCTCCACCGGAGGCCGTGGCGGCCAGAGCCGCCGCGTCTGAACAGAAAACCCTCGCCGGCGCCCCGCGAAATACCACCGTACGGCCCTTCGGGGCACGCTTCCCCGCCCGTTGCCGCACGCCCGGCGACCGGTTCCCGCTCCCACTCCCCCAGCCCCTGCCACCCCCCTCCCACGCCCTTCCCCCACACAGCCCGGTCTGGGCTTTCGCACGTCCAGGGCCTACCGTCCCCGCTACGTGAAAGGGGGTCCGATGGACCGGAACATCCGCACCGTCGACGACGTACTGCGGCTCCTGGACGGCCTGTTCGCGCCGGAGGCCGACCGCTGGACGGCAGGCGCGGCCACCTGGTGGGACGGCTTCTACGGCGACCGTGCCAAGCCCGTGCCGTTCTTCGTCGCGAAACCGGACGAAAACCTGGTCTCCTATCTCGACCGGGGCCTGATCGCACCGGGCCGCGCCCTGGATCTCGGCTGCGGCCCCGGCCGCAACAGCCTCCACCTCGCCTCCCTGGGCTTCGACGTGGACGCGGTCGACCTCTCACCGGCCGCCATCGCCTGGGCCGAGGAGCGGGCCCGCGAAGCCCGGACCGGCATCCGGTTCCACTGCGGCGACGCCTTCACCCTCACCACCACCGAGCTGAGCGGCCCGTACGACGTCATCCACGATTCCGGCTGCTTCCACCACCTGCCGCCGCATCGCCGCATCAGCTACCTCGCCCTGCTCGACCGCGTCCTCGCCCCCGGCGGCCATCTCGCCCTCACCTGCTTCGCGGCCGGAGCAATGGGCTGCGAACTCCCCGACGCGGACTGCTACCGCGAACGCCGGCTCCACGGCGGGCTCGCCTACACCCCGGAGGCGTTGCGCGCGATCTTCGCCGATCTGACGGAGATCGAGCTGCGCCGCATGCACGACGAGCCGGACGACTCCCCGCTCTTCGGCGAGCCCTTCCTGTGGACGGCCCTCTTCCGCAAGTCCCGCCCGGACCCGGCCGGTTCCGGCACCCAGCCGCCCCCGGAACGGCGGCAGGAGTGACGCGCATACGCCCGCCGGACGCGCCCCGGCACCGGCTCAGCCGCCGGGCTTCTCCCAGACCGATACGTGCTGCCGGCTCTCGCTCGTGAACGGCTCCCCCGACCACCCCTCCCACCGCTCGCGCAACCGCAGTCCGGCCAGCTGGGCCATCAGGTCGAGCTCCGCCGGCCATACGTACCGGAAGGGGATGGCACGGTACTCGGCACGCCCGTCGACGATGTCGAGGTAATGCGAACTCGTCGCCTGGGTGGCCACGTCGTAGGTGTCGAACGCCCAGCGCGTCGGGCCGACATGGAACGGCACGGCGTCCTGCCCCGGCGGAAGCCGCCGCAGATCGGGCACCACCACCTCGATGACGAAGCAGCCGCCCGGTTCCAGGTGCGCGGCGGCATTGCGGAAGCAGGCCACCTGCGCCGCCTGCGTCGTCAGATTCATGATCGTGTTGAAGACCAGATACGCGACGGAGAACGTCCCGTCCACCCGCGTCGTCGCGAAGTCGCCGGTGGTCACGCCGATCGCGTCGCCGCCCGGCTTGGCGCGCAGCCGGGCGACCATGGCCCGTGACAGATCGATGCCGTGGACCGGGACGCCGCGGCGGGCCAGTGGCAGCGCGATGCGCCCCGTCCCGATGCCCAGTTCCAGGGCCCGGCCACCCGCCGCAAGCCCCGCCAGGACCCCGGCCGTCTCCTCGACGACAGCAGGATCGAACCTCTCCCCCGACGACTCGTCGTACGCCGCCGCAACAGACTCTCCGAAGTAGCCGTCCTCATTGCCCATCGCCAGACCGTACTGCGACGGACCCCGGCCACGCGCACCATTTTCCGGGCCCGTGCGACGGCGCTGCGATGGCTGCCCGTACTGCCGGAAGCACGCCTTCCGGACGGACCCGCGTCCCGCTACGCCTCGCCGCCACTCCCCGTGCGGCATTCCGGATGGCCCCAGCCGTCCGGGTTCTTGGCGATGGACTCGCCCGCCACGTACGCGCGCCCGCAGCGGCAGCGCCCGGGGAACTTGGCCTTCAGCGTCCGCGCCGGGCCCCCGGCGCTGCGCTTCCGGGGCGCCGACGACTCCTTCGCCGCCGAGCCCTGGGCGCCGCGCCGGCCGCCGCCGGACCGCACGGCGTCCGGCGCGGCCGGCGGCTGCGCCGAGCCCAGCGCGCTACCGGCGGCCTCCTGGGTGATCGCGGCCTGGCTCGCCGCGCGGTCGGCGAAATCGTTGAGCCGGTCCCCGTCCACCTGGTGCGCCGGCACGTACCGGAACTCGACGGAGCGGCCCGCGAGCAGCGCGTCGATACGGACGACCAGTTCCTGGTTGGCGACCGGCTTGCCCGCGGCCGTCTTCCAGCCCTTGCGCTTCCAGCCGGGCAGCCAGGTCGTGACCGCCTTCATCGCGTACTGCGAGTCCATCCGGATCTCCATCGGCACACCCGGGTCGACCGCTGTCAACAACTGCTCCAGAGCAGTGAGTTCCGCGACGTTGTTCGTCGCCGTCCCCAGCGGCCCGGCCTCCCAGCGACCGGGATTCCCCTCTTCATCAGCGACTACCCAGCCCCAGCCCGCCGGCCCAGGATTTCCCTTCGACGCCCCGTCACACGCGGCGCTCACACGTTCAGCCATACCGCCGATCATCCCAGGCGGGGGCGGGGGCGAGTGCCGTGGGGGCGACGAGGGCGGCGCGGGGCTGTGGGCCGGGCAGCCCGCCGCCCCCGCCCCCGGCGACTCCGCAGGTGAGAGCGCCGTCGGCGAGCACAGGATCTCGTCTTGACGAACTGGCCATGGCCGATCTTCACTGCCAGGGTCCTCCCTACGACGGGTGCCCTCTTCACCGAAGGTCGCGAACATGCCGGTTGAGACCACCGACGCCACTGAAGTAGTCGAGCAGTTCCTGCTCGGCGACTCCTTTCCCTGCCTTGCCGGGCGTTCGGCCTGGCGGCAGGGCGGCATCATCCATCGCCATTACACGTGGTTCGGGGATGGCGAGGCGGCCCGGCAGATGGCGGCTGATCTACAGGCTTATGTGGCGTCGGTGGACTGGAGCGCCAAGCCCTTCACCAGCTTCGTGGCGACCTTCTCTGGGCCTCTTGAGGTGACGGAGATCGAATTCGAGCGGCTGCTGTGGCAGCAGTTGCAGGCCCTGCACGATCACGACAGCCGTACGCATGCCTGGGCCGACGGATACGACGCCGATCCGTCGTCGGGGGCGTTCGCGTACAGCGTCGCCGGGCATCCGTTCTTCGTGATCGGTCTGCACGAGACGCACCGCCGCATCGGCCGCCGCCCGCCCTTCCCGATGCTCGCGTTCAATTCCCACGCCCAGTTCGACCGGATCAAGGCCGCCGGGCTGTGGGAGCGGCTGCAGGAGAAGATACGCAAGCAGGACATCGAGCTGCAGGGCGACATCAACCCCAACCTCCTGGAGTACGAGCAGTTCTCCGAGGCCCGGCGCTACTCGGGCCGCCCCAAGCCGGCCGACTGGGCGTGCCCGTTCTCCGCACGTGTCTGAGGAGGCCGCGCGGTGAACGTGGCGGCTCCGTCAGGCCGTTGACATGGGGGGAGCTGTGAGGTGCGGGTTGGCGGCGGTGCCTTCGGTGCTGAGCAGGACGACGGTGGCAGCGGGGCCGATGCCGAGTGCGGTGCGGCGTTCGGTGGCGCCGGGGCCGGTCAGGGCGGCCCGGGTGCCGGCCAGCGACGCGGCGCCGCAGGGTCCGCTGGAGACGCCATGGGCGGCCAGATCGCGGGCGGCATCGGCGCTGTCGGCATCGGTGACGGCGACGGCGGCGTCCAGGCCGTCGCGCAGGTACGGCCAGGCGAGGTGGGAGAGGGTGCCGCAGTTGAGTCCCGCCATGGTCGTCGTGCCGGTCTCCACAGGGGTCGGCTCTCCCCGGACGAGGCTCTCCAGGGCGCAGGCGGCGGCGTCGGGTTCCACCGCCAGCAGCGCGGGAGGCGGGCCGCCCGGCCGGCTGCGGTAGTGGGTGACGCACGCCTGGGCCAGCGACCCGACGCCGACCGGTACGGCGACGAGGCCGGGGCCCTGATGTGCTCCCGCGTCGGTCAGTTGGGTGTCGATCTCGGCGAACAGGGTGGCGTAGCCCTCGACGATCCAGCCGGGAATCCGTGCGTAGCCGGGCCAGGAGGAGTCCTGGACGAGCACCGCGTCCGGCGCACGGGCCGCGTCGGACGCCCTGCGTACCGCGTCGTCGTAGCTTCCCTCGACCTCGGTGACCTGCGCCCCTTCGGCGGTGATGGCGGCCACGGCGGCCGGATGGACGCCCTGCGGCACGAAGACGTGAGTGGTGAGGCTGCCCAGGCTCCGGGCCATCCGGGCGACGGCGCGGCCGTGGTTGCCGTCGGTGGCCGTCACCAGGGTGAGCGGGGCGTGCGCACCGTGGGCGGCGACCCGTTCGGCGAGGACGCGGTGGATCGCCCATGAGGCGCCCAGCGCCTTGAACGCGGGCAGTCCCAGACGGGACGACTCGTCCTTGACGAAGAGCCGGCCGACACCCAATTCCCTTGCGAGGGCGGGGATTTCGACGAGTGGGGTGGTGGCATAGCCGGGCAGTTGCGGGTGGAAGGTCTGCACCTCGGCGGGCGCGGGGGCGCAGCGCCAGGTGCGGGCGGCGGGGTGGGTGTACCAGGGCGGCGGGGAGGAAGATCGATTGTCGGGCACCCGCTCAGGGTGCCGTCCTGCCGTTCCCTGGTCCAGCACATATTTGCGAATTCCATGCGTGGCCGGAAACGATCGCTGGGTGCGGGCGGGGGCGCTGCCGGATCCGCTGCGGTGCCACCGCCCGCTGCTGTGCCCTGAGTTGCCGGCGCCTCGGGCCGTCAGCCAGCGCCGGGAACAGTGTCCGCCAGCCGTGGTGGGGCCGCCTGGCGCCAGGAGTCGACGAGGATGTCGCGGAGTTCGTCCAGGTCCTCCAGGGCGGCGAGGCGTACCCGCACCCAGGAGGAGGCGGCCTCGTGCGGCGGTACCCAGAACTTCTCCGGCTCGGCCGCGATCAGCTCCTGCCGTTCCAGGACCGGGCAGCGCACGGCGAACGAGGTCTCGTCGTCGGGGACGGTGACGAACATCTTCCCCGCGACCCGGAAGGTGGGCATGCCCCAGGCCACCTTCTCCACCGTTTCCGGCAGGGAGAGGGCAAGGCGGCGGACGTCATCGGAGTCGGTCATGGCCCTACGTTAGGCAGGTCGGGAGGCGTTGCCTGCGGAAAACGGCGGGCTCGGCGCACGGGGGTTTCCGCGCGGCGGGGCGGCCCCTCGGCAGACCTCGTCCAGGACGGCGGCCACCCGGTCGAGCACGGGCGGCGGCGGGGTGTAGGGCACACGCAGATGACGGACGAGGGCCGCGTCGGCGGCGAAGGACGGACCCGGGGCGAGGGCGAGGCCGTGGTGGCGGGCCCGTTCGATCACGGTGGCGGCACGGATGCCGTTCAGTTCCAGCCACAGGGCGAGTCCGCCGGGCGGGACCGTGAAGCTCCAGCGCGCATCGTCCGCCAGCAGGGCGCTCAGGTGGTCGCGCCGCGTCCGCAGCTCCGCCCGGCGGCTGCGGAGCAACGGCTCGGTGGAGCCCAGCAGTTCGACGGCGATCAGCTGCTGCACGGGCGCGGCCGAGAACGGCGCGCTCAGGGGGTGCCGGGCCAGGGCGGTGATCAGGGACGCGGGGCCGCGTATCCAGCCGACACGCAGGCCGCCCCAGAGGCCCTTGGCGGCCGAGCCGATCAGCACCGAGTGCCGGATGCGGGGCGCCGGGCGGGGCGCGTCGCGCAGGTCCAGCTCCCGCATGGTCTCGTCCACCACGACGGTGACCCGGTGCCGGGCCGCCAGCTCGGCGACGGCCCTGCGGGTGCGGCCTGCCATCAGGGCGCCGGTCGGGTTCTGGAAGTCGGGCACGAGGTAGGCCAGGCCGCCCTGTGCCGCCGCGAACGCCGCGTCGAGCTGGTCGGGATCCCAGCCGGCGGTGGTCACCCGGCAGCCGGTCAGCCGGGCTCCCTGCGCGCGCAGGACGTCCAACGCGTCGAAGTAGGTGGGGACTTCGACGGCTGCGGCGCGCGGGCGGAGGTGGGCGCAGAGCAGTGCGAACGCGGCGCGCGTCCCGGAGGTGACCAGGATCTGTTCCGGGCGGGTGGCCAGGCCCTGGGCGGTGTGCCGTTCGGCCAGCAGGGCGCGGAGTTCGGGCAGGCCGGGACCTGGTTCGCCGTCCTCGGTCAACAGGTGTCCGGCGCGTTCGACGGCCCGCAGGCTGGCTTCCCGGTAGGCGGCGCGGGGTGCGGCGGGCACGGCGCGGCGCAGGTCGATGAGGCCGGTGTGCCCGGTGGCGGTGAGCGGGGCGAGCGGTTCGGCCGCCGCGTCCGGCAGCCGCAGGGTGCTCGCACTACCGTGCCGGGTGCGGACCCAGCCGCCGTCGCGCAGGCCGGCCAGCGCGGCGGTCACCGTGCCGCGGCTGACGCCGAGGGCCGCGGCGCAGCGGCGTTCCGCGGGCAGCTCGCTGCCGGTCCGCAGCCGACCGTCGATGACCGCCTCGCGGATCGCCTCGCCCAGCGCCGTGATCAACGGGGTGCCGGGCCTGCGCCACGCGCCGAGGACCCTGACCAGTTGTTCCTCGCTCACTCGCACTGGTCCAGTTTCCCATGATTGGACCAGGCCACCCGGCCGTCCGGCTCCTAGCGTGGAGCGCATACCGACGAACGGAGCCGCACCACCATGCACCCTCGCCTCGCCGCAGACCTCTCCCAGCTCCCCGGCCTCCTGGAAGTCACCCGACGGCACGCCACCGCGTTCATCGACGGCCTGGAGGACCGGCCGGTCGTGCCGGCACCTTCGATCCCGCGGGCCGTGCCGCTGCCGGAGCACGGGGGCGGTCTGCGGGCCGCCCTGGCGGAGTTCGCCGAACGGTGGGAGCCGGGGCTTTCCGGGGGCGCGGGCCCGCGCTACCTCGGGTTCGTCACGGGCGGCGCCACACCAGCGGCGCTGGCCGGGGACTGGCTGACCGCGGCCGCGGACCAGAACTCCAACACCTCGCTGGACGGCACCGGCCAGCGGCTGGAACGCCAGACGGTCGGCTGGCTGCGCGAGCTGTTCGGGCTGTCCGACGCGCACCGGGGGACGTTCGTCAGCGGCGCGACGATGTCCAACACGGTGGGCCTGGCCATCGCCCGCGAGTGGCTCGGGGAGCGGCTCGGCGTCTCGCCGGCCGAGGACGGCGCGGCCGCGCTCGGAGCGGTACGGGTCCTGTCCGGCAGCCCGCATTCGAGCGTCGCCAAGGGGCTTTCGGTGCTCGGTCTCGGCCGGGCGGCGCTGGTGCAGGTGCCGGTGCTGCCGGGGCGGGAGGCGGTCGACCCGGCGGCGCTTGAGCGTGCTCTGCGGGAGAGCGAGGGGCCCTGTGTCGTCGTGGCCAACGCCGGTACGGTCAACACCGTCGACTTCGATGATCTGCGGGCCATCGCCGCGCTGCGCGAACGGTACGACTTCTGGCTGCACGTGGACGCGGCCTTCGGTGCCTTCGCCGCCCTCTCCCCCGAGCACGCGCATCTGGTGGCGGGCCTGGACCTGGCGGACTCGGTCTGCGTCGATCTGCACAAGTGGCTGAACGTGCCCTATGACAGCGCCGTGCAGTTCACCCGGCGCCAGGACCTCCAGGCCCGGGTCTTCCGGAACGCGGCTGCCTACCTCGGCCCGTCGGACGGCGACCCCGATCTGGTCCACCTGACCCCGGAGAACTCGCACCGGCTGCGGGCGCTCGCGGCGTGGTTCACCTTGCAGGCGTACGGGCGGGACGGACATCGCGAGATCGTCGAGCGGTGCGTGGCGGGTGCCCGCGCGCTGGGCCGGGCCGTCGAATCGTCGTCCCGCCTGCGGCTGCTGGCGCCGGTCCGGCTCAACGTCGTCTGCTTCACGACGTCCGGCGAGCCGGACGCCGGGCGGCTGCGCGCGCTCGCCGCCGACCTGGCCGACGAGGTCTTCGTGACGCCGACGCTCTACGCCGGTGTCCCGGCGCTCCGGGCTGCGTTCAGCAACTGGCGCACCGGCGAGCGCGACATCGCGCGGATCATCGCGGCGCTTGAGAGCGTGGCCGCCCGGTACTGAGCGCTGTTCGCCGGGCCGGGCAGCACTCGTGGTCATGACGGATCGCCCTCCTCGGGTGCGCGGCCGGCTGCGGGCTTGCGTGCCAGGAGGTAGCCCTGCGGGGTGCGCTCCCTCGCGTCGGGTTCGCGCACCAGCCGGGCGCCGACGGTGAGCCCGGCCCGGCTCAGCAGTTCCGCCAGCCGGCCGGGCGTCCACCGGTAGACGTGCAGCGAGAGGTCGTGGCCGTACGCGTGTGTCAACTCGACGCGTTCCTCGCCGATTTTGAAGGCGAGGACGAGGTGTCCGCCGGGGGCGAGCACCCGGTGGAACTCGGCGAAGATCCCGGGCAGCAGTTCCCGCGGGGTGTGGATGATGGAGTACCAGGCGACGATGCCGCCGAGGGTGCCGTCGGCCAGGTCGAGGCCGGTGATGGATCCGACGTCGAAGCGCAGGCCGGGGTGGGCGCGGCGGGCCACGTCGATCATGCCGGGTGACAGGTCGATACCGAAGACGTCGAGCCCGAGGTCGCGCAGGTGGCCCGTCAGCCGGCCGGGGCCGCAGCCCATGTCGGCCACCGGGCCGCCGCCGTCGGCCCGTACCTGCTCGGCGAAGGCGCCGAGCATCGCGCGGTCGAACGGCATGGCCGCCAACGCGTCGCCGAGCAGGGTGGCGTAGTCGGCGGCCACGGTGTCGTAGGAGATCCGGGTCGCGGTCACGTAGGCGGGTTCGGTCATGTCACGGACCGTACCGGCAGGCACTGACAACGCCCGCCCACGAGCCTTGCTCCCGGGGGGAGTTCGGCCGTCGGGGCACGGTCTCGGGACGTACCGCCACAGAGATGCACGAAGCCCTTCGGTGACACCGGGTCGAACACCTGACGGAGGGGGGGCTCAGGTGATCCGTGGCCTCGCGGTGTGACTAGACTTGCTGGATACAAGCAATATTTTTGCGGTCGGCGGGGTTCGCCGACGGAATTTCACAAAGGAACACGATGGGTAACGGGACCGTCTGTCCCGGCAGTCGCACAGGGGCGCAGATCACCGCCTCATCGGGGCTGGACGAGGCTGCCGCCGGGCTGGGAACGGAAATCGTGCGCTTCACGCGGCTGATCGCCGCATGGAAACAGCGCGCCAAGAACGACGCGACCGCCGCGGACCGGGTGCTGCTGGCCCGGCTGGTGGTCGGCGGTGACCGCCGGGCCACCGATCTGGCCGCCGACGCGTTCCTGGACCTGTCGACCGTCAGCCGTCAGGTGCGGTCGCTGGTCGAGCGGGAGTTGGTCGCCCGGCGTCCGGACCCGGAGGACCGGCGCGGGTCGCTGCTGACCGCGACCGACGCCGGGCGCGCCGCGTTCGAGCACTACCGGCGTCAGCGGGACGCCGAACTGGCCGCACTTCTGGAGTGCTGGCCCGCGCAGGACCGGGCCGATCTGATCCGGCTGATGAGCCGGCTCAACGACGACCTGGTGGAACACCAACACGCACGGCTGTCCCCCGGGGGAGACCAGGGCGCCGCCGTGAAGCAGGGAGACATACACGCATGAGCACCTCCACCTCCCCGCACACGGCGGGGACCAAGGCGATACCCGTGCCCGGGACACTCAGCCACCGGCAGATCCTCACCATCCTCAGCGGCCTGATGCTGGGGATGTTTCTCGCCGCGCTCGACCAGACCATCGTCAGCACGTCCATCAGGACCATCGCCGACGATCTGCACGGCCTGAGCCAGCAGGCATGGGCCACCACGGCGTACCTGATCACCTCGACGATCGCCACGCCGCTCTACGGCAAGCTGTCCGACCTGCACGGCCGCAAGCCGTACTACCTGGCGGCGATCAGCATCTTCGTCGTGGGTTCGGTGCTGTGCACCTTCTCCACCTCGATGACCGAACTGGCGTCGTTCCGCGCCCTGCAGGGCCTGGGTGCCGGCGGTCTGATGTCGCTGGCCCTGGCGATCATCGGTGACATCGTGCCGCCCCGTGAGAGGGCGCGGTACCAGGGCTACATGCTGGGCACCTTCGCCACCTCCAGCGTCGCGGGACCGCTGATCGGCGGGGCGCTGGCCGGGCAGGACCACCTGCTGGGCATCACGGGCTGGCGCTGGGTCTTCCTCGTCAACGTGCCGATCGGCATCATCGCGCTGTTCGTCGTCGCCAAGGTCCTGAACATTCCGCACACCCGTCGTGACCACCGCATCGACTGGTGGGGAGCGCTCACCATCGCTGTGGGTGTCGTCCCGCTGCTGCTCGTCGCCGAGCAGGGCCGGGAGTGGGGCTGGGGGTCGACCGCTTCGGTCACCTGTTACGTCGTCGGGGCCGTCGGCATCGTCGCCTGGATCTTCGTGGAACGGTGGATCGGCGACGACGCGCTGATCCCGATGCGGCTGTTCCGTAACGGCACGTTCAGCATGACCAGCCTGCTGTCCGTGCTGATCGGCATGGGCATGTTCGGCGGGATGCTGATGATCCCGCAGTACCTCCAGATCGTGAAGGGCGCCAGTCCCACCAAGTCGGGCCTGGAAATGCTGCCGTTGATGGCGGGCATGATGATCGCCTCGATCGCCTCCGGCCAGATCACCTCCAAGACCGGCCGGTACAAGATCTTCCCGATCATCGGTACCGCGTTGATGGTCGCCGCGATGCTGCTGTTCCACTTCCAGGTCCAGTGGGACACCCCGCTCTGGGAGACGATGGTCTACATGCTCGTCTTCGGCCTCGGCCTGGGCGGCTGCATGCAGACGCTGGTGCTCGCCGTGCAGAACGCGGTGCCGCCGCGGGACATGGGTGTGGCGACCGCCTCCTCGACGTTCTTCCGTCAGATGGGCGCCACCGCCGGTACCGCGATCTTCCTGTCGGTGCTGTTCAGCACCGTCGGCGACAAGATCTCCTCGGCGTTCAGGTCGGCCGCGCAGACGGAGCGTTTCCAGGCCGCGCTGCACGACCCCGCCGTGCTGCACGACCCCGCCAGCAAGCCGGTCCTCGACATGCTCAAGAACACCGGCGGCGGCAGCTCGTCCGGAGTGCTCAGCGACTCGTCGTTCATCCAGCACCTCGACCCGCGGCTGGCCGAGCCGTTCAAGCAGGGCTTCGCCGACTCGATGCACACCGTCTTCCTGATGGGTGCGATCGTCGTCGCGCTGGCCTTCCTGCTGGTGCTGTTCATCAAGGAGGTACCGCTGCGGCAGATCTCCGGACTCCAGGCGCGCGCCCAGGCCGACGCCGAGGACGCCGGGGAGGCAACTCCGGCTGCCGCCGCTGCCGTTCCTCCGGGCCTCGTCGACGCCGAGCCCAGCGCTGCGGCGCCCGCGTCCGGCGCCACCGGCCCGCTCATCCAGGGAACGGTGCAGGACGGCACCGGCAGCCCCTTGGCGCAGGCCGTGGTCACCCTCATCGACATCGGCGGCCGGCAGCTCGGGCGCGCATCGACCGGGCCCGACGGCGGCTACGCGCTGCCCGCTGCGGGCCCCGGCACGTACGTGCTGATCGGCTCGGCGGGCTCCCGGCAGCCGCAGGCCGTGACCGTTGTGGTGGCGGACGAGCCGGTGCGGTTCGATCTGGCGCTCAGCGGGGCGGCCGGGCTGGCCGGCGAGGTCCGCGCGGAGCAGGGCGACACCCCGGTGCCCGGTGCGCTGGTCGTCGCCACCGATGTGCGGGGCGAGGTCGTGGCCTCGGGAGTGGCAGGCGAGGACGGCGGATTCGTCTTCGGCGAGCTGGCACCGGGCAGCTACACGCTCGCGGTCAGCGCCGAGAGCCACCGCCCCGCCGCCCTCCAGGTGGAGGCCGCTTCCGGTACCCGCAACTGGTACGAGATCCGGCTGACACCGGGTGCCCGGATCCGCGGCGTCGTACGGACGGCCCGCAGCGGCCCGGTCAACGACGCGCGGGTGACGCTCCTCGACCCGGCGGGCAATGTGGTGGGCACCTCCACCACCGGCGGTGACGGCGAGTACATCTTCACCGACCTCGACCGCGGTGCGTACACGGTGATCGCCAGCGGCTACCCGCCGGTCGCGGTGCCACTGCGGGTGGACCAGGCAGGCCAGGCCGAGTTCGACATCGACCTCGGGCACGACACGGCGCAGTGACGCGCCGCCGCCTCGTGCGGCGCCGCGTGGGAAGGGCCCGGCTCCTGGGAGCCGGGCCCTTTGCGTCGCCCGGCCGCCGTTTCGGGCGGGCCGGTCAGTGCCGCCCGTGCACGGTGTCCGACGCCCCGCCGAAGAGCCGGGCCACCGCACGGAAGGGCAAGGTCACGACGGTGGCAATGGCGCCACCTATGGACCGCAGCACATCCGCGATTGCCGTCAGCATGAGCGGACCTCCTTCCCGCCTCCCGGCCGCGCCGGGCTGCGTCCTCCGCATGTTCCGGCTGCGCGGCCGATCGATGCTGCGGGTGCCCGGCAAAGGCCCGCCGAAACCAGGATTCCGCGATGGCGGGCCGGCTCAGGGCGTGGCCCGGTGGTCGGGATGCCCCGGTGTGCGACGGCTTTCCTTCATCTCGGCCTCGTAGAGGTGCTCCCGGCCGTCGGCGAGTTCCTGCCGCGCCCGGCGCTCGATCTCGGTGAAGGGCCGGTAGTAGGTGGCGTTGTACTCCTCGACGATCTGGAACGTCCAGCGGCCGGGCATGACGTTGCGTCCCACCATCTCCCGCTCGATCAGGTCCGCCAGCTCCCGGTGCCCCGCCGCACGCAGTTCCTGCACGCTCCTGCCCAGCGTGAGGTCGGCGCCGCCGGTCAACTGGTGGAACTCGTAGAGATGCCCCCGTGCCCGTTCCACGGTTTCCAGGGCCTCCGACAGTGTCCCCAGTGCCTGCACGGTGGCGTCGCTGACACCTTCGGGGCGCCGGTGCCGCGCGTCCGGGCCGTCGTGGTCCTGCCTGTCTTCGCTCATGTCCCTTCTGTGCCCCGGACGCCGCGGCGCCGCCTCCCCCGCACGGCCACCGGAGTGAATGCGTCCCGATGGCCCCGGGCCCGGCGGCGTGACGCGTCGGCCCGGGGCGGTGACGGGCGGGTGCTCATCGGTGGGTGAACTCCGGCGGGCGCTTCTCCGTGAACGCCGCCATGCCCTCCTTCTGGTCGGCCGTCGCGAACACCGCGTGGAAGAGCCGCCGTTCGAAGCGGACGCCTTCGGCCAGCGTCGTCTCGAAGGCCCGGTCGACGGCCTCCTTGGCCATCATCGCCACCGGTGCGGACATGCCGGCCACCGTCTTTGCGACGGCCAGCGCCTCGGCGAGCAATTCGTCGGCGGGCACGATCCGGGAGACGAGACCGGCCCGCTCCGCCTCTTCGGCGTCCATCGTCCGCCCGGTCAGGCACAGTTCCATCGCCTTGGCCTTGCCGACGGCGCGGGTGAGCCGCTGGGAGCCGCCGATGCCGGGGATCACCCCCAGCTTGATCTCGGGCTGGCCGAAGACCGCGGTGTCGGCGGCGAGCAGGATGTCGCAGAGCATCGCCAACTCGCAGCCGCCGCCCAGCGCGTAGCCGGAGACCGCGGCGACGGTCGGTGTGCGGAGCCTGCCGAGCCGGTCCCAGGCGGTGAACCAGTCGCTGAGGTACATGTCCATATAGCCCTGCGGGCGCATCTCCTTGATGTCTGCGCCCGCGGCGAACGCCTTGGGGGAGCCGGTCAGGACGAGGCAGCCGATGTCCGGATCCCGGTCGAGTGCTTCCGTCGCCTCGACCACCTCGTGCATGACCTGGAGGTTGAGCGCGTTGAGGGCCTGGGGCCGGTCGAGGGTGAGGAGCGCGGTGCGGCCCCTGCGCTCGACGCGGAGGGTCTCGTACGTGGCTGGGGCGGTGTCGGTCATGCGCCGGGTCCGTTCTCTTCGGGCTGTGCGGACGACGAGCGCTGTCTGATCGTCCGGACGATGGCGGAGAAGTCATCGGCCGCTCCGGGGCCTTCGGCGAACTCCGCGTACAACTGGGCGGCACGCAGTCCGAGTTCGGCCTGGATGCCGCCCGCTCTGACCGCGTTGGCGGCGAGTCCGAGGTCCTTGGCCATCAGCGGGGCGGCGAATCCGGGCCGGTAGTCGTGGTTGGCGGGGCTGGCCGGGACGGGGCCCGGCACCGGGCAGTTGACGCTCAGCGCCCAGCACTGGCCGGATGCGGTGGAGGCCACGTCGAAGAGCGCCTGGTGGGACAGGCCGAGGCTCTCGCCCAGGACGAACGCCTCGCCGACCGCGATCATCGAGATGCCGAGAATCATGTTGTTGCAGATCTTCGCGGCCTGCCCGGCGCCCGCGGCGCCGCAGTGCACGGCCTTCTTTCCCATGACGGACAGCAGCGGTTCGGCCCGTGCGAACGCCTCCTCACTGCCGCCTGCCATGAAGGTGAGGGTGCCGGCCTCTGCGCCGACCACGCCGCCCGAGACCGGGGCGTCCAGGGCCGTGTGGCCGGCATCGGCCGCCGCTTCATGAGCGGCGCGGGCGTCGGCGACGTCGATGGTGGAGCAGTCGAGGAACAGCGTGCCGGGGCGGGCGGCGGCGAGCAGTCCGCCGTCCTGGTAGAGGCCGAGTACGTGCCGTCCGGTGGGCAGCATGGTGAGCACCACGTCGGCCTGCGCGGCCGCTTCGACGGCGGTCGGCGCCGCTTCGACGCCGTGTTGCGCCGCGGCCGCGAGGGATGCGGGCAGCAGGTCGAAGCCGAGGACGCGGTGGCCGGCCGCGGCGAGGTTGGCGGCCATCGGGCCGCCCATGTGACCGAGCCCGATGACGGCGATGACGGTGTTCACCAGGGCACCTCCTGGGGCGCGTGAGCGGCGGTGAGGGCGAGGCCGCCGGTTCCGGATGCGGTGAAGTACCGGTCCACGTCCGCCTCCGTGACCTCTTCGAGGGTGAGCGGCGACCAGCGCGGGTCGCGGTCCTTGTCGATGACCTGGGCGCGGATGCCCTCGGCCAGATCGGCGGAGCCCAGCAGGGCGCAGGCGATGCGGTACTCCTGCTCCAGGACCCGCTCCAAGGGGCCGAGCCCTGGGGCGCTGCGCAGTGCGCGCAGGGTGATCTTCAGCGCGGTGGGCGACTTGGTGCGCAGGGTGGCGGCGGCCCGCTCGGCCGTGGGCACGCCGGAGCCGAGCAGCCGGCCGTGGATCTCTTCGACGGTGTCGGCCGCGTAGCAGTGGTCGATCCAGTCCCGCGCGCCGTCGAGCACGCCGGCCGGCGGTTCGGCGACGTACCGCGGCAGGACCTCGTGCACCGGCGCGCCGGCCAGGTCTGCGCGCAGGCCGGGCAGCCGGTCCGCCGGGACGAAGTGGTCGGCGAGCCCGCACAGCAGGGCGTCGGCGGCGCCGACCGGCGTGCCGGTGAGGGCGAGGTGGGTACCCAGCCGGCCCGGGGCCAGCGCCAGCAGGTAAGTGCCACCGACGTCAGGGACGAAGCCGATGCCGGTCTCGGGCATGGCGATCCGGGAGCGTTCGGTGACGATCCGTACGATGCCGTGCGCGGAGATCCCGACGCCGCCGCCCATCACGATGCCGTCCATGAGGGCCACATACGGCTTGGGGTAGCGGGCGATGCGGGCGTTGAGGCGGTATTCGTCGCGCCAGAATCCGGCCGATGCGGTGCCGCCGGTGCGCGCGTCGTCGTGGATGGCGCGGATGTCGCCACCCGCGCACAGGCCGCGGTCGCCGGCCCCGCTGATCACGACCGTCTCGATCGCCGGGTCCTTCTCCCAGGCGGTGAGGGCGTCGTCGATGCGGCCGACCATGTCGTGGGTGAGGGAGTTGAGGGCCTTGGGGCGGTTGAGGACGAGGTATCCGGCCCGCCCTTCGGTGTGCAGCAGGACGGTGTCGTCCGGGTGGGGTTCGCGGGTCATCGGGCGGCCCCTGTCAGGCCGCGGGCCACGATGAGGCGCATGATCTCGTTGGTTCCTTCCAGGATTTGGTGGACACGGAGGTCCCGGACGATCTTCTCGATGCCGTATTCGGCCAAGTAGCCGTATCCGCCGTGGAGTTGAAGTGCCCGGTCGGCAACGGAGTAGCCGGTGTCGGTGGCGAACCGCTTGGCCATCGCGCACAGCTGGGGCGCCTGTGCGTCGCCGCGGTCCAGGGCCTGTGCGGCCTGGTGCAACAGGGCGCGGGCCGCCGACAGTTCGGTCGCCATGTCCGCGAGCCGGAACTGGAGCGCCTGCGCGTCCAGCAGCCGCGCGCCGAACGCTTCCCGGTCCGCGAGGTGGGTCAGGCTGCGCTCCAGGGCGCTCTGGGCGCCGCCGAGCGAGCAGGCCGCGATGCCGAGGCGGCCACCGTTGAGGCCGTTCATGGCGATCCGGAAGCCCTCGCCCTCCGCGCCGAGCCTGCGGCCGGCGGGGATCCGTACGCCGTCGAGGATCACCTGGCGGGTCGGCTGCGCGTTCCAGCCCATCTTCTTCTCGTTGGGCCCGAACGACAGCCCGGGGTCGTCCCGTTCGACGAGGAAGGCGGAGATGCCGCCGGGCCCTTCGCCTCCGGTGCGGGCCATCACGAGGTACAGGCAGGAGGCGCCGGCGCCGGAGATGAACTGCTTCACGCCGGTCAGTACGTAGCCGCCGTCGCTGTCGGGTACGGCGCGGGTGCGCAGGGCGGCGGCGTCGGAGCCCGCGCCGGGTTCGGTCAGGCAGTAGCTGGCCGGTTCGTCGAGGGTGAGCAGTCCGGGAAGCCGCCGGGCGCGCTGGGCGGCGTCGCCGTAGTGGTCGATCATCCAGGCGACCATGTTGTGGATGGAGAGGTAGCCGGCGATGGACGGGCAGCCGGTGGCCAGCGCCTCGAAGATCAGGACGCCGTCGGCGCGGGAGAGTCCGGAGCCGCCGGATCCCTCGCGGACGTAGACGCCGCCGAGGCCGAGTCCTGCCGCCTTGCCGAGGACATCGAGCGGGAAGTGCTTGTCCTGGTCCCAGGCGACGGCGTGCGGGGCGAGGTGTTCCGCGGCGAAGTCCAGGGTGACCTGGGAAAGGGCGAGCTGGTCCGCGGTGAGAGAGCTTGTCACCGCGCTCATCCCATGGTCGGCAGGGTGAAGTTCGCGCTTTCCTTGACCCCTGAGGGCCAGCGCGAGGTGACGGTCTTGGTGCGGGTGTAGAAGCGGATGGCGTCCGGGCCGTGCTGGTTGAGGTCGCCGAATCCGGAACGCTTCCAGCCGCCGAAGGTGTGGTAGGCGACGGGCACCGGGATGGGGACGTTGACCCCGATCATGCCGGTCTCCACCCGGCGGGTGAAGTCCCGCGCGGTGTCGCCGTCCCGGGTGAAGATCGCGACGCCGTTGCCGTACGGGTGCTCGGTGGGCAGCCGCAGCGCCTCCTCGTAGTCGGTGGCGCGTACGACGGACAGGACGGGGCCGAAGATCTCCTCCTGGTAGATCCGCATGGCCGGGGTCACGCGGTCGAAGAGTGAGGCGCCGGCGAAGAAGCCGTTCTCGTGTCCGGGGAGGATGAAGTCGCGGCCGTCCACGACGAGTTCGGCGCCCTCCTGGACGCCGGACGCGACGTAGTCGCGGACCCGGTCGACGGCTTCCCGGCAGACCAGCGGGCCGAAGTCGGCCTGCGGGTCGTCGGATGTGCCGATGCGCAGGGAGGCGATCCGCTCCCTGAGCCGGGCGACCAGCGCGTCGGCGGTCTCCTCCCCCACCGGAACGGCGACGGAGATCGCCATGCAGCGCTCGCCCGCCGAGCCGAAGCCGGCGCCGATCAGGGCCTCGACGGCCTGGTCGAGGTCCGCGTCCGGCATCACGATCAGGTGGTTCTTGGCGCCGCCGAAGCACTGGGCGCGCTTGCCCTGTGCGGCGGCCGCGGCGTAGAGGTGCGCGGCGACGGGTGTGGAGCCGACGAAGCCGAGCGCCTGGACGCGCGGGTCCGCCACGAGGGTGTCCACCGCCTCCTTGCCGCCGTTGACGACGTTCAGCACGCCGGGCGGCAGGCCCGCCTCCAGGAAGAGTTCGGCGAGCCGCAGCGGAACGGACGGGTCGCGTTCGGACGGCTTGAGGATGAAGGAGTTGCCGCAGGCGATGGCTGGGGCGGCCTTCCAGAGCGGAATCATCGCGGGGAAGTTGAAGGGGGTGATGCCTGCGGTGACGCCGAGCGGGCGGCGCAGCGAGTGGACGTCGATGCCGCTGCCCGCGTTGTCGCTGAACTCGCCCTTGAGCAGGTGCGGGATGCCGGCCGCGAACTCGACGACCTCCAGGCCGCGTTGGATGTCGCCGTGCGCGTCGGCGACGGTCTTGCCGTGTTCGGCGGACAGCAGTCGGGCGAGGGTGTCCTTCTCGGCGTCGACGAGTTGCAGGAACCGCAGCAGGACGCGGGCGCGGCGCTGCGGGTTCCATTCGCCCCACGCCTGCTGGGCCTGTGCCGCGTCGGCGATGGCCGCCTCGGTCTCGGCGCGGTCGGCCAGCGGCGTCCTCGCCTGCACGCGGCCGGTGTTGGGGTCGTACACGTCGGCGTGGGCGCCCGAGGTTCCCGGGAGGTGCTTGCCGCCGATGAAGTGGGTCAGTTCACGGACCATGGATGCCTGCTCTCGTCAGGTGAGATCCGGGGATGGCGCAGAGCGGCCCGGCGGCGCGGGTGGGCGCGGCGCGGGACCGGCAGGAACGCGGGGGCGAAGAACCGTCACCGGGCGGGGATTACCGCCGGGTGCGCCGGATCACCAGGGTCGTGGGTACGCACCGGTGCCATGCGTGTCTGCTCCATCCTCGTGGACAACACGGAACACCCCGCGGCCGGTATCCTGACTCCCGGATCAGCGCCCGTCCTCGTGCCTTCCCGACGCTGACGCGTCAGTGGCGTGTCCTGCGAGGACGAACTTCCCGGTCACAGTGGCGGGACCGCGCCGGATTCACACCGGCTTCCCTGCACCGCGGGCTTGTCCATGAACATATAGTTGGACGTCCTAGTAAGTCCACCCCCCCCTGGCGATCCCGGCGGCCCGCATACCCCCGGACGGCCGACGGGCCGAGCTGTGTCCGGCGCGGCCCGCCCCCGTCCGCCCTCCGTCCCTCAACTCCGCAGCCGCAGCCGGCAGATCGCCGCGTCCGTGTCGCGTCGTACGGCACGGGCGACCACCGCGCCGCGCTGGTTGTGCAGCATCCGCTGCCACGGCCGCGCCGGTTCGGTCTCCGGGATCAGGACGGTGATCCGGGCAGCGGGGTGGGCGGCGCCCAGGTCCCTGACGTACGCCGCGATGGGGCGGCCCAGGTCGCGGCGGTCCGAGTACAGGCGGAGCAGCGGGACGCCGGGGTTCCAGCGCGCCCAGTCCCGTTCCAGGACCGCGGTCCCGGCCCGGTCCTCTGCGTCGGTGTGGGCGACCGTCACGGCGTACACCTCGTCGCCCAGCGAGACGGCGGCGGACAGCGCGTCGCGGGTGAGGCGGGTCAGCGAGGAGACCGGCACGACCACCAACGAGCGCTCCCGGCACGGCAGTGCGGGGATCCGGCCGACGCCGATCCGCTCACCGATCCGGTCGTAGGCGCGGCGGACCAGCGCGAAGACCGCCACCAGGCAGGGCAGGGCGAGGACGATCAGCCAGGCGCCGTCGGGGAGTTTGGTGGCGGTGACGACGACGGCGCTGACGCCGGTGAGCAGGGCGCCGAACCCGTTCAGCGCCGCCTTGCCGGCCCACCGCGGGCCGCGCACCCGCTGCCAGTGGCGGACCATGCCGGCCTGGGCGAGGGTGAAGCCGACGAACACGCCGATCGCGAAGAGCGGTACGAGGGTGCGGGTGTCGCCGCCGGACAGCACCAGCAGCCCGGCGGCGGCCAGTGCCAGGGCGAGGACGCCGTGCCGGTGCACCTGCCGGTCCGCGCGCAGGCCGAAGACGTGCGGCAGGTAGTGGTCACGCGCGAGCAGCTTCAGCAGCACCGGCAGCCCGCCGAAGGACGTGTTCGCGGACAGCGCGAGCAGCGCGGTGGTCGCGAACTGGACGATGTAGAAAGCCGTGTGGTGCCCCAGTGACGCGTCCGCGAGCTGCGCGAGTACGGTGACGCCCTCGGCCGGCTGGAGCGAGAAACGGGAGATCAGTACGGACAGGCCGAGCAGCATCACGCCCAGCAGCGCCCCGAGCGCGGCCTCGGCGCGGCGGGCCCTGCGGGCGGCCGGCGCGCGAAAGGACGGCACGGCGTTGGCGATGGCCTCCACGCCGGTCAGCGCCGAACAGCCGGAGGCGAACGCCTTCAGCAGGAGCAGGGCGCCGACCGATGCCGCGTCGCCGGTGAGCACCGGCGCATGGCCCGCGGCCGACGACGTGCTCACCGGGTGGCTGCGGAACAGGCCGACGACGATCAGCACCAGGATCGAGCCGACGAAGACGGCGGTGGGCAGGACGAAGGCGCGCGCCGAATCGGCGATGCCGCGCAGGTTCAGCGCGGTGATGACCGCGAGCACGGCGAGGCAGAGCCACTGCCTGTCGTTGTACAGGGCCGGAAAGGCGGAGGTCAGGGCCGCGACACCGGCGGTGACGGCCACCGCGGCATTGAGCACGTAGTCGAGGACGAGCGAGGCGGCGGCCACCAGGCCGGCCCGGGGTCCGAGGTACGCCGTGGCGACCGCGTAACTGCCGCCGCCGTCCGGGAACGCCGCGATGACCTGCCGGTAGGAGGCCACCAGCACCGCGAGGAGGACGACGATCGCGAGGGTGACCGGCAGCGTGAAGCCGAGTCCGCGGGCACCCGCAGCGGCCAGGACCAAGGCGATGGCCTCGGGCCCGTACGCCACCGAGGCCATCGCGTCGAGGGAGAGCGCCGCCAGGCCGGTGACCGCGGTGAGCCGGTGCCGCGCGCCCGGATCGGCGGCGGGCGCGGTGCGGTCCGCCGCCACGGCGGGCGGCGGCAACGGCGGGACGGGGCGCGGCGGTTCGGGATCGGGCGGCGGCACGGTCTTGGTGGTCGGCACGGACATCGGGCGGGGCTCCTTCACTGCGGGTCGGCCCCAGCGTGTGCCGGGCCGCGGCACCGGAACACGGACCCTTGCGGATTCTTGGCGCGCGAGGGCGCCGCCTTCACGCATTCCTGACGCACCCCAGCCGCCCGACCTGCGCGAAACGCGCGTGACCTGGGTTTCCGCCCGCGCCTCTCGCCGAGGCACGGCTACTCCCGATGGCCGCCGCGCGCTGGCCCGCTCCGTGCGCCTCGGGCAGCGTGGGACTCCCTGACGGCGCGATGAGCAGCCGGGCCCCGGTGAGGAGCGGCGATGCACGAACGCCTGGCGCCGCGTCCGCTGCGACCCGCGGGCCCGGCCGGGCAGCGCTCCCGGGCCGCCCGCGTCGCACCGTGGCCGGCCGCGGTCGCCGTAGCCTTCGCCCTGGTCCAACTGGCCTTCGTGGTACCGGGTTCGGGGCTCGGCTGGGACGAGACGGTCTATGTCAGCCAGGTCGGCCACCACGCGCCCGCCGCGTTCTTCAGCGCGCCCCGCGCCCGCGGCATCTCCTATCTGGTGGCGCCGTTGGCCGCCCTGACCACGTCGACGGCCGTGCTGCGGGTCTACCTCGTCGTGCTGTCGTCGGCCGGTCTTTTCGGTGCCCTGTGGGTCTGGCGGAAGGTCTTCGCCCCGCCGGTACTCGCCTGCGCCGGCGCCCTGTTCGCCGGGCTGTGGCCCACCCTGTTCTACGGCTCGGCGGCCATGCCGAACCTCTGGTGCGCCCTGGGGGCGCTGGCCGGTGTCGGCTTCCTGGTACGCGCCTGTGACGGTCCCGGCGACCGGGCGGCGCCCGTCGGGGTGGCCGGGTCCGTGGCCGTGGTGACACTGATGCGGCCCGCCGACGGGCTGTGGCTGGCCCTGCCGGCCGCCGTCGCCGTCCTCCTGATGCCCGGCCTGCGCCGCCCGGCGCTGGGTGTCGCGCTCCCTGCCGGGCTGCTGGTGGGCGGCGCGTCCTGGGTCGTGGAGGCGTACACGCGGTACGGGGGCCTGGGCGCGCGGCTGCACCGGGCCAGTGAGATCCAGGGCGGCCTCGGCTGGCACTTCGCCGTCGACGACCAGGTCAGGGCGCTGGCCGGGCGCACTCTGTGCCGGCCCTGTGACGTGCCGTGGGACGCGCCTCACACCGCCGTGTGGTGGTGCGCGCTGCCGGTGCTGGCGGCCGGCGGGGTGCTGGCCGGGGTCCGGGCGCACCGGACGGCGGCCGTCGTGCTGCCCTGCGCGGTGGCGGCCGCCCTGGCCTTCCCCTACCTGTTCCTGATCGGCTACGCCGCGCCCCGGTTCCTGCTGCCGGTCTATGCGCTGCTGGCGCTGCCGGTCGCGGTCTGCGTAGTGCACCTGTGCACCGCAGCGGGCCGGCCGGTGCGCCGGACGGTGTCCTGCGTGGTGCTCGCCGTCGCGCTGGCCGGGCATCTCGGCGTGCAGTTCCAGGTGCTCAGCCGCGTCGCGTCCGGCGGCCGCTCCACGGGCCGTGCCTACACGCAGGCGGCCTCGGCGCTGCACCGGCTCGGGCTCCGGGCGCCGTGCACGCTCAGTGGTGAGCACGCCGTGCCCCTCGCGTATTACACCGGCTGCGCCTCCCGCCAGACCGACGGCCACGACATGAGCAGCACGCCGGCCGGACTTGCGGCCGTCGCACGCCGGATGCCGGTCGCCGTGATCGCTCCGGCGGGGGGCCGGCCGCCGCCGTTCGCCCGCGCCTGGCGGCCGGTGGACCTGCCGCGGCTGCCAGGTCCCGTCGGTGCGTACCGCGCGTATCTGCCGCCGGATCCGGCCCGGCGCTGAGCCCGCCCGGCGACGCACTGCGCCGAACGGCTGCCGGTGCCAGACTTGAGGAACTGCGCCCGGCCGCCGGCCGGTGCCCCCGTGAGCGAGGGGGAGTTCCATGACCTGGGCATCCTGGACCACCGTCGGGATTCACGCGCAACCCGGCGTGGTGCGCACCGTGGAGGCCGGCGTGATCGAAGGCGACCTGACCCTGCACACGACGTGGTCGGACGGGCTGGCGCACGTAGCCGTGCAGTTCACGGGCGCGACGGACTGGTTCACGATGGCGGGCAGCCCCGTGCCGTGCCCTTCGGAGGAGGCCAGCCGCACGTTCCACCAGGACGTCGTCGAGGCGATACGCGGCGGCGAGGACGCCGGTCCCACACTCCGCCGGCTCTTCGGGCAGTGAGGTCGGCGGCCCGGCGCGCGGCTCAGCCGGCGGGCTCGCGCAGCGGGGGCACGGCCGGGACTTCGATGGCGTTGTCGATGTCGGCGCGGGTCATCTTGAAGCGGTCGGGATAGGCGTCGCGGCGGGTGCGCCGGGCGGGTTCGCTGGTGCGCCACATGTAGAGGCACTGCCGGCACTGGAGAACGTCCCAGGCGCCGGGCACGGGTGAGGTGAAGACGTTCTCGACGGCCGGGTGCGCGCAGCGCGGACAGACCGTGGTGGGTGCGGACATGGTGCTGCTTCCTTGCGTGAGGAGGGGCGGACGGGTGGTGGCTGCCGGGGCGTTCAGCGGCCGGCGGCGAGCTGCTGGAGCCGTTCCAGCCAGGCCGCGGTCTCCGGCAGGTCGTGGACCTGGTTGCCGTAGTTGCCGCGGCGGTCGGGGGCCACGGGTGTGGTGGCGTCGATGACGAGCTTGTCGACGATGCCGGGTGCCGCTGCCTGCGGGGCCAGTTCCAGGACGGGCAGGTTGGGGATCTGGATGAGGTCGCCCGCGGGGTTCATCTTGGTGGACAGGGCCCACATCACCTGGGGCAGGTTGAAGGGGTCCACGTCCTCGTCGACGACGATGACGGTGGCGGCGTAGCCCAGGCCGTGCGGGGTGGTCAGCACCCGCATGCCGACGGCCTTGGCGAAGCCGCCGTAGCGCTTCTTGGTGGAGACGATGACGACGAGACCGTGCGTGTACATCGCATTGACCGCCTGGACCTCGGGGAAGTCCTTCTTGAGCTGCTGGTACAGCGGCACGCAGGTGCTGGCGGCTATCAGATGGTCTACCTCGGTCCAGGGCATACCGAGGTAGAGGTGCTCGAAGACCGGCCTGCTGCGGTGGGAAATCCGGTCGATGCGGATGACGGTCATGCTGCGGCCGCCGGAGTAGTGCCCGGTGAACTCGCCGAACGGGCCCTCGATTTCGCGCTTGCGGCCCTCGATGACGCCTTCGATGACGACCTCGCTCCCCCACGGCACGGGCAGGCCGGTCAGCGGGGCCGCGGTGACGGGCGCGGGCGCCCCGCGCAGTGCGCCGGCCAGTTCGTACTCGTTCTCGTCGTACTTCATCGGGGTGGACGCGACGATGGAGATGACCGGGTCGTTGCCGATGGTGATCGCGACCGGCAGGTCTTCGCCGGCTTCCTCGGCCTTGTGCAGGTGCTGGGCGATGTCGTGCATCGGGACCGGCTGGAGGGCCAGCCGGCGCCTGCCCTTGACCTCGATGCGGTAGATCCCGACGTTCTGCTTGTCGCTGTTGCCGGGGTCGTCGGGGTCCTTGGAGACGACGGCGGCCTTGTCGATGTAGAAACCGCCGTCGCCGTCGTTGAGGCGGATCAGCGGGAGGACCTGGAAGATGTCGGCCTCGTCGCCGTCCATGGTGTTCTCGGCCCACGGCGGGTCGTCGCGCCGTTCGGGCTTGACGGGGAAGTCCGCCCAGCGGCGGATGAAGGCGTCGACCTGGTCCTTGGTGCCGGTCTCCTTGGGCAGGCCGAGGGCGAGGGCGTGATTGGCCCAGGAGCCGTGCACGTTCATGGCGATCCGGGCGTCGGTGAAGCCGGTGACGCGGTCGAAGTAGAGCGCGGGGGCGCTCTCGCCCATGCGTGCGGCGGCGTTCGCCGCGGCGGCGATGTCGGGCTCGGGCATCACCTCGTCGGTGACGTGCAGCAACTGGCCCTCCTTGTCGAGGGTTTCGAGGAAGCTGCGGAGATCGTCGAAGGCCATGGGTGCTCCGTGTGTGTGGGGGGGGGGCGGGGGTTCGCACCGCCGGGGTCAGGCCGCGGGCCTGCTGTCGCGGGCGGCGCGCAGGCCGGCCCAGCGGACGGCGGCGGGCGCCGGGAGGTCGAACTGGTCGAGGATCCGGGCCGTGATGTGGTCGACGATGTCGTCCACGGATGCCGGGTGGTGGTAGAAGGCGGGCATCGGCGGGACCATCTGCACGCCCATCCGGGAGAGCGCCAGCATGTTTTCCAGGTGGATCTCGCTGAGCGGCGTCTCCCGCGGTACGAGGACGAGCCTGCGGCGTTCCTTGAGGGTCACATCGGCCGCGCGGGCGACAAGACCGTCGGCGTAGCCGGCCCGGATGCCGGCCAGCGTCTTCATGGAGCAGGGCGCGATGACCATCCCGTCGGTCCGGAACGAGCCGGAGGAGAGGGTGGCGCCCTGGTCATCCGGCGGGTGCACCTCGTCGGCCAGCTCCCCCACCTCGCGCGCCGAAAGGCCGGTCTCCAGCTCGATGGTGGTGCGGGCCCAGCGGGAGAGGACAAGATGCGTCTCGACGCCGGGCAGCTCCCGCAGGTTCTCCAGCAGGCGGATGCCGAACACCGCACCCGTCGCACCTGTCATGCCTACGATCAGTCGCACAGCGGTCAGCTCCTCCGGGGAAGGGGAAAGGGAGCGCCGCACCATTTCGGTCAGCGCGGCTCCACGGCAGAGTCCGGCCGGCCGGGCACCTACGGCCCCTGACCGGTCCTGCCGTTCTCCACGCTAGGTTCGGTTCCGGCCGGTGGAGCCGTACGCTGAAGACACGCCATGGACAGAAACGGACAACACACCGACGTCACGGAACTCCCCTACCGGTCCGCCGCCGGAGCCCCGCCGGGGGCCGAGGTGCTCGGCTTCTCCGGGCTGCTCGCCCGCGCGCGCGGGCACGGCGTCGATCCGTACGCGCCCAAACGGCCGGGCTTCCACGAATTGATCACCGTGCGGTCCGGCACGCTGCGCTGCGCCGTGGACTTCACCGAACACGAGCTGACCGAGGGCAGCTGGCTGTGGGTGCGCCCCGGCCAGATCCACCAGTACCGCTCCGACCTCTCCGACGCCGAGGGCACCGTCGTGCTCTTCCTGCCCGGCTTCCTCAACTCCGCCGTCGTGGAAGCCGCCCGCGTCGACCAGCACCCCTGGCAGCGCCCGGTGGCCCCCACCGGAGCCGACGGGCAGGCCGTGCGGAGCGTCCTTGCGCTGCTGGAGAGCGAATACCGGCGGCCGGCCGCACTGCCCCTTGAAGTGCACATCGAGGTCGTCCGGCATCTGCTCGCCGTACTGGTGCTGCGGCTGGCCCATCTGTACGGCGGCCGGGCCGACAACGAAGCGGGCAGCGCGGCGTTCCGCGGCTTCCGGCGGGCGGTGGAGCGCGACTTCACCCGCACCCACCGCGTGGAGGACTACGCCGCCGGGCTCGGCTACAGCGTCCGCACCCTGACCCGGGCGACCCGGGCCACCGCGGGCTGCGGCGCCAAGCAGTTCATCGACGACCGGATCCTGCTGGAGGCCAAGCGCCTGCTGGTGCACACCGATCTGCCCGCGACCGCCATCGGCGAGCGGCTCGGCTTCCCGGGCGCCACGGTGTTCACCAAGTTCTTCCGCCGCCGCTCCGGCGAGACGCCCGCGGCCTTCCGCACCCGCGCCTCGGGCACCCGGCCTTGAGGGCGGCGGGGGCCCCGCCTTGTACGGGGCCGCCGGGCGGGGCGTTCACCGCCCCCGCAGGTCCTTGATGCGGCGAATCTTGCCGACCGACCGCTCCAGCGTTTCGGGGTCGACGACCGTCACCTCGACCGTGACCCCCACACCGTCCTTGACGTCCTTGCCGATCGCCCCGGCCGCTTCGGCACGCCGATCGGCCCCGGTGCCGGGGCGGGCCTCGACGAAGAGGGTCATGTGGTCCATGCGGCCGCGCCGGCTCAGCTGCACCTGGAAGTGCGGGGCGACATCGGGGGTGCGGAGCACGATCTCCTCGATCTGGCTGGGGAAGACGTTCACCCCGCGCAGGATGATCATGTCGTCGCAGCGGCCGGTGACCTTCTCCATCCGGCGGAAGGCGGGGCGGACCGTGCCGGGCAGCAACCGGGTCAGGTCGTGCGTGCGGTAACGGATGACCGGCAGCGCCTCCTTGGTGAGGGAGGTGAAGACCAGCTCGCCGCTCTCACCGCCGGCCAGCACGTGGTCCGCGAGCGGGTCGACGATCTCCGGGTAGAAGTGGTCCTCCCAGATGTGCAGCCCGTCCTTGGTGTCCACGCATTCCTGCGCCACCCCGGGGCCGCAGACCTCGGAGAGGCCGTAGATGTCCACGGCATGGATGTCCATCCCGTCCTCGATCTCGCGGCGCATGCTCTCGGTCCAGGGCTCGGCGCCGAAGATGCCGATCTTGAGGGAGCTGTCGCGCGGATCGACGCCCTGGCGCTCGAACTCGTCGAGGAGGGTGAGCATGTAGGACGGCGTGACCATGATGACCTCGGGCCGGAAGTCCCGGATGATCTGCACCTGCCGGGCGGTCATTCCGCCGGACGCGGGGATCACCGTGCAGCCGGCCCGCTCTGCACCGTAGTGGGCGCCGAGCCCGCCGGTGAACAGGCCGTAGCCGTAGGAGATGTGCACCTTGTCGCCGGGGCGGCAGCCGGCGGCGCGAAGGGAGCGGGCGATCACGTCGGCCCACATCGACAGGTCGTTGTCGGTGTAGCCCACGACGGTGGGCGCTCCGGTGGTGCCGCTGGATGCGTGGATGCGGCGGACGTCGGACATCGGGACGGCGAACATCCCGAAGGGGTAGGTGTCGCGCAGGTCGGCCTTGGTGGTGAACGGGAAGCGGGCCAGATCCTCCAGGGTGCGGCAGTCGTCGGGCCGCACGCCGGCCCGGTCGAACTTCTTGCGGTACAGCTCGACGTTGTCGTACGCGTGCCGCAGCGTCCAGCGGAGCTGCCTGAGCTGGTGGTCCCGCAGCTCCGGCGCGGACATCCGCTCCCCGTCGTCCAGCAGTGCGTCCGGGAGCGGCTCCCCACGACGGGATCCCCCGGCCGCCGGGACCGTCAGTTCGCTGCTCATCGCGGCTCCTTCGTCTTCGTGCTTCGGATACTGCGGCTGCGGCCGCGGAATTCCGCAATCAGTTCGTCCCCGCGCCGGATGCTCACGTCGTAGATCCCGCTGCGGCCGTACCGGGTGCGCTCCACCGCGGTCGCCTGCAGTTCGTCTCCCTCGTGCGCGGGGGCGACGAAGTCGATGTCGGCGGCGGCCGCGACGGTCACCGGGCCGTGGCTGTTGCAGGCGCAGGCGAACGCGGTGTCGGCGAACAGGAACAGATAACCGCCGTGGGCGGTCCCGTGCCCGTTGACCATGGCGGAAGTGACGGTCATCCGGAGCACGGCGGTCCCTTCGCCGTGCTCCACCAGCGCGATGCCGAGCCCTTGGGACGCCTGGTCGTCCGCGAACATCCGCTCCACCGGGCCGGCTGCCGCTTCCGTGGCTTGCCACACGTTATCCACCGCCTCATCCACCGCCTTGTGCACCGACCGAACATTCGGTTAGCGTGCGGCTCAGTCAAGTAATCAAGCTTCACCGCTGCCTGTCAAGAGGTGGAACAGATGCCCCGGAAAGCCCCCGAGTGCCCGGACTCCTCCGCCCGCCACCGCGCGCTGCCGGAAGCGGCCGTCGCCGCCGGATCCTTCCCGCACAGCCTTCCGCAGGGCATCGCCCATCAGCCCCGCACGGGCAGCCGGCACCGCGAAGACACCCCGCCCGACGCCGAGTTGAGACCCCTGGAGGCCGACGTGCACCCGGCGCAGCATCTCACCGGCGGCGGCTTCGTCAACCGGCCCGCCGCCTTCAGCAACTCTCACGACAAGGAGGGCAGCAATGCCTGACGAGGTCTACCTCATCGACGGGGCCCGCACCCCGCAGGGCCGCTTCGGAGGTGCCCTGGCCTCCGTACGCCCCGACGACCTGGCGGCCCTGGTGGTGGGCGAGGCGGTACGGCGCTCGGGGATACCCGCCGACGCCGTGGACGAGGTGATCCTCGGCGCGGCGAACCAGGCCGGCGAGGACAACCGCGATGTGGCGCGGATGGCCGTGCTTCTGGCGGGGCTGCCGCACACAGTGCCCGGCTACACCGTCAACCGGCTGTGCGCATCGGGACTGACCGCGGTGGCATCGGCGGCCCAGGCGGTGCGGGCCGGCGAGGCCGAACTGGTCGTCGCGGGCGGCGTGGAGTCGATGACCCGCGCCCCGTGGGTCATCGAGAAGCCGGGCACCCCGTGGGCGAAGCCGGGCGAGGTGCAGGACACCTCGCTGGGCTGGCGTTTCACCAACCCCCGCTTCGCTGCCGCCGACCGCGCGGTCCCCGCGGGCAGCGGCCCGGAGACGGTGAAGGTGACGCTGTCGATGGGTGAGACGGCCGAGGAGGTCGCCGCGCTCGACGGCATCGGCCGCGCCGCGTCCGACGCCTTCGCGCTGCGCAGTCACCGTCGCGCCGTCGCCGCCCAGGAGGCGGGCCGGTTCGACCGCGAGATCGTGCCGGTCCCGGTGAAGAACGGCGTGGTGGACCGCGACGAGGGCCCGCGGCCCGCGACAACGCTGGAGAAGCTCGGCGGGCTGCGCACGATCTTCCGCAAGGACGGCATCGTCACGGCGGGTTCGGCATCGCCGCTGTCCGACGGTGCCGCCGCCCTGGTCGTGGCGAGCGCCGCCGCGGTGGAGCGGCACGGGCTCACCCCGCGGGCCCGGATCGTCACCTCCGCGTCGGCCGGAGTGCAGCCCCATCTCATGGGTCTGGGCCCGGTCCCCGCCACAGAGAAGGCGCTGGCCCGCGCCGGGTGGACGACCGGCGAGCTGGAGGCGGTCGAGCTGAACGAGGCATTCGCCGCGCAGGCCCTCGCGGTGATCGGCCGGCTCCGGCTCGACGACGCGACGGTCAATGCCGACGGCGGCGCCATCGCGCTCGGCCACCCGCTGGGCTGCTCCGGCGCCCGGATCCTGCTCACACTGCTCGGGCGGCTGGAACGCGAGGACGCACGCCGGGGTCTGGCCACCTTGTGCGTCGGTGTGGGCCAGGGCGCGGCCATGCTGGTGGAGCGGGTATGACCGAGCCCACGTACGAGACACTGCTGGTCGAGGAGCGCACCGACCGGGTCGTCGTCACCCTGCACCGCCCCGGGGCACGCAACGCCATCAGCGGGCAGATGATCAACGAGCTGCACTCCGTGTGCGAGCTGCTGGAACGCGATCCGAAGCTGTTGCTGCTGACCGGCCACGGCGGGGTCTTCGCGGGCGGCGCCGACATCGCCGAACTGCTGCGCCGCGGCCGGGAGGAGGCCCTGCGGGGCATCAACAGCCGGCTGTTCGAGCGGGTGCGCAGGCTGCCGATGCCGACGGTGGCGGCCGTCGACGGCTGGGCGCTGGGCGGCGGCGCCGAGCTGGCGTACGCCTGCGACATCCGGATCGCGGGGTCCGACGCGGTGTTCGGCAATCCGGAGCCTGGGCTCGGCATCCTGGCCGCCGCCGGCGCGTGCTGGCGGCTACCGGAGCTGGTCGGCGAGTCGGTCGCCAAGCAGGTCCTGCTCGCCGGGCGGAATCTCGACGCGCAGGCCGCGCTGGTCGCGGGTCTGGTGATCGACGTCGTGCCGGCACCGCAACTGTCCGACGCGGCACATGCGTTGCTGGACCGGATGGCCCGCTCGTCGGCCGCGGCCCTGCGGCTGACGAAGCTGGTGACCGACTCCCCGGGCGCCCACCCGATAGCCGACGATCTGGCCCAGGCCGTGCTGTTCGAGGGCCAGGACAAGAAGGACCGGATGACAGCCTTCCTGGAGAAGAGGAACCGAGCATGACCACCACCGCATCCCCCTCCGCGCCCGCCGCCGTCGGCGTGATCGGCGGCGGCCGTATGGGCGCCGGCATCGCGCAGTCTTTCGCGGCGGCCGGCTCGTCCGTGACCGTCGTGGAGAGCGGCGGCGAGGCCGCGGCCGCGGCCCTGGAACGGGTGGCCGGCGGGCTGCGCCGGGCCGCCGAACGCGGCAAGCTCGGCGGGTCCGTCGAGGAGATCCTGAACCGCGTCACCCTCACGGACTCGATCGGCGGGCTGCCGGCCGATGCCGACCTGGTCGTCGAGGCCGTGCCGGAGGACGCCGCGCTCAAGGCCGGCGTGCTCGCCGCGGCCGAGCGGGCGGTGGGCAGTACGGCGGTGCTGGCCACCAACACCAGTTCCCTGTCGGTCACCGAACTGGCCGCTGCCCTGACCCGACCCGGCCGCTTCCTGGGCATGCACTTCTTCAACCCCGTACCGGCCTCCGCCCTCGTCGAGATCGTCGTCGCGCCGGGTACCGACGCCGGGGTGGTGGAAACCGCGCTGAACTGGACGCAGGCACTCGGCAAGAAGGACGTCGTCGTCAAGGACTCCCCCGGCTTCGCCAGCAGCCGCCTCGGCCTGGCGCTCGGCCTGGAGGCGATCCGCATGGTCGAGGACGGCGTGGCATCGGCCGAGGCCATCGACGACGCCATGAGCCTGGGGTACAAGCACCCGATGGGGCCGCTGCGCCTGACGGACCTGGTCGGGCTCGATGTCCGGCTGGCCATCGCGGAGTATCTGCACGCCACGCTCGGTGAGCGCTTCGCGCCGCCGCAGCTGCTCCGGGACAAGGTCACCCGCGGTGAGCTGGGGCGGAAGACGGGCCAGGGCTTCTACGTGTGGGAGTGAGCGCGGCGGCGGTCTCCGGGCCCGCCGCCGGAGTGCATCCGGGCAGACCACGGCGATCTGCCGGCGAATCCCCGAAAGGGCTTGCCCGATCAACGGAAACTCGTCAGAATATGAACCGAACGAATGGTCGGTAGGGAAGCTGGTATCGATGACCACGACACACTCCGCCCCGTCGGCCACCGACGGCGCCGAGCAGCAGCTCCAAGAGCAATTCGACGCCTCGATCGCCAAGGACCAGCGGATCGAACCGCGGGACTGGATGCCGGACGGCTACCGCAAGACGCTGATCCGGCAGATCGCGCAGCACGCGCACTCCGAGATCATCGGCATGCAGCCCGAGGGCGAGTGGATCACCCGTGCGCCCTCGCTGCGCCGTAAAGCCATCCTCTTCGCGAAGGTCCAGGACGAGGCGGGCCACGGCCTGTATCTGTACTCCGCGGCCGAGACGCTGGGCGCCGACCGCGCAGATCTGACCGAGCGGCTGATCGAGGGCCGCCAGAAATACTCGTCGATCTTCAACTACCCGACACCGAGCTTCGCCGACGTCGGCGTGATCGGCTGGTTCGTGGACGGCGCCGCGATCTGCAACCAGGTGCCGCTGTGCCGCAGTTCGTACGGCCCCTACGCCCGCTCGATGGTGCGGATCTGCAAGGAGGAGTCGTTCCACCAGCGGCAGGGTTACGAACTGCTGCTGACGATGATGCGTGGCACCGAAGCCCAGCGCGCGATGGTCCAGGACGCGGTGGACCGCTGGTGGTGGCCGTCGCTGATGATGTTCGGCCCGCCCGACGGCGACTCCCCCAACTCCGCCGCGTCGATGGCCTGGAAGATCAAGCGGCACACCAACGACGAGCTGCGCCAGCGCTTCGTCGACATGACCGTCCCGCAGGCCGCCAAGCTCGGCGTGACCCTGCCGGACCCCGAACTGCGCTGGAACGACGAGCGCGGACGGCACGACTTCGGCACCCCCGACTGGTCCGAACTCCAGCGCGTGATCAAGGGGGACGGACCGTGCAACGCCGAACGCATCACGCGGCGCCGGACCGCCCACGAGGAAGGCGCCTGGGTGCGCGAGGCGGCCAGCGCCCACGCGGCGAAGACCGCCGCCCGCATTCCGGACGCCCCGCAGACCCAGGAAGGAACGGCGGCATGAGCAACACCGACGACTCGAAGGCCGGCTGGCCGCTGTACGAGGTGTTCGTCCGCGGCAAGCGCGGCCTGAACCACGTCCACGTCGGCTCGCTGCACGCCGCCGACGACCGGATGGCGCTCACGCACGCCCGCGACCTCTACACCCGGCGCAATGAAGGCGTCAGCATCTGGGTCGTGCCGTCCGTGCACATAGCGGCCTCCACCCGCGACGAGAAGGATCCCTTCTTCGCGCCCAGCGCCGACAAGGTCTACCGCCACCCCACCTTCTACGACATACCCGAAGACGTCCCGCACATCTAGGAACAGGAGGAGCGACATGACTGACGTCACCGACGACCACGTCTACCTGTCCCTGGCCGAGGGACACGGCGAGAGCGACGCCCGCTGGGCGTTCGGCACCGGCTTCGAGGACCCGCTGCATGGCGTCGACACCTCCGTGCCCGCCGGGACCGACGCCGTCGAACTGGCCGCCGCCTGCACCGCGCTCGGGGACGACGCCCTGGTCGGCGCGCAGCGTCTGGCCGAGTGGTGCACCCGCGCCCCCGAGCTGGAGGAAGAGGTCGCGCTCGCCAACATCGGACTCGATCTGCTCGGCCAGGCACGGCTGTTGTACGCACGGGCGGGCCAAGTGGACGGCTCCGGCCGGAACGAGGACGCCTTCGCCTACTTCCGGGACGCGGCCGCCTTCCGCAATGTCCGGCTCGCGGAACTGCCCAACGGGGACTTCGCCTTCTCCACCGTCCGGTTGCTGATCCTGTCGTCCTGGCGGCTGGCGCTCCTCACCCGCCTCGCCGGCTCCGCGGCGGATCCGGTACTCGCCGCCATCGCGGCCAAGGGCGTCAAGGAGCTGACGTACCACCGCCAGTACGCCGCGGACTGGACGGTGCGGCTCGGCGACGGCACCGAGGAGTCGCACCGCAGGATGCGTACCGCGCTCGACGCGGTCTCGCCGTACGTGGATGAACTCTTCGCGTCCCGCCCGGTGTCGGGGATCGGCCCGGCGGACCTGCGGGACGAGGTGACCGGTGTCCTGCGGCAGGTCTTCGACGCCGCGGGCCTCGCCCTGCCCGCCGCCGCACCGCTTCCCGGGTACGGCCGGGCGGGCGACCACACCGCGCATCTGGCGCCGCTGCTCGCCGAACTGCAGAGCGTGGCCCGCGCCCACCCCGAAGGAGCGTGGTGACGATGCCCACCGTCGCGCCGCTCACCGACGCACGCCGGGCCCGGCACCTCGCCGAGCAGGTGCCCGACCCGGAGCTGCCGATGCTCACCCTGGCCGATCTCGGCGTCCTGCGCGACGTCGAGGTGGCCGCGGACGGCACCGTCACGGCCAGCCTGACCCCGACCTATTCGGGCTGCCCTGCGATGGCCGAGATGCGCGCCGACGTCGCCTCCCGGCTGCATGCCGCAGGCTTCGCACAGGTGGAGATCCGCACGGTCCTGGATCCGCCGTGGACCAGCGACTGGATCACCCCCGCGGGCCGCCGCAAGCTGGCCGAGCACGGCATAGCGCCGCCCGGAGCCGCGCCGCGGCACACCTCCGGGCCGGTGCCCCTGGAGCTGTCCGCCGTCCGGCACGCCGTGCCCTGCCCGCGCTGCGGATCCTCGGACACCCAGGAGACCTCGCGGTTCGCCGCCACCTCCTGCAAGGCCCTGTGGCGCTGCCGCAGTTGCCTTGAGCCTTTCGAGTACGTCAAGGAGATCTGATGGCCCCGACCTCGTCCGAGCTCGCCGAGCAGCCGGCGCCCGACGCCAGGGGCGTGGCCCCCGCCGCCCAGGCCCCCGTGCCCGCGCGGGCCCGTCGCCGCCCGGCGTTCCACACCCTGCGGGTCGCCGCGGTCCAGCCGCTGTGCGAGGACGCCGCGGCGATCAGCTTCGACGTGCCCGACGAGCTGGCCGAGGAGTTCGCGTTCCGGCCCGGCCAGTCGCTCACCCTGCGCCGCGAGATCGAGGGCCGCGACGAACGCCGGTCGTACTCCATCTGCTCCCCGGTGGGCGCCCGCCTGCGGATCGGGGTCCGGGTCGTGCCCGGCGGGCTGTTCTCGTCCTGGCTGGTGCAGGACGTGCGCCCCGGTGACGCCGTCGAAGTGATGGCCCCGACGGGTGTCTTCACCCCGGATCTGTCCCGGCCGGGGCACCACGTCCTGATCGCCGCGGGCTCGGGCATCACCCCGATGGTCTCCATCGCCGAGTCGGTGCTGGCCGCCGACTCCCGCTCCCAGGTCACCCTGTTCTACGGCAACCGCCGTACGGACACGGTGATGTTCGCCGACGAACTGGCCGACCTCAAGGACCTGCACCACTCCCGCTTCCAGCTCGGTCACGTCCTCTCCCGCGAACCCCGCGAGGCCGACCTGCTCTCCGGCCGGCTGGATGCCGAGCGGCTGGCCGCCCTCGTCGACGGCCTCGTCGACGTGCCGTCCGCCGACCACTGGTGGCTGTGCGGCCCGCACGGCATGGTCCGCGACGCCCAGCAGGTCCTGGCCGGTCTCGGTGTCCCCGACGAGCGGGTCCACCAGGAACTCTTCTTCGCCGACGACGAGCCGATTCATACCGTTCACCATGAGGAGGCGGTGGCCGAAGGCCCGGTCAGCCAGGTCACCATCACCCTCGACGGCCGCTCCACCACCTCCGCGCTCCCCCGCACCAGCACGCTCCTCGACGGCGCCTCCCGCATACGCCCTGACATGCCCTTCGCCTGCAAGGGCGGGGTCTGCGGCACCTGCCGTGCCCTGGTCACCGACGGCAAGGCCGACATGCGCCGCAATTACGCACTCGAAACCGCCGAGGTCGACGCCGGCTACGTCCTGACCTGCCAGACGTTCCCGGTCTCCGACGACCTCACCGTCGACTTCGACAGCTGAGCCCCGGCGCCCGCCCGGCCGGCAGGTCGTATGCGTCCGTCCCAGGGCGGGACCTTCGGCCCCTGCCGGTCGGCGCCGCCGTCGTCCGAGAGTGAAGGGGTACGGGGGCGGCCGACGGACACGGCGGAGGCAGGCCATGACGAAGACGGCGGAGTGGAAGGTTCGGCTGTACCTCTTCGAGGAGGACGGCACGACCAGGGCGCGCGCGGTGCTGGACACCGGAACCGCCTCGCTCACCGGGCACGGCACCGCCCGGTGCAGCCCCGAGGACGTCGACATCCCGGAGATCGGCGACGAGCTGGCGGTCGCCCGTGCGATGCGGGATCTGGCCGGGCGGCTCATCCAGGTCGCCGACCGGGATCTGGCCTGTGCCGGTGCCGCGCCCCCCGAACGCCCGCGGCGGGCGGCGTACGGCTGGACCGACGCCATGGCCTGAGCCCGGAAGCGGGCCGATGGCCCTGGCTGGACCGGAGCCCGGCCCCCAGCGGCGGGCTCCGGTGGCGGGCCCTGGGACGACGGCCGGTGCGGCAGCCCCGAGCGGCGGGCTCCGGACGACCGCCTCGGGGCGGAAGGGCTGTCCGGTGCAGCGTCCGGCCCGCGAAGTGGCCCCATGTGGCCCTGGTCCCGGGGGCCGAACCGCCCATCACCTGCCGTCGGCGGCGGTGCCAGGCTGAGGACGGTTGCCGGTCGGGATCCTGCCGGTCGACGACGAGTCCGAGCGTCAAGGAGCGAGAACAGGGAGCGAGATATGGCTACGCATACGGGGGCCGGTCACGCGGATACCAACGGCGACCGGTCCACACGAATCGCGGTAACCGGCTGGACCGCCTTCGCCTCCGCCCTGATGATCTTCGGCGGCATCATGGCGATCCTGGAGGGCATCTCGGCCCTCGCCAAGGACAAGGTGTTCGTCGCGACGAACAACTACACGTTCCAGTTCAGCCTGAGCAGTTGGGGCTGGATCCACCTCATCCTCGGCATCGTGATCGCGCTGGCCGGCTTCGCCCTGCTCAGCGGGGCGCTGTGGGCGCGGGCCGTCGGGGTCGTCCTCGCCGGCATCGCCATGATCGCGAACTTCCTGTGGCTTCCGTACTTCCCGCTCTGGGCCCTCGCGCTGATCGCGGTGAACGGATTCGTGATCTGGGCCCTGTGCACGAGCAACCGGGACACACTGACCCGGTGACCCGGTGACCCCGGTGATCCCCGGGCCCGCTCGCCGCAGCTCACCGGTCTTCCGACGGCCACCCGCACCCGGCCGCCGTCCTCCGGCCGCCGTCGGCCTCCCAAGATGCCCCCACGCCCCCGACGGCTACCGTGGAGAACAGGTCCCCGCCCGCAGTGCGGGGTCGCGGCGGAGGCGTGGTGGGCGACGACGGATCGGATCGCGGCGGTGACACCCGGCGGCGGCTGGACGCGCTGCCGGAAGATCTCAAGGAACGCCTGGACGCCGTGCGCCAAGGCGGCCGGTCCTCCCCTCTGCTGCTCGAAGCTGTGCTTTCGGTGGGCGGCGCACTGGAACTGCCGCAGGTACTGCGGCGCATCGTCGAAGCCGCCGTCGTCGTGGTCGACGCCGAGTACGGGGCGCTTGGCGTGGTCGGCGAAGGCACCCGGCTCACCCGGTTCCTGCCGGTCGGCGTCACGGACGAGCAGGAACGGACCATCGGTCACCCGCCGGCCGGGCACGGCATCCTGGGCGAACTGATCCGGCACCCCGAGCCGCTGCGGCTCGCGGAGCTGTCCGAGCACCCCGCGTCGTACGGATTCCCGCCCCACCACCCGCCGATGCGCTCCTTCCTGGGAGTGCCGATCCGGGTGCGTGACGAGGTGTTCGGCAACCTCTATCTCACCGAGAAGCGCGGCGGCGGGGAGTTCGACGCGGAGGACGAGACGGTGCTCGCGACGCTCGCGGTGGCCGCCGGTGTGGCCATCGAGAACGCCCGCCTGTACGAGGAGGCCCGCTACCGCCAGCAGTGGCTCCAGGCCAACGGCGAGATCGTCGCGAGTCTGCTGCCCGGCAGCCGGCTGCCGGGCGCCGACGACATGGACGTGCTGGAACTGATCGTCGATCATGCGCAGCGCATTCTCGGCGCCGATCTGGGCGTACTGGCGCTGCCCGCCGGGCCGGAGACGCTGCACGTGGTGCTGGCGTCCGGTGTCTGCGCGGCGGCGCACCGCGGCCTCGACCTGCCGCGCGAGGGTTCGTTCGTCGGCGCGGCGCTCGACGCGGGCCGGCCGCTGATCAGCGTCGACGTGGAGCACGACGGCCGGATCACGGCGGGTCCTGCGCTCTGGGCGGGTCTTGGGCCTGCCGTCGCGGTGCCGATGATCACCGGGGAGCGGGCGCGAGGTGTGCTGCTGCTGGCGCGGGTCCGGGGGCGCGATCCGTTCACCGAGCCGGAGACCGCGCCGCTGCTGACGTTCGCGGGGCAGGCGGCGCTCGCGAGGGAACTGGCCGAGCAGCGCCGGTCGGACGAGCAGCTCGCACTGCTGAAGGACCGCGACCGGATCGCCCGCGATCTGCACGATCTGGCCATCCAGCGCCTCTTCGCCACCGGTATGACGTTGCAGAGCACGGTGCGGTTCGTGGATCACCCGGAGGCGAGCGAGCGGCTGCTGCGGGCGGTGGACGATCTCGACGAGACGATCAAAATCATCCGGTCGACGATTTTCGGCCTGCGCGCACACCCGTCGGGCCGCTCCGGGCACGGGCTGCGGGTGCGTACCGTCACCGCCGTCGAACAGGCGGCGCGCACGCTGGGGTTCACGCCGTCCCTCCGGATGGCGGGTCTGATCGACACCGAGGTACCGGCGGGCCTCGCCGATCATGTGGTGGCGGTGCTCGGTGAGGCCCTGAGCAATGCCGCGCGGCATGCGCACGCCACATCGGTGGACATCTCGCTGATCGTCCGCGCCGGTACGCTGCGGCTGCGCGTCAGGGACAACGGGGTGGGCATCCCGCAGGACGTCCGGCCCGGCGGACTGGCCAATCTCGCCAAGCGCGCCGAAAGCGCGGGCGGCTCCATGACCGCCGTGGCCCGAAAGCAGGGCGGCACCCAACTGGAGTGGCAGGTTCCGCTCGCACCGCCGTGAAACCGGCCCGAGACCATCACCGTGAAACCGGCCCGTCGAGCACAGCCGTGAGACCGCCCCCGCGGCGTCACATCCGGTGCGGGCCGCCCTCGGTCACGGCGGGCGGGGCCACCTGGGTGGCGAGGACCGCCGCCTGGATCCGGCGCTCCACACCGAGCTTCGCCAGCAGCCGGGAGATGTGGTTCTTGACGGTTTTCTCGGACAGGTAGAGCCGCTTGCCGATCTCGCGGTTGGTCAGTCCCTCACCGATCAGGTCGAGGATCTCCCGCTCGCGCGGCGACAGCGCGGACAGTACGTCCGTCTCCGGGCCGGCCTCGGGGCCCTCGCCGCGCAGGCTGTTCATCAGCCGTGACGTGGTCGCCGGGTCGAGCATGGAACGGCCGGACGCCACCGTGCGCACCGCTGCGACCAGGTCCGATCCCTTGATCTCCTTGAGTACGTAGCCGGCCGCGCCCGCCATGATCGCGTCCAGCAGCGCCTCGTCGTCATCGAAGGAGGTGAGCATCAGGCAGGCGAGCCCCGGCATCCGCGAGCGCAGCTCCCGGCAGACGCTGATCCCGTCGCCGTCCGGCAGCCGTACGTCCAGCACGGCGATGTCCGGGCGCAGGGCGGGGCCTCGGGCCAGTGCGTGATCCGCGGTGCCGGCGTCGCCGACCACCGCGATGTCGGGCTCCGCGTCCAGGAGGTCCTGCACACCGCGCCGGACCACTTCATGGTCGTCGAGCAGGAACACCCGGATCGGCCTCTGCGGTGAGAATGCGCCTGCGTCGCCCATGGTGCCCTCCGCACGGTGATCACACTCGTCCGCCTTCATCCCCTGTCCGCCTTCATCGTCGCCCGCGCTCCCGCGGGCGTGCCAGGGCCGAACGGGCCCCGCCCGGCACGCGCCCGCGCTCCCGGCCCCCTCGGCTCCCGTCACCGCGTTCAGTCCTCGTCGGCTCCGCTGCCCTGCGGCCCGTAGAGGTCCAGCAGGCGGGCCCGGGTGCGGTGCAGCCGGTCGGCGACGGTCTCGGCGACGTAGCGGTACACGGCGCGGCCGAGCACGGGGTCGGCGTCGCAGAGCGCGCGGACGTGCGCGGCATCGAATTCCTCCGCCTGCACCGGGAGGACGGCCTCCCCGCCCAGGTGCCAGATGCTCGGCGGGAACAGCCAGGACCAGCCGACCAGTTCGCCCTGTCCTAGCCTCTCGACGACCAGCGCGCGACGCCCGGGAACGTGCAGGTCGAGGGCGACCTGGCCGCTGCGGATGACCCAGAAGCGGTCCGCCCTGAGGCCCTCTTCGAAGAGCCGGGTGCCACGCGGCAGGGTCACCTCGTGCGCCGTCTCGGCCAGCCGCTCCTGTGTCCCGGCGGGCATCGCGTCGATCAAGCTTCCGATCATGGGCTCCTCATCCTCCGTCCGGGACGGCCGACGGACCGGCCGCGGCCATCGGGGCGGCCACGCCATCGGGTCGGGCCGACGGTTGCACTCCGGCGCCGGTCTTGACGATATGTACAGTTTTGCCGGAATGCTCCGGATGGGCCCGTCCACGACAGCAGACCCCGCCCGGCAGGCCGCCCGTACCGTGCCGCCCGGACCGCTCCGCCTCCCCCGGCGACGCGCCGGTTGCCGCGAGTCGTGATGCCATGGGAGGCAGCCCCTGATGAAGGGATCCGGCCATGGCCGCCACGCCGTCCCTGGCCGCGTGTCTGCAATCCGTGCGGGCCGTGGTCTTCGACACCGACGGGGTCATCACCGACTCCGCCCGGGTACACGCGGCCGCCTGGCAGGTCGCGTTCGACGCCGCGCTGGCCGCCGCCGGCGGGCAGCGGCCCTTCGACCCGGTGGACGACTACCTGCGGTATGTCGACGGCCGCACGCGGGAGGACGGCGCGGCCGCGTTCCTGGCCTCCCGCGGGATCCGTCTGCCACCCGGCGATCCCTCCGACGCCCCCGGCCCGGACACCGTGTGGGCGGTCGCCGCCCGCAAGGAGGAGCTGTTCACCTCGGCGCTGCGCACGCAGGGCATCGATGCCCTGCCCGGCACGGTGCGCCTGCTGCACGTCCTGCGGAGCGAGGGCGTGCCGTGCGCCGCCGTCTCGGCTTCCCGCCATGCGACCGAGCTGCTGTCCACCGCCGATGTCCTCGGCCTGTTCCGGACGGTGGTGGACGGCAAGGAGGCGCGACGGCTGAGCCTTCCCGGCAAGCCGGATCCGGCGCTCTTCCTGGAGGCGGCCCGGCGCCTCGGCCCGCAGCCCGCTGACACCGCGGTGGTGGAGGACGCGCTGGCCGGCGTCGAGGCCGGCAGGCGCGGCGGCTTCGGCCTGGTGGTGGGCGTGGACCGGACCGCCGACCGCGTCGGCGCCGCGGGCCTGCGCCGCAGCGGCGCCGATGTCGTCGTGACCGACCCGGGCGAACTGCTGGTCTCCGGGGGCGGCTGATGCCGGGCGGCTGGTCCTGGTCGTACGAGGGTTACGATCCGGCGGCGGAGCGGCTGCGCGAGTCGCTGTGCGCGCTGGGCAACGGCTACTTCATGACGCGCGGCGCGGCCTCCGAGTCACCGCCGGGTCCTGCGCACGCTCCCGGCACCTACGCCGCCGGCTGCTACAACCGGCTGGTCTCGACCGTCGCCGGCCGTCAGGTCGAGAACGAGGACATGGTCAATCTGCCCAACTGGCTGCCGGTGCGCTACCGGATGTGCCCCGAAGGCGCGGCTCCGGGCCCCTGGCTCTCCCCCGACCATCCGCAGCTGACGCAGCACCGCCAGAGCCTGGACCTGCGGCACGGCACCCTGACCCGGTGGTCGGTCTACCAGGACGCGGAGGGCCGCCGGCTGCGCGTCGAGCAGTGCCGCCTGGTGCACATGGGCGACCCTCATCTGGCCGCGCTGCGCACGGCGTTCACACCCGAAGGGTGGTCCGGCACCGTGGAGGTGGAAGCCGGGATCGACGGGGACGTCCGCAACGACGGTGTCGCGCGCTACAGCGAACTGGCCAACCGTCACCTCACGGATACGGAAACCGGCACCGCACGCGACGACACCCTGTGGCTGCGCTGCCGCACCCGCGACTCCGACATCCGCATCGCACTGGCCGCGCGGATCACCACGTCGCCCGAGGAGGACGGCACGGCGCGGACGGCGGTCGGCCCGCAGCACGTGTCCCGTACGGTGACACCGGCCGTGCGGCCGGGCCGCACCGCGGTCGTCGGCAAGACCGTCGCGCTCTACACCTCCCGTGACCCGGCCATCGGCAATCCGCTGCGGGCCGCGATCGACGGCGCGCTGCGCGCCCCGGAGTTCCCGCGGCTGCTGGAGCTGCACCACCGTGCCTGGGAGCAGCTGTGGCAGCGGGTGAAGATCGATGTGCCGGGCAAGGCGGGCCGGATCCTGCGGCTGCACCTCTTCCACGTGCTGCAGACCCTCTCGCCGCACACCGCGGATCTCGACGTCGGGGTGCCGGCCAGGGGTCTGCACGGCGAGGCGTACCGGGGGCACGTGTTCTGGGACGAGCTGTTCGTACTCCCCTTCGTGAACCTGCACTTCCCGGAGGTCTCGCGGGCACTCCTCGGCTACCGCTACCGCCGGCTGCCCGCGGCCTGCCAGGCGGCGCAGGACTCGGGCGGGGCGGGGGCGATGTACCCGTGGCAGAGCGGCAGCGACGGCAGTGAGCAGACCCAGCGCTTCCATCTGAACCCGCGGTCCGGTCGCTGGCTGCCCGACCATTCCCACCTCCAGCACCACGTCGGCTCGGCGGTGGCGTACAACGTGTGGCGCTACTGCCGCGCGGCGGGCGACACGGAGTTCCTGCACCACCAGGGCGCCGAGATGCTGCTGCAGATCGCCCGTTTCTGGGCGACGCGGGCGCAGTGGGATCCCGCCCGTGACCGGTACCGCATCCGCGGGGTGGTCGGTCCCGACGAATATCACGACGGGTATCCGGGGGCCGCGGAGCCGGGGGTGGATGACAACGCGTACACGAACGTGACGGCGGCCTGGGTGCTGATGCGGGCCCTGGAGCTGTGCCGTGACCTGCCCGAGGCGCGGCGCGGCCTGCTGTTCGAACAACTCCAGCTGACGCCGGCCGAGCGGGAGCGCTGGGACGACGTCGCCCACCGGCTCCATGTGCCGCACCACCGGGGCATCATCAGCCAGTTCGACGGCTACGCGGATCTCGCCGAACTCGACTGGGCGGGCTACCGGAAGCGCTACGGCGACATCCGGCGGCTGGACCGGATCCTGGAGGCGGAGGGCGACTCGGTCAACGGCTACCAGGCGTCCAAGCAGGCCGACGTGCTGATGCTCGGCTACCTCCTCCCGCCGGACGAACTCTCCGGAGTCTTCCGCCAGTTGAGGTACGCCTTCGACGACGACATCTGGCGCACCACCGTCGACTACTACCTGCACCGCACCAGCCACGGCTCGACGCTCAGCGCGCTGGTCCACGCGTGGGTGCTGGCGCGGGTACGGCGCGCCGAGGCGTGGTCGTACTGCGAGGAGGCGCTGACCGGCGACGTGGCGGACGTCCAGGGCGGCACCACGGCCGAGGGCATCCATCTGGGAGCGATGGCCGGCACCCTCGACTTCGTGCAGCGCGGCATGACCGGCCTGGAGACCCGCGACCACGCCCTGTGGCTCGATCCGGCGCCGCTCCCCGAGCTGTCGACGTTCCGGGTGCGCCTCCGTTTCCGGGTGCACGGAGACGTCGAACTGCGGTTCCACGCAGGTGAGTTGACGGTTTCCGTACCCGACCCCGACAACACGGCGGTGAACGTGCGGCTCGGCGGCCGCACGTTCACCGTCGCGCCCGGGACCACCCGGCGGCTCGACCTGCCGGACGGCTGAGCCGGGCCGGGTGCGCTCAGGGGGTCTTCTTCATCGCGGTCAGGTGGGCGAAGACGACCACGTTGTCGACGTAGTCCTTGGCCGCCCTGTCGTAGGCGCCACCGCAGGTGATCAGCCGCAGCTGCGGGGTGGGGGTGTCGGCGTAGACCCGGTCATCGGGGAAGTTGGCCTTGCTGAAGGTCTCGACGGAGTCGACCGTGAAGGTCGCGACGGAACCGTCCTGCCGGGTGATGTCGGCGGTGCTGCCCGGCTTGAGCTGGTCGAGCTGGAGGAAGACGGCGGGGCCGGTCTTGGTGTCGACATGGCCCGCGACGATCGACGCGCCCCGCTCGCCCGGTGTGGCACCGCCCTTGAACCAGCCGACGAGGTTGCTGTCGTTGGGTGGCGGCGCGTTCAGCTGTCCCTTCGGGCCGAGACCCAGCGCCGTGAACGGCGCGTCGACGCCGATCTCCGGAATCGAGAGCCGCTTCGGGGCCGAACGGGACAGCGCCAGCTCCGTCTTGGGAGCGGTGGTGGGTGCGAACAGGCTCGGGGCCACGGGGGCGACGGCCGCCGGGGGCACCGGAGGCTTGGAGTCCGCCGAGGTGTCGAAGGAGTTGAAGACCAGCAGGGCTCCCATCCCCGCCGCCAGCGCCGGCCACATCAGGGCGCGGGCGAAGGGGCGGGGGGCGGTGCCGGTCTGACGCGGTTTCGACGAGGGCTGCTGCTTCTGGGGAGCCACGGGAGCCATGTGCGGTGCCTTTCTTCCACAAGGTGTCAGCTGATCGGGGCCGGCTGCCGGGGGCGCGGGCGGCTGCACGCGGTAGCGGGCCGGGTGGGGCGGGCGGTGACCCGCCAGGGGCGGGGCGCGTCGTACGGGACCGTCCACCCGGGGTGTTCGCCGCACCCCGGACGCGGGGAAACGCAATCGCCGCGGCCACCGCCTGGGAGGACGGTGGCCGCGACAGCACAGCGATCTACGCTGGAGGGCGTCAGGCCGTAGTGGCACCCGACGCGTTGCGACGGCGCAGCATGTACGCGCCGGCGCCGAGGCCACCGATCAGCAGGACCGAGCCGGCCGCCATGCCGCCGCCGGAGAGCGCCATGGCGCCCCCACCGGTGTGCATGCCACCGTGCGGGCGGCCACCGTGCTCACCGCCGCGCGCGCCACCACGGTCACCACCGTGCTCGCCACCGCGCTCACCGCCGCGCTCGCCACCACGGTCACCGCCGCGCTCGCCACCACGGTCACCGCCGCGGTCGCCGCCACGCTCGCCACCGCGCTCACCGCCACGCTCGCCACCGCGCTCGCCGCCCTGGCCCCAGTCGCCCAAGACGACGCCGGCGAGGGCGCCGCCACCGGTGTGCATGCCACCGTGCGGGCGGCCACCGCGGTCGTTGTCGCCACGGTCGTTGTCGCCACGGCCGTTGTCACCACGGTCGTTGTCACCGTGGCGGCCGTGCTCACCGCGGCCACCCTTGTCGTGGTCGCCGTGACGGCCGTTCTCACCGCGGCCACCGTTGTCACGCCCACCGTTGTCACGACCGCCATTGTCACGACCGCCGTTGTCGCGTCCCTCGTCGCCCATCAGCATGGCAAGGGCGCCACCGCCGGTGTGCACGCCACCGTGCGGCCGACCGCCGCGGTCGTTGTCGCCACGGTCGTTGTCACCGCGGTCGTTGTCACCGTGGCGGCCGTGCTCACCGCGGCCACCCTTGTCGTGGTCGCCGTGACGGCCGTTCTCACCGCGGCCGCCGTTGTCACGGCCACCGTTGTCACGACCGCCATTGTCGCGGCCACCGTTGTCGCGTCCCTCGTCGCCCATGATCTTGGCGAGGGCGCCACCGCCGGTGTGCACGCCGCCGTGCGGGCGGCCACCGCGGTCGTTGTCGCCACGGTCGTTGTCGCCACGGCCGTTGTCACCACGGTCGTTGTCACCGTGGCGGCCGTGCTCACCGCGGCCGCCCTTGTCGTGGTCGCCGTGACGGCCGCGCTCGTCGTGGTCGCCGTGACGGTCACCGTTGTCGCGGCCACCGTTGTCACGGTCGCCGTTGCCGCGGTCGCTGCTGTGGCTGTAGGAGCCTCCGTCGTGTCCGTCACCGCTGATGGACAGCGCGTAGGCGGCGGGTGTGGTGATGGCGAGGACCGCCGTAATGGCGGCGGAAGCAAACAGGGTGCGGGAAGTGCGCATGGAGACTTGTTTCCTTTCGCGTCGTTGCTGCGAGCGCAGACAGGTCGTCGGCTCATCGGATCGCAGTGCGACGTGATCACCGTCATCCGAAATGCGACTCCGCACCACCGGAGAGATCGGCATTCGGGGTACATCGTGGGCTCAACGAGTGGTATAGCCCCCGTTAATCACCCATTGGACGGCGCGCTGCGGTTCAGCCACGTCATCTCGATGGGGTAATCCGGCCGCACGGCCCGTTCGGACCGCTCCCCGTGCCTACACACCGCGTTGCCACCCGCCCCCGCCCCGCCGGCCGGAGGCCGCCGACCGTCCTCCACCCGCCTACCGGTGTCCACCCTCGGGGAGAACCCATCACCCCCGTATCAATTACCTTGCGGGGACCGCCAATTCCTCACACGGCGAAATCGATGAGCATCAATTCGGCTGGCAATTAAACGAGTTGGCCATCCCACATCAACCATTCCCCACGCATACAGGGAGGTTGACTCCGCCCACCACATACCCCTCCTCCCCTCCTCCCCTCCTCCCCTCTCCTCCGGAACGCCACAGCGCCCGCCGGGGCTCCTGCGTGGAGTCGCTGCGGGCGCTGCGTCATGGTCCGGGTGGCACGGGACCGCCAGAGGCGGGGGTGGTTCAGTCCTGGCAGAGGACCCGCCGCAGGACGTCGCGGAGTACTGCCTCCGGGTCGCCCACGCGCCCCGGGGAGCGCCAGGCCACGAATCCGTCCGGGCGCACCAGGACCGCGCCCTCGGGTGTGGTGCCGTGGGCCTTCGCCCAGTCGGCGCCTTCCTCGGGGGCCAGGTCGTCGTGCGGGCCGGTCCCCACGGCGTAGGAGACCAGCCGCCCCGGGCACATCGCGGCGGCGCGGTCCGCGGCGGCGCGCCAGGCGGCGCCGCCGGATCCGGTGAGCAGGACGAAGGACCGTTCGTAGAGGTCCAGGGTGGAGCAGCGGGACGTGGCGGAGCGCAGCCACAGGTGCGGGGCTCTGGTGCCGGGGGCTCCGGTCAGCTGCATCCGGGCGGGGACGACCGGCAGGTCGGCGGGCGGGTCGATGACCGCGCCGCGGGGGTAGGCGTAGCCGAGGGCGACGGTGAGGACGCCCTTCTGCCGGCCGCCGCCGGTGCCGGGGGCCGCGTCGTATCCCGGGTGGCTGTGTTCGGCCGAGCGGGCCGACGCGCGGGCGCTGGTTTCGCGGGCGACGGGCTGCCGTTCCGCTTCGTAGCTCTGCAGCAGGCCGGGGCCTGCCGAGCCGTCCAGGACGGCGGCGAGCTTCCAGGCGAGGTTGTGGGCGTCCTGGATGCCGGTGTTGGAGCCGAAGGCGCCGGTGGGCGACATTTCGTGGGCGGAGTCGCCGGCGAGGAAGACCCGGCCGTCCACGTAGCGTTCGGCGACCCGCTCCGCCGCGTGCCAGGGCGCCTTTCCGGTGATCTCAACAGCCAGGCCCGGTACGCCGGTTGCCTCGCGGATGTGGCGTACGCACCGCTGGTCGGTGAAGTCCTCCAGGGTCTCGCCGCGCTCGGGGTGCCAGGGTGCGTGGAAGACCCAGTGCTCGCGGTTGTCGACGGGCAGGAGCGCGCCGTCGGCCTCGGGGTTGGTCAGGTAGCAGGCGATGAAGCGGCGGTCGCCGACCGCTTCGGCGAGGCCCGGCGCCCGGAAGGTGATGCTGACGTTGTGGAACAGGTCGCCCGGCCCGGTCTGTCCGATGCCGAGGCGTTCCCTGACGGGGCTCCGCGGGCCGTCGGCGGCGATGAGGTAGTCCGCGTGCAACGTGGTGTGCTCGCCGGTCTCCCGGTTCTTCGTCAGGGCACTCACCCCGTCGCGGTCCTGGTCGAAGGAGAGCAGCTCGGTGGAGAAACGCAGGTCGCCGCCCTGTTCGCGGGCGGCGCGCAGCAGGACGGGCTCCAGGTCGTTCTGGCTGCACAGACACCAGCCGGCCGGGCTGAAGCGGGCCAGCCCGCCCCCCGGATCCATTTCTCTGAACAGCCATTCCTGGTCGTCGCCGGTGAGGGAGCCGGCTTGCAGAATGCCGTGGTTGTCGGCCAGGACGGAGGCGGCCTCGCGGATGCGGCGTTCGACTCCGGCGGCGCGGAACAGCTCCATCGTGCGGACGTTGTTGCCCCGGCCGCGGGGGTGCCGTGAGGTGTCGGAGTGCTTCTCGACCAGGACGTGCCCGACTCCCAGGCGTCCCAGGAAAAGTGACGCCGACAGACCCACCAGGGATCCGCCGACGATGACTACCGGAACCCTGTTCTCGACCGTTGTCTTCATTGCGTGCTCCAGCTCCAGCGGCGGCGCGTACGGAGCTGGAGTTTCCCCTGATGGCGGGCTATTCGATCATGCTTCACCCGCTTGGCTCACAGATCTCGCGCGGCTTCTCGGGGACGGCGACGATCAACAGGACGGCCACACGCGGAGCGGGGGCCGTCGGCACTCGCCGGGCCTGGCGCCCGCAGTGCACCAGGGTCTGACGGCCCGCCACCGAATCTGTTCCCGCCCCGAGGAAGTTGCGTAGACGATGACAACGCTGTCGGAACGAATATCCCAATCCGCCTTCGACGGCTCACGCCTTCGGGTCGTCTTGCTGCTGGACCTCCACGACGGCGCCCAGCAGCGCTTCCTCGAAGCGTACGAGCACCTGCGCAACCAGGTGGCTTCGGTGCCAGGACACCTCACCGACCAGCTGTGCCAGTCCATCGAGAACCCGTCGCAGTGGCTCATCACCAGCGAGTGGGAGAGCGCACCGCCGTTCCTCGCCTGGGTCAACAGCGAAGAGCACGTCAAGATGGTGCAGCCGCTGCACAGTTGTGTACGGGACACCCGCTCGCTGCGCTTCAGCGTCCTGCGGGAGACCTCGAACACCGCGGCGCTCGCCTCCGAGCCCCTCAAGGGCCGCCTCCAGTCCTCCCCCCGCGTCGGTGACGGCGTGGTACGGCACGCCCTGACCTTCACCGTGAAGCCGGGCAGTGAGGAGCAGGTCGCGGAGATCCTCGCCGGATACACCTCGCCGGAGGCCCGGGTAGACGACAGCACCCGGCTGGTGCGCACCTCGCTCTTCATGCACAAGAACCGCGTCGTGCGGGCGGTCGAGGTGCAGGGCGACCTGGTTGCGGCGCTGCGGCACGTCGCCCAGCAGCCCGAGGTCAGGGAGGTCGAGGAGGCGATCAACCCGTACCTGGAGCAGGACCGGGACCTCAACGACGCGAACTCCGCGCGGGTGTTCTTCACCCGGGCCGCGCTGCCCGCCGTGCACCATGTGGCGGCCGGCGGGCAGGAGTCGGCGGACGTCCGGCGGCACGCGCTGTTCTATCCGGCCAAGGAAGGCTGCGGGATGGCGCTGGCCCGGCTGCTGGCGCAGCAGGACGAGCTGGCGGCCGACGATCCGGCGAGTCCGATCAGCGGCAGCACCGTCTTCCAGCGCGACGACATCGTCGTCCGCCTCATCGACGTGCGGGTTCCGCTGGAGAGCGACCCGGCGCTGGTGCTCGGTGTGCACGGCAACCGCAAGGCGGACGTGCTGCGGCGGCTGCTGGACACCGACGAGGCCGGCGGTCTGTCGACCGACCGGGACCTTGCGCACTTCCTTGCGCGGTCCGACATGGACCTCATCACCGACCGCCGGGCACCGCAGTCCTGAGCGGCCTTCCGCGGCGGCCGGCGGGCTCTGCGCACCGCCCGTCCGGCCCCCGCGGCTCCCCACACCGTCGGCACCACGTACCTGGAGGAATCAGTCATGACCACGCACCGCCCACGCATCGTGGACCTCAGCGAGACGCAGCCCAACCGGCGCCGCGGAGGTGACCTGCGCGCGATGCTGACACCCAGCGCGGTGGGCGCCACGAGCGGCTTCATGGGCATGGCCCTGGTGCAGCCGGGCGAGCAGATCGGCGAGCACTACCACCCGTACTCCGAGGAGTTCGTCTACGTCGTCAGCGGCGCCCTGGAGGTGGACCTCGACGGTGAGCCGCACCCGATCCGGCCCGACCAGGGGCTGCTGATCCCCATCCGGATGCGGCACCGCTTCCGTAATGTCGGGGACGTCGAGGCCCGGATGGTCTTCCACCTCGGCCCGCTGGCGCCGCGCCCGGAGCTGGGCCACGTGGACACCGAGGGCGCGGATGCCGTCTCGCCTGCGGCCCCACCCGAACGAGCGGAGCCGGTGTCATGACCCGCCGTATCGCGGTGACCGGGATCGGCATTGTCGCTCCGGGCGGTGTGGGGGTTCCCGCGTTCTGGGACCTGCTGACCGCCGGGCGTACGGCGACCCGGGGCATCACCCTCTTCGATCCGACGGGCTTCCGCTCGCGGATCGCCGCGGAGTGCGACTTCGACCCGGCGGCCCACGGGCTGAGCGAGGAACAGGTCGCGCGCTCGGACCGGTACATCCAGTTCGCGTTGGTGGCGGCCGGCGAGGCGCTGCGGGACGCGGGCCTGGATCCCGGTACGGAGGATCCGTGGCGGGTCGGGGTGTCCCTGGGCACCGCGGTCGGCGGCACCACGCGCCTGGAGAACGACTACGTCGCCGTCAGCGGTTCCGGGGCGCGGTGGGATGTGGACCACCGGCCGGCCGGCCGCCACCTGCACCGGGCCTTCTCCCCCAGCTCACTGGCCTCGGCCGTGGCGGAGGAGATCGGGGCGCAGGGCCCGGTGCAGACCGTTTCGACGGGCTGCACCTCCGGGCTCGACGCGATCGGGTACGCGTTCCACTCCATCGAGGAGGGCCGGGTCGATGTGTGCATCGCCGGCGCTTCGGACTCGCCGATCTCCCCGATCACGGTGGCGTGCTTCGACGCGATCAAGGCGACGTCGGCGAACAACGACGACCCCGCGCACGCCTCCCGGCCGTTCGACGCGCACCGCGACGGGTTCGTCATGGGCGAGGGCGGCGCCGTCCTCGTGCTGGAGGAGCTGGAGCACGCCCGTGCCCGCGGCGCCACCGTGCACTGCGAGATCCGCGGCTACGCCACCTTCGGCAACGCGTACCACATGACGGGTCTCACCCAGGAGGGCCTGGAGATGGCCGAGGCGATCAATCACGCGCTCGGCCATGCCCGGCTGGACAGTTCGCACGTCGACTACGTCAACGCGCACGGTTCGGGCACCAAGCAGAACGACCGGCACGAGACCGCGGCGGTCAAGCGGTCGCTGGGCGCCCGCGCCTACAAGGTGCCGATGAGTTCCATCAAGTCGATGGTGGGCCACTCGCTGGGTGCGATAGGCGCGATCGAGATCGTGGCGTCCGTCCTGGCCCTGACCCATCAGGTCGTACCGCCGACCGCCAACTACGAGACCCCTGACCCGGAGTGCGACCTGGACTACGTGCCGCGGACCGCCCGTGCGGTGAAGCTGCGGTCCGTGCTCTCGGTCGGCAGCGGGTTCGGCGGCTTCCAGTCCGCCGTGGTCCTGAGCCAACCGGGTGGGAGGTAGAGATGAGCTCTGGGCAAGAACGCCGTTGCGTCATCACGGGCATGGGTGTGGTGGCCCCCAACGGGGTGAGCGCCGACGCCTTCTGGAAGGCGACCAGGGAAGGGATCAGCGTCCTGGAACGGGTCACCCGCGAGGGCTGCGAGCAGCTGCCGCTGAAGGTGGCGGGCGAGGTCCGTGACTTTGATCCGACGGCGCTGATCGAGGAGCGCTTCCTCGTGCAGACGGACCGGTTCACGCACTTCGCCATGGCTGCGGCCAACCTCGCGCTGGACGACGCGCGGCTGGGTGCGACGGACGAGGACCGTTCGCCGTACGCGGTCGGGGTGATGACCGCCGCCGGATCCGGCGGCGGCGAGTTCGGGCAGCGGGAGCTCCAGCGGCTGTGGGGAAAGGGATCCCGGCACGTCGGCCCGTACCAGTCCATCGCGTGGTTCTACGCGGCGAGCACCGGGCAGATCTCCATCCGCGGCGGCTTCAAGGGCCCGTGCGGGGTGGTGGCGAGCGACGAGGCGGGGGGCCTGGACGCGCTCGCGCAGGCGGCCCGCACGATCCGGCGCGGCACCGATGCCATGGTCGTGGGTGCCGCCGAGGCGCCGCTCGCCCCGTACTCGATCGTCTGCCAGCTGGGGTACGAGGATCTCAGCGGCGTCGAGGAACCGGCGCGCGCCTACCGCCCGTTCACCCAGAGTGCCTGCGGCTTCGTGCCTGCCGAGGGCGGGGCCATGCTGGTGGTCGAGGAGGAGGGGAAGGCACTCGCGCGGGGCGCGCAGATCCGCGCGGTGGTGGCAGGCCACGCGGCGACGTTCACCGGGCCGTCCCGGTGGGCGGAGTCCCGGGCGGGTCTCGCGCAGGCGATCCGGGGGGCGCTGAAGGACGCGCGGTGCGCCCCGGAGGAGATCGACGTGGTGTTCGCCGACGCGCTGGGCGTGCCGACGGCCGACCGCGCCGAGGCGCTGGCGCTGGCGGACGCGCTGGGCGGGCACGCGTCGCGGGTTCCGGTCACCGCACCCAAGACCGGCATCGGGCGCGCGTACTGCGGCGCCCCTGTCCTGGACACGGCGGCCGCGGTGCTCTCCCTGGAGCACGGCGTCGTGCCGCCCACCCCGAACGTCGTCGATGTCTGCCACGACCTCGATGTGGTGACCGGCAGGGCCCGCCCCGCCGCGTTGCGCACGGCGCTCGTACTGAGCCGGGGCCTGATGGGCTCGAACGCGGCGCTCGTGCTGCGGCAGGGCGACCGGACCCCCTCGTGAAAAGGAGAACTGCTCATGTCTGAACGACTGACCCTCGAAGAGCTGGCCGCCCTGATGAAGTCGGCGGCCGGCCTCACCGTCGACCCGAAGCAGATGGCGGCCCTTCCGGACACGCCGTTCGCCGACTTCGGTCTCGACTCGCTCGGCCTCCTCGGCATCGTGGGTGAGCTGGAGAACCGCTACGGCGCGACCGTGCCGGACGACGCCGAGCGCTGCAGGACACCGCGCGACTTCCTCGACCTCATCAACACCGTTTCGACGACAGGAGCCTGACATGCCCGGCCACACGGAGAACGCCATCACCATCAACGCGCCCCTCGACCTCGTCTGGGACATGACCAACGACCTGGAGAACTGGCCGCAGTTGTTCAGCGAGTACGCGTCGGTGGACGTGCTCTCCCGGGAAGGCGACAAGACGACCTTCCGGCTGACGATGCACCCGGACAACAACGGAACGGTCTGGAGCTGGGTCTCGGAGCGGGTCACCGACCGCGAGGGGCTGACCGTCCGGGCCCGCCGCGTGGAGACCGGACCGTTCGCGCACATGAACATCCACTGGTCGTACTCGCGGAACAAGACCGGCACGACCATGCACTGGACGCAGGACTTCGCGATGAAGCCGGAGGCTCCCGTCGACGACCAGGGCATGACCGACATGATCAACCGGAACTCCCGCGTCCAGATGGAACTCATCCGGGACAAGATCGAACAGCGCGACCGTGAGCTGAGGTCCGCTTCCGTCACCGCCAACTGACGCCCGCCAGGCCCCCGTTCGTACCGCCGCCGCCCCGGCGGCAAGGAAGGAACCCTCCCGATGCACCACGCTCTGATCGTCGCCCGTATGGCGCCGGAGTCGGCTCCGGATATCGCCGACGTGTTCAGCGCGTCCGACCGCACGGAACTGCCGAGTCTGGTCGGCGTCACCCGGCGGACGCTCTTCCAGTTCGGCGACGTGTATCTGCACCTCATCGAATCGGAACAGCCGCCGGGCCCGGAGATCGCCAAGGTGACCGGACATCCCGAGTTCCGCGCCATCAGCGACAAGCTGTCCGCCTACGTCAGCCCGTACGACCCGGAGACCTGGCGGGGCCCGAAGGACGCGATGGCCCACCAGTTCTACCGCTGGGAGCGTGACGGCCGGCCCTGACCGGCCAGGACCGCACGCAGCAGGCCGCCTGCCGGGGAACTCCTCCGGCAGGCGGCCTGCTGCGTGGTGCGGAATCGGATCGTGCTACTCGGGAACGGTGCACTCGAAGGCGTGCAGGTACGGGTTGACCTGGAGGATGTCCCGGACGACCAGGCCCGCTTCGGACATCCGGTGCACCAGGCTCTCCTTGGAGTGCTTCGCCCCTCCGACGTTCAGGAGCAGCAGCAGGTCCATGGCAGTGGTGAACTTCATGGAGGGGCTGTCGTCCACGAGGTTCTCGATGATCACCACCCGGGCGCCGGGTCGCGCGGCGTCGACGACGTTGCGGAGCGTTCTGCGGGTGCTCTCGTCGTCCCATTCCAGAATGTTCTTGATGAGGTAGAGGTCGGCCTGGACCGGGACGGCGCTGCGGCAGTCGCCGGGCAGGATCCGTGCCCGTGCGGCGAGCGGGCCGCCGTCGCGCAGCCGGGGGTCGGCGTTGGCGACGACGTTGGGCAGGTCGAGCAGCGTCCCTTCGAGGTCCGGGTGCTTCTCCAGGAGGCCGGCCAGGACGTGACCCTGGCCGCCGCCGATGTCCACGACCGTGGCGACGCCGGTGAGGTCGAGGAGCCCGGCGACGTCCTGCGCCGACTGCTTGGACGACGTGGTCATCGCCCGGTCGAAGACCTGGGCCGAGTCGCGTGCGTCCTGGTGCAGGTACTCGAAGAAGCCCTTGCCGTACAGGTCGTCGAAGACGCTGCGGCCCGACCGCACGGCCTGGTCGAGCATCGGCCAGGCGTCCCAGGTCCACGGTTCGGTGCACCACAGGGAGATGTACCGCAGGCTGTTGGGTGCGTCGTCCCGCAGCAGCCGGGACATGTCGGTGTGGGCGTACTTCCCTTCGTCGGTCTCCTCGAAGACTCCGTAGCAGGACAGGGCGCGCAACAGCCTTTCCAGGGGCCGGGCTTCGATTTCCAGTGTGGCGGCGAGTTCTTCCGAAGTGGCGGGCGCGTCTCCGAGTGCGTCGGCCACGCCGAGCCTTGCGGCCGCGCGCAGGGCCGCGGCGCACGCGGCTCCGAAGACGAGTTCCCGCAGCTTCATGGCCGGCTGCGGTGTGGGGCTCACGGTGATCATTCCGTCTCGTTTCTGCTGGTCGGGATCGGCACGGTGGTCAGCACAGGCCGGCCGGCTGCGAGGTCTTGCAGATGTTGGCTTCGAAGCGGTTGGTCTTGCTGGTGTCGCGGTTGGCGAGGTCGGCGGGCTCGTTGCCCAGCGCCACGTTGCCCTGCAGGACATGGCGTTCGTTGAGTACCTTCACGAAGCTGTGGAAGAGGACGATGCCGCCGGACAGCGGGGAGGAGCCGACGTTGTCGCGGACGAGGTTCTTCTCCACGCGGGTGTCCTCGGCGCCGGTGAGGACGATGCCGGAGCCCTGGAGTGCGGGCAGGCGCTTGGTGGCGGGGCAGGACTTGTTGTTCTCGGAGACGTCGTTGCGGTTGACCGTCAACGCACCGGCGCGCGGGAGGGATTCGTCGCCGACGATGAATACGCCGCTGCAGTTCCCGGTCACCTCGTTCTCGTCGACGCTCAGGTGGCGGGCGCGGCGGATGGTGATGCCGATGCGGTTGCCGGTGACGGTGTTGTGGTCGATGTGCGCGCCGTGGGTGTTGAGGGCGCCGCCTTCCCCCTCGACCGTGTTGGCCAGGAAGATGCCCGCGTCTCCGTTGCCGGATGCGGTGTTGCCCAGGAAGGATCCGCGGGTGGATTTCTGCTCGGCGATTCCCCACTGGCCGTTGTCGCGGGCGGTCACCCCGCGCACCCGCAGCCGGTCGGTTTCGGAGGCCCAGATGCCGTTCTTGTGGAAGCCGGAGACGGTCAGCGCGTGGATGCCGACGTCCCGCAGGCGGTGGCCCGCCGTGCCCAGGACGCAGATCCCGTTGCCCTCCTTTCCGCAGGAGTTCGCCGTGCGGGAGCCCGGGGGACGGATCACGGTCCGCTCCCCCGCGCCGCGCAGGGTCAGGCCGGACTTGTCGATCCGCACGCTCTCCCGGTACGTACCCGGCGCGATGTCGATGGTGTCGCCCGGCTGCGCCGCGTCCACCGCCTTCTGGATCGACTCACCCGGGTGGACCTCGTATTGGTCGCCGGCCTGGCTCGGCGGGGCCGTGGCCAGTCCTGTGACCAGGACCGTTGCCAGGCACCCTGCATATTTCAGCTGTCGTTTCACCATGAGGCGAAGTTATGGGCGGGCGACGGCGCCCGCCACCTGTGGTAACCCGATGACCACAGTCGGTACACCCGTCGGTATTCCCGGCAGGCCGCGGAAGCCGGTCAGGGCGCTCCCGGTGGTGCGTGCCGCGGGGGCCGACCATCATGGAACGGGCCGCCCGTGAACGGCCCGCGGCGGCGGCCTGCCCCGGGGCGGCCACCTGTCCCGTCCTCCCCCTGAAGGAGTCCGCATGAGCGCCGGAACGGACCTGCTCGTCGATGCCTTCGGCCGCATCCGGGAGGTCGTCGAGGAAGTGGTCACCGGGCTCGGTCCCGGAGAGCTGGCCGAGCGGCCGGGTGCGGGCGAAGGCAATTCGATCGCCTGGCTCGTCTGGCATCTCACCCGCGTCCAGGACGACCACCTCGCCGACGCGGCCGGCACGGAACAGGTCTGGACGGCGCAGGGCTGGGCCAAACGCTTCGGCCTCCCCATCCCGGCCGGCTCCACCGGATACGGCCACTCCCGCAAGGACGTGGCGGCGGTCCGCGATCTGACGGCGCGGCAGCTCACCGGCTACCACGCGGCGGTGCACGACACCACGGTGGACTACGTCGCGACCTTGCAGGTCAAGGACCTGGAGCGGGTCATCGACAGCTCCTGGGATCCGCCGGTCACGCTGGGCACCCGGCTGATCAGCGTGATCGCCGACGATCTTCAGCATGCGGGCCAGGCGGCGTATGTGCGGGGCCTGCTGGGGCACCGCGGGCGGGTGTGACGGGAGCGCCGCGCGCCGTCAGCGCTCCGTGAGGCCCAGCATCGTGGCGACGTGTTCGCGCGCGGGGGCCTCCAGCGCGTCGTGCAGGGCGAAGAACAGGTCGGCCGCGCGGATGCCGACCCAGTCCGCCGGCAGCAGTTCGGCGGGCAGTCCCGGGTCCAGGTAGGGCAGCCGCCGCCAGTCGGTCAGCGCGCGTACGTAGTCGGCGAACGCTTCGGGGCCTGCCGTGGGTGAGGTGCTGCCGAGGCGGGCGAGTACCGGGCCGTGGTCGGCGAGGAAGTCCTCGTAGAGCGGTTCGAGCTGGGCGAAGTCCCACCACCGGCGGACCTTGCCGGACAGGTCGCCGAAGGCGAGGTAGTCGCAGCGCAGCAGGTCGGCGTAGGAGGTGAGGCCGAGGTGGCGCAGCACGGCGGCGGTCGCGTCGTACAGCTGGGCGGGGGCGATCCACACGCCCGCCGAGACCGTGCCGAAGCCGAGCCGGGTGAGCTGGGAGCGCAGTTGGTGGCGCTTGTTGCGCTCGGACTCGGGGACGGAGAAGACGGCGAGCAGCCAGCCGTCGGCGAGGGTGGCGCGGGTGCGCCGGAAGATCCGCTCGTCGCCCTCGCGGAGGATGGTCAGACCTTCTTCGGACAGTTCGTAGCCCGCTGCGCCGTCCTGGCGGGTGGCGTCGAGGACGCCACGTCGCTTGAGACGGTGGACGGCCGAGCGGACGGCCTGCGCGTCGATGCCGAGCCCCGCGAGCAGAGCGATCAGCGCGGCCACGGACAGCCAGCCGCCCTGCCGGCGCGAGTAGAGGCCGTAGACGGTGACGATGAGCTGCCGCGGGGTGACGGCCCGGGTCAGCAGTTCCGCCGCCACCTCGGCGCCGGTGACGTCGAATTCGCTGGTCATCCGGTTACCGTACCAACGCCTCCGGGGCCGCCTGCCGTTCCGCCGGGGCCGCCTTCGCGGGCGCGCGGCCGGGGCCGCCGGACCGGAAGGGCGACAGCCGCTGACGCCGGGCGGCCCCCACAGCGTCAGCCGTGCGAGCCGGGATTTTGGGGTGTGCCCGGGTTCTTCAGCCGTGTCGGTTTCGGCGGCACGGCAGGCGGCGCATTGAGGTTCTTGATGTACTTGGCGGGGATGCCGGTGATGAGGATGACCTCGTCGTCCAGTTTGATGGCCAGGACCGTGGCCCGGCTCAACGGCCAGGCATCCGCGCCCAGTTGCGGACCGGAGACCGGCTCCGTCCCGGCTTCCCCCTCCCATTGCAGGGGGAGGGTGACGGTGTAGTCATAGCCGCCCTTCTGTGCCTCGGTGCCGGTGGCCACGTAGGGAAGATCGTCGCTCTTCGATGCGGTCTGGGCCTTCCAGTTCCGGGACCAGTCCAGCCGCTGGCGCCTGCCCATCTTCTGCCAGTTGGCCGCGATCAGCCGCGCGTGCTCGATCGTCACCACGCCCCAGCCGAACAGCCCGCCCGCCTTCCTGACGGTCTCGGGATCACGGTTGTCCACTCGGTGCAAGGTGACGGTCCGGCGCCCTTGAAGAGCGGGAGCACGGCCGGACAGGTCCTCCTTGACCTCTTCCTCGACCTCGGACCGCGGATACGTGCTCCTCGAAGTCCTTTCCAGCAGCTGAGGGATGGAGCGAATCTGCAGGTGCTGGTGCTTGGCGTCATTCCTGAACTTCTCGACGACCTTGTCGATCTCCCCGTCGTCCGTGACCCCATAGCTCGGCAGCAGCTCCCTGAGCTGCCCCTCCGTCAGCCCTTCCAGCGCACCTGCCACCGCACGCTGGACCGCTGCCTCCGGCTGCCGGCCGACGGGCGGACGGGACCGGTTCACCATCCGCGTCACGGCGCGGTTCCCCGCCGCGCGCTGCAGGTCGAGGACTTGAGAAGCGCGAGCGTCCAGGGGCGCCACGCGGGACCGTGGCTGCGCGCGCCCGGCGGGGGAAGGTGCGGAGCGTTCGGAGTGGTGCTGCGCGTGCATCGGGGCTCCCGGGTGGGTGGCTCATGGTTCGCTGCAGGAGCCTGGCACCCACCTGCCCTCGTGGCCAGGGCCGAACGGGCAGTCGTGACGGACACGAAGGCAGACCTGCTGCTCGACATGGTGGCCGTGCTCTTCCTCGGCCTCCCGCCGCGCTTCGCATCCGTTGGCCCGCGGGCATCCCCCGCGCCGGCCCCTGCGGGGCCGCGCAGCAACGGGCCGCAGCGCACCGCCACTTCGTTGTCCAGGGGAGGGTCTTCGACGGCACGGCCTAGCATGCCTCCCATGACGGAAGCCCGGCCCCGCCCCCAGCCGTTCGCCCCGCAGGCCGACCCCGCGGCGCTCGAAGACCTCCGGGCGCGGCTGCGTGCGACGCGCTGGCCGGACGCGCCCGAGGACACCGGGTGGTCGTTCGGGACCGACCTCGCCTACCTCCGTGAGCTCGTCGCCTACTGGGCGGACGGGTTCGACTGGCCGGCGCAGGAGGCGGCGCTCGCCCGGCTCCCCCGGTTCCGCGTTCCGCTCGGCGGCCTCGGGATCCACTTCGTGCACGCGCGGGCCGTCGCGCCTGCCGGGCCCGTCCTGCCCCTTGTCCTCAGCCACGGCTGGCCGGACTCCTTCTGGCGCTACACGAAGGTCATCCCGCTCCTCACCGACCCCGGCGCGCACGGAGCCGACCCCGCCGACGCGTTCGACGTGGTCGTACCCGACATGCCGGGCTACGGGTATTCCGACCGCCCGGCAGGACCGCCCCTCGACGCCATCGCCGTCGCCGGTCTGTGGGCCCGGCTCATGGGCGTCCTCGGCTACCCGCGGTTCGGCGCGGCGGGCGGGGACATCGGCAGCAGTGTGAGCCGCTACCTCGGGCTCGACCATCCCGACCGGGTCGTGGCCGTCCACCGCATGGACGCCGGCCTGCCCGTCTTCTTCGGCGATCGGGCGGACCTCGCGCCCGAGGAGCGCGCCTGGCTGGAGGGCACCGCCACGGCCTGGGGCCGAACCGAGGGCGCCTACGCCGCCATGCACCGTACGAAGCCCCAGACCGCCGCCTTCGGGCTGACCGACTCGCCGGCCGGTCTCGCCGCGTGGATCGTGGAGAAGCTCCGGGCGTGGAGCGACTGCGGCGGCGACGTCGAGCGGCGCTTCACGAAGGACGAGATCCTCACGAACCTCACGCTCTACTGGCTCACGGGCACGATCGGCTCGTCGATGCGCATGTACCGCGCGAACGCCGCGATCCCTGCCGCGCAGCACGCCCGGCGGGTCGAAGTGCCGTCCGGCTTCTCGCTGTTCCCCGGTGACATCGTCCGCCCGCCGCGGGCCTGGCTCGCCCGTACGGCGAACGTCGTGCGCGTGACCGAGCCGGCGCGCGGCGGGCACTTCGCGCCGTTCGAGGAGCCCGAGCTGTACGCGGAAGAGCTGCGCGCGTTCTTCCGGCCCTACCGGACGGCGGCGCAGGGCTGAGGACGGCTCAGGATTCGCCGAGCGGGGTGTGCGCCGCCGGTGCTTTCGAGGCGGCCAGGAAGATCGTGGCCAGGGTGAGGGCGGCGGCCAGCCACGTAACGGTGTGGAACGCGTCGGTGAGTGCCTGGGCCGTTTGCGGGGAGGCGCCCGCTTGCAGCGGGGACGACGACGTGCCCGTGGGGAGGAGCCATCGGTAGGTCACCGTGGTGACGGTGCCGAAGATGGCGATTCCCAGGCCGGCGCCGGCCTCGTAGGAGACGGACTCGATGCCTGCCGCCGCGCCCGCCTGGGAGGAGGGCGCGGTGGTCATGATCAGGTTCGAGGCGACCATCTGGACCAGGCCGTGGCCGAACCCGATCAGGGCCAGGCCGAGCGGGACCACGGTGCCGGACGCGACCAGGGCGTACCCGGTCACCGCGAGCAGCAGGCCGGCGGGCACGCCCGCACGCGGTCCCGTACGGGAGAGGACCAGTCCGCCCAGCGGCCCCGCCACCGTCGCGGCCACCGGCATCGGGATCAGGTACAGCGCGGCGGCCTCCGCCGACAGTCCCTCGGCCAGTTGCAGGTACTGCACCAGCTGTAGTTCGAAGCCGACCATCACCAGCACCGGCAGCACCGAGGCCACCACTCCGGCGCGCAGCGCGGGCAGCCGGAACAGGGACAGGTCCAGCATCGGGTGCGGCGTGCGCTGTTGCCGTCGTACGAACAGGACCAGTGCGGTCAGGCCGAACGCGGCCGGCAGTGCCACTTCCAGCAGTCCGACGTCGTCGTGGGTGAAGGCGATGATGGCGTAGGCGCAGCCCAGGAACCCGGCGATCGAGAGGACGGGCGAGGTGGCTTCCCAGGGCTGGCGCTCGGACTCGGCCTCGTTGCGCAGCAGCAGCGCCACGGCGGGAATGGCCAGCGCCACGACCGGCAGGTTGACGAGGAAGATCGAGCCCCACCAGAAGTGCTGGAGCAGGAAGCCGCCCGCCACCGGTCCCAGCGCCGACGCGCCGGCGGCGACCGCGCTCCACGCGCCGACGGCCACCGCGTGGTCGCGGCCGTCGCCGAAGGTCTGCCGGATGAGCGCCAGCGTGGCCGGGATGATCATGGCGGCGCCGACCGCCAGCACCGCGCGGGCGCCGATCAGGGTCAGCGGTCCCGGTGCCGTCGCGCACAGTGCCGAGGCCACGCCGAAGACCGCCAACCCGGTCAGCAGCAGCCGTTTGTGTCCGATCCGGTCGCCCAACGGCCCACTGACCAGGACCAGTCCGACCATCAGGAGCGAGTACACGTCCACTGTCCACAGCAGTTCGGTCGGGGACGCGTCCAGATCGTGGGCGAGGGTCGGGACGGTGATGGTGAGGATGGTGACGTCCATGGCTGCGGGCAGGAAGCACAGCAGCACCACGGTCAGCACCAGCCAGCGCCGGGCCGCCCCGACCTCGGGCAGCGTGCTGGTCACCGGCCGGGGCCCAGAGCCGTCCTGGCCCGGTCGATCAGATCGTGTAACTCGGTGAGGCTTGGAGCGTAGAACATGCAACTCAGTCTGCCAGTTCGCAGATCCGTCAGCTCGGTCGGGACCACGCCCCGGTCGGCGTGCCGGGGCGAGGCCACGAGCCGTCCGAGCAGCCGCAGCACGTCCGGCAGTTCAAGCCCGGACGGCAGGCCGTAGAAGTCGTAGTTGCCGACCGCGTGGGTGCCGAGGTAGCCGGAGCCGATGAGGTGCTCGCCGAATTCGTGTACGTGGCTCGATCCGGTGCGACGGGCGTTGAGGTCGTGCATGTGGACGACGCCTTCGCGGGCAATCGCGTCGATGCCGAAGCGCCCGCGGTAGCCGCGCCGTTGCATCTCTTCGGCCAGCCGGAGTCCGCCCTCGGTCAGCGGGCGGTACCACCATGCGTGGCGCAGTTCCCGTGCGGTGACGTTGCCGCGCAGGTGGGTGGCGCCCTCGAACAGCATGTCGGTCGTGTAGCAGAGGTGGGGCGCGGCGTCCTCGGGAACCAGGTACTCCACGGACGGGAAGGTGGTGTCGCCGTCGATGAACTCCTCGACCACCACCGGCTCTTCGCCGTAGAACTCGCTCGCGGCCAGGCGTTCGTCGATGTCGTCGTCGCCGGGCCGGAAGATCAGCAGACCGAGGCTGGCCTCCCCGCGGTCCGCCTTGACGATGCACGGCGTGCCTCTCGCGAGCATGTCCCGCACGGCCGCCGGCACCTCCTGCCGGCCGGCGCAGTGGGTACCGGGCGGGATGCGGCAGGGGCCGTCGGTCATGCCGAGGTCGGTGGCCAGATCGCGCAGTCCGGTCTTGGTGTCGAACAGGTCGCGCAGGCCCTGCTGCGGTGTGCTCTCCGGCAGTTCGGCCACGACGCCGTACTCGGTGCGCAGGGCCTCGGCGAACCGCCACAGGTCGGCGGTGGTGGTGTGCGGGATCAGCCGTAGCCTGCGGCCAGGACCCGCGTGGGCGACGACGGCGGCCATGAGTCCGGGGTCGGCGAGCGTGTCGGCGAACAGCGAGCCGGTGCGGCCCGACGGGCTGAGGTTCACCACGCCGTCGAGTTCCAGGAACTTCTGCTGCCAGTCCAGGTCGCCGATCGGCTCGTAGGTGATGAGCATCTTGTTCAAAGGGCCCCAGAACAGTGCCTGGTCCTGCTGGGCGTAGCACTCCGACAGCAACGCGTCGACGCCGTCGGCGCGGACGGCGAAGTCGCGCAGGGTGTCGACGGCGTTGCTCACGCAGAGGGTGGGTGTGGTCATGTGCTCTCCTCGCGCAGCAGTCCGCTGCCTTCTGTTACCAGCTCGACCGCGGCCGCGACCACGTGCCAGAAGAGGTCCTGGCCCAGGTCGGCGGTGGCGCCCGAAGTGCTCGACAGGACGCCTTGGTTGGTGGTCCGTGCCACGTCGACGGGGTGCAGATAGACCCCCGGGCGGGGTGGGTCGGCGTGATCGGGGCGGGCGGCCGAGACCAGGTCGGGACGGAGGTAGAGCATCAGGCTGGTCTCGGTGATCCCCGCGTGCTCGGCGTGCCACCCCGGGAAGACCGGTACCCGTTCGGCCAGCCAGTCCGTGTCGACCAGGCTCCACCAGCTCAGCGCGATGAACTCCTTGCCCGCCGCGGCCGGCCGCCTGCCCACCTCGTCGAGGGCCTCGAACAGGAACGGCTCGTTCTCGAAGTGGCCGTTGACGACGAGGAGCCGGTGCCACGGCAGAGCGCACAGCGACTCCAGCACGTCCACCAGGAAGGCCAGCAGGGACTGGCCGCGCACATGGACGGTGCCGGGGAAGGCCAGTCCGCCCCCGCTCTGCGGCAGCGACCGCGCCGCGATGGACTGTGCCGGCAGGGTCAGGGCCGTCAGCTCGTAGGCGATCTGCCGGGCGAACGCGTCGGCCAGGACGGTGTCCACGGACAACGGCAGGTGCGGGCCGTGCTGTTCGATGGATCCCACCGGCCACACCACGGTCTGCCCTGCGGTGGCCTCCAGAACGTCGGCGCTGCTCAGGTCGCACAGCTGCGGCCCGGCCGACCGGGGGGTCACGGCCGCACCCGCTCGGGCCGGCCCGCTCCGGTGACGGGTTCCGAGCCGCGGCCGGGGTTCTCCGGTCCTGCGGTCTCGGCCACGATCCGGGCGAGCGTGGGGTACATGTCGGTGTGCAGCGCGGTGTAGACCTGGGCCGCCACCGCGCCGACCTGCAGGTAGTCGTGCACGTCCCGGCCCGACTGGACGCCGCCCGAGCCCAGCACGGGCAGGGTGAAGCCGGCTCGGCGCAGCTTCCACAGGGCGGCCAGCACGAGTGGCTTGATGCCTGGTCCTGAGTAGCCGAAGACACCGCCGAGCCGGAGGTCGCCGGTCTCCGGGTGGACGGCGGCGGCGGGCAGGGTGTCGCTGATGGTCACCGCGTCCGCGCCGGCTCGGGCGGCGGCGAACGCCCGCGCGTGCAGGCCCTCTCCGACGGCCAGCTTGACCGAGAACGGTGCCCGGGTCACGGCGCGGACGGCCGCGGTGTAGGCCTGCACCCGCTCGGGGGTGTCTTCGAGGCCGTCCTCCTCATTGAGGCAGGAGATGCCCAACTCCAGTGCCCGGCAGCCCGTCGCCTCCACCTGGGCCGCCAACTCGGCGAGTTCCGCCGGGCTGTCGGCGTGCAGCGAGGCGATGACCGGCAGCCGGTCCCGTGCCAGGTCGCGCAGGATGCCCGCCCAGTGGTCGACGGACCGTTTGGAGTAGGTGGTGCTGTTGATCATTCCGGTGGGCAGCCGGAGGATGCGTTCGTCCAGGCCGGTCGGCGGGCTGGGGTGGATGGTTTTGGTGACCACCGCGCCCGCGCCGGTCTCCAGCAGTCTGCGGATGTTGCGCTCCTGGTCGGTGAGCAGGCCGGAGCCGATCACGACCGGATTGGCCAGGCTCAGTCCCAGCACGTGCGTCGCGGCCGCCACGTCAGGCCGCTGTCCTGGTCCGGCCCAGCGTCGCCAGCACGCCGGTGACCAGCAGTGCCGGGTCCGCGGCGATCTCCTTGGCGGACAGGAACGTGGCGTCGGCGACCTTGGCGAGCCCCTTGAGCAGGTGGCTGGCCGACTCGGCGAAGGGCTGGTCGGTGACGCCCACGATGGGGCGGCCCAGCGCGCTGGCCCATCCCAGTTCGATGTGCGTGCCGTCCGTGCGCAGCAGGGTGCCGTCGAGCACCGGCAGCACCGGCACGAACACGTCGCACTGGCGCATCCAGGCGTAGTCGCGTACGGACACTTCCTCGGGGGTGAATGAGGAGGTGTCGGCGCCGAATCGTTCGGCCACGTGTGCGGAAAGCACGGTGGCGCCGGCCTGCCGCGCCTGGTCGATGGTCAGGCTCACGCAGTCGCGGATCGGCGCCGCCATCCCGCCGGGTACCAGGGCGTGCTGGATCGGGCCGCCGACGAACAGGGTGACGCCGCGCAGGGCGTCCGGGGTGACACTCATGACTTTTCGAGGCTCCTTCGAAAGAGTCTGCCGACGACCGTGCAATCGGGCGGACTTCGGTCACCGGAAGGGGAAAACGGGCAGCGCAATTACCTATGCGCTTGCGGTGAATCGCAAGGGAGGCCGGGTATGGGGCGCGACGGTTTCAACGGGGCGCCCGGTTGCCTACTCGTCCCGCACTCCGCGTCCATCAGGTAGGCAAATAGACGGCCCGAGACTAGTCCGGGGCGTTTTGACGCCACAAGTGCCATATCCGCCAAGCGGAGGTCTGCGACAAATTGAACATAAGCCGCATAAGCGTCGGCGGAAAGCCTGATTCCGCCGCCCCGGAAAAGCGCCACCAAGGCCAGTTCAAGGGCTTGCGCGGCGGCCAAGGGAGTCGCTTCAAGCCGTATCCATAACATTATACGAACGGCCTGAATAATCCCGAACTCGCGCATAAAGCCTTTGCGGCTCGACGCGCAAAGATGAATGACAGGTAAAATCAGAGGCCGCATTGACAGGCGGCAAAGTCTCCCCTAGCTTCGATTGACATGCGTGACTGACGCCGTCGCATTCCCGATCGGCGTCTGTTCACTTCCGGCCCATTTGCAGCCGTGTTCTCATCCGTATTTCTCGCGCACCGGAAACCCGGCCGCGGCCTTTCGGATAGACCCACCCAGAGGGGAAAGTTCTGGTGAACTCTTTACAGACCATCAAGCGAATTCTGAGCTCCGATGTACTGGTGGAGGTGCCGATCGACCAGATGCGGCTCGACGACAGGCTGCGCGAGGGCTACGGCATGGACTCACTCGGCTTCGTGGAACTGCGCGTGCAGTGTGAGGAGGCATTCGGCATCGACATCCCCGACGAGGCAATCGCCGCAGGGGAGTTGTCCACCCTCGGCGACGTACTCGCGCTGGTCGAGCGGCTGTCGGGGGCCGACCAGTCCCCGGCCACCGCGTGAGCGCGGCGCCGGCCGCCCGCGACGACCACCCCGTGGATCCGGCCGGCGTGCTGACGCGCGGCACGGACCTGCACCTCAACCACTACGGGGCGGCGCGGCTGCCGTTCGCCTGCGTGGGCGGGCGCGGCCTGGAGCTGGACATGGTCGACCTGAGCCCGGAACGCCGGGGCAGGCGGCTGCGGTTGCTGGACGCCAGCGGCGGCTACGCCAGCGCGACGCTGGGCGGCGACCACCCGGTCGTACGGGCGGCGCTGGCACGCGGCACCGGGGTCGGCAACGTCACCGACGAAGTGGGTTCGCTGGAACGGGCGGAACTCCTCGACCGGCTCTTCGGCCCCGGCGGGCTGTGGACCGACCACTTCCCCGCGGGGCAGTATCACGTCAGCGGGCGAAGCTCCGGCTCGGAGGGAAACGAGCTGGCGTTGCGGCTCGTGCTGGAGTCCCGGTTCGACGGCCGGCGGCTGCGCCACCGTCCGGGCAAGGAGCGGCGCGACACCATCCTGGCCTTCCAGGGCGCCTGGCACGGCTGGACCGGCGGGCTGGTGCCGCTGCTCAACCGCAGGCACTACCGGACCGGGCTGCCCGGGACGGAGGCCGAAGGCCCGTACGGCGTCCGGGTCGAACACATCCCGTTCGGCGACTTCGACGCCCTGGCGGAGTTCTTCGCCGCCTCCGCCGACCGACTGCTGGCCGTGGTGGTCGAGCCGATCCAGGGCGACGCGGGCATCCTTGCGCCTCCGCCCGGTTACCTGCGTGAACTCGCGCGGCGGTGCACGGCGGACGACGTGCTGCTGGTGGCCGACGAGGTGCTGACGTTCGCCAAGACCGGCAGCTGGTTCGCCATGCGCGACGCGGACGGGCCGGTGCCCACCGACATCACCGTCATCGGCAAATTCCTGGGCATGGGCGTGGTGTCCACATCGATGGTGATCGCCCGCGAGGATCTGGCCGTCCGCGCCTCCGGCGCCGTCAGCACCTCCGATCTGCGGCCGCTGAACTGCGCGGTGATCCGCGACGGCATCGAGCACATCGAGGCCGAAGGACTGCTGCGGAGGTCGGCCGATGTCGGCGTGCATCTGGCCAAGCAGCTCGACACCGCTCTGGTGGGCCGTCATCCGGACGTGTTCACCGAGGTCCGCGGGACCGGGAGCATGCTCGGCGTGGAGCTGACCGCCGCGGCGGCGGGCCGGATCGGCGCGCTGCGCAGCGCGCTGGTCGAAGCGGGTGTGTACGCGGAGTTCATGGCGGGCGCGGGGAAACGATCCGACGGCCGGCGCTACGTCCACCCCACCCTGCGGATCGTGCTGCCGCTGATCGCCGACGGGACGCAGGCAGGCGAGATCGTGGACCGGGTGGCGGCAGGCGCCAGGGCACTGCGGTGAGCGCGGGGTTCCGCACCCGGATCGAGCATGTCGACACCGACGCGACCGGGATCGTGCATTTCTCCCGCTACACCTCACTGATGGAAACCGCGGGCACCGAACACCTCGAAGCGCATGACGCGGGCCTGACCGCCTTCAGCGCGGCGGGCGTAGACCTGGTCGCCGCCGAACTGCGGGTGACCTATCTCCACAGCGCCGTCTACCGCGACGTGATCACCGGAGACACCCGGGTCGATCACGTCGGCGCGGCCTGGTTCAGGCTCGCGGTGCGCCTGCTGCGCGAGGAGGAGGACGACGTCCGCACTCCGCTGGTGACCGGCGACCTCGTCTTCGCCGCCGTCGACCCCGACACCCGGCGCGCGGTGCCCCTGCCGGCGCCGCTGCGACAGACCCTGAGAGGAATCGTCCCGGATGCGGCACACGAACGAATCGGCACCCCCTCCCGCAGCGCACTCTCCCGCGGCGGTCCGCACGGCCCGGCCGCTGGGCACCTCGGCAATCGCCGCTCTGGTGCGCGGACGCCATCCCCGGCTGTTCATCGACCGGGTACTGGACCATGAGCCCGGCGAGTTCCTGCGCAGCATGTTCGCCGTATCGGCGGAGATGAGCGCGCTGTCCGGGCACCTGCCCGAGCGCGGCCTGGCCCCGGGGGTGATTCTGCCCGGCAGCCACACCATGCAGGCTTTCGCCCAATCCGGCGTCCTGCTCTACCAGTTGAGCAGCGCCCCGCTCGCCGACGACGAGGTGACCCTGGTCGGCACGGTCAAGTCCCGCTTCCTCGCCCCGGTCGTGCCAGGCGACCAGGTCGTGCTCGACGTACGCGCGGACCGGCTGTCCGGCCACACCTTCATCTTCTCCGCCACGGTGACCGTGGAGGGCCGGTCGGTCGCCGGGTTCCGCGGCGCGATGAGCCGGGCGAAGGTCGATCCCGCGCGGGCCCGGCCGTGGTGACCCCGGTGATCACCGGGCTGGCCTGGGACACTCCGCTGGGCCGGGACCTGGACGCGGTGTGGGAGCGGCTGTGCGCGGGCGATTCGGGCCTGGCGCCCGTCGACTCGCCGCACCCGTTGCGCAACAACCTCGCCGCCGTCATCGATGCGGTGCCGTACGGTACGCCGCCGGGCAAGCGCCAACGGCTGCTCGCCACCCGGGCGTTGGCCGCGGCCTTCGCGGACGCCGGTCTTCCCACGGCCGACCCCGAGGCCGGCCTGGTGCTGGGCACCAGCTTCGGCGCCTCCCTGGACGAGGCGGAGCCGACGCTGCACGCCTGGGCCGACGACGCGGCGGCGGACATCGGGCATCCCGGCACGCCGGTGTGCGTGATGACCGCGTGCTCCGCGGGGTCGGACGCCATCGCTCTCGCGCACACCCTGGTGCGCGCGGGCAGGCATCGCGTCTGTGTGGCGGGCGGGGTGGACGTGGTCACCGAGGCCAAGCGGCTCGGTCATTCCGCGCTGGGCACCATGAGTCCCACCGGCCTGCGGGCGTTCGACCGGGCACGCGACGGGATGCTGCTCGGCGAGGGCGCGGCCTTCGTGGTGGTCGAGCACCCCGACTCCGCCCGGGAACGCGGCGCCCGGGTGTACGCCCGGCTGCGCGGCGCCGGCGCGGCCAACGACGCCGCCGGGCTCACCGCGCCGGATCCGTCCGGCCGCGCCGTGGTGCGCGCGGTGGAACGCTGCCTGGCGTCGGCGGACCTGGCACCCGCGGACGTCGCGGTGGTCAACGCGCACGGGACCGGGACGCCGCTCAACGACGAGGTCGAGGCGCGCAGTCTGCTCGAACTCTTCGGTGACGACGGCCCGTTGATGTTCGCCACCAAGGGGGCGTTCGGGCACAGCCTGGGCGCGACCGGGGCCATCGAGGCCGTCGCGACGGTACTGGCACTGCGCGACCGACGGGTTCCACCGGTCATCGGGCTGAGCGATCCGGTGGCACCGCTGCGGCTGGCAACGGGATCGGCGCAACCCGTTGGCGTCGGCGCCGGATTGAGCCTGACGCTGGGTTTCGGCGGGTTCAACACGTGTCTGCTGTTCGAAGGGGTGAGGGAGTGACAGTCGTGCCGCCGGGCGCGCGGGTGCTGGGTTCGGCGACGGTGGTCGCCGACGACCCGGCCGAGCACGCGGTGAACAAGCCGTCCTTCTACGCCGACCCGGCGGCCTGGCTGATCGCCGCGACCGTGGACCGGGCACTGGCCGACTGCGCCGAGCCCGTACTGGACGCCGCCGACGACACCGGGATTCTGGTCATGAGCGCGACCGGGAGCGAGCGGACGATGCGCCGCATCGCCGCGTCGGTGCCCAGATCCCGGGTGTCGCCGCTGCGCTTCGCCGGAGCGAATCCCGGGGTGCTGGCCGGGCTGCCCGCCCTGCGCCACGGGCTGCGCGGGCCGTCACTGCTGCTGGCGGCGCACCCGGACCAGGCCACCCCCGTGGCGTTCACGGTGATCGGCGGATGGCTCGCGGACGGCCACGCCCGGCACGTCCTCCTGGTCGGCCTCCAATCGGCCGAGGGCGACGGGCAGGTCTGCCGCTGCCTGGTCCTGACCGGCACCGGGGCGGACCGGTGAACGGCCTCACCCGGTCCGGGGTGGCCGCCTTCCTGACCCGGGTCGACGGCGCGCCGGCCGGAGTGGACGACGTGCTGGAGGACCTGGCCGGACTCGGCCTGGCACCGGGCGACGCGGTCGTGCTCTGCCTGGCCAACGGAGCCGAACTGCTGCGCGTGCAGCTCTCGTCACTGCTGCTGGGCCTGGTGCCGCTCGCGGTGCCTCCGGGCACGCCGTGGCAGCGGGTGCGCGCGCTGGCCGGGCACGTCGGGGCCGGCGTGGTGGTGACCACCCGGCTGACCGGGGCAGAACAGCGGACGCCGGTCGGCGGCGCGTTCGCCGTGCCGACCGGGCATCCCGCCACCCGGTACCGGCCGGGCGAGATCCTGCTGTCCACCTCCGGCACCTCGGGGATGTTCAGCGCGTGCGTGCACCGGGTGTCCTCGCTGCTGCGCAACGCCCGCCTGCACGTCGGGGCCACGGGCATCACCGCGGCCGACACCCTGCTGGTGAACCTGCCGCTGTACTACTCCTACGCTCTCGTGGCGCAGGCGTTCGCGGCGTACGTGGCCGAGGCGCGACTGGTGCTCGACGGACCGCCGTTCTCACCCGCCGCGTACCGCGACACGATCGCCGCGCACGGGGTCACCCACTCCGCGGTGACACCGACGATCGCCCGCCAGCTGCTCGCCGACCCCGGACTCATCCCTCGTGGCCTGCGGGCGCTGGCGGTCGGCGGGGACCGGCTCGCGCCCGCCGAGGTGACGGACCTGCTGGCCGCGCGGCCATCCGCGGAGCTGTACCTCACCTACGGGCTCACCGAGGCCGGGCCGCGCGTGTCCACCCTGGCCGCGCACGCCGAGCCCGCGCACCGGTACGGCTCGGTGGGCCGCCCGCTGCCCGGGGTGCGCGCGTCGCTGCGCGAGGTGCGGGACGGGGTGGGCGAACTGCTCGTCGAGTCCGGAACCGTACTGCTGCGACGGGTCGGACAGCACAGCAAGCGCGTCCTGCTGGGACCGCGGACCATCGCCACCGGGGACGCCTTCTCCATCGACGACGGCTATCTGACCTTCCACGGACGCCTGTCGGACTTCGTGGTGCTGCGCGGCGAGAAGGTCTCGCTGAACACCGTCAGGCAAGCCGCGCACGCCATCCCGGGCGTGGTGCACTGCGTACCCAAGGTGGTGAACGAAGGCGGCACGCAGGTGCTCGACGTCCACCTGTCGGTCACCGACTCCTTCGCCAGCGGGGAGAAGGCGGCGCGGCGCCTCCTCAACTCCCAGTTGCTGCCCGCCGAACGCCCGCGCGCGGTCTTCATCTCCGCCGCCGACCCGGAGACCTTCCGCAAATGACCCTGCGCCTCGGCTGGACCGTCCCGACGTCCCTCTCCCCCGCCGGACTCCGCGAGTTCGCGGTGACCGCGGAGAACCTGGGGTACGACCACCTGTCCGTCCCCGAACACCTGGTGTCCAGCGCACCCGCCTACGAGAGTCTGACGCTGGTGGCGTTCCTGGCGGCGGTCACCACCCGGATCGAGCTGGCAACCGCGATGACGGTCCTGCCGCACCGCCCGGTGGTGCTCGCCGCCAAGCAGGCCGCGCAACTGGCCCACCTCAGCGGCGACCGACTGCGGCTGGGCATCGCCATCGGAGCCGACCCCGCCGAGTCCACCGCCCTGGGCGTAGCCCCGGCCTCCCGCGCGGCGCTCTTCGAGGAACAGGTCCGCGCGCTGCGCCTGTTGTGGACACGTCCTGAAGCGGAGTTCGACGGTGAGCACGTCACATTCTCCGGCGTCACCCTCACCCCCCGGCCGCGCCCGATCCCCCTCTGGATGGGCGGCGGCACCCTGCGCACCGGAGGCAGACCACGCTCGCTGCGCCGGATCGCCACCCTCGCCGACGGCTTCACCATGTCCGGCCTGCTCGCCAACCGGGTCAACCGCGGTGCCGCACTCATCGCCGAACTGCGCACGGCGGTGACCGAAGCCGGCCGCGACTGGCCCGCCTTCGGCGTGGAGGCCCGCCTCCGTCCCGCCCCCGGCCGGCCCGGCACCTGGCGCTCCCTGGCCGACGCCTGGCAGTCCGCCGGCGCCACCCACCTCACCGTCACCACCGACGACCTCTCCCTGCTGGCCCCCCTGCACGCGGCGCTGACCGAGTAGCCCGGCCTCCCCCGTGCCCCTCCCCACCTGACCACGATCTGCCACCACTTCAGGCGCCGGCTCCGGTCGGCGACAGGAGCCCCACCGCGTTTGGACGAGACGTCAGCAGTTCAGGATTCTCCTGCCTCGTACGCCTGCCACTCGTGAAGGGTCGCTCATGCGCCGCATCACCGTTACCGCCCTCTCCGCCCTGGCCGCCGCGGTCCTGGCCGCAGGACCGGCCGTCGCCGCTCCGGCACCGGAAGCCGCTTCGCACATCCCGGTGATCTTCGTCCACGGCCGCAACGCCGGCCCCGGGGTATGGGGCGACATGACCGCCTACTTCGAGCACCACGGATATTCCCAGGACCGGATCTTCGCCTGGGGCTACGACAGCAGCCAGTCCACGAACGAAGTGCTCGATGGCGAATTGGCCTCATACGTCGACGAGGTGCTGACCAAGACGGGCGCCCAGCAGGTGGACCTCGTTGCCCACAGTCTGGGCAGCCTCCCGACCCGCTGGTACGTCAAGTTCGGCGGCGGGCAGCAGAAAGTTGCCCACTGGGTGTCCCTGGCCGGCCCGAACCACGGCACGGATCTCGCCTGGGCCTGCGCCGCGTGGGACCAGGGGTGCAGGGACATGACGCCGGGCTCGTACGTCGTCTCACACCTCAACAGGGATACGGAGACCCCGGGGCCGGTGCGCTACACGACGTTCTGGTCGGCGTGCGACGAGCAGATCACCCCCGCGAAGAGCACCCCGCTGTCCGGTGCCACCAACGTCAAGACCGCCTGCCTCAAGCACAATGATTTCCTGTCGAACGACGAGGTGATATTGGGGGTGTTCGCGACCCTGACGGGCTGATGGCGCCAGACGCATGAGTCACCGCTCACGCTTACTCTTCGGCCGGGTGCCGGCGCAGGCGGCGTCCGAGGCCGGCGCGTCTCACCAGCTCGTGAACAGCAGGTGATTGATCAGCAGGGCGAGCGTGGCCTGGGCGCTCAGCCAGTAGCGGCGCCCCGCGGCCGGCAGGAGTGCGGTGGCCGTGAGGAGGAAGACGGCGAAGGGCAGCCAGATGCGTTCGGTCTCGGCCTTGCTCATGCCGGACAGGTCGGCCGCGGCGAGGGCGAGGAGCGTGGCCAGGACGAGGGCGGCGAGGCGGTCGGCTGCGGTCGTTTCGCCGGTGCGCAGCCGCTGCACGATGGCCGGGGTACGGGCCAGTGACCTGCGCAGTCCGGCGACGGTGGCGAGCCCGATGACCAGGACCGTGCAGGCGAGGTTGGCCCAGACGAAATAGCTGTACGGGCGGACGCCTCCCGCGCCTTGGTAGTAGCGCTCGACCAGCAGGTGGTACGCCTCCCACCAGTTGAAGCCCGTGAGGGCGAAGGCGAGCGGGACGGCGGATGCGCCGGTGAGGAACAGCGGGAGGGGACGCGGGGTGCGGGTGAGGAGCAGGACCGCGGCGGCGATGACGATGAAGAGGGTCAGGCCGTAGGAGAGGTAGGCCGTGAGGCCGAACAGGAGGCCGGAGCCGAGCGCGGCGGCTGCCGGGGAGCGGGTTGTGCGGGTCGCGGCCCGGGTGAGCAGCGCGATCGTCCAGGCCGCGACGGCGGCGAAGTAGCCGTCCGCCGAGGTGCCGATCCAGATCGCGGCCGGGGCCAGGACCAGGTAGGGCGCGGCCCTGCGGGCGAGTGTCGCGGAGGCGAGGGAGCGCACGGTGAGGAGTACGGCGGCCACGGCGCTGCTGCCCGCGGTGATGCAGAAGACCCCGGCCCAGGCGCCGCCGCCGAGGCCGATGCGGTCGAGCAGGACGAAGGTGAGGGTGGCGCCGGGTGGGTGGCCGGCGATGTGTGCGGGCCAGTTGTCGGGGGCGCCGACGAGGATGTGGTGGGTGAAGTCCCGCAACGTCGCCGGAATGTCATGGAACCGGCCGATGCCCTGAAGGTATTCGTTCGTGGTGGTGAGCCGTTCGGCGATGCCGCGGCACCAGCCGTCGATGAGCGCGAGGGACCAGATCCAGGCCATGGACGCGGCCCAGGCGCCGAGGAGCAGGGCCCGCCACGGCAGCCGTGCGGCGAGCGGCGGACCGTATGCGATCACCGCCGCGGCGACGGCGAGTGCCGCCGGTGTGCCCGGCCCGACGTGCGGATCCCACCAGGCCGCCAGAGGGGGCCAGTTGAGACGCAGGACATGGCCGGGGGCGTCGACGGACACGCCGATGAGGATGGCGGCCGCGACGAGCAGGACGGCGAGACCGGCGGCGAAGAGGTCGCGGCGTACGCCGGTGTGGTGGTGGGTGCTCACCCCCGCACGCTAAGTGAGTGAGGGGCGGTGCGGGGGCTTTGAGGGGCAGGCGTCATCGGACCGTCAGATCTGCGTGCTCCGGTCGGCGCCGCGCCGCCGTGCGCCCGATCCGTCCGCGTTTCGTCATCTTTTTCGGCCCCTTCGGACCCTGTGACGGGCATACCTTCGGGCCATGCGGTACATCTCACGGATCACCACCCCGGACAACCCCGGATTCTGGCGCAGTCCCCTGCGCGGCCCTTGGCTCACCTCGGTCCTGGGCGTCGTACTCCTGGCCGGTATCACGCTGCTGTTCGTGACGGGCCTGCTGTCGTACGCCGCGTACAACCCGGACCTGTCGCCGTTCAACGACAAGACGCCGGACAAGGGCCTGCTCGGCTTCTACCTCTTCGACTGGCCGACGAGCCCGCACTGGCTCTACCGGCTCAGCCAGGGCCTGCACGTCACGGTGGGCATCACGCTGATCCCCGTTCTGCTCGCCAAGCTGTGGTCGGTGGTCCCCAAACTGTTCGCGCTGCCCCCGGCGCGGTCGGTGGCACATGCGCTGGAACGGCTCTCGCTGCTGCTCCTGGTCGGTGGCGCGCTGTTCGAGTTCCTCACCGGGGTGCTCAACATCCAGCTGGATTACCTCTTCCCCGGCTCCTTCTACCGCCTGCACTTCTACGGCGCCTGGGTGTTCTTCGGCGCCTTCGTGGTGCATGTCGTACTGAAGCTGCCCAAGGCGCTGCGGGTGCTGCGCGAGCGAGGGCTGCGGGACCTGGGCCGGGAGGCGCGGGGAGAGCGGGAGCCGGACGAGGACAGCGGCCTGGTGACGCCCCGGCCCGCCGCGCCGACCGTGTCGCGGCGCGGGGCGCTCGGCATGGTCGGCGCGGGCTCACTGCTGCTGTTCGTGACGACGGCCGGGCAGGACTTCGACGGCGTGCGGGGCACCGCGCTCCTCGCGCCGCACGGCGGGGGCGATCCGGGGTCGGGGCCGAACGGGTTCCAGATCAACAAGACGGCCGCGGGGGTGGGCATCCAGCCTGCCGACACCGGCGGTGAGTGGCGGCTGACCGTCAGCGGGCCACGCGGCGGCCTCCGCCTCTCCCGGGACGACCTGCTGCAACTCGGCCTGCACAGCTCCGCGTTGCCCATCGCCTGTGTGGAGGGATGGTCGACGTCCGACCAGTGGTGGCGCGGTGTGCGGCTGCGGGACCTGGCCGCCCTCGCCGGCTTCGAGCAGGACCCGCCGGGCGTCCTGGTGGAGTCGTTGCAGCGCAGTGGCGCCTTCCGGAAGGCCGCGCTGCGCGACAACCAGGTGCGTGACCCGCGTTCCCTGCTCGCGCTTCAGGTCAACGGCGAGGATCTGTCGCTGGACCACGGGTACCCGGCGCGGATCATCGTGCCGGCCGCGCCCGGAGTGCTCAATACGAAGTGGGTGACCACGTTGACGTTTGGAGAGCTGCGATGAACCGTTTCCGGCGTTGGTACGGCCAGGGCCCACTGCAACTCCTGCTCCTGGCCGCCTCGTTCGCGCTCGCGCTCTACGCCGGCGTGCGTCTCCTGAAGGGTGACCTGGTGGCAATTGCCGCGTGGTTCGTCGGCGCCGCACTGGTCCACGACCTGCTCTTCGTGCCGCTGTACGCGTGCGCCGACCGGGCCCTTGCCAGGGTGGCGGGCCGGTCCCGCGGGCGTCGCTCCTGGATCACCTTCGTCCGCGTACCGGCTTTCCTGTCCGCGCTGTTGCTGCTGGTCTGGTTCCCTCTGATCGCCGGGCAGGTGAAGGGCTACGAGGCCGCCACCGGGCGGTCGGCCGACGGGTTCCTCGCCCGCTGGCTGCTGGTCTCGGCCGTGCTGTTCGCCGGTTCGGCCCTGTGGCTGGTGGTGCGGGTGTCACGCGGGCGGCGCAGTGCCACGAAGGGGCGTCCGTCGACGGCCCACTGAGCCGTGGGCCGCCAGCCGAGCCGGTGGGCGTACCGGAGCAGTGCCGGAGCACCGAGGCGGGCCCAGGGGAACGCCCTGCCCGGGGCGCCGCGCCCGTCGTCGACATGCACGTTCACCCGCTCGTCGACGTCGATGGGCGCGGTCTCGACGATCAGCAGCCCGTCGGGGGCGAGGAGGCCCGCGATCCGGGTGAGCAGCGCGACGGGGTCGCCGCCGATGCCCAGGTTGCCGTCGATGAGCAGGGCGGTGCCCCAACGCCCCTCGCCCGGAAGGGATTCGAAGACCGATCGGAGCAGCGCCGTGCCGCCGAGCCGCAGCGCATGGGCGACGGCGGCCTCGCTGACGTCGATGCCCAGGGCGCGTCGGCCGCGGGCGGCGAGTGCGGCGACGAGGCGGCCGGGACCGCACCCGATGTCCAGGACGCTGCCCTGGCAGCGGTGCAGTGCGGACAGGTCGGCCCGGTCGGGGTCCGCGCACCAGCGCTCGACGTCGAGCGGCAGCAGCCAGCCGTCGGTGCGTCGCAGGAACAGCGGGCCGCGGCCGCGTCGCAGGGCGTCGGTGTAGGGGTCCGCGCGCCAGGGAGCGGCCTGGACGGTGTCATCCGCCGCGGCGGCACGGACAGCGCCCGGCACCGTGGCGCTCATCGGCCGCCCACCAGGGAGGAGGGGCCGGCCGCCGGCGCGAGCCGGGCGTATGCCGCGGCGAACCGGCCGCCCGGCGCGGCGGCCGCGACCGCTCCGGCGTCGTCCGCCGTGTCGACGTCACGGAGGCGGGGCAGGTCGCGCACCCGCAGCCCCGCGCCGGTGAGCCGGGCTCGTTGGGCCGCGCCGGTCCGCGCCGTGGACATGGGCACACCACGCAGCAGTTCCGGGTCGGGCTCGGCCAGGCCGAGGGCCCAGAAGCCGCCGTCGACGGCCGGGCCGAACCAGGCGTCGCAGCTCTGCCAGGCTTCGGCGCCGAGAGCGGGGGCCAGGAGTCCGGGCGAGATCTGCGGGGTGTCCATGCCGACGAGCAGGGCCGGTCCTTCGCATCCGGCGAAGGCGGCGGCGAGCCGTTCGTCCAGGCCGCCCGCGCACTGCGGCACGACCTCGACGCCGGGCGGCAGCCAGGGCCCTGACTCCCCTTCGAGCACGAGGACGCGACGGCGAGCGGGTGCCGCGAGGACGGTGCCGAGGGTGTCGGTGAGTGCGGCCGTCGCCAGTTCTGCGGCCTGCTCGGGTGAGTAGGGCGGTGTGAGGCGGGTCTTCACGCGCCCCGGCACCGGCTCTTTGGCGATGACGAGCAGGGTCGTACACGGGCTCACGTCGTATCCCCCGTCCGCTGTGCCGCCGTGGCCCGCTCGCCTGTCGCCGGACCCCCTGCCCCGCCCGCCGGCGGCTCCGCGAGCACCGCCCGCATGTCGCGCACCGCGTGCCACGTTCCCCGCCAGGTACCGGTGACCTTCGACTTTCCGGTGCGCGGCAGGTAGGGCACGTCCCGCTCCTCGATCCGCCAGCCCGCGTCGGCCGCCCGCACCACCATCTGCAGCGGATAGCCGCTGCGCCGGTCGGTCAGGCCGAGGCCGAGCAGGGCTTCGCGCCGGGCCGCCCGCATCGGCCCCAGGTCGTGCAGCCGCAGGCCGGTGCGCCGCCGCAGCATGTGGGACAGCGCGAGATTGCCCGCACGGGCGTGCACAGGCCACGCCCCGGGTCCTTGCGGCCGCCGGCGCCCGAGGATCAGGTCGGCGCTGCCCGCGAGAACGTCCTGTGCGAACGGTTCGAGCAGCCCCGGGTCGAGCGAGGCATCGCAGTCGCAGAAGCAGACGAGGTCCGCGTCGGACGCGGTGAGCCCGGCGTGGCAGGCCGCTCCGAAGCCGCGCCGCGGCTCGTGCACGACGGTGGCGCCAAGCGAGCGGGCCAGGTCGGCCGAGCCATCGGTCGATCCGTTGTCGACGACGATCGCCCGCCAGCCCGCGGGGATGCGTTCGATGACCCAGGGAAGCGCGGCGGCCTCGTCGAGGCAGGGCAGCACCACATCGGTGCGTACGGCGGGTGGGCCGGCCAGGTCGGCCGGCGCTGGGTAAGGGTGCGTCACATCGCTCACCCTACGAACCCGAAACGCACATTTCGGACTTCAAGTCCTTACGAAACACGGACATCAGCCGCCTGAGCAGAAGCTCGGCGGGACGGCCGTGCGCGGGCGGTGCGAGGCTGGCTCCATGCAGACACCACTCCAGAAGCGAGCACCTGGCGTCGGCCGCAGTACCCCGGACGGCGCTCTCCGGGTGCTCGTCGTGGACGACGACCCCACGGTCGCCGAGGTCGTCACGGGCTACCTCGACCGCGCCGGGTACGACGTCGACCGCGCAGGCGACGGCCCCACGGCGCTGGAACGAGCCGCCGCGCACTGGCCCGACCTCGTCGTCCTGGATCTGATGCTGCCCGGCATGGACGGCCTGGAGGTCTGCCGCACGCTGCGCGCCAAGGGCCCGGTGCCGGTCGTCATGCTCACCGCCCGCGGCGACGAGGACGACCGCATCCTGGGCCTGGAGATCGGGGCCGACGACTACGTGACCAAACCGTTCAGCCCGCGGGAACTGGTCCTGCGCGTCGAATCGGTGCTGCGCCGCAGCCGGGCGGCCGCCCCCGGCCTGCCCGCCGCGCCACTGCGCATGGCCGGCCTCGCACTCGACGAAGCCGCCCGCCGCGCGACGAAAGGTACGGCCGCACTCGCCCTGACCATCCGCGAGTTCGACCTCCTCGCGTTCCTCCTGCGGCACCCGGGCCGGGCGTTCGCCCGCGAGGAACTGATGCGTGAGGTGTGGGGCTGGGAGTTCGGCGACCTGTCGACCGTCACGGTCCACATCCGCAGGCTGCGCGGCAAGGTCGAGGACGATCCGGCACACCCCCGCCTGATCCGGACGGTATGGGGCCTGGGATACCGCCTCGACGTACCGGACGCTCCGGGCGCCTCCCCCGGCGCGCAGCACCAGGACCCGCCCGTCCCGCCCGGCAGCCCCGAACCGCCCCGAACCGAAGGCTGATCCCGTGCAGGCCACCCTCCTCATCGCGCTCTTCGCCTTCCTCGGCGCCGGGACCGCCGGCCTGATCGGCGCCCTGGCGCTGCGGCTGCTGCGGCACCGCTCACTCGTGGTGACCCTGACCGTCGTCGCCGCCGTCGCCGTCACCGCGATGCTGGCCGGAACCCTCTCCGTGGCCTGGGAGATGTTCCTGTCCCCGCACGACCTGAAGGTGGTCACCATCGTGGTCGCGATGGCCGCGGTGGTCTCGCTCGCCACCGCGGTGCTGCTCGGCCGCTGGGTGGCCGCCCGCAGCAGGGCGCTGACCGAGGCGGCGCGCTCCTTCGGCGACGGCGGCAGCTTCGCCGCGCCGCCCGAGCGGGTGAGCGCCGAACTCGCCGCGCTGACAGCCGAGTTGCAGTCCACCAGTGCCAAGCTGGCCGCGTCGCGGGAACGCGAGCGCGCCTTGGAGACCTCGCGACGTGAGCTGGTCGCCTGGATCTCGCACGACCTGCGCACCCCGCTGGCCGGACTGCGCGCCATGTCCGAGGCCCTTGAGGACGGCGTGGCCGCCGATCCCGACCGCTATCTGCGGCGGATCCGCACCGAGGTCGAACGTCTCAACTCCATGGTCGGCGACCTGTTCGAGCTCTCCCGCATCCACGCGGGCGCCCTCGCCCTGGCCCCGTCGCGGATCTCCGTGTACGACCTGGTCGGCGACGCGCTCGCCGGCGCCGACCCGCTCGCCCGCGAGCACGGAGTCCGGCTGGTCGGTGACGCCGTGGACTCCGTGCCCGTGGAGGTCGACAGCAAGGAGATGAGCCGCGTCCTGGGCAACCTCCTGATCAACGCGATCCGCCGCACCCCGGCCGACGGCACCGTCGCCGTGGCCGCCAAGCGCTCCCCGGACGGCGTCGTCCTGTCCGTGACGGACGGCTGCGGAGGCATCCCCGACGAGGACCTGTCCCGCGTCTTCGACACCGGCTGGCGTGGCAGCCACGCCCGCACGCCGCCGGCCGGTGCGGGCCTCGGCCTGGCCATCGTGCGCGGCATCGTCGAGGCGCACCAGGGCAGGGCAGCGGTACGGAACGTGGCGGGCGGCTGCTGCTTCGAGGTCACCCTGCCGGCCGTGTCCGCCTGACCGGAACCCCGGCCGCGCTCAGCGCAGGTCCGCCTTCGCGAACTCCGCCATGCCCTCCGCGAAACCCACCTCGGCCTTCCAGCCCAGCTCCGCCCGCAGCCGTCCCGAATCCGCGGTGACATGCCGTACGTCGCCCAGCCGGTACTCGCCGGTCACCACCGGCCGGGGCCCGCCGAACGCACCGGCCAGCTCCGTCGCCATCTCCCCGACGGTGTGCGGCTCCCCGCTGCCCGTGTTGTATGCGGAGAACGCCCCCGCGGCCCCGTCCCGCACCGCCTCCAGCGCCACCGCATTGGCGGCTGCGACATCCCGTACGTGCACGAAGTCACGCCGCTGACGGCCGTCTTCGAAGACGCGTGGCGCCTCGCCGCGCTCCAGGGCCGACCGGAAGAACGAGGCCACTCCGGCGTAAGGCGTGTCGCGCGGCATCCCGGGCCCGTACACGTTGTGGTAGCGCAAGGACACCGCCCGGCCGCCGGTCGCGCGCGCCCACGCGGCGGCCAGATGCTCCTGCGTCAGCTTGGTCGCGGCGTACACATTGCGCGGGTCGACGGGCGCGTCCTCGCCCACGAGACCGGGCTTCAACTCGGCTCCGCAGGAAGGACAGCGGGGTTCGAACCGCCCGGCGTCGAGATCGGCGACGGCCCGCGGCCCCGGCCGCACCGCCCCGTGCCGGGAGCACGCGTAGCGCCCCTCCCCGTACACGACCATCGATCCGGCGAGCACCAGATGCCGCACGCCGGCCTCGGCCATTCCGGCGAGCAGTACCGCGGTGCCCAGGTCGTTGCAGCCGACGTACTCGGGAGCGTCGGCGAAGTCCTTCCCGAGCCCCACCATCGCCGCCTGGTGGCAGACCACGTCCACCCCGCGCAGCGCGGCCCGTACCGCTTCCGGCGACCGGACGTCGGCAACGATCCAGCTCTGACCGCCGGGCGGTCGTGGCGGCTGTGCGTGGGCCGAGGGCAGCAGTGCGTCGAGCACCACCACCTCGTGCTCCTGCCGCCCGAGGACTTCGACGATCTGTGACCCGATGAATCCGGCTCCGCCGGTGACCAGTACGCGCATGCGCGCCACGCTAAGCCCGGCACGAGCCCGCACCCGGTGTCCGTCCGGCCATGTCACCGGTCCGTAAGAACTTCTGCCGCGCCGTCGCGCGGGGCCCGGCGGCCCGCGTCGACCCGGCGGACGGCACCACGGGCCCGGCCGGGGAAGCGGTCGGATCTGCGGTTCTGTCGAAAGCAGGAGCAAGGGGCCTATTTTGTGTTCTGTGAGCCGACCGGCTCCACTCGAAAACAGACGCAGCCCCGCGGACGATCAGCCTCCGCATACCGCGACACCACCCCTGGGGCTTATGTCCGCCCACCGCAGGGCACGGTCGCTAACATCACGCGCGCCACGCCACGCGCCCCATGCGGCGCGCGCCACGTTCGGTTCGCATCCCACCGGGAGAAACGTGTTGCAGACCCAGACCGTCACGCACGCAGACCGCCAGCTCGCCTGGGAGGGCTTCTGCACCGGCCCCCTGGTGCTCTCCCACGAGGAACTCGACGCCCTCGCCTCGCAGTTGCTCGGGCTCGATCTCGCGGGTGTCGAGGCCGCGGCCCGGAAGGAACTCGTGCCGCACCCGGTCGCCAGAGGCGCGGCCCCGGCGGTCCTCCTCGGTTCCGCCACCACGCTCAAGAAGTGCTACGAGGCGGATCTCGCGCACATCGCCCAGGGCCGGGCGCCGGACGACTTCGCCACCTACAACGAGGCCCGCGCGGTCTATCTGGCCGCGCCCGGTGACCTCGTGGTGGGCCGCACGGAACCGTGGCGGCAGGCCGTCGCGGGCAGCACCGCCGAGCCGGTGGAGGTGCCCGAGCTGCGCTACTACTACCTCACGCACGCGCTGCTGACCCTGGCCGCGCAGTCACCGCCGGACGCCCCCGCCACGCCGCTGGCCCGGCTGCTGCGGCAGCTCCGCCGGGCCCCGCACACCGTCGTCCGGCTCTTCGCCATCGACCCCGAGGCCCGCGTACTGCTGCTGTGGCTGAAGCGCACCGCGGGCCTGGAGCGGCTGCTGGTGGACGCCAACGGCCAGGAGGTCGCCGAGCGCTGGAACCGCAAGACCACGCTGTACCCCACCGTCGAGGCCGCCGCGGACCTGCCGGGACCGGCCGCCGCCGACCCGTACGACACCCTCGCGGCCGAGGCCCGGCTGACTCCGTTCACCCAGGAATTCGGAGTGCTGCTGCCCCGGCTGCCCGGCTACTCGATCACCCGCGCGGGCGCCGATCCGGTTTCCATGACGCGGCGGGTGCGGGCCGCCGCCCGGCTGCTGCGCGAGCGCTACGGGCTGCCGCTGGGCTGCTTCAAGCCCGCCGAGGCCCTCACCGGCAGCCGCATCAGGACGGCCGTACCGCTGGACGACCCCGACGCGCTCGACGCGCTGGCCCGGCAGGCCATGGAGACCGAGGAGGACTACGTCCTGGAAGCACACACCGACTATCTGCGCCACCAGGTCACCGGCTACGAGTTCATCCTGGCGCCTTCCACGCACGTGGTGGCGGGCCGGCTGGCCGAGGGCGGCACGGTCCAGATCACCCGGGGCAGCGTCTGGGAGGGCAGCGTCTACATCGATGAGGACACCTGCGGGCGGTTCGGCATCAGCCCGGACCGGTTCAGGACCGTGCGGGAGGGGATGGCGGGCCTGCTGGACGCCTGCGAGGGCGACGGGCGGAGCCTGGGCTTCGTCAAGGGCGGCGTGGACTTCGCCATCGCGCGGGTGGGCGGCCGGTTCGGCGCCGCCCCGGTGGTCGGGATGCAGGATCTGAACCTGTCCTCCAACGGCGCGGAGTACGTCCGCGCCTTCCTGGGCGAGGCCCGCCGGGCCCTCGGCGGCGACCGTCGCGTCTACGCCGCCACCAAGGTGGTCCGCCCCTGCCCCGGCATCGACCTCCGGCGACTGAAAGCCGCCGCCGAGGACGACGCTCCGGACCGGTGGACCAGGGTGATCACCTCCGTGCCGGGATGCTGGGGCATGGTCGGGGTCGCGGGGCCGTGCCCGCGGCAGGCCGCGGAGGACGTCCTGGCCCTGGAGCAGCAGTTGCACGCGGCGGGGCTGCTGCGGAACTCCCTGCGCCACGCGTCCGCGCCCTGCGGCGCCTGAGTCCTTCCGACTCCCGCACCGCCCTCCTCCACAGGGGGACGGTGCGCTCTCGGGCGGTCCGGCCGGGGTGACGATGTGGCGTCTGAGATTTCCGGGACTCCCGTGATATCAGGGAAAGCGCTTTCCGGCCTTTCCGTGCCTTGTCCGGTAACACCCCTGGGGTTGACGCCTGATAAAGCAGCTGCCACTGTGCTCGAAGTCGATTGCCGGGCGAGGGGTGACGCGTGAGCATATCCAGCGACCTGAACAACCCCAGGGAAATCCCCGAAGAAGATCCATTCCAGGAAAGCACAGAAAGCGCACGGCCACCATGGCCGCCGGAATCCTGCATACCTGGCCTGTTCGAGGCCGTTGCCGCGCAATATCCACAGCGCACCGCGGTGACCGCGGAAGACGGCTCGCTGACTTATCGGCAATTGCACGAGAAATCCGACCGACTGGCCGGTGAACTCCTGGATTCCGGAGTGAAAAGCGGAACCGTGGTGGGGCTCTACACCCACCGCGGCACCGATTTACTCACCGGCCTCCTGGGAATTCTGAAGGCGGGCGCCGCCTATCTGCCGCTCGACCCCGGATATCCGGCTCAGCGGGTCCGCTGGGCGCTCTCCGACGCGCAGTGCGCCGTGGTCGTCGCCTCGGCGGACCTCCGTGCCGCCCTCGGCGGTCTGAACGTCCGCACCGTGGCCACGGACCGCGAGCGGCCGCCGGGTGGGCCACGGCCGGACCTGCCGCAGGTCCGCGCCACCGACCCGGCGTACGTCATCCACACCTCAGGCTCCACCGGCGAGCCCAAGGGCGTCCAGATCGAGCACCACAGTGTCGTCCGCCTCTTCACGGCCACCCGGCCGTGGTTCGGGTTCACCGAGCACGACGTGTGGACGCTGTTCCACTCCGCCGCCTTCGACTTCTCCGTGTGGGAGATCTGGGGCGCCCTGCTGTACGGCGGCCGGCTGGTCGTGGTCCCGGCGCAGACCGCGCGCTCGCCCGCGGCGTTCCACCGGCTGCTGCGGGACGAAGGTGTCACGGTCCTCAGCCAGACTCCCGGGGCGTTCCGCCGGCTCGCCGCGGCGGACGCCGGCGCCGCGCCGCTGAGCGCGCTGCGGACGGTGGTGCTCGGCGGCGAGAGCCTGGACCCGGCCGGGCTGCGGCCGTGGCTGGAGCGCTACGGGGACGAAGGCCCGCGCGTGGTCAACATGTACGGCATCACGGAGGCGACGGTGCACGCCTCCTACCGCCCCATCCTGCGGGCCGACCTGGACCGGCGGGGCCCGAGCCCCATCGGGGTGCCGCTGCCGGGACTCACCTTCCATCTGCGGGACGCCACCGGCCGCGCGGTGCCCGACGGGACACCAGGCGAGCTGCACATCGAGGGCCCTTCGCTGGCCCGCGGCTATCTGGGACGGCCGGCGCTGACCGCCGAGCGGTTCGCCGAAGGACCGCCGCGCACGTACCGCACCGGTGACCGGGTGGTGCGTCTCGCGGACGGCGAGTACGGCTATCTGGGCCGCGTAGACGACCAGATCAAGCTGCGGGGCTACCGGATCGAACCCGGTGAGATCGAGACACTGCTGACCCGCCATCCGGCGGTGGATGCGGCGGTGGTGCGTCCGCACAACTACGGCGAGGACGATGTCCGGCTGGTGGCGTACGTGACCTGCGCCACGGACCACCGCGACGGCCCGGCGGCGCTCGTGGCCGAACTCCGCGAACTGGCCGCGGACGCGCTGCCGCCGCACATGCGCCCGTCGGCCTGCGTCGTCCTCGCGGCGCTGCCGCTGACCGCCAACGGCAAGGTCGACCGGGCGACGCTCCCGGCCCCCGGGCCGATCCCGACGGACGGCCCCGGCGGCACGGCCGACGACGGTCCCGCCGGGCCGGAGGGATCCACCGCGGCACGGATCTTTGGCATCTGGCGCGCGGTGCTCGACGTCGAACACGTCACGCCCGACGCCGACTTCTTCGACCTCGGCGGCACCTCCCTCAGCCTGCTGCGCATGTTCGAGCGGGTGAACGCGGAGTTCGGCACCGATCTGGACGTCACCGTCCTGATCGACGGCGCCACCGTCGGATCACTGTCCTCGCACGTCGACGCCGTCCGGAAGCCCGAAGGAGACGTATGACCACCGAAGCCACGCGTTTCAGCCTCAGCGACGAGGAGCTGAAAAACTTCCACGCGCGCGGTTACGCGGGCCCGTTCACCCTGTACGAGCCGGACGAGATCAAACGCAGCTGGGCGCGCGAGCGGCTACAGCTGCTGGACCGGAGCGACGCCGTCTACCAGGACGACGCCGCGGTCTCCGGCAGCACCAACATCGCCAACTACGACCGCCACCTGGACCGGGAATTCCTCGCCGACCACATCGGCCGCCCGGAGATCGTGGACCGGGTCGCCGGCATCCTGGGGCCCGATGTGCTGTGCTGGCGCTCGGAGTTCTTCCCCAAGTACCCGGGGGCCGAGGGCACCGACTGGCATCAGGCCGACACCTTCGCCAACGCCTCCGGCAGCCCGCAGATCCTGTGGCCCGGCGGCTCGGACTTCGGCGGCACCATCACCGTGTGGTGCGCGTTCACCGACGCCACGATCGAGATGGGCTGCCTCCAGTTCATCCCCGGCACCCACCGCACGATGTTCTACGACGAGACCAAGCGCATGCACTACGACCCCGACCTGGTCAACGCCGTGGACAAGGGCGGCGTCCGGCGCGGCTTCTTCGGGTACGACTACCGGGAGCTGCAGATCGACCCGGACTGGAAGCCCGACGAGTCCAAGGCCGTCTCCATGGAGATGCGCGCGGGCCAGTTCATCGTCTTCTGGTCCACGCTGATGCACGCCTCCCACCCGCACCAGGGCAGAACACGGGACATGCGGATGGGGTTCGTGGGCCGGTATGTGCCCACCTCCGTGCGGGTCTACCCGGACACGGACGCGATCGAGGAGTACGGCGGCCAGGTCAGCCTGGAGCGGTACGGCGCCGTGCTGGTCGCGGGTGAGGACCGTGAGGGGCACAACAGGATCGCCACGCACACCACCCGGAACCATCCGTTCCGGCGGCGGGATGTCTGAGCAGGACGGCGCCGCCACCGACCGTGGCGACGGCGCACCTGGAAACGCGCACGGCGACGTGCTGCACGAGCTGGCCGCTGCGCTGATGGACACCGGCTCCCTGATCAGCTCGGTGCCCGAGCCGCTGCGAGTGGCGCCGCTGCCCGGCGGCGAACGGTGGCTCGGCCCCGTCCAGGACGTATTGGACCGGCTCACCGGGCGGTTGGCCCTGCCGAGGGTCGAGGCCGTGCCGGACACCGACGGGCTGTGGGCCGCCGAACTGGCGATCAGCCGGCGGCTGGCGCTCGACGCGCCCGCGCTCGCCCGCGCCGCGGACGGCCCGCTCGCCGCTGCGGTGCGCGCCGCGGTGGCCGGACCGCCCGGCGAGCCGGTGGTACTGCCCGCCCACGACGGCACGCCGCTGCGCGCCTACGCCGCCGGACGTCCGGGCCGCCCCGCGATCGTCGCCGTTCCGGCCTGCGGGATGCCGGTGGGCCTGGTCGCGCCGTGGCTGCGGGCGCTGTCCGGCTCGTACCGGGTGCTGACCTGGGAGAGCCGGGCGCTGTTCGCGGCGCGCAACAAGGCGGGGCTGCCGCCGCTGCTCGGCCACGACCTGCCGACGCAGGGCCGTGACCTGCTGGCGGTGCTCGACGGGTTCGGCGTGGCCAAGGCCCACGTGATGGGCCTGTGCGGTGGCGCCCCCCTCGCGCTCGCCGCCGCCGCGGTCTCCCCCCGGATCACCTCGCTGAGCCTGTGGCACGGCGACTTCGAACTCGGCGGTGACGCGCCCAAGACCACGCACCAGAAGGACGTCGAGTCGCTGCTGGCGATGGCCGGGCGGGGGCCTGAGCAGGCGGCGGGGCTGTACCGGCTGATGCGCAGGCCCCGGAGCCTGGACAAACTGCGGCCCGATGTGGCCCATCACCTCGTCCACCCGTACGCCTCGCCCGAACTGCTGCGCCGGTACGGGCTGTTGAACGGGGCGATCATGACCACCGACTGCCGCCCCCTGCTGTCCGCCGTGCACCAGCCGACGCTGGTGGTCACCAGCCCCGAGGACCACACCGCGCACCCGGACGGCTCGGTGCACGCCGCACGGCTGCTGTCGCACGGCGCACTGCGGTCGCTGCCGCACGGCGACCACCTCACCGCGTTCGATGCCGGGCCTGAACTGGTGGGCATCGCCGAGGCGTTCATCCGCGACCACGACCGGAAGGGCCGCCCATGACCGCACCGCCCCATGACGGGACAGAGACCGAGACCGACCGCAGGGTGGCGCAGGCGCTGCGCGCGCACACCGCGGTCGCCGACGCCGCCGTACTCGGCCCGGCCGGGAACCGTACGGCATACGTGGTGCCCGACCCGCTGCACGCCGCGCCGCTGCACCGCGCGGCCACCGTGGAAGCGGCGGGGCTGCCGGCCGGACTGGAGTGGCACGAGCCCGCGGACGAGCTGCGGGTGGCCGGCGTCAACCGCACCGAGTCCGACTTCCTGCACCGGGAGATCTTCACCGACAACGCCTACCTGCGGCACGGCATCACCCTGCCCGAGGACGCGGTGGTCGTCGATGTCGGCGCCAACATCGGCATGTTCACGCTGCACGCCGCCCGGCACAGCCCGCGGGTGCGGGTGCTCGCCGTGGAGCCGGTGGCCGAACTCGCCGCCGCGGCCACCGTCAACGCCGGGCTGTACGGCGTCGATGCCACGGTGCTCACCTGCGCGCTCGGCGCCGAGGCGGGCGGCACCGAGCTGACCTACTACCCCAACAACAGTGTGATGTCCGGCCGTTACGCCCGCGCGGACGAGGATCTGCCGGTCCTGCGCGGCTATCTGCTGACCGGCGAGGGCGGCGAGCAGGGGCGCCAGCTCGACCGGCTCGTCGCCGACCGGATGACGGCCGAGCGGCGGCACTGCGCGGTCCGCACGCTGACCGAGGTGGTGGCGCACGCCGGGCTGACCCGTATCGACCTGCTGAAGATCGACGTGGAAAAGGCGGAGGCCGACGTCCTGGCGGGCATCGACGAGGCGCTGTGGGACCGGATCCGGCAGATCGTGCTGGAGGTGCACGACCTGGACGGCCGACTGGCGGAGATCGTCTCGCGCCTGCGCGCCAGAGGCTTCACCGTCACCCACGACCAGGACCCACGGCTGGCGCTGACGCCCTGTCACAACGTCTACGGACGACGGGCGGGCACCCGGCCCGCCGCACCGCCCCGCACGGCTCCCCCGCCCCTGGCCACGATGCGCGCGCTCGAACGCCGGTTGCGGGAGCACCTGGCCCGGCAGGCTCCGGATCTCCCGGCACCGGATCGGTTCGCCCTGGTCCCGGACGTGGGAACGGTGTCCGCGGCCCTCGCACCGGGTGTGTCCGTCCCAGGGCCCGCCCCGGCGACCCCCCGCACCGCCGTCCTCTCCGAGGTGTGGAACGAGATCTTCGGCCCCGGCTCCGACCGCCCCGACGCGGACTTCTTCGATCTGGGCGGCGACTCCCTGACGGCGGTTCGGCTGCTGGCGCGGCTGGAGGAGCGGCTCGGCGAGGAGGCGCTGGCCCCGGACGCCATCTTCACGGACGGGACCTTCGCGGGCCTGGCCGCCGCCGTCGAGGCGTCGGGCCGCTGAGATGGCCGGGCCGCCCGCAGCCCGCTGGTTCCACCGCCCGCTGCCCCGCCCCGGCGCACGGCTGCGGCTGGTGTGCCTGCCGTACGCCGGCGGCGGCGCGGCGGTGTTCCGGACCTGGCCCGCGGCGCTGCCCGACGACGTCGAGGTGGTCGCCGTGCGGCTGCCGGGACGGGAGAACAGGACCGCCGAGCCGCCGTACACCCGGTGGCCGCCGCTGGTGGCGGACCTGGCGGAAGCCCTGGCCGAGGCGGTCCCCGCGCCGTATGTGCTGTTCGGGCACAGCCTGGGCGGCATGCTCGGCTACGAACTGGCCGTACGGGAACCGGCGCTGCCGCCCGAGCGGCTGGTCCTGGCCGGCTGCCGGGCGCCGGACATCCCGCTACAGGTGCCCGCCGTCCACGATCTGCCCGACCCGGCGTTCCACGCGGGCCTGCGGCACCTGGCCGGGACGCCGGAGGAGGTGCTGCGCAACCCGGCGCTGCTGGCCCTGCTGACCCCGATGCTCCGGGCGGATCTGCGGCTGGCGGAGACCTGGCCGGCGGGCGGGGCGCGCCCGGTGCCGGTACCGCTGACCACGTTCGACGGCGCCGACGATCCGATGGCGCCGCCCGCGACGGTGGCCGCGTGGCGACGGCACGCACCGCACGGCATCCGCGCCCACCACCTGCCCGGCGGGCACCACTTCCCCCGGGACCGCGCGGGAGCCTTCCTGCGGCTGCTGAGCAAGGAACTCGCCGAGGGAGGAACAGCGGCATGCGATCCGTGTACTTCACCGACGCACATGAGTCGTTCCGTGCCGAGGTCCGCGCCTTCCTGACGGAGGAGGTGGTGCCCTTCGCCGAGTCCTGGGAGCGGGAGCGCGGGCTGCCCCGCTCGCTGTGGAAGACGCTGGGCGAGCAGGGGCTGCTGGGCCTGCTGCATCCGCGTGCGGCGGGCGGCCTGGAGCGCGATCTGTTCACCTCCGTGGTGTTCCTGGAGGAACTGGGCCGCACCGGATACGGCGGGCTCCGGGCGGCGGTGTCCGTGCACGCCTACATGGCCACCCACTATCTGGCGGTGGCCGGCGGCGCATCACTGCGCGAGACGTATCTGGCGCCCGCCGTGCGCGGGGAGCGGATCGCGGCGCTCGCGCTGACCGAGCCGGGCGCCGGGTCCGACCTGTCACGGCTCGCGGCCACCGCCGAGCCGGACGGCGACCACTTCGTGGTCCGCGGCACCAAGACCATGGTCAGCAACGGCACCGCCGCCGATTTCCACGTGGTGGCCGTGCGTACCGCACCGGACACCAGCGCAGGGCGGCATGGCGCCACGGGCCTGTCGCTGCTGGTGATCGACGCCGGCCTGCCCGGCGTCACCGCCCGGCCGCTGGAGACGCTGGGATGGCGCGCGGCGGGCACCGCGACCGTGGTCTACGACGGGGTGCGGGTGCCCGCCGACCGGCTGATCGGCCGCCGCAACAGCGGCTTCTACTACCTGATGCGCGGGCTCCAATTGGAGCGGCTGGTCGCATCGGTACTGGCGCTGGGCGGGATGGAACGGATGCTGGAGGATGCCCGCCGCGCGATGTCCGAACGCGAACTGTTCGGCGGCACGCTCGGGGGACTTCAGGCACCGCTGCACAGGCTCGCGGATCTGGCGACCGAACTGGCAGCGGCACGGCAGCTCGTCCACCACGCGGCGTGGTGCCACCAGCAGGGCGAACTGCCGGTCACCGAGTGCTCGATGGCCAAGCTCCACACCACCGAACTGGCCTGCCGGATCGCCGACGCGAGCCTGCACCTGCAGGGCGCACGCGGCTACCTCGACGGCTCGGACGCCGCACGGGCCTACCGAGACGCCCGAGCCGCAACAATCGCCGCCGGGCCCAGCGAGGTGATGCGAGACATCATCGGCCGTGCGCTGATTCGGCCCCGGACCACATAGCCCCACGTCCAGACGCCCAAAGCCCGAACACCAGGCCAGACGCTCCCCACGCCGAACCCCGCAGGCCGACCGCTCAGCCTCTGATGCCAACCCGCTCCGGCGGCCGGGCGTCGCCCATGGTCTTCGTGGGAAACTCGGTGGCCCTTGCCCGGGGGCGCCGTTGGGGACCGTTCTCACGGGGTGGCACGGCGCGGTCTGCGCGCGCAATCCGCCGGCCGCGGGGTGCCGACAGTGCGAGGCTCACGACATGATCAGCGCTCCGCGTATCTTCCTCGACGGCGGCGGTGACGGCCGCCAGGCGGTCGACCGGGCCTTCGCCACAGCCGCCCGTACGGCGGGCGTGGGCCGGGTGCTGTATCTCCCGTACGCGATGGCGCCGTTGCGCCGGCCGGGGTGCAGGGTGTGGTTCGAAGCGGCGTACCGCGCGGTGTTCACCGAGATCGTCATGCCGGAAGATCCTTCCCAAGCCGTCCTCGGGGAGTGGGAGTTCGGCGCGGTCTACCTCGGCGGCGGAGACACCGGCCGGCTCCTGGACACGCTGCGCGCCACCGGCCTGGACGGCCTGATCGCCCGGCACGTGTCGCGAGGCGGCCTGTTGTGCGGCGGCAGCGCGGGCGCGATCGTCTGCGGCGCCACGATCTCGACCGCGCCTCCCGAAGAGCACTCGGCACGCAGCAACGAAGGGCTGAACCTCCTCGGGGGCGCCGGCGTCCTGGCCCATTACCAGGACTCGGCCGGGGCCCGTGCCGGTGCGCTCGGCCTGGCAGCCGAACTGCGGGCAACCGCTCTCTGGGCGCTTCCGGAGAACAGCGGAATCCGGCTCGACGCGAGCGGCGTGCCGCGAGCGCTGGGAGAGCGGGCATGTCTGCGGTTCACCGCGGGCGGCCAGGTGTCGCGCATCCCGCCGGACGCCGAATGACGAGCCTGCCTCCGCACGCGCGCCGGCCGCCGCAACCCGAACAGCAGCGTCATCTCGCCCGGATCGAACGGCTCAAGACGGAGGCCGCGACGTTGCGTGAACGCCGCCACCTGCCAATCGCCGGGCTCGCCTGGACGATGTCCAGGTGTTCCTGTCGTGCCCGGAAGGCGATGGGCCGCCGCATCTCCGGGAGATGACCGGCGGTCGGATCCGCCCGGCGGCCTGACCGGTGGTCTCAGGACGAAGGCCGAAGAACCGGGGTGTCCGTCTCGTTGAGCTGGTACAGCTCGGGCACGGAGACCTTGATCGGCTCTTGCGTGGTCCGAGCGATCACGACGACCACGGGCTCGTCCGGGTCCGGGTTCTCCTCCCGGTGCGGGACGAACGGGGGAACGAGGAAGAAGTCTCCTGGACCGGCAGCGAGGCGTACCTCCTGGGTGCCGTCGTGGTAGACGAACACGGGGTGCCCGCTGACCACGTAGATCCCCGCCTCCGAATCGCCGTGATGGTGGTTGTCCGTCGCGCTCAACGGCGGGTTCTCCACCAGGCCCATCCAGAGTTTCTTCGAACCGACGGTGCCGCCGCTGATGGCGGCGTAGCCGTCCAACTCGCCGGATCGAACGCGGTGGACGCGGTTGTTCAGCGGTGCGTTGTCACCAGAACCCAGTGCGGTCCCGACACCTTCGTCGTGAGTCATCGTGCAGCCTCCCGGTTTCGATGGCCTGTGCCGGACCCAGGCTGTACCCCTCGAACCGGAAGTGACGGATCCTGTTGCCGTTACGGCAAAGCGTGCCCACCCGCGACGAGGCAGTCCGCACAAAGATTCTGCGATGCCACGTGATCCGGCACGGACAGCCTCGCTCCCCGGGCGACCGGCGTGGCCCGGCTTGTGATCACCTCCTGTCCCGTGGGCGGGGCTCAAGAAGCCGGGCCCGCAGGCGGGGTACCGGTGATCGCGGCTCGGTAGAGGGCTCGGGTTGCGGCGCCGAAGTAGGCGCTGTAGGAGACCTGGGAGGTATTGCCGCCGGTGTGGTAGCCGCCGATGACCCCGATCACCGCCCAGCCGCCGGGCCACGGCACCAGCATCGGCCCGCCGCTGGTCCCGCCCACGAAGGCGTCACAGGCGATGCGCGGGAAGGTACCCGGGTCGGCCGGGTCATCGCTGCCCCACTTGGTGGTCCAGCTCCAGCATTCCAGCGGCTTGTCCGCCCCCGCCGGATACCCGATCATCCGTACCGGGACGTGAAAGTACCCCGTCCCGGTGAGCAACTGCACCCCGCCGACGGCATCCTGGACCGGCATCCCGTCCTGGTTGGCTTCGGTGACCGCGAAGGCGAAGTCGTACGCGGCCCCCGCATGTTCGCCCAGGTCGTAGTACCGCTGGGGGACGTAGACGCCGTTGTCCTCGACCGGGAAGATGCCGAACGGCTTGAGCCCGTCGTGGTACTGGGGCACGAAGCCAAGGTTGCGCTGGGGAGAAGTGCCGGAGTAGCCCTTCAGACAGTGTCCGGCGCCGAGCACCAGAGCGCGGCCGGGGCTGCGCACCACGGAACCGCTGCACGTACGCCCGCTGCCGGCGGCGTCGGTCCAGAAGAAGGTGCCGGCCTGGGGAATACCGTCAAAGCTCCTGCTGGGCGGGATGCGCTCGCCCGGCTGAGGGCCGTCCACCGCGGGCGGGACGGCGCGGGCCATCGCCCCGGCCTCGGCCCCTTTGCCGGTGTCGCCAGGAAGGGCGGCCGTCATCCGGGACGGGGTCCAGTAGGCGTTGAGCCGGACGGCGGCCGGATCCGGACCGGCCGGGCCACCGTCGGCCGAAGCGGACGGGGAAAGCCCGGCGGAGAGCAGCAGGGCTGCCGCACACGCAGCGGCGTATCGGATGATCCTGGTCCTACGCACCATCAGTCCCCCTCCAGGCGGGCACAAGCGACGGCTCACCATAGAGGCAGCGCCATTGCGGACAGAAGTACCCGTCACGGCCGGAGCGTTGGGACACCGAGGACGCCGGTGCTGATCTCACCGACGGGCCTGCTGTCGCTTTCCACCGCGCCGCCGACATCGCGCTCGCCCGGTGGCGATACAGCGGCGGACGATGCCACGGGCCGGTCCCCCTCGGTGGCAAAGCCTCGCTCGTCAGGGATCTCTGCTGCTCGGCACCTCTCGCTGGAAGCCATCCGGAGTGCGGCGCCCCTGGCTCCTCCTGCCTCCGGCCCCCGTACGGCCTGACTGCCGCGGCCGTCTCATGACGTCTCGGAGACCGCTTCCAGCACCAGCGGAAGGTAGGCGGTGGCCAGTGCTTCGGGGACGAGTTGGTCCGGCTCGACGAGGCTTTGTGCCAGGGAGCCCCGATACCCTCAGCCGCCCGTACGCCCGGGGCCGTAGGCCAATACCCCCTATTTGATAAGGGCGTTGGCCACGATGACCAGGACACCCAGGAACGCATCGGCGGTACCGGTCCTCAGTGCGGCGGGCCAGGTGCGCCCGCCCGCTCGGCCCGCCGCCAGCCCCCAGAAGAAGAGCAGGAGCGTATTGAAAGCCAGCGCCACGTACTCGATGTCCTGGGACGGCCACCAGCCCAGTCCCGCGCCGAGGAGCATGACGAAGGAAGGCGCGGTCGCGGCGAGCAGAGGCCACTCGTCGACAACGGCGCTCACGGCGGCAAGGGCGCCGTGGTGCACGTCCTCGCCTCGTTCGGCGATGTGATGTGCGTATCCGTGGGCGAGGGCGGAGGCGAGCGCCGTGACCAGGAGCCAGGCAGCGTTGTGCCAATGCCTGGCCTGGGAGGTCTCGCCGCTCTGGTTCAGGGCGGCCACCATCGAGCTGGCCAGCACGGCACCGTAGACGCCGCCGAACAGTACCTGCGGCCGGATCGCCCTGCGACGGGCGCGCACGACCCAGGTGTGCAGCCTCCGGCGGATGTCCATGATTCCTTCTCCCTCACGGGCCGCCGCGGCCGACAGGAACCATGAGGTGACCGGATCGACGGCTCACCCCGCAGTCTTCTTCAGCCCCGACACCGAAGACGTGCGGAACCACAGTGCAGCTCACGCTAAGCGACGTGCTGTCGGTCAGCCACCGGTGGCTGACCGACGGGGCCGGTGCGGCGGAGGCTGACGTCGTGGGAAGCCGTACGCCGGCCCTGCCACGAGAGCCCGTGGCAGTGGGCGGCAGTTGATGAACCCGGAGATGACGCCATGCCCGACCGCGGGCGCGCGGATGCCCAGCGCAACTACGCGTAGGTCCTCGCCGTGGCCGAGGAGGAGGTCACCGCGCGCGGCGCCGACGCGTCCCTGTCGCAGAGTCCGTGAAGGGCCAGGATGACCCGCCCGAGAGCGCATAGGGCACCGAATCCTTCGGGCTGCGGAGAGCCTCTTCCGCCGGGCTACTGTGGTGTCATGCCGTCGCAGCCCCGATCCGAACCCGCCGCGTCCTCCCCTGAAGGCGGTGTTCCGGACGCCCGTCTGCTGACCGAGGCCGTGACCCGCCTGCGCCGTGCCCTGCGTGCCTCGATCCGGACCGACTATCCGTGGGAGCAACTGCCCATGGCGCAGGTGGAACTGCTTCAGGTTCTCGCGGAGCACTCCCCGTGCCGGGTCAGTGATCTGGCGTCCCGTCAGCGTCTGGCTGCCAGTACGGTCAGCGGGCTGATCGGTCAGCTGATCAATGCCGGGCTGGTGGTGCGGGGAGTCGATCAGGCCGACCGCAGGGCCTCCGTCGTCACCCTCACCTCCGCCGGGCATTCCCAACTCGCTGCCTGGACAAGGGCCCACGAGCGCCGCCTGGAAGACGCTCTCGCGGGCCTGGGTGCCGCCGACCGCGCGGCCGTTCGCGCGGCGCTGCCTGCGCTGTTGCGCATGGCGGAGAGCTTGAGCGGCGGCGAGGGCGCGGAATCTCCACGGGTGTAGCGGCCTGCGCAAGGCGGTGCCGTTCAGTTGGGTGCTCGGTGGGTCAACGGCACCCGGCGGGCGAGCCGGCGTTCGGTGTCGAGGGCGGCGGCGCAGCCGGAGGCCGCTGCGGTGATCGCCTGTCGGTAGGTGTGGTCGACGAGGTCGCCCGCGGCGAACACCCCGTCGCGGGTGGTGTGGGTTCCGGGTCGGTGGACGCGGACGTAGCCGTGGTCGTCGGTGTCGATCAGGCCGGTGACCAGTGCGCTGCGGGGGAGGTGGCCGATGGCGGTGAACAGGCCGGTGAACGGCTTCGTCGTCTCCCGTCCGGTCGTGGTGTGGCGCAGTCTCAGGCCGGTGACGGAGTGTTCGCCGAGCACTTCCGTGACGGTTCGGTGGGTGAGCCAGCGGATCTTGGGGTGGGCGCGGGCGCGTTCCAGCATGATGGAGGAGGCGCGGAAGTCGGCTCCGCGGTGGATGGCCGTGACGGTGCGGGCGAAGCGGGTGAGGAAGACGGCTTCCTCCATGGCGCTGTCGCCGCCGCCGGCCACGGCGATGTCACGGTCACGGAAAAACGCGCCGTCACAGGTGGCGCAGGTGGACACCCCGCGCCCTGACAGCCGTTCCTCGCCCGGGACGTGAAGGCGGCGCGGGGCGGCTCCCATGGCGAGGATGACGGTGTGGGACCGGTGCGGGGTTCCTTCCGCCGAGACGGTTTTGACGGCGCCGTCCAGGTCGAGCCGGTCGGCGTCCTCGGGGCGCATATGGGCGCCGAAGCGGACGGCCTGGGCCCGGATGTCCTGCATCAGGGCGGGGCCTGTGATGCCTTCGGGGAAGCCCGGGTAGTTCGCCACGTCGGTGGTGGTCATCAGCGCGCCGCCGGCTTGGGTGCCTTCGAAGACCACGGGGTTCAGGCGGGCGCGGGCGGCGTAGAGGGCGGCGGTGTATCCGGCCGGTCCTGAGCCGATGACGATGACGTTGTGGGGCGGGGCGGTGGCGTGTTCCATGGCGGGTCCTCGGTTGCGGTGGGCCGCGGGTGGATGAGGGCGACGGGTGGGTGCTCAGGCCAGCGGGAGCAACGCGAAGGCCACTACGGCGACACCGGCCCACACCAGCCCGGCGAGGAGCAGGGGGCGGGGGCCTGCGGCACGGATGTCGGCGATGCGCAGGGACAGGCCGATGGCGCTCAGCGCGGTCGTGGCGAGGTAGGTGCCGGCGCCGGACAGGAAGGGGTGCCAGGAGGCGGGCAGCCAACCTGCGGTGTTGACGGCGACCGCGGCGAGGAAGCCGAGCAGGAAGAGGGGCAGCATCCGCCGCCAGGACACTGCCCGCGAGGTGGCGGCTTCGCCCGGCGCCGGGCGGCCGGACCTGCGGTTGCCCGCGGCGGCCAGCGTGCAGGAGATCGGGATGATGGCCAGGGTGCGGGTGAGTTTGACGACGAGGCTGGTCGCTCCTGCCGACGGGCCGAAGCTGTAGGCGGCGGCCAGGACGGACGAGGTGTCGTGGATGGCGGTGCCGCACCACAGGCCGAAGGAGTGCTGGGACAGCGCTGCCAGGTGGGCGAGTGCGGGGAAGAGTATGACGGCGAGGGTGTTGAAGGCGACGATGGAGCCGACCGCGTACGCGATCTCGGCCTCGGTCGCCGCGATCACCGGCGTGATCGCGGCGATGGCAGAGGTCCCGCAGATCCCCGTGCCCACCGCGATCAGGATGCGCAGGTTGCCGCCGACCTTCAGCACCCGCCCCAGCACCAGAGCGCACAGCAGGGTGAAGCCGAGTACGAGGGCGATGAACGGCAGGGCGCCCGCGCTGACGCGAAGGGTCTGTCTGAGGTCCAGTCCGGTTCCGAAGGCGACCACGGCCAGTCGCAGGCAGCGACTGCCCGCTAGCGACAGGCCCGGCCGCCACCGTGCGCCGGGCGGGCGCACGGCGGCCAGAGCGGCGCCGAGCAGCAGACCGATGGCGGCGGGACTGACCGAAGGGACGAGACGGCCGGCCGCGGACGCGACGGCGGCGACCACGACAGCCAGCGCGAGGCCGGGCAGTTTGTGCCGGCCGTCAGCCAGTGGGCGACGGAGCTGAGCGCCGGGCGAGGTCGCCGCCGGGGCCTCGGTCACGGCGCGGTGCCCTGTTGTCCGTTGGGCCGGTCACCGGCATAGGGGGTGCCGACGAGCCCGGCGGCCATCGTCTGCCCGTCGCGCGGGTCGATGAGGATGAAGGAGCCGGTGGCGGGGATCGCCGCGTAGTTGTCCACGGGCAGCGGGGTGGCGGTGCGCACGGCGATATGGCCGATGTCGTTGAGGCTCAGGCACTCCGGGCCGGGGACGACGGTGAGGTTCTGCTCGTCGAAGAGGGACGGCAGGTCGGTGACGACGGCCTGCGTCGTCCGTGTGCCGTGCTTGATGAGCAGGCGGGATCCGGCGAACAGAGGCGCCTCTGCCAGCCAGCAGACCGTGGCGTCGAAGGTGGTCACCGGCCACGGAAGCGGGTCGGAGGCGATCAGGTCGCCGCGCTCCACCCCGAGTTCGTCGTCGAGCAGCAGCGTGACGCTCTGCCCTGCCCGCGCCGTGCGGACGGGTCCTTCGGGGGTGTCGATGCGGGCGATGCGGGTGCCGTGGCCTCCGGGGCAGACGGTGACCTCGTCGCCCGTGCTGACGCTGCCGGAGCCGATCCGGCCGCAGTAGCCACGGTAGTCGCGGTGTTGCGCGGTGCGGGGCCGGATGACGCCCTGCACGGGGAACCTGAACGGCGCCCGGTGCAGGCCGGATTCGACCGGGACGGTCTCCAAGTGGGCCAGCAGGGACGGGCCTTGGTACCAGGGGGTGCGGTGCGAGAGGCCGGCGACGTTGTCACCGGTCAGGGCCGATACGGGCAGGGCGTGCAGGCGTGCGGCCGGGTATCCCAGGGCCTGGGCGCGGGCCGTGAATTCCTCGGCGACGGCGGTGAACACGGCTTCGTCGTAGCCGACAAGGTCGATCTTGTTGACGGCCAGGGTCAGATGACGCACGCCCAGCAGCGCGAGGACGGCCAGGTGACGGCGGGTCTGTGCGACGACACCCTTGCGGGCGTCCACGAGAAGCAGCCCGAGCTGCGCGGTGGAGGCGCCGGTGACCGTATTACGGGTGTACTGGACGTGCCCAGGGGTGTCGGCCAGGACGAAACTGCGGCGCGGGGTGGAGAAGTAGCGGTAGGCGACGTCGATGGTGATGCCCTGCTCGCGTTCCGAGCGCAGCCCGTCCACCAGCAGTGACAGGTCCGGGGTGGCCATCCCGCGGTCGATGCTGGCCTGGCGGACGGCGTCGAGCTGGTCGGCCAGGACCGACTTGGTGTCGTACAGCAGGCGCCCGACCAGCGTCGACTTTCCGTCGTCGACGCTGCCCGCGGTGACCAGCCGCAGCAGGCCGCCGTCCTGGACGGGCCGCGGGGAGCGGGTGGTGGCGGGAGTGGGTGCGTGGGTGGTTCGGTCCGGATGCATCTTAGAAATACCCCTCGCGCTTGCGGTCTTCCATGGCGGCTTCGCTGAGCTGGTCGTCGGCGCGGGTGGCGCCGCGTTCGGTCAGGCGGCTGGCCGCGACCTCGTCGATGACGGCGGTGACGTCGGCGGCTCGGGACTCCACGGCCCCGGTGCAGCTGGCGTCTCCCACGGTGCGGTAGCGCACGGTCGCGAGCCGGCTGGTCTCGCCGTCGCGGGGGCCGCCCCAGGGGCCGGGCGCCAGCCACATGCCGTCCCGGAGGAACACCTCGCGGCGGTGGGCGTAGTAGAGGGACGGCAGCTCGATGCCCTCACGCTCGATGTAGCGCCAGACGTCCAGCTCCGCCCAGTTGGAGAGCGGGAAGACCCGTACGTGCTCGCCCGGCTGGTGGCGTCCGTTGTACAGATTCCACAGCTCGGGACGCTGACGCGAGGGCTCCCACTGGCCGAACGCGTTGCGGAGGCTGAAGATCCGCTCCTTGGCACGGGCGCGCTCCTCGTCACGCCGGCCGCCGCCGAAGAGCGCGTCGAACCGCCAGGCGGTGATCGTCTCCAGCAACGGAACGGTCTGGAGCGGGTTGCGCAGCCCGTCGGCACGCTCGGTCAGCCTGCCGTCCTCGATCCAGTCCTGCACCCGGGCCACCACCACGCGCAGGTTCATCCGACGCGCCAACGCGTCGCGGAATTCGAGGACTTCGGGGAAATTGTGCCCGGTGTCCACGTGGAGCAAAGGGAACGGGACCGGTGCGGGTGCGAAAGCCTTGGCCGCCAGATGCACCAGAACCGTGGAGTCCTTCCCTCCGGAGAACAGAATCGCCGGCCGGTCGAATTCTCCATCGACTTCGCGGAAAATGTGAATGGCTTCGGATTCGAGCGCATCCAGCGCCGACCGAACCATCGGATACTCGTCCTGCGTGTGCACACTCACACCTTTCCCTTTCCGCCGTGCAGGCCGCATTCCGTCTTGTTCAGGCCGGCCCAGCGCCCGCTGCGGAGATCCGCGCCGGGCAGCGGCTTCACGGTGCACGGGGCGCAGCCGATGGACGTATAGCCCTCGCCCATCAACGGATTGACGAGAATGCCGCGCTCGTCGATGTACCGCTGCAACTCTTCATCGCTCCAGGCGGCGATCGGATTGACCTTCACCAGCCCATGACGTTCATCCCATTCCACGACAGGCGTATCCGCCCGGCCGGGACCGTCGACGCGCCTCAACCCGGTCACCCAGGCGTCGTACCCCACGAGCGCCGAGCGCAGCGGGAGAACTTTCCGCAGGTGACAACACCGGTCAGGGGCCCGCTCGTACAGGCGCTCCCCCTCGGCCGCGTCCTGTTCCGCCACCGAGAACTCCGGCCGCACGCTGCGGATCCGTACCCGCGGATAGACGGCTTCCACCGCATCCCTGGTCCCGAGCGTCTCGGCGAAGTGATAGCCGGTTTCCAGGAAGACGACATCGACGTCGGGTTTCACCTGGGCCGCCAGGTCGATCAGCACGGCGTCCTGCATGCTCGACGCAACGGTCCAGCGCCCGCCAAAGGTCGCGTCCACCCATTCCAGAACCTCATGTGCAGGCGCCTGCGAATAATGACGTTGAGCCATGTCGACCATGTCACCGACCTGACTGCTCTCCGCATTCATCACGGTCACCCCTTCTTTCCGTCGCGACTCACCCACGGGAAATACGTGCGAACCGCGCACACATACATGGAACACGTCACAACAACTTCGGAGTACGAAAGATTCGCCTACCGAAATTCACTGTACGCGTCGATCCACTGAACAACCGTCAAGAGTCCGGCAAGAACACCCCATCCCGGCCTCTCTTGACGAAGGTAATGGAAAACCATCCAGCCACCTTGGCCGAGATATTTCGAAAGATACCGCAGAGTAGGGCACGAATAGCTATCCTCAGGCCAAATCTTTTGCAGCCGGCCCCGCCGGCACGAATTCCCATGCGTAACACCAATGGGGCCACATTGGGCTTCCGTCCCTCATCGCCCCCCGCGGCCATTCCACAGAGTGCTCGTACTCGAACTGCCCCCGCGTCCTTGAACGGCACGTGGACGATTCCCCTCGAATTGATGCGGTCGCCCAGCGGCCCCGTGCCGCCGTCAGCCGGATTCCGCCTGCGTGCGCGGACCCTGCGCGGTGTCCAGCGCGGCACCGGCCGCCCCCGCCAAGGTCACCGCGACGAGCCGGGCCTCCAGAGAGACGAGTGCCCCCGGGGCCGGGTCGAGCATGAAACGGCCGTAGAAGTGACCGTGGCTGAACACCCGCAGTTCGACCTCTTCGTCCGGCAGCCCGAGCCGGTCCACGTCCCGGATCCTGCGCCCCTGGACGACGGAGCCGTCCGGTTCCAGGCGTGCCGGGTGCCCCAGCAGCATTCCGTACTCGAAGCGGCAGCCACGCAGGCGGAGCAGGCCGACGAGCTGCGCGCGCACCGTGTCGATCACGGTGGCGGGAGAGGTGGCGGACCCGGCGATTCCGGCGGTCTGGTGGATCTGGGCGAGGTAGTCGGCGTCGGTGATGGCCACCACCTGGAGCCTGCGGGTGCGGGCGGCCAACTGGGAGACCACCAGACCGACGACGAGGAGCAGGACGGCGGTCACGACGTCGGCCGACTTGGTGATCGAGAAGTGCTCGTAGGGCCGCGTGAAGAAGAAGTCGAACCACAGGGCGGCGGAGGCGGCCGAGAGTGCCCCGGCCAGTCGGTGTCCGAGGACGGCCGCCGCGACGACCACCACGACCAGGACCAGGGCGACGTGAGTGTTGGCGAGGTCGCTGCGGAAAGGCAGGAGAACCGCGCAGACGGCAAGCGGGGCCGCCAGCGCCGCGAGGATCGCGAGCGGGCCCCGGGTGAAGTAGTGAGGCATGGTGCACCCCTGTCTTCAGGTGTAGCGGGCCAGGCGCGCTGCGGGGACGGCCGGCGGAAGCTTTAACGCATCCCTGGCGGGTGTCGCGGGTAACGGCCCCGACCTCGGCGGGCGTATGCCGGGCTGCCCGGCGCACCGACTGCCACCGCGCCGGACAGCGCGACAGCACACACGGCGATGCGAACCCCGGACAGACGGTCCTGGCCTGGGAGGGGGCAGTGACGTGGTCGCGGTGTTCCTGTGCGGTGACGTCATGCTCGGCCGCGGCGTCGACCGGATTCTCCCGCATCCCGGTGACCCGGCGCTGCGGGAGAGGTACGTCCGGGACGCGGCACGCCTCGTACGAGGACTCCCGGTGGCTGCGGGCACTCCTCGACCGGATCTGCCGCGGCTTCCGCTCGTGCGGCGCCGCCGAGCCGGAGGCCACGCTGACACTCCGGCCGTCACCAGGACAGTGACGGGTTCCGCCACCGATCCGCTCCCCCATCACGTCAGCCCCGGTGGCCGCCCTCTTCCGTCGCTTCGTGAGGCGTGTCATCGCGCTCGAAGGCGAGCCGGTCGATCACCTCCACGACGCCGTCGACGCTTTCACACAGCCGCAGGACGACGGGTACGAGGCTCCTGCGCTCGACGGTGCCGCTGAGAGTCACCGTGCCTTCGGCCACCTGGACCGTCAGCGCGGCGGGTGACAGCCCGAGGGTGCACGTCAGGATGTCCTCCACGATCTCCTCCTGGATCGCCCGGTCACGCCGCAGGAACAGCTGCAAGAGGTCACGGCGGCTGATCACGCCGATGAGGCGGCCGGAGTCATCGATCACGGGAAGACGCTTGATCCTCTTTTCCTCCATCGTTCTTGCCGCCCGTACCGCGCTCCACTCGGGGCGGGCCACCACGGCAGGGCTCGACATGATCGCCGCGGCGGTGCTGGACCCTTCCTTCGTGGTCTGCCTGCGCAGCAGATCCGCTTCGGACACCACACCCACGGTCCGCCCGTCGTCATCGAGGACGGGCACGGCGCTGATGCCGTATTCGTCGAGCAGGCGCATGATCTCCTTGAACGTGGTGCCGCGCTGGACGACCACCGCGTCGGGCGTCATCAGATCGGCCACGCTGCGATGCCTCATCGCCGGCCAGTTCCTTCCAGGAGCATCGGGTCAGTTCCTCCGGACGTGCTCACCACGGTCGCGGCACGCCTCCGCACGAGCGCGGTGCCGGTCAGCCACGGCGATCCGTGCCACCCGCCGACGTGCGCGCCCCGTACTCACCAGCCTGCCCCGCACGGGCGGGAACCGCAGGCCTGCCGGTGGATCCACGGCGTTCGGCTGCGGCCTGTGGTGCGGTGAGCGTTTGCCTGTCCCTGCGGACGGCGACAGGCTGGAAGCATGGTGGGCGCGCCGGCTCCGAAGGTACTGACCGGGTGGGCTGTTCACAGTCCTGGTCCGATCGCGGACAGTCCGCCGGCGTCCGTGCGGCGTGCTGTGCCCGTGCCGGGTCCTGGCGAGCTGTTGCTGCGGGTGGAGGCGTGCGGCGTCTGCCGCACGGACCTGCACCTGGCCGAAGGCGACCTGCGCCCGCACCGGCCGTCGACCGTTCCCGGCCATGAGATCGTCGGCCGCGTGGCCGCCGTCGGCGAATCCGTCACCCGGTTCCGGGTCGGTGACCGAGCCGGTGGAGCCTGGCTGCGCGGCACCTGCGGCAACTGCCGCTACTGCCGGACCGGTCGTGAAAACCTCTGCCCGGCCTCCCGCTACACCGGCTGGGACGCGGACGGCGGTTTCGCCGACGCCACCCTCGTCCCGGCGGACTACGCCTACGCGCTCCCGGACGACCAGGACGCCACACTGCTGGCACCACTGCTGTGTGCCGGGATCATCGGCTACCGGGCGCTGCGTCGTAGCGCCCTGCCCCCCAACGGCCGGCTCGGGATCTACGGCTTCGGGGCCTCGGCCCATCTGGCAGCGCAGGTCGCCCTGGCCGAAGGCGCCACCGTGCACGTGCTGACCCGTTCGGCACGCGCCCGTGAACTCGCCGTCGGCCTCGGTGCCTCCTCCGTGGGGGACGCCTGCGACCGCCCTCCCGAACCGCTGGATTCGGCGATCCTGTTCGCACCGGTAGGTGAGCTGGTGCCGGTCGCCCTGGAGGCGCTGGACCGCTCGGGAACGCTCGCCGTCGCGGGCATCCACCTCACCGACATCCCCGCACTCAATTACCGGCGCCACCTCTTCGAGGAGCGGAACCTGTGCAGCGTCACCTCCAACACGCGGCAGGACGGCCGCGACTTCCTGGACACGGCCGCGCGGATCGGCATCCGGGTCACCGTCAGCCCGTATCCGTTGAGTCGCGCCGACCAGGCTCTGCGGGACCTGGCCGCCGGCCGGATCAACGGCGCCGCCGTGCTCGTGCCCGGATGACCCGCCGGCCCTGAGTCCGCCAACTCGGTGGCATTTCAGTGACATTCGCGAGGAGGACGCAGAGGCGCGAGGGCAGGAAGCGCGTTCGTGCCAGCGGTATGTTCCTGCGTGCCGACGGGCGTCATGATGGCGGTTATGGCCTTGTCGACGGAGTTCACGAAGTTGTTCGGTGTGCGGCATCCGATCGTGCTGGCGCCGATGGGGGGTTCGGCCGGTGGTGCGCTGGCGGCGGCCGTCTCACGCGGCGGCGGGCTCGGGATGCTCGGGGCCGGGAACGGGGATCCGGAGTGGATGGCCCGCGAACTGCCCATCGTGGCGCAAGAGACCGTGAATCCCTGGGGTGTTGGCTTCCAGAGCTGGGCGATCGATGCCGGCGCGGTCGAGCGGGCGCTGGAGTACGGGCCCCGGGCGGTGATGCTGTCCTTCGGGGATCCGAGCCCCTTCACCGAGCGCGTCCGCCGGGCGGGCGCCGTACTGATCATTCAGGTCACCGACCTGGAGGAGGCCGGGCAGGCGGTGGACCTGGGCGCCGACATCATCGTGGCGCAGGGGACCGAGAGCGGTGGGCACGGCGCCCGGCACGGGCGGTCCACCTTGCCGTTCGTGCCGGTCGTGGTGGACCTCGCGGCGCCCGTTCCGGTGCTGGCGGCCGGTGGCATCGCCGACGGCCGCGGGGTGGCCGCGGCCCTGGCCCTGGGTGCCGCGGGGGCGGTCATCGGTACCCGCTTCCAGGCCACAGCCGAAGCCCTGGTCCACCCGTCGATCGCCACCGCGATCGTCGAGGGGCGCGGTCAGGACACCGAGCGCAACCGCGTCCTGGACATCGCCCGCAGCTCCCGGTGGCCCGCCAAGTACACCGCACGCACCCTGGGCCATCGCTACCTTGACCAATGGCGGGGCCGGGAAGCGGAACTCGCCGCCGACGACCGGGCCCAGCGGGCCTACCAGGACGACGTGGCACGGGGCGAGGTGCCGCCGGAACCGGTCTGGGCCGGCGAAGCGGTCGACCTCATCACCGACCGGCCACCGGCTGCCGACCTCGTCGCCGCCCTGGCCACGCAGGCCGAGGACGCCCTGACCCGAGCGGGAAGGCACTGACCGCAACACCCGCCGGATGCGGCCGGCACAGCTTTCGGCGTGCCCCTCATCGGTGGCCCCCGTGCGGGGACGGACCGGGCCGTTCCGCAGCGGCCCGAATCTGCTTCCTGCGTGCCCGATTGGTGACCGTGTTCGTGGCGGGGACGTGAGTCGAAGTTCCTCCGTCATGACCGACCCGCCCGGCCGGGAGGACGGACGGCGGTGGGCAGTGAAGCTGCGGAGACGGGCATTCACCTGCCATTCTTCAGACGGAGCGCCCCCGAAGTCCCCGTCCGGGCACGGTGGTTCGCCAACAGGGCCACGAGTTGCCTGCACGGGATGAGTGCCCCTTCCTCATCGAGGAGACCAAGGGCGAGGTGCCGAGGTGACGAACCGACACCGGCCGGGTCTTCTCAACACGGCCTTCTTATATGCCCGCGAGGCGGTTTCTGATATCCGAGTGTGCCCGGTTGCCCTCGACCTGCCTTGAACATTGGGGTGTGGAGACCGGAGACTGACCGGACCCCCATCAACCGCGCGGCGCTCGCGGCGTGCCCACCCGGCGGTGGACGGGCACGGTGCTGTTCCCTCTGGAGGTCCCCATGTTGGTGTCGCGCGGCGATCACCTGCGGGTCGAGACGCTCGGACCGCTTCGCGCGTACGCCGGAGACCGGGAGCTGGCCCTCGGCCCCCCGAAGCAGCGCGCGACGTTCGCCATCCTCGCGCTGCGGACCGGCAAGGTGGTATCGCGGGACGAGTTGATCGACGGTCTCTGGGGCGAGTCGCCGCCGGCCACCGCTGTCGGCAGCCTCCACACCTACGTGTCCGGTCTTCGCCGGGCGCTGGCCGTACTCGACGATCCGTCACTTCCCCTGACCAGCTCCGATCGCGGCTACGCGCTCCGCCTCGACCCCGCGCGACTGGATATCGCCGTGGTGGAACGGCTGGCGGCGCAGGCTCGCGGCAATCGGGCGGAGCAGGACCCGGCCGCAGCGGTCAGCGCCTACGACCGGGCGCTGAACCATTGGCACCCGGGCTCCGCGCTCAGCGGACTTCCCGGTCCGCTCGCCGCCGAGCACCGAGTATGGGTGTCTGAGCTGCGGCTGAGTCTGCTGCTGGAGCGGGCCGAGTCGCTGCTGGATCTCGGTCAACCCATGCTGGTGGCCGACCAGTTGCGGCGGCAGGTCCTGGAAAATCCGTACCACGAGCGGTTGAGCGCCCTGTTGATGACGGCTCTCAGCCGGAGTGGCCGCACCGCCGACGCGCTCGCCCACTACCACCATCTACGCAAACGACTCGCCGATGATCTGGGGATCGATCCGTCGGCAAAGCTCCGGACACTGTACGAGTCGATGCTCGTCGACCCTCCGAGCACGTCGGCGCCGACGGCCTCCGGACTTGTCCGGCCGGCCCAACTGCCGCAGGGCGTGGGCAGGTTCGCGGGCCGGACCGAATCGGTGCGGCAGGTGCTGGACGCAGCGCGCACGCCGTCGCCCGGGGCTTCGCACATCGTGATGATCGTCGGGGTCGGCGGCGTCGGCAAGACCGCACTCGCCGTGCACTGCGGCCATCAACTGGCCGATGCCTATCCGGACGGCCAGCTGTACGTGAACTTAAGGGGCTTCGACCCCAAACGCCCGGCCAGCGCGCCGGCGGACGTCCTCCACCATCTGCTCACCTCGATCGGCGCCGGGGCAATCCCCGCGGCGGAGGAGGCGCGCGTTGCGCTGTGGCGCAGCCTCGCCCGGGACAAGCGGCTGCTCATCATGTTCGACAACGCCGAGTCCGCCGACCAGTTGGACGGCCTCCTGCCCGGCGGTGGGCCGTCCTTCACCATCGTCACCAGCCGGAATCGGCTGGGTGGTCTCGCGGTCCGGCACTCCGCACGCCGGGTCACGCTGTCTCCGTTCAGCGCCGGGGAGTCCCTGGAACTCCTCTCCGACGCGATCGGCGGGGCGCGGGTCGGCGCGGAACCGACGGCGGCCCACCGCCTCGCGGAGCTGTGCGGCCATCTGCCGCTGGCGCTGCGCATCGTCGCCGAGCAGGTGTCCGCGGGTCCGTCACCGCGGATCGCCGACCTGGTGGCCGACCTGGCGGACGTGTGGCGCCGGCTCGACACGCTGGAAATCCCCGGCGACGAGCTGGCCTCCGTGCGCGGAGTGCTCTCCTGCTCCTACGCCAAGCTCCCCACCGAAACCGCCCACGCCTTCCGCATCCTCGGGCTTTTCCCAGGAGGGAGCATCCGGCGGGAAACGGCCGCCGCGCTGCTGGACGTCCCGCCGTCGGCCGCGACGAACGCGCTGCGGAGCCTGGCCGCCCATCATCTGGTGGAGGCCACCGGCGACCGCTATGTGATGCACGACCTCACCCGGATCTACGCGGAGGAGGTGAGCCGGGGCGGGGAGCCGGCCGCGTCGCGGCGCCGGTCGCTGGAGCGGGCGCTGCGCTGGTACGTGCAGACGCTGTCGTGCCACCACACCGCCGACGAGCTTCCCCTCCCGTTCACCGTCGATGCGGAGGCAGTGGGCGAGGAGCCGCCGCGGTTCGCGGACCAGCAGGAGCTGGTGACCTGGTGCGCGCGGGAGTGGGAGAACCTCGGCCCGCTCGTGCGCACGGCTCAGCGGATCGGCTGCCACGACGCGGCCTGGCAGTTGGCCTACCTCCTTTTCGACTACTTCCACGTGGCCGGGCAGGCCGGGGACTGGGCCGAAACGCTGCGGATCGGTCTGCGCAGCGCCGAGCTGATCGGGAACCGGCGGGGCGAGGCGGTCCTCCTCAACCACCTGGGCGTGGCCCACTCACGGGTGGGACAAAACGCCGCCGCCCTGGAGCAGTTGGAGCGCGGGCTGCGTCTCGCCGATGAGCTGGGCGACGACGTCCTGCGCACCAGTCTGCTCGGCAACCTGGCCTCCACGCTGCGGGAGGCCGAGGACTACCCGGCGGCCTTTCGGTACGCCGAGCGGGCGTTGGCGCTGGCCTACCGCACCGGTTCCGCGTATCACCAGTCCGGCTGCCTCGACGTCCTCTGCGGCCTGCACGCCGAGCGCGGCGAGTTCGCGAAATCGCTGCGCTACGGCATTCCCGGCCTCGCAGCGGCTCGACGCTGCCGTAACGCGCTGCTGGAGGCGAACCTTCTGATCAACCTGGGCCTGGCGGAGCACGGGCTCGGGGACACCGAGGCGGCCAGGCGGTGTTTCCAGGACGCGCTGTCCCTGTGCTCCGCCAACGGTGATCGCTATCACGAGGCGTTGGCCCTGTCCGGTCTGGCCAGGATCCCGTGGCCGGAGGAGTCCCAGCGGTCGGCCGAGGATCTGGCGGACCAAGCACGGGAGAAAGTGGCGGAGTTGGGCGCGGCGGAGGCCGCCGCCGTCACCGGCCTTCTGGACTCTCTGGACGCCGTCGACGCGCACCCCGCGTCGCCGATCCGCTGTACGGCGCTGGGCGGTGTCAGCCCGTTGCGCTGATCGCGTTGCCACAACAGCACCGCTTCGACCCGGCTGTTCGCGCCCAACTGCCGGAAGATGCGGTTGATGTGGTTCTTCACGGTCTTCTCGCTGAGGCGCAGCCGCTCGGCGATCTCGGCATTGCGCGCCCCGCGGGAGACCAGGGCCATCACCTCGTGCTGGCGCCGGGAGAGGGCGGACGCCGCGGGGCCGGCCTCGTCCGGTACCTCCGGGTCCGGGGCGTCCTCGTGCCGGGCCGGCAGGTCGGCCGTCGTGTCCGGCTCTCCGGCCTGGCCGACCACGTTCAGCCGGTACTCCGCGCACAGCCGACGAGCCGTCGGCAGGCCGGGGCGGGAGCCGCCGCCCGTCCACCGGTCCGGCACGGCCTCCAGTACGGGCCGACCGGTGGCCGGTGTGCCGGTCGCTGGCCGTACGGCGACCTCGACGTAGGGCATCCGGACGATTTCCACGTCGAGGTTCTTGTCGGCGAACACCTGCCTGATCCGGGCCAGGATGTCCGGGCTGACTATGGCGATGCGGACCCGGTCGGTGCTGTTCGGCAGGAGGGAGGAGGGGGCAACGGCTCTCATGCCCTCAGCGTGCCGGGGCCGGCTTCATGTTCTCTTCATGCCCGCCTCATGCGGGTCACCGGATTCCCCGGCCGGTGATTCCGCATCCGCCGGGGGGACCAAATCGTCGAGCTGCGCGAGGACTTCGTCCTCGGTCGGGGTGTCGATCCGGTTCGACCAGCGCAGCGTCGACACGATCATGTCGAAGAGCAGCACGACGGCCTGGACCGGCTCGGCCTCGACGTCGCCGTCGGAAAGAACGGTGTAGGTCAGCAGTCCCCACACCCCGGGCGCGTCCGGATTGGACACGTAGTACGAAACCCGCCAGGACGGCGCCTTGCGTCCGGCCCGGCTGCTGTCCACGACGGTGGCCAGGCGCACCGCAGGTGCCTCACCGACCTCCAGGTAGCTCCCGTCGTCCCCCGCGTCGGCGAGGATGGATGCCAACAGGGCTTCCGGGTCCTCGTCCTCGTCGCCGCCTTCGATGACGGTGACCACCAAGGACCCCGGCAGCTTGACCCCGTTGAACTCCTGCAGCGGCATCAGCACCGAGCGGGCGCCCTGCCGTGCGGCCTCATCGGTCGCCGTGACCAGCTCCTTGCGGAGCATGCGGCGGAAGGGGCCTGCTTTGTCGCGTGGCAGCGAGTCGGGCAGGTGGTGGCGGATCAGCTCGTCGATGACCCGGCCGCGCAGCTTGGTCGTGTCCGGTGTGGTGGGGATCTGCACCCAGCCGTCGGGCAGGACGAGTTCGAAGTCGATCACGACTGCACCTCGCCCTGCGGTGCGAAGAAGCCGAGCCGGGCCTGGCCGCCGCCGGGCGGTGCCACGCTCTCCTCGGCGATCTGCTGCATCAACTGCTCCATTCCCGAACCGATCACGCCCATCAGCCCCATCTCGAACACCAGCGTCGTCATCAGTACGTCCACGCCGATGTCCGCTGTGTCACCGCCCTGTGGGACGTCGAGACGCAGTGCCGCCCCGACCCGCCCGTAGGCCGCGCCGTCGGACGTCCGTCCCAGGGCGAAGAGCCGGAACCCGTCACCGCTCAGGGTGGTCACGTAGTCCACCGCGGGCGGGCGGGTGTCGCCTTCGACGCCGCCGGCGCCCATCAGCTCCAGGAGGTAGTTCGGGTCCTCGGCATCGGGCCGACGGAACTCCACGACGACCGGAACCGGCGCCCAGCGCGGCTCGCCGTCCAGGAACGCCGCGCCCCACGCGAGCCGCGACCATGCGGGCAGCTGCGCCGCGCGCTCACGCAGCCATCCGGCGACGCCGTGCCCCACCGCTTCCCCGGTGAGCGGGAACTCCGCCTCGGCCTCCGCCGGCCAGGACTGCCGGGCGGAAGCCAGCCCTTCGGCCGTCCACTCCGTGAAGAGTTCCACCATGCGCGCGGTCCAGGGGTCGTCATCCGCCGCGTCGGGCTGGACTTCGGGCACCCATTCCCAGTGCCAGGGAACGTGGGCCAGCGCCGAGAGTTTCTCACTCATCGTTTCTCTCGTTTCTCCCACTCATCAGGTAGCGACCACATCGGGCGGGTTGACGTCGGGGATCCATTCCTGGAGGCGTCCGCCGGTGTAGATCAGTCCGCCGAGGCCGAATGCGGCGTTCGTGCCGCCCCAGACGTACCAGAGCGGCGAGATCTTCCCGAGGTTGGCCGCCTGCACGATGGCGGACAGATCACGGGCGCCCTGGAGACCGGTGAAGTTGAAGAAGAAGTCCTTGCCGAATTTCCCCGGACCGTTCAGCAGTCCGCCCCAGAACTTGCCGACGTCCTTGCCCTGGGACACGAAGGACCTCCAGAACCCGGACTCGGGGGTGACGAAGCCGCCCTTGCCGAGCAGCCAGTTGGTGGCCGGGTTGTTGAACCATTCCGACATGTTCTTCCAGTTCGTGGCCGCGTTGCCCGGCAACGGCTTCGGAACGGGCCGGAACGGGTTGTTCGGACCGAACGGCCTGGAGAAGTTCGGCACCGCGCGGCCCCCGGGCCCGAGCGGGATCATCTGAATGTTGTTTCCGCCGCCGATCCCACGGGGGCCCCGGCCGCCGAATCCTGCGGCGATCTTGGCGGCGTTGGAGATCCCCTTGCTCGCGATCGAGGCGATGCCGCCGAGTCCGGCGAGGCCGAGTCCGACGGCCCCGATGATGACGTCGGCGAGGCTGCCTTTGCCGTGCGCGTAGAGCACGCTGCTGGCGACGAGTGAGACCACACCCGCCGCGACTCCGGCAAAGACGAGAAGGTTCACCCCTGGGATCAGGATGGCGAGGACGCCGAGGGCCAGGCCGATCCAGCCGAAGATCGTGCCGATCTTCTTCAGCACGAGGTCGATCCTGTCCTTTGTGGAGTCGGTCAGACCGTCTTCGTACTTGTTGCAGTTGACCGCGTCACCGAAGCGCTTGCCGGCCACGTTGAGCGCGTCGACCGCGTTGTGAAGCCGGTCCTTCGCCGCTGTCATCTTGTCTTCGGCGCCCGAGGTGGCCTTGTCCTTGGCGGTGCCCTTCTCCTTCTCCTCGGAAGAGGTCTCGCCGTCCTTGTCCTTCTCCGGGTCCGGCATGGCCTTGGCCTTGGTGAGGTCGCCCTTGGCTTCCTCGGCGTCGGTGCGGGCGGCGGCGGTCTCGCTCAGACCGCGTTCCAGATCCGGTTCGTACTTCCCGATCTCGGACGCGACGTCGTGGTAGCGGACGGCGGCCTTGCTCAGGCTGTCCTTGATCGAGCCCGCATCTTTCTTGAGGCCCTGTACGTACTGGCCGACGAGGTCGTCGCTGCCGCTGCCGACGACCTTTTCCAGCTTGGCGACGGCGTCGTCGATGGTGGTGGAGATGTGCTGGTAGCGCTTCTGCGCCGCGTGTACCTCATCGGGGTCGGCGTGAATGGGGTCCGCGTGCAAGTCCAGCGGCGACCAGTCGAGTTTCCTGATAGACATCGGTTCTCCTCAGCCCTTCCCTGCCCCGCCTCAGCCGTCCTTCTTGAACGTGTCCAGCAACTGCTGGTCCCCGTCTGTCCACGCCTTGTCGAGCTTGTCCACCTTGTCGCGGAACTTCTTCATTTCGTCGACCATGTCGTTGCGGTGGCTGGTCCAGTTGTCCGCGAAGTCGCCCATCGAGAGATTGGCGTTGAGCTGGCCCCAGAGCCCCTTGTCGTCGTTCTGGAAGTCGAGTGCCCCCTCGAACTGGCTGATGAGCTCATTGAGGTCGCTGACCAGGCCCTGGAGGTCCTTCACCACGAGGTCTGCCATCACTGCTCCCTACGGTTGTCGGCGACCGGCGCGGGACGAGCCGCTGCCTTCGGAATCTGCGTGGTCATCAGGCTGCCGCTGCCCAGATGCAGCAGGCCGGCGCCCGGTACGACCTTGGCGGCCACCTGCGAGCGGGAGAGCCTGACCCCCACCAGGTCCCCGTCACCCAGGTTGGGCGGCGACAGCAGGACGCCTCGGCGGTTCTTCTTGATCTCCGACTGCCAGCCGGAGAAGCCCACTCCCACCGTGGCGACGTCCCCGCCGATGATCACGCCCCGCCCACTGCCGGACGCCTTACGGACGAAGGTCTTCAGCCAGTCACGACACGGCAGGTCACGCCATACCTCGGCGTCGTCGACCACGAGCACCACCGGGCCGTCGCCCGGGTCGAGCAGTTCGGCGAACTGCGCCTCGGTGGGCTGCTCATCGGTGATGACTCCGCGGACACCGGGCCGGCCGGCGAAGCCGCGCAGCGGGGAGTTCATCGGTGCCCCGATCACCACTTCGGTTCCGCCGCGCAGCAGCGATTCCGTCATCACACCCAGCGCTGTGCTGCGCCCGGAGCGGGACGGTCCTGCGACCAGGAAGGTCGGCTGGTCACCATGGAGGTCGGCACCGACCGGCTCGATGTCGTCGCCTGCCACACCCACCAGCGCCCACATCCGGTCCGGCGCCTCGACCAACTCCCAAGCCTGGTCGAACGACAGCTCGGTCGGCAGCACCGCAATGCGGTTCGGCCGGGCCGACTTCGGGACCGCGGCCTCCCGTTCGATCAGCCGGTCCGCCAGCGCGTGCACCGCGGCGACCTGCGCCGGACCCGCCGGATCTGCCGACACCAGGGCGACCTGCGTCTCGATCCCGTTGACCGCGCGATAGCCACGGCCCGGCGGCAGGTTCTCCGGGATCTTGCGCGGGTTGAGCCCGGCCAGGCTGGCGTCCGTGCGGTCCGAGAGCCGCAGGATGAGCTTGTCCTCGCACAGCGACGCCATCCGGCCGCTCAGCAGCATCCGGTCGCCGGCGATGACCAGGTGCACCCCCGCGCTGCTGCCTTCGCGGTGGAGGGTCTGGATCAGTTCGGTCAGCGTCCCGCCGTCGTACTCGCCGAGGGTGCCCATGAACCCCTCCCAGCGGTCCAGCAACAGCACGATGTGCGGCAGCCGTTCGGCGGCCGGCCTGGCCGCCCGCTGCTCGGCCAGATCGGCGAACCCGGACTCGCCGAGCACCCGCTGGCGCCGCTGCACCTCGTCGTGCAGCCGCGTGAGCAACCGCACCGCGCGGTCGGTCTCCGAGCGCTGCACCACCGCGCCGCAGTGCGGCAGCCGCGTCAGGGAAAGCAGCGCGCCATTGCCGCAGTCGAGCCCGTACAGATGCAGATCGGTCACGCTGGAGGCGCTGGCCGCGGCGGCGGCGAAGGTGCGCAGTGCCGCCGATCGGCCCGAGCGCGGGGCACCGATGATGTGCAGGTGCCCGAAGGTGGCCATGTCCACCGTCGTCGGCTCCTGCCGCTGCTGCGTCGGCAGATCCTGGAGCGCCCAGGAGAACGCGGGGTCCTCACCGGAGCCGCTGACCGGTTCCGCCGCCAGCTCGACCACCGGGGACAGCGGCAGCGGCGGGAGCCACGGGCGGCGCTGCGGAGCGATGCCCAGCAACTCACCTGCCTGGCGGACCGACTTGACCAGCACCGAGAGGTCGGTCGCCTCGTCGGTCTCCCCGGCGACGCGCGGTCGCTGCGGTGCGGGCAGTCCCAGGTCCAGCCAGGAAATCGGCTGAAGGAACGGCGCAACCACCGCGTCCGCCCGGTTCGCCGACGGGCGACGGCCTCCCACCCGGCCGGTCTGGAAGGGGATCAGCGAGCTGTGCCCGAGGCGGGCGTAGGCCCGCCCGGGGGTAGAAGCGGAGATGTTCGCGGCCTCGCGGTCGTCGATGACATCGGTGCTCTCCCCCGCGTCGGTCACCCGCAGAGCGATCCGCAGGTTGGTGTTGGCGCGGATCTCCGCGGAGACCACACCGGAGGGCCGCTGTGTCGCCAGGATCAAATGGATCCCCAGCGAACGGCCGCGCTGAGCGACGTTCACCAGGCCGGTGACGAAGTCCGGCAGTTCACGTGCCATGGAGGCGAACTCGTCGATGACGATGAGCAGGCGCGGGATCGGCGCGAGTCCTGGCCGGCGGCTCGCGTAATCGAGGTAGTCCTCCAAGTCCTTGGCGCCCGCGGCGGCGAGAAGACGCTCGCGGTGGGTCAGTTCGGCGCCGAGCGAGGTCAGGGCGCGTTCGACGAGGTGGGGGTCGAGGTCCGTCACCAGACCCACGGTGTGCGGCAGGTGGACGCACTCCTTGAAGGCGGCGCCGCCCTTGTAGTCGATCAGCACGAACGTCATGGCGTCCGGGCGGTTGGCCACGGCCAGCGACCCCACCAAGGTCTGGAGGAATTCCGACTTGCCGGAGCCCGTGGTGCCCGCCACCAAGCCGTGCGGGCCGTGGCTGACCAGGTCGAGGGAGAACGGACCGTCGAGCGAGTAGCCGACGACGGCCTTGGTGCTGCGGCCCGAGGCACGCCAACGGGCGGCCACGGCAGCGGCTTCAGGGTTCTCAAGACCGATGGTCTCCAACAGGCGTGCAGTCGCCGGCAGCGCGGCCTCGCCCTGGTTCTTGCTGACGTCCCGCAGCGGTGCGAGCCGGCGCCCGGTGGCCTCGTACCAGCTGTCCACGACCTCGTCAGCGAGGATGCCGTCGATCTGGTCGGCGCGCTGCTGCCGCAGGCTCGCCGGCTGACCCGCGCCGCCGACGACGACGGTGGCGCACTCCTCCGGAAGGGTCCGCTCGTCGGTGTCCACGCAGATGCTGTAGACGCCGACGGCCGGGCCCTCGCGCAGGATCGTCACCACTCCCGGCAGCGCCCGCAGCCGCCTGGCGCCGTCCATCACCACGACGACGTCCGGGTCGGTCAGTACCACCCCGGAACCGACGTTGAGCCGCTCCTGCTTCCGGATGTTGATCAGCTCGATCAGCTCGGCGACCCGGTGGCTGAGGGTCTGCGCGTCCGCACCCACCAGCGCCAGGGCCTGCTGTCCCAACTGCGGCCGGGTGTGCGGCAGCCAGGCCGCCCACTCCCACAGCCGCTCGCCCGCCGGATCGGTCAGGACGTACAGCTGCACATCGCGCGGGCTCTGCAGCACCGCCAGCTGCCCGACCAGCCAGCGGGCCGTCTGCCGCGGCCACTCCTCGATCCCGGCGACGCCGACGACACCCGCGTGCGCGATGGAGAAGGCGGCCGGAACGTCCGGCGCGGCCCGCAGGTCGCGCTGACGCCGACTGCCTTCGCCTTCCTCCTCCACCACGATCTCGGTGGGCAGGTCGGCGATGCCGACCCGGACCAGGAGGTGGTCGGGGTCGACACGGCGGCGTTCCCAGAGCCGGGCGCGCGGGCCGGTCGCGATGGCCAGCAGCTCGCCGGGATCGGGACTGGCGGCGCGGCGGTCCAAGCGCTCGTGGTCCAGCGCAACGGCGATATCCTGCTCGGTCTCGGCCAGTTTGGCCTGGTATTCGGCCAGCTTCCGGCGGTGGCCGACGCGGCCTTGGCGCCGTCCGGAGATCCAGTTCCCGATCATCATCACCGGTGACATCCCGGCCATGAGCAGGAACATCGGATTGCTCGAAACCAGCGCGATCACTCCGCCGAAGACCGCGGGCAGAGAGGCCGCCAGCCACGGCAGCGCGCTCGGCGTCGGAGCCTTGGGCTCGGCGGGAAGGCGGAAGGCCGTGCGCTTGGTCGGCGGGAGCAGCCTGGGCGGACGGTTGTAGTCCAGGTACTCGCCGTCCGGAGAGGGGTCGATGATGGCGTCCGGTCGCTGCACCGGCTGCGTCTCCAAGAGGGTGTCCCCGCAGCGGAGTTGGTCGCGGGGCTCCCAGCGGACCTCGTACTCGGGCAGCGGGGCACGGTCCAGGAGGGGGGCTCCGGCCGACGCGCAGACGTGCACCGACGCATCCAGGAACACCCGGATCACGGCGACCACGGCCGGCTGGTCACGTCCCACCCTGACACGGCAGTTGCTGCCGGACCCGATCAGATGCTCGCCGGCATCCAGGTGCCAGACCTGCCCCGCTCCCGTACCCGCAACCGCCCGGACGGTCACCAGCCCGGTCCGCTTTCTCGCGGCCTTGCCCGGCCGGTCCAGCCAGAGGACGCTGCCGTCGTGGATTCCGCTGTGCGAGAGGGGCTGGTCGAGGTCGAGCAGCTGCTCGCCGAGGTAGATCTCCGGCATGCCCGCACCCCCCGGCTGCCCACTCTCCACGGCATCGACGCTGGCCAGCAGCTTCCACACGACATCGCGCACGACGGTGGCGGGATCGGCGTCCACGACCATGTCGGCCGACACGTCCGGGTGCCGGGCGATGGTGATCATCATGGGCATGGCTGCACCCTTCTAGCTGCCGGCCGACTACTTGCGTTACTTCTTGTTCAGGGAGCCGGACAGCTGGGTGTCCATGTCCTGCATCGCGCTGACCGCCTTGTCGAGCCACTGCGACAGCTGGTCCAGGGTCTCCATGGCCTGGTTCGCCGAGGTCACGAACTCGGTGTGCACCTCGTCGAACTTGCCGGATGCCTGGTCGGTGACGAAGCCGCTGGCGGTCAGGTCGTCGACGATGCTCTTGCACTCACTGAGCTTGCTGTCGATGTCAGCCTTGTTGTTGCGCATACGGGTCGCGCTGTCCTGCATCTCGCCGTACGTCACGTTCATGTTCGCCATGAGAGACATCCCTTCTGCTGTCGCCTTGGCCGTCATCCGGCACATCGGCACTCGCCGGAACTCCCCGGCACGGACGCTGTCGATGCTAGGAACGGACTCACTGCGGGTCCACAACTCCGGGGCGGCGGTGGGCCCAAGGGCCCAAGCTCACCCCCTGCCCAGCGTTGACACGCCCGCTCCGGGCGGCCAACGTTCCTTCCACGCCCGCGAAACCGCGCGAAACCGGTCGCCGTTTGGCAGGCCACAGTCGAGGAGTTGAAGGTGACACAGCCCAGCCGACCCGCCGATCGAGGTACTCGCCCCGGCAACTGGCTTACCCGGTTGTTCGGTAGGCGGAAACCTGACCCTGGGGCGGGTGGCCTGCACGCCGATCACGGCCTGTGGACGGTCGACCGCGTGATGCGCGTCATGGCCACCGCCTGCGCACGGGAGAACCGGGAGGTCCCGGTGGCCCACGCGGTCATCGTCGGAACCGACACCGTGTGGTTCCTCCTCAAGACTCCCGACGAGCGGCCCCCGGCGGGCTGGACCGCCGATCACGACGCCCGTGCCTGGTATGCGCAGCTGCGCTGGGTACAGACCGCGGAGGTCACGGAGTCACTGCCGGAGCCGTACCCGCAGCTGGTCTCCATCGGCAATATCAGCAACGGTTTCGCTCTGCTCAACCTCGGCAAGTCGGGCGGGATCATCGCCCTGGAGGGCGACAGCCGACGCGCCAGGGGGCTCGTCCAGGACTGGACCCGCGAGCTGACCACCAACCCGTGGTCGCGGGGTGTCCAGGTGGTCCGGGTCGGTTTCAAGCCCGGCACCGCGGATCCCATCGGGACGACCGAGGTACAGAACCTGGCCGACGCCGCGTCGGCGCTGGCCCAGCCGACCGGCGGGGTGCTGATCCTGGCGAGCATGCCCGGCGGCCGGGACCGCGAACGCGTCCACTACCTGGCGGACCATCCGAAGACGCCATGGTCGGTGGTGGTCCTGGGCCGGGGCGACCGCCCGCGGTGGCGGTTCACCATCGACTCCAGGGGTCTGATCGACACCCGGCTGCTGCCCGAGCCCGTGCATCACCCGCTGAACCCGGCGCTGAACACCCCGCCCCTCGCGGACGACGTCAAGGACGTCACGGTCACCCCGGCCCCCCGGCCGGCCGCCGGCTCCGTCGGCCGTCCCGGCCAAGAGAAGCCGGACCCCAACCCGCCGTCCACGCGCCGCCGCACCACCATCATCGTCTCGGCCGTGGCCGCCGCCTGCGTCGTGGCCGCCGTCCTGGTCCTGACCCTGGGTGGCGGACTCTTCGGGCCTTCGGCCTCGACCTCGGCCGGACCCGCCTCATCCGGCCCCGGCCAAACCACTGTTCCCACGTCCCCCGCCACCTCGAACGCGCCCACCGCTCCGGACTCTCCCGCCTCTCCGAACCCTCCCGCTCCCCCGAACGCCGACGGCTCCCCCCTGCTGAACACCGCCACGAACACGTGCCTCAGCGCCGGCGCCGGGACCGACGGCACACCCCTGACCCTCGCGCCCTGCGGAAGCGACGCCAACCAGCAGTGGAAGGTCTCCGAGGACGGCACCATCCGCAGCAAGGGCCTGTGCATGGACGGCGCTGCGGGCGCCACCACCACCGGCACGACCGTCCAGGTCGCGAACTGCAGCGGGAACCCGGCCCAGCAGTTCTCCCTGCGCGACGGCACCGTCTACTCGACCCAGGCCAACAAGTGCCTGAAGAATGTCAACGGGCGTGTCCAGCTGTATCCCTGCGGCAAGGACGGCGCGGAGACCTTCCAGCGCAAGTAGGAGACCGGTTTCTCCTGCCATCCCCGGAGCGCCGGGCCGTTCGAC
>NZ_JAJCXB010000080.1 GCF_020564935.1 Streptomyces pinistramenti
GTCCTGCTGGCCGCACCGTCGGCCGGCACGGACGGTGCGGTCGCCGGGCTCGCCCTGCCGGATCGGGGCGGCAGCAGTCCCGGCCGGGTGACGGCCGCCGCGCTGGCGGTCGCGGCCGCGGTGTTCGCCGCGCGCAACGTCCGCACCGCCGCGCGGCTGGCCGCCCACCTGACCGCGGGCCCTGGCCACAGCGCACGCGCGGTGGGGGTGGCGTCGGCCGCGGTGGCAGCCGTCGCGGCCGCCGGGGTGCTCCTGGTCCGCGGCGGGGCGTTGGCCGCGACCGATGTGCTCGCCGTGCCCAACGCCATGGCCTGCGCCGTGTTCCTGACCGCCGCCTGCGCGGCCGTCGCCGTCACCACCGGGGCGCGGCGCGCACTCGGCGTGGCCGCCGTCGCCGTGTACCTGCCGCTGCTGCCCTTCCTCGGCGTGGCCGTGCTCGTCCCCCTGGCCGTGCTGGGCGTCGCCGTGGGCTCCGCCGTCCTCGCCGCGCACCGTGGCCGCGCCCACCCGCCCGGCCTGTCGTGATCCCTGCCCGCGCTCCCCGCACTCCCCGGAGGAAATCCCATGCCCCTGCTGTCCCGTGGCGGGTTCGACCAGTTCGAGGCCACCGCAAGCGGCCCGGCCGCCGACGAGTACGGCCTGACCGGGCCGCAGCCGTTCACCGTCCTGCGCGAGGTCACCCGCGCCCTGCAGCCCGTCCCCCTGACGTTCGCCTCGGCCACCGAGGAACGCGGCGTGCAGCTCACCCGGTTGAAGCTCACCCCGGGCAGCCGCGTGATGCTGCGCAGCGTCACGGATCCCGGCACGCCGCTGCACATCCTGTGCTGGTCCTGGGACCTCAGCGGGGACGCGCCGCTGGTCACCCCGGGCCCCGACGCGGATCTGTCGCGCTGGACGGCACCGCTGAACGGATCCGAACGCTTCCTGGATGACGCCCCGTTGGAGCTGGTGCCGCCCCGCAAGGTGGTCGGCTGCCGGTCGGTGCGCCTCATACTGTGGCAGTCAGGCCGGGTCGCCGATCCGGCGACCGTCACCGGTGAGGTGCGTGAGGCGCTGCGGCACAGCCGGCTCGCGAGCGTGCTCGCCACGCTCGCCTCGGGGGCGCCGACGACGATGATGACGGCGGTGGGGGTGCGGGAGGCCGCCGGGGAGCTGGGCCGCGAGATCGCGCCGGTGCTGCGCGCCCTGTGCGGCGATTACGTCGACTTTTTCGAGGGCTTCTACCCGGCGGCTCACGATACCGTCCGTTCCGACCATGTCAGCGGTTTCCACAGTGAGTTGTCGCTGCGGATGTGAAGGAGACAGGCATGCAGGACGGTCCGGAGTTCCACGAGTTCGAGCAACTGGTCAAGCGGGGGGACGCGGCCGGGCAGCGCTACCTGGAGTTCCTGCGGGGCCCGACCATGAGCGTCGGCCTCTACAGCCTGACGGTGGACGGCACGGACCCGCAACAGCCGCACGCCGAGGACGAGTTGTACATCGTGCTGGCCGGCCGCGCCACCGTCCACGCGGGCGACGCGAGCCGCCCGGTCGGCCCCGGATCCATCGTCTACGTACCGGCAGAGGTCCCGCACCGGTTCACCGACATCACCGAAGACCTCCGGGTCGCGGTGGTCTTCGCACCCCCCGAGAGCCGTCCCACGGGCGCGGCGGAATGAACCGCCGAAGCGCGCTGGGCCGCACCGCCACACCCCCCTTCTCATCGCCCAGGAGCCTGCCGTGGCCATTACTCCGCCAGATCTGACCGTCTTCGAGACCCTGGAGTCGGAGGTGCGCAGCTACTGCCGTGCCTGGCCCACCGTCTTCGACCGTGCCCGGGGCAGCCGCATGACCGACGAGGACGGTCACAGCTACCTCGACTTCTTCGTCGGCGCCGGAACCCTCAACTACGGCCACAACAACCCGGTGCTCAAGCGCGCCCTCCTCGACTACATCGAACGGGACGGCGTCACGCACGGCCTGGACATGTCCACCATGGCCAAACGGGCCTTCCTCCAGACCTTCCAGGAGGTCGTACTCGGGCCGCGCGACCTGCCGTACAAGGTGATGTTCCCGGGCCCGACCGGAACCAACGCCGTCGAGTCGGCGCTGAAACTGGCCCGCAAGATCAAGAGACGCACGCCGGTGGTCTCCTTCACCAACGCCTTCCACGGCATGACCCTGGGCGCGCTCGCGGTGACCGGCAACGCCTTCAAGCGGGCCGGCGGCGGCATCCCGCTCGTGCACACCACCCCGATGCCGTTCGACCGGTATCTCGACGACGGCGCCCCGGACTTCCGCTGGTTCGAGCGGATGCTGACGGACGGCGGCTCGGGGTTCGACCACCCGGCGGCGGTCATCGTCGAGACGGTCCAGGGCGAGGGCGGGGTCAACGTGGCCCGGCCGGAGTGGCTGCGGGAGCTGGCCGATCTGTGCGCGCGCCACGACATGCTGCTGATCGTCGACGACATCCAGATGGGCTGCGGCCGCACCGGCGGCTTCTTCTCCTTCGAAGCGGCCGGCATCGTGCCGGACATCGTCACGCTCTCCAAGTCGATCAGCGGCTACGGGCTGCCGATGGCGCTCACCCTCTTCAGGCGGGAGCTGGACGTGTGGTCGCCGGGCGAGCACAACGGCACCTTCCGCGGCAACAACCCGGCCTTCGTCACCGCCACCGCGGCGCTGCGGGCGTACTGGGCCGACGGGCAGCTGGAGAAGCAGACCGCCGCCCGCGGCGAGCAGATCGAGCAGGCGCTCGCGGCGATCTGCGCGGAGCACCCTGCTTCGGGCGCCCGGCATCGGGGCCGTGGCATGGTCTGGGGGCTGGAGTTCGCCGACCGGGGGCGGGCCACCGAGGTGTGCCGGCGGGCCTTCGCGCTCGGCCTGCTGACCGAGACCTCGGGGCCGGACAGCGAGGTCGTCAAGCTGATGCCCGCCCTGACCATCGGCACCGAGGAGCTGGACGAGGGACTGCGGACGCTCGCCAGCGCGGTACGGGACACCGCCTGACCTGCCGTCAGCGGTGCCGCCTGCGGTACGCACGCGTCTTCATGCGGTTCCCGCACAGCTCGGCCGAGCACCAACGGCCGCGTCCTGGCCGTGACTTGTCGTAGAAGACCCAGTGGCAGTCGGGCGCCTCGCACATCTTCAGCCGCCCCCAGACACCCGACGCGACGGCGCGCGAGGCGCACAGGGCGAGGCGTCCCAGCGCGCCCTCCGCGTCCGCTCCCGCCGGAACGAGGCCCGGCGGCTCCCCCGGGACCCCGCTGAGCCGGAAGCTCAGCCGGATGCCCTGCGGGGAGCCGCCGTCCGCCGCTTCCGGCTCCTCGTCGCGGCTCAGGGCGGCGCGCAGCTGCGCCCGCAGCCCGCGCGCGCGGGCGAGGTCGCGCGCGCTCACCGGGGAGTCGGCGGGGAGCAGGTCCTGGGTGTGCAGCCAGGCGGCCAGGGCCTGTGGCGTGGACAGCCGGTCGGCGCCGTGGAGCTGGATTCCGTACCGGATGAAGGTGCGCAGGTCGAGGGTGTTGAGGAAGGAGTGCAGCAGCGCGGCCTCGGGTGGTGGTGTGGTGCTTGTGGCGTCCATGAGCTGCCCCCACACGGAGTTTCGCGACACTTCTTATAGTCCATTGTAAGTGTTGACTTCCCATCCGCCAGGCTCCTAAGTTCTGCCTGGAGGAGTGCCTTGGAGGAGGAACGATGGCTCAGCCGTTACACCGCACCATCACGGTCACGCAGGGCATCGCCCTGTACGTGGGTGCCATCGTCGGCGCGGGCGTGCTGCTCCTGCCCGCGCTCAGCGCCACCCGCGCGGGACCGGCCTCGATCGTGGCCTGGGTCTTCGACGCCGCCCTGGGCATCCCGCTCGCCCTGACCTTCGCGGCGCTCTCCAGCCGCTTCCCCGACGCCGGCGGCGTGGCGACGTTCGTCACCAAGGCATTCGGCTCCGCGGCCGGCACCGTGGCCGGCTGGTTCTACTTCATCGCCTCCGCCACCGCGCAGACCCTGGTGGCGCTCACCGGCGCCTACTACGGCGCTTCCTACCTCGGCCTCTCGCGCGGCACGACGTTCCTCTTCGCCGGGGGCATCCTGGTCGTCGCCACGGTCGCCAACCTCCGCGGCATCAAGGTCAGCGGCCGGCTGCAACTCGTCTTCGCCGCGACCGTCTCCCTCATGCTGCTGGCCGCCCTCGTGGTGTCCGTGCCCCGGTTCACCGCCGCGAACTGGACTCCGTTCGCCCCGCACGGCATGTCCGAAGTGGGCGGCGTCGCCGTCGTCATCTTCTTCGCCTTCTTCGGCTGGGAGGCCATCACCCACCTCGCCGAGGAATTCCGCGATCCGGTACGGGACGTCCCGCGCTCCACGGTGATCGCCGTCGGCATCATCACCTTCCTGTACGTCGGCGTCGTCGTGGCGACGATCGGCACGAAGACCTATGGCTCCGACGACGTGAACCACACCGTCATCGCCCGGCTGCTGGCCAACGGAGTCGGCGGCCCGGTCGGGACGATGACCGCCGTGATCGCCATGCTGATCGCGCTGGGCACGGCGAACGCCTTCGTCGCCACCACGTCGCGGCTCGGCTACGCGCTGGCCCGGGACGGGGCGTTCCCCGCCCCGCTGGCCCGGGTGAGCCCGCGGGGCATCCCGGCGGTTTCCGTCCTCACGGTCGGCGGCTACGCGACGGCAGGACTGGTCGTCAGCTACTTCATGCACTGGGGCCCTGAGACGCTGCTGGTCGTGCCGAACTCACTCGTCATCATGACGTTCGTCGCCGCCATGGCGGCCGGGGTGCGGCTGCTGACCGGCACCCGGCGGGTGCTGGCCGTCATCGGGACCGTGCTGTGCCTGGTGCTCGTCCCGTTCAGCGGCGTCGTCATCCTCATCCCGGTGCTGATCGCGGTGCTGGCCCTGCTCTACCGGCGCTGGACCCGACGGCGGGCCGCCGGGCGGACGGCCCCGTCTGACGCGGGGCAGGAGGACGGCAAGGAGGCCACGGCGGTGCACCAGGAGTGAGCGGCGCCGGGCTCCGGCGGCCACCGGCAGACCGTTCGCGTCAGCAACCTCCGGCCCACGGGTCGGGCACCGGCCGAAGACACCCGGCCGGTGATCCGGTGGACTGTCCGATCGCCGGCCCGTCGTTCAGGAGCGGGAGTCCGGCTCCCCCGCCCCCGCCGCTTCTTCGGCCTCGTCAGCGGCCGGACGGATCACCGATAGTCGGAGACCGAGATTCCGGCACGCTCCGCGGAGACCGTGATGACGGAGCGTTCTCCCGGCCCGGCCCCGATACCGGGGAGATCCGGACGTATCCGCAGATCACCCGCGAGATTCTCCGGCCCGTGACGCGCCACCTTCAGACAATCCACCAAAACAGTAAGAAGGGCGCAACCAATCCATCGCCGTGAGGCATCTAGCGTATTGCCACAGCGGTGTGGAATATTCAGGGGCACCGCAGTCGCCCCAGCCACTCGGCCGGGATCCCTGGGCGAGGTGCATGGTGTTCCGAGACTGTCGCAGGTGTGCGCATGGGCAGGCCGCAGAGCGGGTACACGTGGGGGTGATCTTCGTCGCCGAACGAGCTGGCACACCGGACCATCGGCAGCATCAGCGGTAAATGCGTCCCGGCCCTCACGGTATTTACCCCTACAGCCTCAGAGGGCGCCGGGCGAATTCTGCACCACAGATATTTGCTCACGCGCCTGGGGAGCCGCAAACATGACGATTTGCACAGCCAGTCACACCCTCAAAAGGGACAAAGGCGAGGTTAAGCGCATCATCGTGTTCGACCAGAACGAATTGAGCAGAGCCGGCTTCACTTCGCTCATCAATGGTGAATCGAATCTCGTCGCGACGGAAGCGGACCACCGCACAACGGAATTGAGCAGCGTCATCAGACACCTGCGCCCCGATGTCATAGTCGTGGCCGCAACAGACCGCATACTCGACGAATTAAGGGGATTAACCGCGGCCGCCGCCACACTGCCCATCGTGGCATTCGCCGACCGGTGGAATCTGGAATCCGCAGTGGGTGCGCTCCGGCTCGGCGCACGTGGCCTGGGGGAGAAATCCGGCAGTCGCTCCATGATCACGACAGCCATCCACGCCGTCGCCGCCGGCGGGACATACCTCGCCCCTTCGGTGGCCGACCGGGTCATCGGCGCCGCACTCGACCAAGCCGTCGTGCCGGACACGGCGGTGCTGGCGAAGCTCGCCACACTCACCGACCGGGAGAGCCGGGTGCTGAACCTGCTGGCAGACGGCCTGGCCACGGCGGACATCGCGGAATCGCTCGCGGTCAGCTCAGCCACCGTCAAATCACACATCTCCCACATGCTGCGGAAACTCGGACTCCGGGACCGCGCGCAGGCCGTGGCGTTCGCCTACCGGTCCGGCCTGGCGAGCCGCGACGCCTGCCCCAGCGCCGCATGACGGGATTCCCCCTCCCCCTTTCACGCCGGCTCACCCCTCGGATTCGGCAATCGGGAGTGCGCCGACCACATCGGCGCACTCCCCTGCCCGGGTCATCTCCGAGATATGCGGCGGCATCTCGATATCCGCAGAAAGCAACGGATCCGGCTCCGGAATTCCCCTGACCGTACCGAGCGGAACCACCCCGGCCCATCGGTTCGTTGCACCGTCAGGACTGTCACCGTCATCCGGCGGTCCGGTGCGCGCCTTCACCGAAGCCTCCGAAAGGCTCAGCGCCAGCAGCGTCGTCGCGGCCGATTCCTTACGGCTCGGCCGACGCGCGTAATCCCACTGGCCCGGCGCGCACTGTTCGGTCACCGCGCGCAGGCCGGCCAGCTTTTCGTCGGGGTCGGTGACCACTCGCGGAACGCCATAGATCATGACGCTCCGGTAGTTGATGCTGTGCTCGAAGACGGAACGTGCCAGCACGATTCCGTCCACCTGCGTGACCGTTACGCACACCGGCGCATCCGGCGCCTCGACCAGGCTGCGGCTCGCGACGGAGCCATGCAGATAAAGGGTGTCGTCACCGACTCCGTAAACCGTGGGAACGACCATGGGGGCACCGTCGACCAGGACACCGAGATGGCATACAAAACCTGCCGCGAGAACCTCATCCAAATCAGCCCGCATGGTACGAACTTTCTCCCGGCCGCGACGCAGCCGCGTGCGATCAGTGACGGTCAGCTGCCCGTCGCCCGACCGGTCCGAGAGCTGGTTCACCCGTAATTCTCCTGACTGTGGATCCGAATTGTGCGGCACTGTCCCGAATCAGGTCGACATCGGACGGCGCTATGACGTGCGAACTGCGCATATGAAGCGTCGCCGAGCGGAACGATGCTAGCGCACTTCAGAATTCAAGGGAAGATCGCCTTTAATTGTGCGAGCACATGCGAAAAGAATCAGCCGTCTCGGCACCGGACGGACACCGCGATGACCGCGGCCCCTCTTGCGCAGGCCCCGGCACCGATGCCTCCCGCCCCGTCTCCCCCGCCCCGCACCGCCCCGGCACGCTCCACGCCGACAAGGACGACGACCACCCTCACCTGCGCCGACGGCTCCGGCAACGCGGCCTCACACCCCGCAGCACCCACAGCGGCACGGAATCCGCGCCACTGCGGTTCGGCCATCGCCGGGGTGGCCGAACACTCCCCGTTCCGGCTGCCCACCTGACGCCCCGACCCGGCGCTCTGCACACCAGCGCGCGCACTCGCGCCGTCCTCTGCACGAGCAACGCCCGCCCCTCGCCCGCCTTCTTCCGGCCGTGCGCCGACGCGTGCCCGCTCAGGACGCGGAATCCTTCACCGCCTTGACTCGAACACCAAATCATTCACCGAACCTTGGCCATCGCCATTCCACGCGTCTCTCCGGCCCGCGGCGAACGGCCGCTCGCCGCAGGCGCGGAAATCGGACATCGCATCCTGCTGCACCACCCGCCCCAATAACGGTCCGCCGAATAGCGCACCTCCGACGGAACGACCGTGAAGAAGCCGCGCCCCGGCGGGCTTTCGCCGGCGCCGCGGCCGCCCCCTCCCGAATTCCCGCCCTGTGCACGCCCGATGGGCGAGCAGGCGCGCGGGCCGGCCGCGTGGATGGCGGCATGAGGCTCGGCGGCCCGGCCGATGGCGCTCCCCCGCCCCCTCCCCCTCTCCCCCTACGGGGGAGGGGGCGGGGGGGGGTTCGGGGGTGGGGGGACAGCGCGTGCCGCGTTCACCCCCTCACGGCTGTGGATCCCGGGCGTCGTAGCGGGCGAAGGCGCGGCGGCCCAGGCCGAGGGCGGTGACCACCAGGACGCAGGCGAGGCCGCCGCCGATGACCGTGGTGGCGGGCGAGGTCAGGTCGGCCGCGGAGCCGGCGAGGAAGTCGCCGAGCCGGGGGCCGCCGGCGACCACGACGATGAAGACGCCCTGGAGGCGGCCGCGCATCTTGTCGGGGGTGGCGGCCTGGAGCATGGTGCTGCGGAAGACCATCGAGACGGTGTCGGCGCAGCCGGCGACGGCGAGGAAGAACAGTCCCGGCCAGAGGTGGCGGGAGAGGCCGAAGCTGGCGATGGCCGCGCCCCAGGCGCCGACGGCGATCAGGATGGCCAGGCCGTGCCGGCGGACGCCGCCCAGCCAGCCGGAGAACAGCCCGCCGAGTACGGCGCCGACGGCGGGCGCGGCGACCAGCAGGCCGACCGTCTTGGCGTCGCCTCCGAACCACAGTGCCGCGATGGCGGGGAAGAGGGCGCGGGGCTGGGCGAGGACCATGGCCGCCAGGTCGGTGAAGAACGTCATGCGCAGGTTGGGCCGGGTGGCGAGGAAACGCAGCCCGTCCAGGACGGAGGCCCGGCGGGGCGTTGTGGCGTCGTCGCCTTCCCCGTGGTCGGGACGCATGGCCGGCAGTCGCCACATCGCGTAGAGGGAGGCGCTGAAGGCGGCCACGTCGATCAGGTACGCGGCCTGGTAGCCCCACAGGCCGACGATGACGCCGCCGAGCATGGGGCCGCCCATCAGGCCGAGGTTGCTGGTGAGCGAGCTGAGGGCGTTGGCGGCCGGGAGCTGTTCGGTGGGCAGCAGCCTGGGGATCATCGACGTACGGGCGGGCGAGTTCATCGCGAAGCAGACGGCCTGGAGGGCGACGACGCAGTAGAGCAGCCAGACATGCCGGTAGTGCGCGAGCGCGGCGGCGGCCAGTACGACGGACATGACGGTGGCGCCTGCGGCGCTGTAGAGGCCGAGTTTGCGGCGGTCGACGGTGTCGGCGATGGCGCCGCCGTAGAGCCCGAAGACGACGAGCGGTACGAGGGAGCACAGGCCCACCAGGCCGACGGCGAAGGTGGACCGGGTGAGGGAGTAGACCTGGAGGGAGACCGCGAGGGCGGTCATCTGCTGGCCCATCCAGGAGACGGTGTTGCCGCACCACAGCCTGCGGTAGTCCGGTGAGCTGCGCAGCGGGGTCAGGTCGGCGAATATGCGGGGGCGCGGGGGCGCGGAGCCCTTCGTGGATGTGGGTGTAGGAGGCACGCGGAAGTAAAGCACGGGGGTGCCGCGCGTTCTTCCGGGTGGCCTGCGGTCGGTCAGCCGCCCGTGAGGCCGTACACGCGGCGGGAGTTGCCCGCCGCGATCATGGCGCCGACGCGGCGGGCATCGTCCTGCGACCAGGCTCCCGACGCGGTCCAGTCGCCGAGGACGGTGTGCAGGGCGGTGCGGAACAGGGCGCTGCCGACGGTGTACAGCTCCGGCAGGCCGTAGGCGTCGGTGGAGAAGAGGAGTTTGCCGAACGGGGCGAGTTCCAGGAATTCGGCGAGTACGGCGGTGGCGCGTGGTCCGGTGTGGGTGAGGGTCAGCCCGATGTCGGCGTACACGTGCGGGAAGACGCTCGCCAGGTAGGCGGCCTGGCGGTGGTACGGGTAGCAGTGCAGCAGGACGAGGTCGGTGCCGGTGTCGGTGGTGGCGCGGACGAAGTCGGTGAGCTGGGCGGGGTCGGCGTGGTCGAGGCGCAGGTCGGGATCGCCGAATCCGGTGTGGAGTTGGAGGGGGCGGCCGGTGGCGACGGCGAGGTGGAGGAGGTGGCGCAGCAGGGCCGGGTCGGTGAGCCGGGCGGGTCCTGCGGCCAGCCAGTCACGGGCCGCGGTGTGCAGGGTGTCGTGGGAGGGCGGCCTGGGGTCGAGGGCGAGGCCGTGGCGGTAGGCGGCGACGGTCTTGAAGGCGACGGCGTATTCGGCGGCCTTGCGTACGGCGCGGGCGAGGGTGTGGATGAACTCCTCGGCGTCCCGGGTGCCGGCCGCGACGTGTTCGGCGAGGGTTTCCAGGCGGACGACTTCGTGTCCGGTGCCGCCGCCGGCCGCTGCGGTTTCGGCGGGTCCTGTGAGGTTGCCGGGCAGTCCGGTGTCGAGGAGGTAGGCGCCGATGCCGGTGGCGGCCAGCAGCCGGCGGCGGGTCTCGTCCGGGCCCAGTTCGCGGCGGCGGGCGAGGTAGCGGTCGGGCGGGCAGTGCGGCGGGAGGCCGAGCAGGGGTGGGCACCAGCGGCGTACGGCGAAGCCGGTCTGGGTGTCGAAGAAGGTGGTGCCGGGGGCGGGCGGGCGGTCCGATTCGGTGAGGAATCCGGCGAATTCGGCGGGGTTCGGTGCGTGCCGGATGACACCGTGGCAATGGTGGTCCACCAGTGGCGGGAGGCCGTCGTCGGGTGCGGCGGCGGGCCCTGGGGTGTCCGCCGTCATCACCAGCGCCAGCGGGTGGCCGCGGCGATCTCGTCGGCCTCGCTGCCGGCGAACTGCGCTTCCTCGGCGCGGCGTACGGCGAGTACCGCGCCGTGCAGCACCTCGCCCATCGCGTCGCGGAGGGCGGCGGACTTCTCCAGGTGGTCGGTGGCGTCGGTGAGGGTGGCGGGGAGGCGGACGATGCCGCGCCTGCTGCGTTCGCGGACGCCGAGTGCGCCGGGGTCGCCGCTGACGGGATCGGGGAGCGGCGTGCCGGTTTCGATGCCGTGCAGGCCGGCGGCGATGACCGCGCCGACGGCGAGGTAGGGGTTGGCGGCGGCGTCGAAGGTCTTGATCTCGGCGTTGCCGCCGTCCGGGTCGTCGGGGGCGCCGGTGATCAGGCGCAGCGCCGCCTCGCGGTTCTCGACGCCCCAGCACTGGTAGACGCCGGCCCACTGGGAGGGCTGAAGACGCAGGTAACTGGCGGGTGAGGGGCAGCCGATGGCGAGCAGGGCGGGCAGGGCGGCGAGGATGCCGCCGAGGAAGGCGGCGGCGTCGGGGGCCAGGCCCAGGGCGGCGTCGGGTGTGCGGTGCAGGCTGTGGCCGTCGCGGTGCAGGCTGAGGTGGAGGTGGCAGCCGTTGCCGACCTGTCCTGCGACGACGGAGGGGGCGAAGGAGGCGCGCAGTCCGTGGCGTGCGGAGACGGCGCGGAGGGTCTCGCGGACCAGGACGACGTCGTCGGCGGCGCGTACCGGGTCGGCGGCGGCGGTGGACACCTCGAACTGGCCCGGGGAGTACTCGGGGTGGAGTTGGAGGACCTCGATGCCCTGGACGGTGAGCGCTTCGGTGATGTCGCGGAGGTAGTCGGAGAGTTCGACGATGCGCGTCATGCCGTAGGCGGGGCCTGCGCAGGGGTAATCGAGGGGGGTGTGCGGGTCGGTGGGGTGCGGTCCGCCGCCTTCCGGGGTGCGGGCCACGACCCATTCGGTTTCGAAGCCCATGCGCAGGCCGATTCCTGCGGCGGCGGCGCGGGCGGCCATCCGCCGGGCGAAGTCCCGCTGGCAGGCGGGGTGGGGCGTGCCGAGTTGGTCGTAGCGGTCGGCGGGGGCCCAGGCCCAGCCGGGCTGCGCGGCGAGTGCGGTGACGCGGTCGAGTACGGGGAAGAGCCGCAGGTCGCCGTCGGGTCCGCCGAGGTGGGGGGATTCGGTGATGGCGTCGTCGGAGGTGAACACGTCGAAGACCGGGGACATGCCGATGCCGCGTTCTGCCGCGTTGCCGATGCGGGCGGTGGGGACCGCTTTGACGCGTGCGATGCCCGCGTTGTCGATCCAGGTCACTGCGATGTTCCGGACCCCTTCGGCGTCCAGGTGTGCTGCCAATTGGCGGGCTTCCACGCGCTGTTCAGCTGGCCGCGATGCCATAGTGCCGTCCTCACTCGACCGTGCCGATTGCTCGGCGCCCGGCCCCCGTCGTGCCGGACCGGCTGCACGGCCTGTCCGGTCAGGGGCAGTTGAACTCGCACCATACGCATTTTCCGCTGCCGCGCGGTTCCACACCCCAGACGTCGGTCAGCCTGTCCACCAGCAGCAGTCCGCGTCCCGATACGCCGGCTTCGCCGGGCTCACGGCGCTTGGGGAGGTTGCTGGACGGGTCCTCGACCTCCAGGCGCAGCCGCCGTTCGGCGCCGTGGGGCATCTCCATGTGGACGATGGCGGGGCCTTCGGTGTGCAGCAGGGCGTTGGTGATCAGTTCGTCGGCGACGAGCTCGATCTCTTCGGCGCGTTCGCGGGCACCCCAGGCGCGTACGGCGGCTCTGATCATGTGCCGGGCTGCGGAGAGTCCTTCGGGGTCGGCGGGGGAGATCTGCCGCTGGACGCGGCCGGCGATCTGATGGTGCGGGTCGCCGACGCGGCGCAGCAGGAGGAAGGCCATGTCGTCCTCGCCGGGGCACCGGTCGGCCAGTGTGCAGAGCCGGTCGGCGAGTTGCTGGACGTCCTGGGGGCCGTGCCGGACTTCGGCGGTCAGGTGCCGCAGTCCGTCGTCGATGTCGGTGCCCGGCACTTCGACGAGGCCGTCGGTGCACAGCAGCAAGGTGTCACCGGGCGCGAGGTGCACGGTGGTGACGGGGTAGTCCAGACGGGTGAATTCGGCGGAGATGCCGAGGGGCAGTCCGCCGGCGACCGGGAGTCTGCGGCAGATGCCTTCGGCGTGCCGCAGCAGCGGGTCGATGTGTCCGGCGCGGACGAAGCGGGCGGCGCCGGTGCTGAGGTCGGCGTCGACGTAGACGCAGGTGGCGAAGCGGTCGGTGTCGAGTTCTTTGAGGAAGGCGGAGGCGCGGGCCATGACGGTGGCCGGTGAGTGGCCTTCGGCGGCGTAGGCACGCAGCACGATCCGCAGCTGGCCCATGAGGGCGGCGGCCTGGGTGTCGTGGCCCTGGACGTCGCCGATGACGGCGCCGACCCGTCCGTCGGGCAGCGGGATCACGTCGTACCAGTCGCCGCCGATGTCGCGGCCGAGGCGGGCGGAGCGGTAGCGGACGGCGATCTGGGCGCCGGGGACGCCGGGGATGCGGCGCGGCAGCATGGCCTTCTGGAGGCCGGCGGCGAGTTCGTGTTCCTGGTCGTAGAGCATGGAGCGGGCCAGGCTCTGGGCGATGCTGCTGCCGAGGGCGACCAGGAGGTTGCGTTCCTGGTCGCGGAAGGCGCTCTCGCGGCGGTAGAAGAGGCCGATGACACCGATCGTGCGGCCCTGGGCGATCAGCGGGAGGTAGGCGGCGGAGCCGATGTTCAGCGGCTCGATGGCCGGCCAGAGGCGGGGGTAGCAGGCGGCGAATTCGGCGCGGTCGGCGATGAAGCGGGGTGCGAGGGTGCGGACGACCTCGCTCATCGGGAATTCGTCGCCGACGCGGGTCAGTCCGTGGTCGGGGATGAAACTGCCCGCCTTGCCTTCGGAGACCAGCCGGATCCGGCCGGCTTCGACGAGTCCGAGGATGATGTTCTCGGCGCCGAGCCGGCTCAGGCCCTGTTCGTCGGCGAGTACGGCGATGACGTCCTGGACGGTTCTGGCGTGGGCGAGTGCGGCGGTGGTGCGCTCGACGACGCTGTTGTGCCGGCGGCGTTCCTCGTCGGCCGCGAGGCGTTCGGCCGCCTGGGTGTATTCGTCGCCCGCGTCGCGGACGACGCCGATGATGCGGCGCGGTCTGCCGGATGCGTCCCTGCGGATGCTGCCCTGGCTGTGGGCCCAGTGCAGCGCGCCGTCGCGGTGGCGGATGCGGAAGTAGGCGCCGTAGGAGTTGCTGCCGTCCTTGAGGGCGCGGGCGACGAGGGCGTCGAGGCGGGCGGCTTCGGTGGGCGGGACGCGGTCGGCGAGGGTGGCGGGGCGGTCGTCGTAGGTGTCGGGTGGCATGTCGAACAGCTCAAGTGCGGGCGGGTCCAGGTGCAGTCGCCCGCTGTCGAGGTCCCAGTCGAAGCCGCCCATGCCGTTGAGGGCCAGGGTCAGGTCCGGGTGGGCGGGCCAGTCGTCCGGCACCGACACGGTGGGACGCTTCGCTCCCCGGTCAGCCATGCCGTCACTTTGCCACATACGCCCGGTTTGCGGAGTCCCGGCCGCCTCTCGCACCCCCGTCGCCCCACGCCTGACTCGCTCATCAGTTGATGCGCAACACCAGGCCACAAAAAGGGCATGAACAGGCACTTTCCTCCCTTCACGCACCCTGGGGCGTTGCGATGTTCTCAACACGCTGTTACGGTCCCGGACCATGAAGGAAGACCCCGGGGCCCGGGTCGCCGACGAGGCGGGCGCCCTCACGGAACGTGTCCGGCAGGTGATCGACGGTCTCGGCTGCAGCCGCCGCGAGTTCGCCCGCCGGATCGTGATGGACCCCTCGAAGCTGTCCAGGTCGCTGAGTGGCAGCCGGCGGTTCACCGTCGCCGAGATCGTGCGGATCGCCGATATCGCGGGGGTGGACGCGGGCCGGCTGCTCGGTTCGCCGGAGCGTCCCGCGCCGCCGCAGGACCGCGGCCCGGTGCACGTCCCGGAGGGCGGCAGGCCGCTGCAGATCGTGCGGGAGACCGTGCGGCTGATCGCCGAGCACGGCTTTCACGAGGTGCGGGTCGCCGACATCGCCGCGGCCTGCGGCACCAGCACCGCCGCGGTGCACTACCACTTCCCCGGCCGCGACGAGCTGCTGGAAGCCGCCGTCCGCTGGTGCATGGACGAGGACACCGCCCGCCGCGCGGCGGGCCTGGCCGAGGCGACCGACGCCCGCGCGGAGCTGCTGCACCTGATCGCGCTGCAGACGCCGCGCACCGCGCAGCAGCGACGCCAGTGGCTGGTGTGGCTGGACCTGTGGGCGCAGGCCGCCCGGTCCACCGCCGTCGGCCGGCTGCACGAGCACTACTACCGGCAGTGGCGCACCACCGTCGCCGACGTGCTGCGTCGCGGCATCACCCAGGGCGTCTTCCGCCCCGTCGAACCGGAGTCCACCGCGCTGCGGCTGACCGCCCTGATCGACGGCCTGGCCACCCAGGTACTGGCCACCGCGCCTGACAGCACGACCCCGGACACCATGCACGCCGCACTGCTCGCCTTCGTGACGAGCGAACTGGCCGCGGACTGAAGGACCTTGAGGGGCGCACACCCGGGCCCGTACGCCTGTGGCGTGCGCGCCTCCGGGCCCGGCGCGCCCCGTCCGGCCCGCTTCCGCCCTCCGCCCCTCCCCCGCCCGACCGGGCCACCACCGAAGGGAATCCCCGTGAACAACGAGGTCATCATCACCTGCGCGCTCACCGGCGCGGGCGACACCGTCAGCCGCTCCCCGCACGTCCCCGTGACGCCGGAGCAGATCGCCACGTCGGCCGTGGAGGCGGCGTCCGCCGGTGCCGCGGTCGTGCACATCCACGTCCGCGACCCCGAGACCGGCGCGCCCTCGCGTGACCCGCGGCTCTACGCGGAGGTCGTCGAGCGGGTCAAGGAGACCGGCACCGACGTCATCATCAACCTCACCGCCGGCATGGGCGGTGACCTGGTCATCGACCCGGAGAACCCGCTCACCAGCCTGCCCGGCACCGATCTCGTCAGCGGCCTGGAGCGGCTGCCGCACGTCGAGGAGCTGCTGCCCGACATCTGCACGCTGGACTGTGGCTCGCTCAACTTCGGCGACGGCTCCAACCTGTACGTCTCCACCCCCGACATGCTGCGGGCCGGCGCCAAGCGCATCCAGGACCTGGGCGTACGGCCCGAGCTGGAGATCTTCGACACCGGCCAGCTGTGGTTCGCCAAGCAGTTGCTGGCCGAGGGACTGCTGGACGACCCGACCGTCTTCCAGCTGTGCATGGGCGTCCCGTGGGGTGCTCCCGCCGACCCCGGTGTGCTCCAGTCGATGGTCAACATGCTGCCCGACGGCGCGCAGTGGGCGAGCTTCGCGCTGGGCCGGATGCAGATGCCGTGGGTGGCGCAGTCGATCCTGCTCGGCGGCAACGTCCGGGTCGGCCTGGAGGACAACCTCTACCTGAGCAAGGGCGTCAAGGCGACCAACGGCCAGCTGGTCGAACGCGCCGTGCAGATCACCGAGCTGCTGGGCGCATCGGTCGCCACCCCCGACCAGGCCCGCGCCCGGCTCGGCCTCAAGCCCCGCGGCTGACCTCAACCGCCCACCGCATCCTCTGACTTGGAGTTCCGCCGCATGTCCGACACCACCCCCGCACCCTGCGCCCCCGAGGACGTCCGCCGCATCGCCTGCATCGGCGCCGGCGTCATCGGCGGCGGCTGGGTGGCACACTTCCTCGCCCGCGGCTACGACGTCACCGCCTGGGATCCGGCCGCCGACGCCGAGGAGAAGCTGCGCCGTCTGGTCGCCGCCGCCTGGCCCGCACTGGAGCAGATCGGCCTCGCCGACGGCGCCTCGCAGGACCGGCTGACCGTCGCGCCGACCCTCGCCGAAGCGGTCGCCGACGCACAGTTCGTCCAGGAAAGCGCCCCGGAGAAGCTGGAGTTGAAGCGTTCGCTGCTCGCCGAGCTGGACGCCGCGACCCCGCCCGGCGTGGTGATCGCCTCCTCCACGTCCGGCTACCCGATGACCGACATGCAGACGGACGCCGCCACCCCGTCCCGGCTCGTCGTCGGCCACCCCTTCAACCCGCCGTACCTCATCCCGCTGGTCGAGGTCGTCGGCGGCGAGCGGACCGGCGCGGACGCGGTGGCGTGGTCCTCCCGCTTCTACGACGTGGCCGGCAAGTCCGTCATCACCATGGACCGTGAGCTGCCCGGCTTCATCGCCAACCGCCTCCAGGAGGCGCTGTGGCGCGAGGCGCTGCACATGGTCGCCAACGGCGAGGCGTCCGTCGAGGACATCGACGCGTCGATCACCGAGGGCCCCGGGCTGCGCTGGGCGTTCATGGGCCCCTGCCTGACCTTCGCGCTGGCCGGCGGCGAGGGCGGGATGGCGCACATGCTCGACCACTTCGGCCCGTCGCTGAAGTCGCCGTGGACCCGCCTGGAGGCCCCCGAGCTGGACCGGAAGCTGCGGGACGCCATGGTCGACGGCTGCGAGGAGGCGGCCGGCGACCGTACGTACGCGGATCTGGTCGCCGAGCGTGACCAGGGCGTCATCGACGTGCTGCGGGCCACCGGCCGCCTGGGAGGCACCGCGCGATGACGGCTCCGCTTCCCCTCTTCCGGCAGACGGTCCAGGACGACTGGATCGACTACAACGGCCACCTGAGCGAGGCGTACTACGTCCTGGTCTTCGGCTTCGCGACGGACGCGCTGATGGCGGACGCGGGCCTGGACGCCGGCTACCGCGCCCGCACCGGGTGCTCGCTCTACACGGTCGAGGCCCACGTCCGCTATCTCGACGAGGTGGCGCGCGGCAGCGAACTGACCGTCCGCACCACGGTGTTGGGGGCAGACGCGAAGAAGGTGCGGTTCCTGCACGAGATGTTCGTGGGTGACCCCGACGGCGATCCGGTGGCCACCGAGGAGCTGTTCGCGCTGCACGTCGACCAGGGCGCCGGGCGAGCGGCGCCGCTGCCCGGCACGGCGCGGTCCCGCCTCGCCGGGCTCGTCGCACCGGCGCCCGCGTGGGCGGGGCGGGGCATCCGGGAGGTCTAGGTCCTGGGTGTCCGATGGGCCGGGCCCACGTCGGCCCATCGGACACACCCGAGGGGCCGACGTGGCTCGCCCACCGTTCGCTGACGGCTCCACAGCCGGCCCGATGTGGGTGGGCGGCCGGGTCAGCTGCCGGTCACCAGCGGCCACAGCCGGTCGCTGTCGCCTTCCACCACACGCCGCCCGACCCGCCGGTACCAGACCTGTTCATCGCCGTCCTCGTCGCGCCAGGACCACAGGCGGGTGGTGGACAGGTGGAGCGGGCTGAGTTCGGTGAAACCGATCGCGCCCTGAAGCTGGTGGGCGATACGGGTGATCTCGGCCACCGAGGCGGAAGCCTGCGCGGCGGCGATCCAGCCGGCGAACTCGGCGGCGTCCGGATCGGCCAGGGCGGTGCCCGCCGCCTCGACGGCCGCCGCGATCAGGGCCGCCTCCTCGACCAGCTTGGCCTCCTCCTGCTTGACCGCCTGAAAGTGGCTCAGCGGGCGGCCGAACTGCACGCGAGATGCGGTATGGGCCACCGTCAGTTCGACGCAGCCGCGCGCCGCGCCGGCGATCAGGGCGGCCCGTGCCAGGCCGGAACGCCACTCCGCCTCCCGGACCAGTGCGGCCGGAACCCGGCGAACCCGCTCGGCAGGGACGGCCACGTCGACCAGGACGAGTTCGTCCCTGGGCTCGCCCGCCAGGTTGACGCCCTCGACCTGCCGGCACTCGGCGGTTTCGAGGAGGAGGAGCACCGGCCCTCCGGACGGCCCCTCGGTCAGTACGGCCACGGCGTCGGCGGCGCGGGCCCACGGCACACGGCTCAGGGTGCCGCTGACGCGCACCGCGTCGTCGGTGCCGCACGCGCCCAGAGGTCCGACCTTGCTGTCCGTGTTCACGTGGGTGAACCGTACGTCGAGCGGACCGGAGGCCACCGTGAGCGGCCCGTCCGGGACGGCGAGACCGGCCGCGGCCAGCAGCGGGCGCGCGACGAGCAGCGTCTCGGCAAGCGGGGCCCAGGTGCTGCGGTAGCCGGCCTCGCACGCCAGAGCCACCAGGACGGCCGGGTCCGTGTCGAGCGGCGGCAGGGCATCGGCATCGCGCAGCGCGCGCCACACCGACCGGGCGGATTCGGCGGGCCACTCCCGGGCGTTGCTCTCATGCGGTCCGGCCAGCACGGCGGCGGCGCGCGTGAAGAGGGATTCGGCGCTCATGAGGACAGCTCCAGACCTCGGGTGATGATGCCACGCAGGATTTCGTTGGTGCCGCCGCGCAGCGTGTACCCCGGCGAGTGCAGGATCGCCGCGGCGAGCAGTTCGGGGAAGCTGCCGCGCGTGGCGTCGAAGCGGGCGGCGACCGGCAGGATCTCGCGGACCTCGTTGACGAGTTCGCCCTCGAAGCGGGTTCCGAGGTCCTTGACCAGTGCGGCTTGCACGTCGGCCGGCCGGCCGGCCTCCAGGGCGGCGGCCACGCCCAGCGACAACTGCCGGATCGAGGACAAGCGCGCGGTGAGACGGCCCACGCGGGCGTGCTGGTCCGGGCTGCATCCGGTCCGCTGCAACTGCCGCACGAGCGCGATCAGGAGCGGCAGCGTGGACAGGAAGCGCTCCGGCCCGCTGCGTTCGAGTGCCAGTTCCCCGGTGACCTGCTGCCAGCCGTCACCGGGGCGGCCGAGCAGCGCGTCGGCGGCGAGCTCGACGCCTTCCAGGTGGAAGTAGTTGAAGGTGTGCTCACCGCTGAGCAGACGGATCGGCTCGACCCGGACGTGCGGATCGCGCAGGTCGACGATGAACTGACTCAGCCCGGCGTGGCGGTCCTCGGCCTCTTCGGTGCGGGCGAGCACGATCGCGTAGTCGTTGATGTGCGCGCCGCCCGTCCACATCTTGGTACCGGTCAGCCGCCAGCCGCCGTCGGTCCGCTCCGCCCGGGTCTGCACCGAGGCCAGGTCCGAACCGCTGTTCTGCTCGCTCATTCCGATCGAGAAGAAGCACTCGCCGGCGGCGATCCTGGGCAGGAAGCGGCGCCGCTGCTCCTCGGTGCCGTGCCGCAGTATGGAGGGTCCGGCCTGACGGTCGGCGACCCAGTGGGCCGAGACCGGAGCACCGGCCGCCAGCAGTTCCTCGATGACGACATAGCGTTCGAGGTTGCCACGCCCGCCGCCGCCGTACGTCCGTGGCAGGGCCATGCCGACCCAGCCGCGCTCTGCGAGGCGGCGGGTGAACGCGGGATCCCAGCCGGTCAGCCAGGAGTCGGGCCGGCCCAGGATGGTGCCGGCAGCGCGCTCCGCATCGAGGAAGTCGCGCACCTCCTGCCGCAATCGCCGTGTTTCGGGGGGCAGTTGCACGGCCCCGGTGATGAGGGTGGAGAGAGTCATTCGGATACTCCTCACAGGTAGTGGTGCATGAGCGGTCGGCGGTCAGGCACCCGTGAAGTGCGGGGGGCGGTGCTCCTGGCGGGCCTGGACGCCCTCGCGGAAGTCGTCCGTGGTGGTCGTCACCGGCTGTGCGAGGGCCTCCCAGGTCAGCGCCTGTTCGACGGTGGGCTGCCCCTGGGCCAGGGCGCTCTTGGTCAGCCGGACCGCCAGCGGGGCGGCGGCGGCTATCTCGTCGGCCACGCCGAGCGCGGCCCGGAGGACCTGATCGGCGGGCAATGCCTCGTGCACCATGCCCATGGCCGCGGCTCGTGTGCCGCTCACCAGCCGTCCGGTCAGCAGCAGTTCCCGTGCGCGCGGCACTCCGACGGCCTCGGCGAGCAGTGCGGTGGTGGCCATCCCCGGGTGCAGGCCGAGCCGGACGAACGGCGCGCCCAGCTTCGCCCCCTCGGCGGCATAGCGCAGGTCGCAGGCGAGGGCCAGGGCCAGTCCTGCGCCCACCGCGTGGCCGTTGACGGCCGCCACGGTGGGGACGGGCAGATCCCGGATGGCCAGCCACGTCCGGTAGAAGGCCGACAGGTGGGCCCGAGCGCCGGGGAGGCCCTGACCGTGCCGGTCGGCGAGCTCTGCGAGGTCGGCTCCCGAGCAGAACGCGGGGCCGGTGCCGGTGACCACGACGGCGCGCAGGCCGGGGGTCTCGTGCAGGGACCTCATGGTGCGCTGCCACTGCGCGGTCAGCCGCCTGGTCATCGGATTGCGTTTGTCGGGGTTGTCGAAGGTGAGCACGGTGACACCGTGGGGCCGGTGCTCGACGCGCAGCGGTTCCTGCTCGCTCATGGTTTCCTCGATTCCGGGTGGTGCGGGCTCATGCGGACGGGCGGTGGCCGATCTCGGCGAACACCTCCTCGGTGTGCTCGCCGATCCGCGGGCAGTGTCGGTGCAGGCCGGCCGGAGTGGCCGAGAAGCGCACGGGCTGGCCGATGAGGTGGTAACTGCCCTCGGTGGGGTGCTCGGCTGCCTGGAGCAGGCCGCCTTCGGTGGCGTAGTCGCCGGCGGCGGCCTCGTCCAGGCTCAGCACCGGGGCCGCGGGAATGCTGGCCGAGTCGCAGAACTCCTGCCATTCGGCACTGGTGTGCAGGGCCGAGAACTCGCCTGCCAGTGCGTAGAGTTCGTCGGCGTTGCGGGCGCGGGCACCGAGCGAACCGAAGCGCGGCTCGTCGGCGAGTTCCGGGCGGCCGACGAAGGTGAAGTAGTCACGCCAGTTGCGGTCGCTGTAGGGCAGGATGCACATCCAGCCGTCCGCCGTGCGTGAGGCTTTGCGCTGGGAGCTGAGCGCCCGCGAGTAGCCGATCGGACCTTCCGGCGGGTCGAGGGTCGCCGCTGCCAGGTGCTCGACCAGATTGAAGGCCAGCATGGTGTCGGCCATCGGGACCTCGACGTGCTGCCCCTGGCCGGTGCGGTCACGATGGTGGAGCGCGGCGAGCACCGACTGCACGATCACCAGACCGCACACCTTGTCGGCGACCACGGTGGGGACGAAGTACGGTACGCCGCTGACCTGTTCGTTCAGCCACACCAGGCCGGTGGCCGCCTGCACGATGTCGTCATAGGCCGCGCGTCCGCCGAGCGGGGAGTCGCTGCGGAAGCCCTGGGCGTTCAGGTAGACCAGGCCGGAGTTGACGGCCGCCACGTCCTCGTAGCCCAGGCCGAGTCGCGCAAGAGCCTGCGGGCGGATGTTGGTGATGAACACGTCCGCCGTCGCGGTCAGGGCGAGCAGCGCGTCGCGGCCGCCCGGGGCTTTGAGGTCGATCGCGGCGCTGCGCTTGTTGCGGTTGAGGTTGAGCGCCGCCGCGCCCATACCGGGACTGCGGGTCGGCGGGTAGTGGCGGGTCACGTCACCGGCCGGCGGTTCGACCTTGATCACATCCGCCCCGAGATCCCCGAGCTGCTGCGCCGCGTAAGGGCCCATGATCACGCCCGCCAGCTCGACCACCCGCACGCCGTTCAGCGGTCCCACGCCACCGGTCTCTTTCTGTCCTGCCGACATGGCACGTCTCCGATTTCCCTCGGGGCCGGCTTCGCGCACCGGACCATTGACAGCCAGTCAAATCCCCCTCGCTCCATATCGTCCAATACTTCTTTCCCCCTTGTTCCATATGCTTTGCCATATGGAACTGACCCAGCGCATCCTCCAGCAGTTCGTCGTGCTGGCCGAGGAACAGCACTTCGGCCGCGCCGCCGAGCGGCTCACCATGCGGCAGCCGCCGCTCAGCCAGGCGATCCAGCGGCTGGAGAGCGGCCTCGAAGTCGCCCTCTTCGAACGGACCTCGCGCGGCGCACGGCTCACCCCGGCCGGCCGCGCGTTCGCCGAAGACGCCCGGCGGCTGCTCGAAGCACAGGCCGCCGCCGTCGACCGGGCCCGGCGGATCGCGAGCGGCCACGAGGGCGAGCTCCGGCTCGGGTTCATCAGCAGCCTCGGCTTCGACTTCCTGCCGCGCCTGCTGCGCCGCTCCCACGCACAGCTGCCCGGTCTGCGGCTGCACCTGACCCAGCGCCCCTCCGCGGAGCTGGTCGACATGCTCCGCACCGGGACGCTCGACCTCGCCCTGGTCCGTCTCCCGGTCAGCGGCACGGAACGCCTGACCGTCCGGCACATCGGTGTGGAACGGCTGGTCGCGGTCCTCCCCGAACACCACCCGCTCACCGCCAAGCCCTCCCTCGATCTGCGCGAGCTCTCCGAGCAGGAATTCGCGGTCCCCAAACCCGGCGCCCTCCCCGGGCTCGCCCAGCAGGTCACGCTCGCCTGCGCTCAGGCCGGCTTCACCCCCCGGGCACTGGGCCAGGCAGACGACCTGCCGGGGCTGCTCAGCTATGTCGCCGCCGGCCTGTGCCTGGCGCTCGCCCCCGAGCAGGTGCGCTCACTGGGGATTCCCGGTGTGACCTACCGCCCGCTGCGTGGCGACTCTCCCCACCTGGAAACCGCGGTCGCAGCCGTCCACCGCCCGGATGGCCCGGACGCCGCCGTACAGCAGGTCCTGAGCGTGTTCGCAGCCACCGGCCTGCCGGACAGCCGCAGGCCGGAGATCAGGCCGGCCACTCCCCCCGCCTAGCCAGGGCCACTCCGGCGGTGCCCGGTGCCCGGCTACGACCGGCACTTCGCGCTCTGCGAGCGGTTCGGGATCGACATGATCCCCGTGCCGATGACCGCCGAAGGCCCGGACATGGACGTCGTGGAGCGGCTCGTCGCCGATGAC
>NZ_JAJCXB010000081.1 GCF_020564935.1 Streptomyces pinistramenti
TCGCGTGGCCGTATCCGGCCACGCCCACAACCGACGGAGGCGAACCCCGGGGCCCACACCCGGGGTTCGCCGGTTCACGTGCCAGGCCGCTTAGGGTGCGGGGCCCGAAGCGGCCGGGCCGGCAGGGACCGGTCAGTCGTCCTGGCCGCCGTTGTCGTCGTCGTCCGCGCCGTGCGCCGGAGCGGCGGTCAGGGCACCGGACTGCGGGTCGACCAGGAGGTCGTGCTCCTTGCCGTCCTTGGTCACGGTCTCGACCTCCCAGACGGCCTTCGCGCGGTGGTCGTCGTCCAGGTCCACGGACGTCACGGTGCCGTGGCCCGCGGCGGCGGTACGGGCGGCGCCGGCGGCGTCCGTCGTCGCGCCCTTCAGCCGGCTCCTGACCTGACCCTGGCCGTGGTCGTCGTCCTCGTGGTCGACGTGCTGGTTGAGCACCCGGGCGTTGCCCGCGTCGAGGGTCAGCTCGTGCCACCTGCCGTCCTTGCCGAGCTGGTCCACGTCCCAGACCAGGCCCGGACGGTCGGCGTCCAGGTCGAGGCCGGTCACCGTGCCCGGGACGGCCTTCAGCGCGGCAGCGGCGGCCTGCGGGGCGCTCACCTTGGCGGCGGCGGCCTCGCGGACATCCTCCTGGCCGTCCTCGTCGTGATCCTGCATCGGGATGCTGGAGCGGCCGTCGGCGGCGTTGTGGGCCTGACGGCCGTCGGCGCCCGTGCCGCCGGCCTTCGCCGCGAGCTGCGCCGAGGTCTGCGCCCCGGACTGCGGGCTGCCGGGGCCTTCGGAGCCGTTGACGGCGACGGCGGTCGCGGTGCCTCCGGCGATGAGGGCGGCAGCGGCGGCGGTGGCGATGAGGATGTGGCGCTTCATGGTGTGTTCTCCCCTGTGTTCGGCAGTGACCACACAGTGGCTGAACGAAGCTGAAGCCAAGCTGAAGGTCCCTGAAGAACGCTTCAGGAACGGGGTGGCAAGCTGGGGCGCATGCTCCCACCGGTCACCTCCTACCACCCCGCAGGCGCCGCGCGCCGCCCCTCCCGCCTGCTGATCGTGGAGGACGAGAAGCGGCTGGCGCTGTCGCTGGCCAAGGGCCTGATGGCCGAGGGGTACGCGGTCGACGTCGTGCACGACGGCCTGGAGGGGCTGCAGCGCGCGGGCGAGGGCGGCTACGACCTGATCGTGCTGGACATCATGCTGCCGGGGCTGAACGGCTACCGCGTGTGCGGGGCGCTGCGGGCCGCGGGCGACGACGTGCCGGTCTTGATGCTGACCGCCAAGGACGGCGAGTACGACGAGGCCGAGGGCCTCGACACCGGCGCCGACGACTATCTGACCAAGCCGTTCTCGTACGTGGTGCTGGTCGCGCGGGTCAAGGCGCTGCTGCGGCGGCGCGGGCAGAGCGCGCCGCCGGTGCTGCGGGCCGGCCCGCTCACCATCGACCAGGGATCGCACAAGGTGACGCTGGACGGCGCCGAAGTGACGCTGACCGCCAAGGAGTTCGCGGTCCTGGAGCAACTCGCGCTGCGGGCCGGCGAAGTGGTGTCCAAGCCGGAAATCCTGGAACACGTCTGGGACTTCGCCTACGAGGGCGACCTGAACATCATCGAGGTCTACGTGAGCGCGCTGCGCCGCAAGCTCGGCGCCGGATACATCGCCACGGTGCGCGGCGCGGGATACCGGCTGGTGGCCGGTGCGTAGCCGGCTGGCATCCGTACGCGCCAAGGCGACGGCCGGCGCGACGCTGGTGGTGGCGCTGGCGCTGGTCGCGGCCGGGGTGGCGCTGCTGCTGGTGCTGCGGGGCAATCTGCACGACCAGGCGGGCCTGGAGGCCGAGGTCGCGGCGCGCGGCGTCGCGGAGCGGATCGCCACCGGGTCCGTCGGCGGCGATCTCGATCTGCCGGACGGGGACGACCATCCGGTGGTGGTGACCGACGACGACGGCCGGGTGCTGGCGGTCGGCGACGACGTGCGGGCGGTCGACGGGAAGCGGGTCGAGAAGCCGGATCACGGGACGGACGGCGCGGGGTCGCACGCGTCGGGGGACGATGCGGACGACGATGAGGACGCGGGCGGCCCGAAGCCCGGCGAGGTCGACGACGACGTGGACTTCCGGGACGGGACGGCGACCGTGGACGACCGGACGGCGGGCTACCGCTTCGCCTCCGTGGAAGCCAAGGACACCACGGGCCGCAAGGTCACCGTGCGGGCCGGTTCGGCGCTCACCCCCGAACAGGACGCCGTGGGCACGGTGCGCGGCGCGATGCTCATCGGGCTGCCGCTGCTGCTCCTGGTCGTGGCGGGAGTGACCTGGCTGGTCACCCGGCGGGCGCTGCGGCCGGTCGAGGGGATCCGCGGCGAGATGGCCGCGATCACCGCCAGTACGGACCTCAGCAGGCGGGTGCCGGTGCCCGCGGCGCAGGACGAGATCGGGCGGCTGGCGCGGACGACCAACGAGACGCTGGCGGCGCTCGAAGCGTCCGTGGAGCGCCAGCGCCGGTTCGTCGCCGACGCCTCGCACGAGCTGCGCAGCCCGATCGCCAGCCTCCGTACCCAGCTCGAAGTGGGCGCCGCACACCCGGAGTTGCTGGACGTACCGGGCGCGGTCGAGGACACCGTACGGCTCCAGCATCTGGCGGCCGACCTGCTGCTCCTCGCGCGGCTCGACGCGGGCGAGAAGCCGACCGGATCCCGGGTCGATGTGGCCGCGCTGGTGCGGGAGGACACCTCGCAGCGGGTGGGCGACCGGATTCCGGTGCGGATCGGGCGACTGGACACCGCGGAAGTGTCCGGTTCGCGTGGCCAGTTGGGGCGCGTGCTGGGCAATCTGCTGGACAACGCACAGCGGCACGCCGCCGCCTCGGTGCAGGTGGAGCTGGTGCGCGCGGGGGAGTGGGTGACGCTGCGGGTCGACGACGACGGGCCCGGAGTGCCGGAGGCCGAACGGGAGCGGATCTTCGAGCGGTTCGTACGGCTCGACGACGCGCGGGCCCGGGACGACGGCGGCGCCGGGCTCGGCCTGGCCATCGCCCGGGACGTGGCGGTGCGGCACGGCGGTTCGCTGGGCGTACGCGAGGGCTCGGTCTTCGAGCTGCGGCTGCCGGTGGCGCACTGACGGCGGTGGCGCGGCCCGACGGGCGGGCCGCGGCGGACGGTCAGAGGCTGCCGCGGTGCTCCCGCAGATGCTCGGCGACCGGCGCGAGCGAGGCGCGGAGCGCGTCGAGGCTTTCCGGCGCGAAGAGGTCGATGAAGTGTTTGCGCACCGAGGCGACGTGGTGCGGGGCGACCCGGCGCATGGTGTCCCAGCCCTCGTCGGTCAGCACGGCGTAGAGCCCGCGGCGGTCGGACTCGCAGCTCTCGCGGCGGACGAGACCGGCGTTCTCCATGCGGGTGATCTGGTGCGAGAGACGGCTCTTGGACTGCAGGGTGCTGGTCGCGAGGTCGCTCATCCGCAGCCGTCGGTCCTCGGCCTCGGAGAGGTTGACGAGGATCTCGTAGTCGTTGTTGGTCAGGCCGAACGGCTGGAGATCGCGTTCCAGCTGGTGCATCAGCAGCCTGCTGACGTCCAGATGAGTGCGCCAGGCACGCTGCTCCTGGTCGGTCAGCCAGGGGGTGTCGCTGTCGGTCGTCATGGAGGAATTCTACCCGTGAAAGTTGAATAGTGAATTAGTCAGGGCGAGAAAGCGTGATCGAGGAGGAAGGGAAAGGGGCCGGGCGGGGCGGCGGTTGCCGGTCCCGGCCCGACGTGGATCCCGGCTCGACGTTGGTCAGGCGTTCGAGCTGGCCGTGCGCAGACTACCGCTCACAGCCCGAAGCGACGCGAGAGGCCACCGAGGTTGCCCGGCAGCTGCGGCACATGTGAGCCACTTTGCCCGCCGTGGTTTCCGCCGCCGGGAACCCCCGGTTCCGCCGGTACCTCACCGGTCGCCAGCTCCGGCATGAGCTGCTCCGTCGACTGCAGCAGCACCGTGCCCGCCCCGACGAACTCGAATTGGTGCTCCTCGCCCGAGGCGCCCCCGATGCCGGTGCGCGCCCGCAACTCGCCCAGGAATCCCCGCAGGTACCGGTGGTCGTAGTGGTGGCACGGGGAGGGGCAGTCCGCCCAGCCGACCAGGGCCTGCGGATCCACCCGGATGGGTGGCTCGGCGAAGACCACCGGGCCGTTGGACGCGGCCACGAACGTGCCCGTACCGATCAGGGTCAGGAAGCCCGGGATGATCGACTGCTTCAGTGACAGAGATGGCTGAAACGCGAGCAAGTTGCCGGAGCGAATGGTGAGGTTGCCCTCGTCCAGATCGTAGGAGTTCACGTCGAACGCCCGGTCCGCGAGGAGCATCTTGCCCTGCCCCTCGGCCACCACCCAGTCCGCGGCGTGCAGGGGCGAATGAAAGCTCGTGGAGATGAGCCGGTCCAGCCGGCCGTGCCCGATGCCGTGGAACTCGATCCGCCCGTAGTAGGCGATCATCTTCCCCTTCTGCAGGAACCACTGCCCTTGCAGATCCACGCTGAAGGCGTACGGATTGACGTTGTCGTTGCCCGGGAGCGTATGGACGTCGTGGATGACGGGACCGGTCACAGTTTCTCCTCCGACGCCTGTACGTACACGGTGCCCTGGCCCGACAGTTCCAGCTGGAAGGCTTCGCCCGAGCCGCGGCCGACCATCTCGCGCCAACCGAGGGCGGTGGACAGCTTGTTGCGCACCTCGCCGCGGTGGGCGACGTACGCCTGCGGGTCGACGTGGACTGCGTGCTGCGGGGTGATCGGCAGCTCGATGACGCCGCCGTGGGCCATCACCGCGGCCGAGCCGTGGCCCTTGAGGGTGGTGGTGAACAGGCCCTGGCCGGTGACCTGGCCGCGCACCATGCCCATCACCCCGCCCTGCGAGCCCATGAACATCGTGCCCTGCTGGAGGGTGCCGTCGAAGGCCAGCAGCCGGTCGGCCTCGACGTACAGGGTCTCGCCCGCGAGGTCGATGACCTGGACGTGATGCCCGCCGTGCCCGAACATCACCGAGCCGTTGCCCTCCACGGTCATCAGGGGCGTCGCCTCGTTGGCGATCCGGCGGCCGATCATCGAGCCGATGCCGCCCTGACCGCCCTGGATGTTGGGCGTGAAGGAGACCTCGCCGCGGTAGGCGAGCATCGCGCCGCGCTGGCTGAACAGCCGCTCGCCCGGCCCGACCCCGGCCTCCACCATGCGCGAGTTGAGCACCGTGAACGGCATCAGACCTCACCGCCGATGGTGTTGCGCTCGCTGGGCTGTACGTACACCAGGCCCTCGCCCTCGAAACGGATCTGGAACGCCTCGCCCGATCCCTCGCCCATGAACGTGCGGAAGTTCACCCCGGACTGGAAGTGCTGCTTGAGATTGCCGGTGTGCGCGATGTACGCGCCCGGGTCGACCTGGAGCGGGTACTCCCTGGTGACCCGCAGCACCACCGCGGGGCCGTCGGAGGTGAGCGCGGCCTGGCCGCTGCCCTCGACGGTGGTGGTGAACAGGCCGTTGCCCTGCGAGGCGCCGCGCAGGCCGGTGAACGTCGTGCCCGTCCGCAGCGCGGCGTCCGTGCACAGCAGATTGCTCGCCTCGACGAACAGCTTCTCGCCGTGCAGCTGCACGAGGTTGATCTCGCTCGCGCGGTCGGCGAAATAGCAGGTGCCCTTCCCCTTCACCTCCATCACGGCCATCTGTTCACCGGTCAGGCGCCGGGTGACCATGCCCCGCAGCCCCTCACCGCCGCCGGTCATCTTCTTGAACGACATCTGGCCGTCGTAGGCGACCATCGCGCCGTTCTTCGCCTTGACGGCATCGCCCGTCATGTCGACGGCGAGCACCTTGCTCCCCTGGAGCCGAAACTGAGCCACGTCTGTGACCGTAGTCGGCGAAGGGGCCGCCGTGGGAGGCCCGCCGGCCCTGAACCGTCCCGGGCTCGACCCCGACCCGCCCCCGACGCGGTGATCGCGGAGACGGCTGTAACAATGGACCACAGCTTGTGAACTCTTGCACAAGCTGTGCTGACTCCCCCTGCCACCCGAACGAGGTTCCCGTGGACATCAAGACCGCCGCCGCCCTGCACCGGCTCCGCCTGGTCTCCGCCCCCGAGGCGATTTCCTTCCTCCTCCTGCTGTGCTGCTCGGTGCTCAAGCGCACCACCAGCTTCGACGGCGTCATGGTCATGGGCATGGTGCACGGCGTGCTGTTCGTCCTGTACGTCGTCTTCTGGCTCGACGCCTGGAACCGCACCAAGTGGAACCTGAAGACCGCCGCGCTCTACTTCATCCTTTCCGTGCTGCCCACCGGCGGATTCTTCGCCGAGCGCAAGCTCAAGCGGGAGGCCGAGAGCTCGGTCATCGCCGCCCGCGCGCGCAGGGAAGGAACGGTCAACGCATGATCGTCGCCTTTTCGGTGAGCCCGCTGGGTGTCGGCGAGGACGTCGGGGAATACGTGGCCGACGCGGTACGGGTCGTCCGGGACTCCGGCCTGCCGCACCGCACCGACGCCATGTTCACCTCGGTCGAGGGCGAGTGGGACGAGGTGATGGACGTCGTCAAGCGCGCGGTGGCGGCCGTCGAGGCACGTGCGGGACGGGTCTCGCTCGTCCTGAAGGCCGACATCCGGCCGGGTGTGACGGACGGACTGACGTCGAAGGTGGAGACCGTGGAGCGGTATCTCGCCGCGGGGGAGTCCACGGCGGAGTCCACGAGCTGACCGCAGGACCCGGCGCCGTCCGTGTGCCGGGATGCCGTCCCTGCCCGGAATCCGAGACGTGGCTGACCGCCATATGACCGCCGGGTAGGGTCGGCTGCGTGCCGAAGCCGCTCAGTCTTGCTTTTGATCCCATCGCCCGCGCCGACGAGTTGTGGCAGCAGCGCTGGGGTGCCGTGCCGTCGATGGCCGCGATCACCTCGGTCATGCGGGCCCACCAGATCCTGCTGTCCGAAGTGGACGCGGTGGTCAAGCCGTACGGGCTGACGTTCGCGCGCTACGAGGCGCTGGTGCTGCTCACCTTCTCGAAGGCCGGCGAGCTGCCGATGTCGAAGATCGGCGAGCGGCTGATGGTGCACCCGACCTCGGTGACGAACACCGTCGACAGGCTGGTGCGGTCCGGCCTGGTGGCCAAGCGGCCGAACCCGAACGACGGACGGGGCACCCTCGCGTCGATCACCGACAAGGGGCGCGAGGTGTGCGACGCGGCCACCCGTGACCTGATGACGATGGACTTCGGGCTCGGCGCGTACGACGCCGAGGAGTGCGGGGAGATCTTCGCGATGCTGCGGCCGCTGCGGGTGGCGGCGGGGGATTTCGAGGACAAGGGCTGAGCGCCGGGCTTGCGATTCCTGCGGTTCGGTGTGCCTGTGCTCCGCGTGTGCGGGCTGGTCCGACGAGTTGGATCATGTGCAGGACACCGTGGACTTGCGCCCCGTGTCCGCGGGGGTTTTTCGGACGGTTACGCTCGTAGCCATGAAACCGAGCGTGCTGACCCGCTACCGCGTGATGGCCTACGTCACCGCCGTCATGCTCCTCATCCTGTGCGCCTGCATGGTGGCCAAGTACGGCTTCGACACGGGTAAGGACCTCACCCTCGTCGTCTCCCAGATCCACGGCGTGCTCTACATCGTCTATCTCGTCGTCGCCTTCGACCTGGGCTCCAAGGCGAAGTGGAAGTTCGGCAAGCTGCTGTGGGTGCTGATCGCCGGCACCATCCCGACCGCTGCGTTCTTCGTCGAGCGCAAGGTCGTCCGCGACGTCGGGCCGCTGCTCGCGGATGCCGCGCCGCAGCCCGTCAAGGTCTGACGGCCGCCACACCCGCCACGCGCCCATCCCTTCCCGGGGACGGGCGCGTTTGTGCTGTTCAGGGGGTCTCGGCGGCCTTCCTGGCGGCCCTGGAGCGCCGTCGCGTTCCCGCCCGGCTCGCGGCGGTACCCCTTGGCCATCGACAATTACTAGGACGTCCTAGTAAATTCGTGGGTATGGACGCCGACGCGATCGAAGAAGGCCGCCGTCGCTGGCAGGCCCGGTACGACTCCGCCCGCACCCGCGATGCGGACTTCAGCACGCTCTCCGGCGATCCGGTGGAGCCGGTCTACGGGCCGCGCCCCGGGGACACCGTCGACGGCTTCGAGCGGATCGGGTGGCCGGGCGAGTACCCCTTCACCCGCGGCCTGTACCCGACCGGCTACCGCGGCAGGACCTGGACCATCCGCCAGTTCGCGGGCTTCGGCAACGCCGAGCAGACCAACGAGCGCTACAAGATGATCCTGGAGGCGGGCGGCGGCGGCCTCTCCGTCGCCTTCGACATGCCGACGCTGATGGGGCGGGACTCCGACGACCCGCGCTCGCTCGGCGAGGTCGGCCACTGCGGCGTCGCCATCGACTCCGCCGCCGACATGGAGGTGCTGTTCCGGGACATCCCGCTGGGCGACGTCACGACGTCGATGACGATCAGCGGGCCCGCCGTGCCCGTCTTCTGCATGTACCTGGTCGCCGCCGAGCGGCAGGGCATCGACCCGGGCGTGCTCAACGGCACGCTCCAGACGGACATCTTCAAGGAGTACATCGCCCAGAAGGAGTGGCTGTTCCCGCCCGAGCCCCATCTGCGGCTGATCGGCGACCTCATGGAGCACTGCGCGCAGGGCATCCCCGCGTACAAGCCGCTCTCGGTCTCCGGCTACCACATCCGCGAGGCCGGGGCGACGGCCGCGCAGGAGCTGGCGTACACCCTCGCCGACGGCTTCGGCTACGTCGAGCTGGGACTCTCCCGCGGCCTGGACGTCAACACCTTCGCGCCCGGCCTGTCCTTCTTCTTCGACGCGCACCTCGACTTCTTCGAGGAGATCGCCAAGTTCCGTGCCGCGCGCCGGATCTGGGCCCGCTGGATGCGTGACGTGTACGGCGCGAGCAGTGAGAAGGCGCAGTGGCTGCGGTTCCACACCCAGACCGCCGGTGTCTCGCTGACCGCCCAGCAGCCGTACAACAACGTCGTCCGCACCGCCGTCGAGGCGCTGGCCGCCGTGCTCGGCGGCACCAACTCGCTGCACACCAACGCCCTCGACGAGACCCTCGCGCTGCCCAGCGAACAGGCCGCCGAGATCGCGCTGCGCACCCAGCAGGTGCTGATGGAGGAGACCGGCGTCGCCAACGTCGCGGACCCGCTGGGCGGTTCGTGGTTCATCGAGGCGCTGACCGACCGGATCGAGGCGGACGCCGAGAAGATCTTCGAGCAGATCAAGGAGCGCGGGGCGCGGGCGGTGCCGAACGGCAAGCACCCGATCGGCCCGGTCACCTCCGGCATCCTGCGCGGCATCGAGGACGGCTGGTTCACCGGCGAGATCGCCGAATCCGCCTTCCGCTACCAGCAGTCCCTGGAGAAGGGCGACAAGCGGGTCGTCGGCGTCAACTGCCACCACGGCTCGGTCACCGGCGACCTGGAGATCCTGCGGGTCAGCCACGAAGTCGAACGGGACCAGGTACAGGCACTCACCGACCGCAAGGCGGCCCGGGACGACACCCGGGTGCGGTCCGCACTCCAGGCGATGCTCGCCGCGGCCCGCAACGGCAGCAACATGATCGAGCCGATGCTGGAGGCCGTACGCGCCGAGGCGACGCTCGGCGAGATCTGCGGGGTGCTGCGGGACGAGTGGGGGGTCTATACGGAGCCGGCGGGGTTCTGAGGGGCCGGGCCCGGTGCCGGCCGGGCCCTTGCCGGTCAGTCCTTGCGATCAGCCGGTGAGGGCCAGGACGGTGGCGGGGAGGATGACGAGGGCCACTGCGAACACCGCCGCGGTGATCAGCCGCCCCCGCTTGGCCCTGGCCGCCCGCCCGACCGCCTGCCAGGAGCCGCTCTCGGGGCGGGAGTCCTTCCAGTCGACGGCCAGCAGGCCGAACGCCAGGAGTGCGCCCAGGAGGAGGGCCGTGAAGGCGTACAGGAGGTACTTCGTGACCGCGCCGGTGTCGGCAAGGGTGTAGGAACCCCCGGTCAGCTCCTCGATGAGGGCGTTGCCGGGCCGGCCCTCGGCCGGGAGCAGCGTGCCCCCTGGGTAGTTCTGTTCGACGCTGTCCACGGTGGCGTGGTCGTCGGTGAACGTTCCGTCTCCCGCGCGGAAATTGCCCGTGCAGTCGTACTCGTGGGATGCCGAGGGGCCGTGGCGCGATCCGGAACTGTGGGAAACATGCACGGAACAGGCATTTACCGTGAAGATCCCGTGCGTTCCGATGAAGCCGCCTCCGGTCAGCGCCTTGACGGTGAATACGGAGCCGGTCAGCAAAATGGCCACCGCCGCCACGGCGAGTCCGCATTGCACCAGAATTCGCTTGGCCGTGGCGAAGAGCGGAGACGGGGGCATGGGTGTATTTCCCTCTTCCGGATGAATTGAAGGAACGTGGCGGCTGTCTGTTCGCGTCCCGGCTCAACAGGCAGTCGGCGAGCGTGAGTTCGCTCTGTCCTGCCGCCGCTCGCGTCGGCGTGAGGCAGGGCGTGGGATAGGGTACGCCACGTAATTTTCATCCCGGTGCGTGGATATTCCAGGGGGACGCATGTCGAGTTCCGGTTACGACGTCGATCCGGCCGTTCTCAAGACACAGGGCGCCGCTTTTTCGGACATCGGCACCGGATTCTCCGACGCGGCCGAGAAGCTGAAGTCAGCGGTGGGCGGTGAACCCGGAGAAACCTGGGGCAGCGATGACTTCATCGGCACCTTCAACGATCTCTACGGGCCGGTGTGCGAAGGAATTGTCGAGTCGATGCCGCACCTCGGTGAGGCGCTGTCGAAGATCGGGTCCAACCTCACAGCGATGGGCACCCGTTACGACCTGACGGAGCAGGACCAGCACGACACCCTCACCGCCTGTGCGGCCGGCCGCCCCGATCTCCGCCTGTGACGTCGGTTCCGTTCGGCACGCCGCCCCACACCCGATCGATCACCCGTTTCCCGGGGAGTGACACACCTTGGCCATCATGCTGCCGTCCGAGGTCGACTGGATTCTCGATCTGCTGGGCTTTCAGTGGCCCAATGTGGACGAGGACAAGATGCGGGAGGCGGCCGAGGGCTGGAGCGCCTTCGCCGCGTCCGTGCGCCGGTACCGGTCGGACGGTGTCACGGCCGCCAACGCGGTGCGTGGTGCCAATTCCGGTGAGGCCGTCGAAGCGTTCGACAACGCCTGGAAGAAGTTCGCCGGCGGCGACGGCCATCTCGACGAAGTCATCGCGGCGGCCGAGTTGCTGGCCTTTGCGCTCAACGCGGTGGCGACGATCGTCATGGTCCTGAAGCTCGCGGTCATCGCCCAGCTCATCGCCCTCGCGATCGAGATCGCGGCGGCCCAGGCCGCGGCGCCGGTCACGCTGGGTGCCTCCGAGGTCGGGGCGGCGGCGGCCACCCAGACGACCCGGATGATCGTCCGCCGGATCCTGGACGAGGCCGAGCAGAAGATCGTGCAGAAGATCACCGAAGCGGTCGAGAAGAAGGCGGCGAAGGCCGTCAGGGAGATCGTCGTGGACCTGCTCAAGGACGCGGGCAAGGACATGGCCAAGGGCGTCGCCCAGAACCTCGTCTCGCAGGGCATCGAGAACCACTACGGGGCGCGGGACGGTTTCTCCCCCCAGGACGCGCTGGACGCGGCGGGCAAGGCCGTCACGGACAAGGGCAAGGAGATCGGCAAGGTCGGCACCGGCGCCTACGACATGGCCCAGGGCGCCGGGAAGATCGCCGAGGGCGACTTCGCCGAGGGCGGCAAGCAGGTCTGGAAGGGCCACGAGGAGACCGTCGACGGGGCGAAGACCATCGGCGGCATGGTCACGAAGGACAGGACGCCGGCGGACGAGGGCACATCGGGCGACGAAGCCGGTGGCGGCTCAGGCGGCGGCCCGGCGCCGGCGGTCCGCACGGCCACCCGGGCCCCCGCCCCGCCCCCCGCCCCCACCACCCGTAGCGGTCAGGACGAGGCCGACCGGGCCCGCGACGCCTTCGGCTGACGCCGTACCGGCAGCCGTACCGATGCCCGTCGAGAGGACCTTCCCCCATGAACAGCAGGAATGATGCGACGGCTCCGGGCGAGCGGGACCACCCCGTCGAGGAGCCGGACCTGTCGCAGGAGCAGAACGAGCACCTCACCCGTTCACTCCGGGCCGTGCGGAACAATCCGGCCACGCCGCCCGCCCTCCAGGACCTCGCGCGCAAGATGCTCGGCGGCCGGCTGGAGCTGAAGGACGTGCTCGACGATCCGGCCGGTCACCGCGCGCTCACCGAAGGGCTGGCCGGTATCAGCGACAGCTGGCGGTCGATGTCCCCGCAGGACCGCCAGGCCGTGCGGGCGCAGGCCGCCCAGGACCCCGACGAGCAGCCCCGCCCCGGCCCCGCCGCAACCGGCAGGTGACCCACGGCAGCGGCCCGCCAAGAGGGCGGACATCGGCGCCAACCGGCGCCCTCTGACCGGCACTCCGTCCCGCGGATCGCCCTCGACCAGGCGTTTTCCCGGGAGTTCGGGGTAGGCGGACGCAGTCCTGCCGCCTCGAATGACCGGGAGTACCTGTGAAGAGATCAGCCCGCACCGCGCTCGCGACGTCCGCAGCCGCCCTCGCGGCGGTGCTGCTCGGCGGGTCCGTCGCCGCCGGTGCGACACCGCCGTCCGCCCCGCACGCCGCGGACGCCCACCGGCCCCGCGTCCAGGACGACTTCGACTCGCTCGGGCCCGCGGTCGAGGCCGCGCGGCTGGCCTCGGGGCGCACCGCGCACTACATCGACGAGGGCCCGCGGGACGGCCGTCCGGTGCTGTTCATCGGCGGGACCGGCACCAGCGCACGGGCCGCCCACATGACCGACTTCTTCCGCAGCACCCGCGCATCGCTGCGGCTGCGGCTGATATCCGTCGAACGCAACGGCTTCGGCGACACGGCGTACGATCCGAAGCTGGGCAAGGCCGACTTCGCCGATGACGCCTTGCAGGTCCTGGACCGCATCGGGGTCGGCAAGGTCACCGTGGTCGCCATCTCCGGCGGCGGCCCGTACGCGGCGGAGCTGGCGGCGCGGGCGCCGGGCCGGATCCGGGCGCTGCACCTGGCCGCCGCGCTCCCGCCCTACGGCGCGCAGCCGGACTACTGCGGGCTGAGCGACGACGCGCTCGCCAAGGAGGTCGAGGGCCAGATCGCCGACCCGCGCAAGTGGTGGGCCTTCCCCGACGACAGCCCGACGCAGCAGATCCCCGGCTTCGCCGACACCGCGTACGAAGAGGGCGCCAGGACCTACAACCAGCGTGGCCAGAAGGCCGATCCGGCGCCGCAGGTGCACGAGCAGAAGCTCTACTGCGGGCGTCCGGGCCCCGACCTGTCACGGCTGACCGCGCCGGTGTACCTCTACAGCGGCAAGAAGGACACCACCGTGCCGCCCAGCACCCTCGCGACCTGGAAGGCGCACCTGCCGGGCACGCCGCGGGTCCGCAGCTACGCCGATTCCGGGCACGATGTGCAGTACCGGCACTGGGACCAGATCCTGGTCGACCTCGCCGGGTACGGGGACCGTACGGTCGTCTGCCGCCGGGGCCACAGCGGCATGGTTCCGGCCGCCGCAGCGGACCGGATGGTGGCCGACGGGCGGGCCACGCTGGGGAGTTGCGCCTGGCGGAAGTAGCGGCGGGAGATCCCGGAGCCGCTCCGGCCCTGCGGATCCGCCCTAGGGAAGCGGCATGCGCATCCGGAACAGTGCACCGCCGCCCGGTGCCGCCTGGGCGGTGAGGTCCGCGCCGTGTGCGCGGGCGATCTGCCGGGCCATGGCCAGGCCGAGGCCGGAGCCGGGCAGTGCGCGGGCCGCGTCGGCGCGGTAGAAGCGGTCGAAGACGTGCGGGAGGTCGGCGGCCGCGATGCCGGGCCCGTGGTCGCGGACGGTCAGTTCCACGCCGCCGGGTACGGAGGCGAGAGCGGCGGTCACCGGGCCGCCGGGCGGGGAGAACTTCGCCGCGTTGTCCAGGAGGTTGGACAGCAGCCGCGCCAGGCGGGCCGGTACGCCCGGGACGGTGACATCGGCGGCCGCCGGGTCGGTGTGGAGTTCGAAGGCGATCTGCGGCCAGTGCTCGCGGGCCGCGCCGACCGCGTGTTCCAGCAGCGCGGCCGGCCGTACCTGCTCCACCAGCGGCTGCGGTTCCTCGTCGCGGGCCAGCTCGATCAGGTCGTTGACGAGGGTGGTGACCTCGCGCAGCTGCCGGCCCAGCGCCGCGGCCGCCCGCTCGCGCTGCGCCTCGGTCAACCGGGCCGAGCGGGCGAGGAGTTCGGCGTTGGTGCGGAGCGCGGTGAGCGGGGTGCGCAGCTCGTGCGAGGCGTCCGCGACCAGCCGGCGCTGTGCGGCGACGGACTGTTCCAGCTCGCCGAGCATGACGTTGAAGCTGGCGGCGAGCCGGGTCACCTCGTCCTCGCGGCCGGCCGGTCCTGCGGGGAGTTCGATGCGGTGCCGGGCGTCGCGGGTGGCCGCGATCCGTTCGGCGGTCGCGGTCAGCCGGGCGACCGGCGCGAGGCCGGTGCGGGAGACCCAGTAGCCGAGCCCGGCGGCCAGCAGCACACCGGCGGCGCCGACCACGGACAGCGCCCACGCGGCCTGCCCGACGCCCCGCTCCACGGTGTCCGAGCGCAGCGCGACCTGGAGCGCCTCCTGCTTGCCCGGCAGGCGGGTGGTGAACATCCGGACCGGCTTCCCGCCGACCGTCAGCTTGCTGTAGTACGCGGCACGGTGCCCGCCCGCGACCTGCCGGGTGGCCTCGCCGACCGGCAGAGCGTAGCGCCCGCGCGGGTCGCGGGCCGGGTCGGACGGCACGATCTGGACGCACGGCACGGCCCGGTAGCGGCAGGAGTCGTCGCTCGCTGTCGGCCCCCAGTCGCGCCGTTCCTTGCTCACCTGGCCGGCCGTCTGCGACAGGCTCAGGTCGAGCTGGCGGGTCATCTGGACGCGGATGATCAGGAACGCGGCCGCGCAGACGCCGACGGCGACCAGCGCCACCGCGGCCGAAGCGGCCAGCGCGAGCCGCGCCCGCAGGGGCCGGCGCCGCCGCCAGCGGGCGCCGATGCCGCGGCTGCCGCTCACGCGCGGTCCAGGCGGTAGCCGACGCCGTGCACGGTGTGCACGAGGCGGGATTCGCCGCCGGCCTCCAGCTTGCGGCGCAGGTAACCGACATAGACGGCGAGCGAGTTGGAGTCGGGCCCGAAGTCGCGGCCCCACACCCGCTCCAGGATCACCTCGCGCGGCATCACCTGCCCCGGGTGCAGCAGCAGGAGTTCCAGCAGTGCCCATTCGGTGCGGCTGAACTCCAGCGGGCGGCCCGCGCGGTGTCCGGTGCGGGTGACCGGGTCGACGACGAGGTCGGCGAAGGACAGGGCGGTGTCGTCGGCGGTGCCGGCGGCGGCCCGGCGCAGCAACGCCCGTACCCGTGCGACCAGTTCGTCCAGCGCGAAGGGCTTGACGAGGTAGTCGTCCGCACCGGCGTCCAGGCCGTCCACCCGCTCGCTGACCGAGTCCAGCGCGGTCAGCACCAGGATCGGTGTGCGGTCGTCCAGCGCGCGCAGCCTGCGGCAGACCGCGAGGCCGTCCAGGACCGGCATCATCACGTCCAGGACGAGCGCGTCCGGCTGCCAGGCGGCGACCTCGGAGAGCGCCGCGAGACCGTCGGCCGCGCCGCGCACCGTGTAGCCCTCGACGGTGAGCCCGTCCTCGACGGCGGCGCGCACCTCCGGCTGGTCGTCGACGACGAGGATCTTCGGGCCGGAGGCTGCGCCCGGCCCGGAGGCCGTGGACGGTGCAGGGGCGGGCTCCGCCGCGGACGGCGGGTGACCGGGGCGGTGCGGCACGGGCTGCGGGGACGGCGTTGACGGCATGGGACCAGGCTGCCAAACCGTGCTCTTAGAAGCTTCTTAGGGCGTATCGCGAGCGTGGCGGCCATGCGCACACCACTTTCCGTCGTGATCGGTGCGGGCGGCACCGGCGGCCACATCTACCCCGGACTCGCCCTCGCCGACGCGCTCCGCCGGGCCGTACCCGACGCGGTGATCTCCTTCGTCGGGACCGAGCGCGGCCTGGAGACGCGGCTGATCCCGCAGGCCGGATACCGGCTGCACACCGTCGACATGATCCCCTTCGACCCGTCGCTCGGCGCCCGCCGCTATCTGCTGCCGGCCGCGCTGCTGAAGTCGGGCGCCCAGTGCCGCGCGATTCTCAAGGAGCAGGGCGCCCGGGTGGCCGTCGGCATGGGCGGCTACCCGAGCGCGCCGGTCATCGTCGGGGCGCGGCTTGCCGGGCTGCCGAGCCTGGTCCACGAGTCCAACGCGGTGCCGGGCCGGGCCAACAAGTTCGCCGCCCGCCTCACCCCGCACCTGGCCCTGGCCTTCGACCGCAGCCGCCCGTATCTGGCGGGCGGTGAGCGGGCGGAGACGGTCGGGATGCCGCTGGTCGGGCCGCTGGCCGGGCTGGACCGTGCGGCGCTGCGGCCGGCCGCGCGCCGGGAGCTGGGCGTTCCGGACGGGGTGCGGCTGCTGCTGGTCAACGGCGGCAGTCTGGGTGCCGCCCGGCTCACCGAGGCAGCGGTGGGGCTGGCCGCCCGGTACCGCGGCCGTACGGATCTGCGGCTGCTGATCAAGACCGGGCCCGCGGCCCTGGAGGAGACCCGGGCGCGGCTGGCCGCGAACGGCGGTGCTGCGGTGGCCGACGCGGTGCCGTACCTGGACCGGATGGACCTCGCCTACGCCGCCGCCGATCTGGTGGTGTGCCGGGCCGGCTCGGCGACCGTCGCGGAGCTGGCCACCATCGGCATGCCGGCCGTCCTCGTGCCCTACCCGCACGCGCCGGGCGACCACCAGACGCACAACGCACGGGTGCTCTCCGACGCCGGGGCGGCACTGCTGCTCGCCGACGCGGAGACCTCGGCGGAGCGGCTCGACGCGCTGACCGGCCCGCTGCTGGCCGATCCGGCCCGGCTCGCGGCGATGGGCGCGGCCGCCGACCCGGGCACCCACAGCCGCGCCGCCGACCTGCTGGCCGCCAAGGCCCTGGCCCTGGCCGGTCACCCGCAGCCGCACCACCTCACCCACCCGATATCCGTCCGATGAATCCGATGAATCCGATGAAGGAGTCAGCATGAGCAGCAACGGCAACAGCGACACCCGGCAGTGGCAGGGCCGCAAGGTTCTGGTCACCGGCGCCGAGGGGTTCATCGGCTCGACGCTGGTGGATCTGCTCGTCGAGCGGGGCGCGGAGGTGCGCGCCCTGGTGCACTACAAGCCGTACGCGGAGAAGGGGCACCTGGCCCATCACCTGGCGCCGGGCGGTGCCGTCGAGATGCTGGCGGGCGATGTGCGGGACGCGGGCCGGGTGATGGACGCGGTGGCCGGCTGCGACACGGTCTTCCACCTGGCCGCGCTGATCGGGATCCCGTACAGCTACGACTCGCCCGGTGCCTACGTCCAGACGAACGTCGTCGGCACCGAGAACGTCGCCGAGGCGTGCCGCCGGCACGGGGTGCGGCGCCTGGTGCACACCTCCACCAGTGAGGTCTACGGGACCGCGCTGACCGTGCCGATCTCCGAGGACCACCCGCTCCAGCCGCAGTCGCCGTACTCCGCTTCGAAGATCGGCGCGGACATGCTGGCGCTGTCGCACCGGCACGCTTTCGAGCTGCCGGTGACGGTCGTCCGTCCGTTCAACACCTACGGGCCGCGGCAGTCGGCCCGCGCCGTGATCCCCACGATCCTGGCCCAACTGCACGCGGGCGCACGGCAGATCAAGCTCGGCTCGCTCACCCCGACCCGGGACTTCACCTTCGTCACGGACACCGCGGCGGGCTTCTTGGCGATGGCCGACTGCGACCGGGCGCTGGGGCACGTCGTCAACCTCGGCACCGGCCGGGAGATCGCCATCGGCGCGCTCGCCGAGGCGCTGATCGCGGCGTCCGGCCGGGAGGCCGAGGTGGTGGTGGACGCCGGGCGGCTGCGGCCTTCGGGCAGCGAGGTCGAGCGGCTGCTGTCGGACAACTCCCGGGCCCGCGAGTGGGCCGGCTGGCGGCCCGAAGTGTCCCTGGAGGAGGGGCTGGAGCGGACGTCGGAGTGGGTCGCTGCGAATCTGCGGCTGTTCCGGGCGGACCGCTACCAGGTCTGAGCGGCGGCCGTCAGCCCAGCCCCGTCAGCCCCTGCATCAGCACGGTCGCGAGCCGGTGGGCCCAGGCGTCGTCCACCGGCTCGGCGCTGACCAGGGTGCGGTGCACGATCGCGCCGGCGATGACGTCGAAGATCAGGCCCACCGCGTCCGCCGATGCCCGCGCGCCTTCAGGGCCCGGGGCGTCGGGCGGCAGTTCGCCGCGGGCCTGGGCGCGCTCGCGGCCCAGGACCACCAGCCGCATCTGCCGGTCCACGATGGCGGTGCGGATCCGCTCGCGCAGCGCCGCGTCCGTCGTGGACTCGGCGACGACGGCCATCAGCGCGGTCTTGGTCTCGGGGCGTTCCAGGAGCGCGCCGAACTGGAGCGTGACGCCCTCGATGTCGGCCTGGAGGCAGCCGCTGTCGGGGAGTTCGAGTTCGTCGAAGAGGACGGCGACGGCGTCCACGACCAGTTCGTTCTTGTTGGCCCAGCGCCGGTAGAGCGTCGTCTTGGCCACCTTGGCACGGGCCGCCACATCGCCCATGCTGAGCTTTCCCCACCCCAGGTCGACGAGGGCGGCCCGGGTCGCGTCGAGGATCGCGCGGTCGGTCTCGGCGCTGCGGGGGCGACCGGTGCGGGCCTTGTGGGGGCGGGCGGAGTGCGGCATGCGGGCGACCATACCGGCCGGTAAGCGGCCGGAAGGTGCGGCCCGTGAGACAGATCACGGCCCGCGGTTCCTGGGAGGGGTGCCGGGCCAGGACCCCGAACAGTTACGCTACGGGTCGTAGCGTAAGAGCGACGATCACTGGCCTGGGTGGGGACCTACGGCCGTGCAGGGGCGGCCCTTTCGGGGGCCGCAGCGGGCGCCAGGCCCGGACGTACGCCGGCATTCCGGCGGAGCGTACGGACGGCCGGGGTGCCCGGAGGAGGATCCGCGGCCGCCGGGCGGGCCGGATTTTCCGCATCGCTTTCCGGAACGGACCGCGCAGGGGGGAGGATGGACCCATGCAGCCACGCAACATGTCCATGAGTGGAGTCGTCGACCTCGCAGCGGTGAAGGCGGCCGGGGAAGCGAAGCAGAAGGCGGAGCAGGCGCGCGCCGACGCGGCCCGCACGGGCGAGGCGCCCGTGAGCGGTGCCCCGTTGGTGTTCGACGTCGACGAAGCAGGGTTCCAGCTGGACGTCCTGCAGCGCTCCACAGAGGTTCCGGTCGTCATCGACTTCTGGGCCGAGTGGTGCGAGCCGTGCAAGCAGCTGGGTCCGCTGCTGGAGCGCCTGGCGGGCGAGTACGCCGGCACGTTCGTGCTCGCCAAGATCGATGTCGACGCGAACCAGATGCTTTTCCAGCAGTTCGGTGTGCAGGGCATCCCCGCGGTCTTCGCGGTCGTCGCCGGCCAGCCGATCCCGCTGTTCCAGGGCGCGGCCCCCGAGGCGCAGATCCGCCAGGTGCTCGACCAGCTGGTGCAGGCCGCCGAGCAGCAGTTCGGCATCGTGGGCGCGCCCATCGACCCGCAGACGGCGGATGTCCAGGACGTGCCGGACGAGGCGCCGGTGCCCGCGGGTCCGTACGACGCCGCGCTGGAGGCCGCCAACCAGGCGCTGGATTCCGGCGATCTGGGCGGTGCCGTCCAGGCATACAAGAACGTCCTGTCCGACGATCCGGCCAACCCCGAGGCGAAGCTGGGCCTGGCGCAGGCCGAACTGCTGCGCCGGGTACAGGATCTGGTCCCCGCCGAGGTCCGCAAGGAGGCCGCGGACAACCCGGCCGATGTGCAGGCGCAGATCCGGGCGGCCGATCTCGATCTGGTCGGCGGGCATGTCGAGGACGCCTTCAGCCGGCTGGTCGACGCGGTGAAGCGGTCCTTCGGTGACGACCGCGAGGCGGCCCGGGTGCGGCTGCTCGAACTGTTCGAGGTGATCGGGACGGACGACCCGCGGGTGACGTCGGCGCGTACCGCGCTGGCCCGGGTGCTCTTCTGACGTTCTCTCACTCCTGTCCTGCCGTGTGCCGTGGAGGCAAACGGAACAGCGGCCACGCTTTGCCAAATCTTGGCAAACGTGGCCGCTGTTACTTGGAGTAAGTCCCGTGGGGTGTTGCGTAGTTGTGTGTCCGCAATTGCCCCATGTCTCTTCGCTGTGAGCGACGACCCTGCGTACCCGTGCGATATCAGCCGGTCGCAGTCCGGTTATCTGTCCGTTACTCGCAAGTAACGAACCCCTTGTGCGGCGGCGTGGAATGCACCACGATCGGCCACGCTCGGTCCATTCCCGCAGCCCGGCATCCAGTTGGCGCCGCGGGCCCGATGGAACCCCACCGAGTGGCCGGCGGCAGTGCTGCCGGCCGTGGACAGGGGGGTCTTTGCCCAACCGGCAGAGCCTGTCCGGAGGTTGCGCGAGAGCGTGGCCAGTGGTTGTCGCTCGGGGGTGATCGCCGGTATTCGGAAACGTCACGCGCCTCCGAGTACGGGCGCTCTCCTTCCCGAGGACGTAGCACTTCTCCCATCCCAGGTACGGCGGTTCTCCCCCTGAGACCGTCGGCATCCGGAGATGTACGTCCGAGAAGGAGGAAAGTCATGGAGTCCCTGGCTCGTGGCGGGACCAGATGGAAGCGGTTCGCCGTCGTCATGGTGCCGAGTGTCGCGGCGACTGCCGCGATAGGCGTCGCCCTCTCGCAGGGCGCGCTCGCGGCATCGTTCAGCGTGTCCGGTCAGCAGTTCAAGGTCAGCACCGACCGGCTGGACGCCACCGGGTTCGTCCAGTACGGAGCCGTCGACGCCCAGAAGAACGGCAAGCAGGTTCCGGTGGCGGTCTCGGCGTTCACCGACGCCAAGATCAAGAACCTGTGCCAGTCGGTCGTCGTGCCGGTCCCGGTGTTCGGCGATGTGTCGATGAAGCTGATGGCCGGTGGCGGTGACACGCCGGTCCAGGCGAAGAACCTCTACATCGACCTGGACCAGCTGGACGCCGACGCGACCTTCAAGAACATCAACATCGGTGTTGCCGCGGGGTCGACGTCCAAGGGCCCCGGCATGAAGAAGGGCGACAAGGCCGACCCCGGCTCGTTCGCCCAGGAAGCCGACAAGGCCACGCTGACCGGCGTCAAGCAGACGGCGTGGGCGACCACCGCCGGCACGTTCAAGCTCAGCGGCCTGCAGATGAAGGTCAGCAAGGGCAAGAACGAGTGCTACTGACGCGCTGAGCGTGCGGGCGCGGGGCGGGTTCCCGGGGCCGGTGCCCCGTGCATCCCGCGCCCGTACGACGGCAGTGCCGTGCAGTACGCATTCCGCTCAGAACCACCGATTTGCCAGTCCCGAGGAGCTGTACCACATGAGCGCCGACACGCGACCACGGCTGATCGAGACCATCGGCCGGAAGCGCATTTCGTTCCGGGAGTGGCGCGGACACCGCCCGTTCTGGGGCGGCTTCCTGACTCTGCTGGCCGGCATCCCGATCATGTACATCCCTTACGCGAATCTCACGATCGGTTCCCTGACGGTCCGCCTGGCCACCACCGCCGGCGCCGGTTCGCTGATCATCGGCGTACTGCTGGTCGTGCTCGGCCTGACCATGTGGTTCCAGCCGGCCTCGCGCGTCTTCGCGGGGGTGGCGGCGATTCTGCTGTCACTCGTCTCCCTGGTCGTCTCGAACTTCGGCGCCTTCCTGGTCGGCTTCCTGCTGGGGCTGATCGGCGGGGCGCTCGCGGTCTCCTGGGCTCCGGCCAGGACGGCCGGAGGCGACGCCGGCACGCCTGCGCGCGGGCGGTCCGGCGGACCACTGGGCGACACGGAACCCGCCACGGCCGGCGCCGGTCCGGGATCGGGCAACGCACTGGACGACCTGTCAGGAACGAGCCCGACCAACGGAACGAACGGGAGGCACCGTGCCGGGTGACGAGCTGCACGAGAACGCAGCCGCCGGGGCGAGATCCGGGCCGAGGCACGCGGCACCGAGGAAGCCGCTGCTGACGCGGTTCCATGTGCCAGCGGGCAAGGCGATTGCCATCGCCGCGATGCCGTCGGCCGTACTCATGGGCATGGGTCTGACGCCCCAGCTGGCGATGGCCAAGCAGGCGCCCAAGAGCCCTTTCAAGGACGGCCCGTGCGTGAGCGCTCCGGACCAGCAGGAGCAGGAAGCGCAGGCGGCGAAGAAGGCCGCCAAGGCCGAGAAGGCCAAGAAGGAAGCCGAGGCGGCGAAGGAAGCGGCGGAGAAGAAGGAGGCGTCAGGGGACAAGGAGCCGGATGCCACCCCGTCCGGCGATGCCGGGGCGTCGCCCTCGCCCTCGCCGTCCGCGTCGAAGGACAAGAGCGAAAGCCCCACGCCGTCGGCCGAGCCGTCGGACAGTGCCTCGCCCTCCGCGACGGCGGACGAGGACAACCCCTGGTACGACCCGCTGGGCGTCGGCAAGAAGATCGAGGACGCCCTCGATCCGAAGAAGGCGCAGGAGAAGGCCGACGACAAGGCCGACGACGGGGCCACCGCCTCGCCCGGCGCCTCGCCGTCCGGCACCGCCACCGCACCGAAGTCCACGGACGGCACGTCCACGAAGGACGACGCGGCCCCGCACGCGGGCAAGGGCGCCGACCCGGTCAAGGACACGGTGGACAAGCTCGGCGAGACCGCCGAGAAGGCGGCAGGCACCGCGGACAAGCTCGCCAAGGATGCCAAGGACGCCAAGGAGAAGGCCGATCAGGCGCTGCCCTCGCCGTCGGCCGGCACGGCGGACGAGGACGGCAAGAAGCCGTTCCCGTGCGTCGTGCAGAAGAAGTCGGACGGCAGCGACGAGCAGCCGCCCGGCACGGTCCCGAACGAGCCCTGGCAGCTGGAGTCCAGCGCGCTGACCCTGCGTGACCTGGACTACAAGGGCGTGGTCAACCTCAAGACGCCGGACGGGCGGACCAAGCAGGCCCTGAAGTTCACGGCGGGCAGCGTCGACATCGGCGATCTGCACCAGATCGTGGCGGGCCCGAACGGCAAGAAGTACCACGTCCAGGCCGCCAAGGGCTCGACGTCGACGATCCGCGACGGCCAGGTCACGATGTACACGGAACGTCTTGAGGGCAACCTCTTCGGGCTGATCCCGATCGTCTTCGACCCGGAGCACCCGCCGCCCATCAACGTCCCGTTCGCGTACTTCACCAAGGTGAAGATCGCGCAGGCCGGCCAGTTCGGCGGCACCCTGCACGTCCCGGGCATGCACCAGAACATCACCGACTGAGCGGGCTGCAACAACGGCGGTGGGGCGTCCCCTCGAAGGG
>NZ_JAJCXB010000082.1 GCF_020564935.1 Streptomyces pinistramenti
ATCCACGGCTTCAGACGACTACGGATCCGCTGGGACATCCGAGACGACATCCACGAGGCATTCCTCAAACTCGCCTGCTGCGTGATCACCTACAGACGAGTCCAAGCATTGTGTTAGCTCCTCTAAGGCCCGCTGCGGCCGAGGGACACCTTCGTCTGATTCGCTCATCGTGAACGCCTTCCATTCTCTAGAGACCTGTCTCTGCTTCCAGAGCAGGCGAGTTGCCGTTGCCGAGCCGAACCAGGGAGTCACTGTCTGGCAGCGTTCGCTTGGCGGTCCGGTGGATCAACGAGGTGCGTGAGAGGGCCGATTCGTAGGAGGCACGGTCGGAGCTCGCCGCTGTGGTCGGCTTGCCGGGTAGCCCGTGGCATGGGCTGGCGGGCAGGGTTTCGGGGTGATGACAGCGACATGAGGCCAGTTACTTCTTCGTGGGGAGCAGGGCGTGGGATCCCCAGGTCAGCGTGGTGAGGGTGAGGGTGTGCACGGCTCCGGAGCCGGGGCCGGCCAGTCGCAGCCAGCGCTCTTCGAACTTCTTGTCGCTGTCGGGCCACGGCTCGTGCGGGGCGATGATGTGCGCCCAGCTCCGGACGGCGACGTCGGCGTGCGGGTAGACGGAGTAGTCGCCGGTGAAGTCGGCCGCGGCTGCGGATGCCGACCAGGGCCCGACGCCGTGGATGCTGGTGAGCGCGGTGACCAGTTTGTTGGCTTCCAGGGACGCCCATACCTCGGCGTCGGCGAGGTATGCGGTGGCCGCGGCCTGCAGGGCTTTGCGGTGGAGCTTGGCGCCGGCCGTCACGAACTCCGCGTCGGTCAGCTCCAGGACCCGCTCGGGGCCCGGCACGACGGCTGGATTCCCGTACACGGAGTCGAGCGTGGTGCCGTGCTTCAGGCACCACCGGCGGTAGAGGAAGCGCGCCTGCGGGGGCCGGACCACCCGGCGCAGGATCGCGGCGGTGAGCGCGTCCCACAGCCACGGGTTGGCCAGACGGTGAACAACACCGAGTTTGCGCTGGAGGGGTTCACGGAGCGCGGCGGGCACGCTGGCCGGCAGGTCGGAGGTGTCGGTGGTGATCACCATCGGTTTGCTGTCCTCGGTGCCCGCGACGCATGCGAGGTCCAGGCCGCCGACTCCTGCGCTGGCCCGCCACAGGCCGGCACCGCTGCGTACGAGCCGGATGTGGCTGCCGCCAGCGAGCCAGGCCAGGTGATCGGTCGCCATGACGCTGTTGGTGCCTTGGGACATGGACGTTCCTTGGGTTCTGAGGGGCCCGGACCGTGGGTACGGGCCCCGGCTCTGGAGGAGCGGTCAGGCAGTGAGACGGGCGCGAAGAGGGGGTGCTGGGCCGGTGGTGAAAGCTCATCACCGGCCCAGCCGGTCGGTGATCGACTCCATCTCTGCTGCTGGCCCGGCCCGATACCAAGCAGGTAGTGGCGGGCCGGGCCAGCAGCGCCGGGCACCGGGGGTGTGGTGCCGGTCATGCCTCCCGGGTACCGCGGTGTGCGTGGCGGCGGCCGGAAGAAGCCGGAACTGGCGTCCGTTGGTTAGGCGCCGAGGGCGTCGCGGAGCCGGGCCAGGCTGAACGTGGCGACGACCAGGGCATGATCACTCGCCTCGCGTACGGCTTGGGTGGCGATCACCTCCAGGCTGAGCAGCGCGGGAGCCAACCGCGGCGTCGCGTAGATCCGGTCGATGCGCTGCATCGGGCCTTGATCCGTGCGCCACAGTGAGGCCGTGGGTTCCAGGGCCTGGGGCTGGCCCAGTTTCTGAGCGGCGTACCGGCCCAGCTCCTCGTAGATGGGCGGGTGTCCGTCGCGCCTGCCGGAGAGGATTTCGTCCGGCCGGGTGTCGGACACGCCGTCGATGGTGCGGTGCTGGAAATGCCGGGTGTCCTTGACCTCGCGCCAGTCGGTCGGAGTGACACGCGGGTTCGGCCAGCCCTCGGGGGAGTTCCAATCGCCGCCGACCAGCGCCTCGTCGGCGAGTTTGGTCACGTACCGGGACTCACTCGCGCGGCGGTCAGGGCATGAGGACGACAAGTGGATGCTGCCGAGGGTGAGGTTCCGGGGGGCGCCCTTGAGCCGTACGACCGGGGTGCTGATCGGGTGCGTCATGTCCGTGCCGTGCTCGGGCTCCTTGACGGGGGCGAACGTGAGGGGGTCGACGTAGACGCAGGTGGGGCTGGCGGACTCGTGGGTGGCCTTGGGGAGGAAGGGGATGAACGTCGGTCCCTCACCGCCGAGTACGGCTGCCTCTGCCCACATTCGTTCGGCGCCGTGTGCATGGGCTCGGGTCTTCTCCTGGCGCAGCAGGACGTGGAGCCCGAGGGGCGCCAGCACCTGCATACCCGTGGTCCAGCGGCGATCGTCGCCATTGCGTGCGAGGCCGTCATGGTCCATGTTCCAGGAGCCGACGCGGACCACATCGGGACCGGGCGCGATGTCGTTCAAGGGGTGTTCCTTCCTGGTGGTGTTCGGTGCCGGGGCCGTGCGCCTGCTGGTCGTGCGGCCCCGGCCGGCTGGTTGTCAGCGGCGTGGTGCGCTGATCAGTGCGACGTCGCAGCGTCGTAGGCGCGGGCGAGGAGCGTGTTGGAGCGGGTTTCGGTGCGGTCGGCTTCCTGGGCGCGGTGGCCGGCGTACCGCTCCCAGTACGTGCGCACCATGGGACGCGTCATCAGCTTGTCCGCCACGACCCGAAGGCGCTTGGGCTTCAGCAGGCCCACGCGGTGTTTCGCGGACAGGAGGGAGATCTGCTGGTTGGCCAGGACGACCTTGGCGAACTCGTCCGCTTCCATATCGGCGGGCTTCCAAAGTTCGAGCTGGGCCGGGGAGGCGGCCACCGACATGAGGAACTGCTGGTGCATCTCGGCGTTGGCCATGGTCATCTGCTGGCGGTGCTGCACTACCAGGTGGGCGAGGTGGGCGGCGCCGATGCCGACCGCGGTGGTCGCCAGCAGGTGCGGGAGCTTCATAGGAATTCCTTTCAAAGGGCGGTACGGGGCGGTGTTCGCCGGCGCGCCGGTGGCCGCGGGCGGCGGCTCACCGGGTGCCGGTAGTGGGGCGAGAGCGGCTGTGGTTTGCAGTTGTGGGGCGGCGCCCTGCTCGCGCGGCGCGGGTCTGCTACCGCAGAGGGGCGGCGGGCCGGTCTGGGCGGAATCTGTGGCTCTTCGCCCGTAGGCGTGTGCCGACGCTGACGAGGTCGTTTCGCACGGCGGTGTAGGACCGTCTGCTGTGCCGGGCCACGGCGCGGATGGAGTGGCCGCCGAGGTAGGCCGCGGAGGCCGTTTTGGCGAACCACTGCTGGTCTTCTCCCACGAGCTGCTGGTGCGCGGTGAGCACGGGCACGTCCAGGAGGAGCTGCGGGTCGGGGCGCATGGCGTCCTTCACAGTTCGGGTGGCGGGCGGCCGGCCGGATCGGAGAGGGGGTCAGCCCAGGCGTCCTGTCACGCGGATAGGCCCGGGGTGGTGGAGGGGAGTTGGGGTGCTGTGAGGGCGGGACGGGGGCTTCGTCGCGGCGCCGTGCGGGTGCGCCGGGCTCTGGACGGAAGCGTGGCCCAGAACGGCGAGGCAGGCGACGAACAGCACCACCGCCAGCACCGGGGACTTCTTCTCCTCCGGGCCTGGAATGCCCTCTCCGTCAGTGACGAATAGCGCGATCGGTTTGAGGCTCATGTGAGGTAGCCCCAGCAGCAGCCGAGGTGGACGGCGTGCAGCATGTTCTCGGCTTCCATACGCCGCAACAGCCGCGCTCGCCTCGCCTGGACTACGGCGATGGAGAGCTGAAGTTCCGCGGCGATGTCGCTGATGCTGGCGCCATCGGCGGCCAGACGCAGGTGGGATACGTCGTCCTCGTGGACGTTGCGCCGGGGGCCGGCGCCTTTGGAGTTCATGTGGCCGTGCCTGTGGGCGGCGAGCACGAGGGTGGCCCTGTCACGCACCTGGTAGCGCTCGCACAGGCGCTGCACGCGTCCTTCCAACGCCTTCTGAGATATTCCGAGGTCGATACTGATCTCCACAGGGGAACGGCCCAGCGCCAGGCTGTGGACGATCCCGATGTGTCGAGGTACCTGCTTCTCGGGTGGGTTGGTCTCCACTGGTAACTCCTGTTGCTGTTGGGTCAGAAGGGGATCGGTTGGGGTCACCACGGGACACTCCCGACGACCGGCTTGCGGGCGGCGCCGGCGTACGAGGCGGCCCACATCCCGCGCCAGACGGTGGGCTTCACCAATAGGCGGGGACCGGCGCCAGCCGCCGAGGAGGCCGAGGACCTGCGGTCGGGTTCCGGCGGGCGCTTCGCCGTGTACATCTGCGGTGCGGCTGGTGGGCGGATAGGGGCGAGTGCTTTCTCCTGGGTCAGTTGCTGGGCTGCTGCCGCGCACGCTTCAGCGCCTTGGTAAGCCGGCGTGCGGTGTCAAAGGTCAGGGGGAGCACGTCGAGGGTGGGATCGTCGTCGCACGTGCGGCAGTACAGATGCAGGTCACCGACAATGCGATGGCCGATCGCGTTCACGCTCGCGTCTGCGAGGCGTTGGCACGCGATCTCGGCCCCCGGGGCGTCGGGGCATGGATCCAGGCCGGGCTGCGGCGGGGCGCCCAGGGCAAGGGCCAAGGCATCCACCTGCGGGATAGTGATCTTGCCGAGGACGAAGCGCCCTTCGAGCACACCGGGGTCGATCTCGATGCCATGCTCGTGCAGGGCCTCGCGCAGCGCTTCCGCCACCCGGTAATACCGCTCCACGCCCTGTTGAATCACGTGCGCGAGGTTCTGCGCGTCGTACCTGTCAAGGCTCAGCGTGATGGTGCCGTCAGGGCTACGTGTAGTGCGTACTTTGAACCCGGCGGCGGCCAGCTCCTGATCCAAGGCGTCAGCGGCTGTGCCCGAATCCACGATGGTGGGCTGGGGCTGTGGATCGGCGGTGGGCCTCTTCGGCATCGGAACTCCGGTCCGTTCAGAGGGTGATGAGGAAGGCAGGGCGCGGCTGAAGCAGCGCCAGGTCCGGGCGTTGGGGGGGCGTCCTGGAGGCTGCTTTCGTGGTCGGGCTTCGGAGCCCTGCCGCGAGGGCGGCTGTGGATGCTTCGCTCTCGGAGCCGCTGGCGTACCGTGGAATCGCTCATTCCGTACCGGTGCCCGAGTTCTGCGTAGGTGGCGCCTTCCGCGTACAGCGTGTCTGCCTCGCGCGGCAGTTCCTTGCGCCGGGATTGAGCAGGGCGGGACGGCTCGCCCCATTCCCGGAGCTGGAGTCGGATCCGCTCCGTCGAGGCGTGCAGTTCACTGGCCATCGCGCCGAACGTCGCGCCCTGGCGGTACATCGTGATGGCGTCGTCCTTGCGGCGCAGCAGGATCGCGCTCGCGTCGTCGGCGTGGGCGGCGCGCTCGCGGTACAGCCGGCCGACTTCTGCGTAGTCGCGCCGGCGCCCTGCCTGGGCCTCCTTCTTCCGCAAGGTGGTGCAGAGGTCGCACGTGCTGGAGTTGTATTTCACCGGCCCGCCTCCGCGGCGGTGCCGGCCGTCTGGTCCTCGAACTTCTGGGCGGCGGTACGGATCTGGTGCAGGCTCTCGTCCTCGGACAGTGCGGCGGCCTCCACCGTGTCGAGGACGGCGGCGCGCAGGCCCCCGGCGTCCGGGCCGGTGCAGTACGTCACCCGGATGGCCTCCATGGCGTACAGGAGCTGCCCGTAGACGGCCATCTCGCTGATCTGGCCCCACTCCCACACGGGCGGGCCACCGTTCGGCACGATCCGCAGTCGGGCACCCTGAACCTCGAGATCGAGGAGATGGCGCAGTTGTTCCGCCATCACCACCGGTCCCCCGATGGGGCGTTCGAGGATCATGTAGTCGAGCAGTGCTGTCACACGCTCGGCGTGCTCCGGGGGCAGGGCCCGGTTGTGGTCGGCGATCTCGGGGTCCATCCACAGCAGCGCGGCGTTGTATGCCGGGGTCTGGAGGATGCGGGGGACGCACGTCACGTCGTACCAGCGGATGGCGGTGGCCACACGCTCGCAGGCCGCCAGCCGCTCGTACCAGCCCGGACCGGCGTCGTGCACCGTGTCGACGCTCCACTCGGCGTCCTCGTGGCCCAGCAGATGCAGCACGGCGCGCGCCTCCTCAGCGCCTACGCCGTACCTGTTCAACAGCAACTGGCGGATGACGGCCGGCTCCAGCGGGTATGTCCCTCGCTCCATCCGGGACACCGTCGAGATGGAGATGGCCGGTTCGCGGTGCGCTCGGGCAGCAGAGCCGTCGGGGTCGAGGAGTGCGGCCGGACGCGTGGGCGGGCTCGCAGCGTGCGGTGGCGTGCCTGCCAGAAGTTTGGGGACGTCTTTGAGCAGCTGCCCGCGGCGCCTGCGGGCGTTGCGCAGCGCGACGGTGGCGACGAGCCGTCCTGGGGGCGGGGCACCGTCCAGTGGCGGGGCGGGATGAGGCATACAGACGTTCTCCTGTAATTCGGTTACGGGGCGTAGTGGATGGTGCAGCGGGCGATGAGCCGGAGTTGCTTCCCAGGGCCCGATCGGGCACACAGCTCGCGGGCGACGCGTGCTTCTTCCCTGCTCGGGACAAGCGTGCTGACGGTGGTCACGCGGCGCCTCCCGCCAGCAGCCTTGTCGGGGCACCTGGGGCGATGACCTGGCCGCTCGACAGAAGCTCACCGGCCTCGTCGTCGAACTGGACTACGCCGTTGCACAACCTGGTCCACCCCTGTTCCGGGTGGCGCGCCACGGAGCGCGCGGCGTCCCTGTCGGGGGCGTCGGCGGATGGGCAAGGGGGCTCGTGGACACACATGGCGGAGGCGGGATCCTCTCGGGTGAACGGGCGGGTTACGCCGCGGTGCGGTGGCCAGGCGGGAGGGCGGCGTGCGGCCGTGGCCTGCGTCGGGCGAGGAGACGGAGTTGCCATGTGCGGGTGATGAGGTGAGCCGCGTTCCGTGCCCCGAGTGCGGCGCACAGTGCGTTGAGGTCCGCTTCCACGGTGGCGATCGGGATGCCGGACCGGTGCGCGATCTCCCTGGGGCTCGTCCCCCGGGCGGTCAGCTCAAGCAAGGTGATCTGCCAAGAGGCGAGGTGGTGGTGCAGGGCGGCTCGTGCCGACGAGTCCCGGAGGATGCCGCACAGGTAGGCGCGGTAGACGACCGCGGCGTCTGTCAGGTCGCGCGACCCGAACTTCCCCTTCGCGAGCCGCAGATACCCCTGGACGGTGACCACCCTCATCGCGTGCTGGCGCGCGATCGTTTCCAGGGGGAGCCCGTGGGCCGTTCCCACAAGGACGGCTTTCTCCGGCCTGGTCAGGTGAACCGCCATAGTCGTATCCCTTGGTGAATAGGCGAGTTGGTGTGGAATGCCGTGGTGCTGGCGGCCCTTCGCCGAGCGGCACGGCCCTCTCGGGGAGGGGTGCGGGGCGGCCGGCCCGGCGAAGGGCGCACGGGGCCCGGGGCGAGTGCCCGGGGGTTGGGCGGTGGTGTCAGGGGTCGTCGCCCATCAGGTCGAGGATCGTCATGATGGCGAGGGCCCAGCGGCGCAGGTGCACAACGGTCTGCGCCGGATCTGGGCGTTCGTCGCGCAGGTCGAGTAGCAGTTGCACCTCGCGGACCGGGTACGGCGTGATGCGGTGCGGCACGACGTACAGCAACTGCTTCGTTGCCCGGCCGAACCGGTCGACGATCCGCGCGATGTCGGCCGGTGGCGGGGCCGCCGTGTTCCGTGGCTTCGGCCGTCGGCGCGCTACAGGCAGCGCGAGGCGGGCAAGGCGGGCGGGGAGACCGTTGTCCGAGGGGGCCGATTGATCGGAGACGACCTCGTGCAGCGTGTCGTAGAGGTCGTCTCCGAACCCGTCGCGTGCCAGCGAGCGCCCCAGGGCAGGCACGAGCCGGCACAGTGTCTCGTTCTCCGTGGAGACCGGCCGGCTCAGCAGCTCGGCGGCGACTGCCTGGTCGATGGCGGCCATCACGCCCCCTCTTCAGCGTCGTCGAAGTCGAGGAGGGCCCACGTCACCGTGCCGTTGTTGGATGTACCCCAGGCGTGGGTCAGGGCTTCGACGATGAACAGCCCCCGGCCCGACACGTCACCGTCGCCCGCGACGCGCAGCGCCGCCGGCACCGGCCGCGCGTCCGTTACTTCGACGCGCACCCTGCCGTCGATGTGCGCCACTCGTAACGTGATGGGGCCGCGGCCATGTTGGATGCCGTTGGCGACCAGCTCGGACACCACCAGCACGACGTCATCGATCCGCACCGCGTCCTGGACACCCCACGCTCGTAAATGGGCCGCGGTCGTCCGGCGCATCTCGCCGATGCGGGACGCGTCGGCGAGGAAGCACCTCTCGAAAGAGCGGATCATCGCCGAACCGGCGCCCGTCGGCACAAGGGCAGCAGCAGGGGTCATCGGGACGCACCGCCGACGATCGGCGACGCCAAAGGAGCCCAGGTGTAGAGGACCTGCACACCGTGCCGCCCAAGATGCTCCAGCTCCGGGTCGCGCATCGCGCGGACCGGGCTCAAGGCGGTCGGCCAGCGCACGATCACCACGCCGATCTCACCGCGCTCCGCCATCTCACGGACCCGCACCCAACCGGGCCGCTTCGACGGGACCGGCTCGCCGTACAGGTCGGTCACCGTGTCCACGATCCGCAGACCTTTGTCGAGCGCGAACTCGCGGCCCTCCCCGGCGGCACGGTCGGCCCCGACCGTGCTGGACCGGTCTGTGGTTGCGCAGATGTACAGCACCGCCGGAACGCGGCTGCTCTTCTCAGTGATCATCGTGGCCTCTTCATCCGTCTCGGTGCCGGGAACTGCACGGCGGTGAGGAGCACAGCTCCGATGGGCGGCGCCGAGGTTGGTGAGGGGATCGGTGTCGCCCGCGTAGAAGTAGGTGCGGGGTCGTACTCCCCTGTGGGCGGGAGTCTTCGGCTGCCCCGAGCGCACCTCCAGCGCGGCGGCCGTCCCGGCGCAAGCTGGGGCGGTGTTCGCAAAGGGAACAGCCAGGCACTTGGGCGGAGCGAGCATCGCGATTCCTCCCATCGGGCCGTCAGCCGAATCTGCGGATCGTCAGGATCCGTGCGAACAATCGTGGCTAGGCTGGTGCGTGCCCTCAACCAACGCCTGCGTTGGATGCAACGCAGGCCCCGCCTTGCCCTGGAGCTGCGGAGGTTAATCCAACGGAACCGTTGGAATTGGGGATGTGCTATAGCTTTTGCGGGGAGGAGCTGTGATGGTTACTGGACCAAACACACACGGAGCTTCATGCGTACGCCGCATTCGAGCCCAGGCAGATTCCTTGAAGTGGTCTCTGCCGCAAACTGCGGTCGCAATCCACGAGTGCTGCTCCGTAAGCCGACTGCGAGCCCACCGACTCGTACGCGGCTTGACGCTCGGGCAGGCAGCCGAGACCTTAAGGGGACTTGAAGGAAGTCGTGTCACAAGTTTGTCAGCAGCCGCTGAGCAGCTGCGGCAGTGGGAGACAAAGGTACGGTCGCCTAAGACGCCGGCAATAGCTATGTTGTGTCAGCTCTACGATAGCGATCCGTACGAACTGGGCTTGATGCCCGTTCAAGAAGGCACCATGCTGCCGGTAGCTAAACCTGCTGGAACCGTCACGATCAAACCGGGCCGGCAAGGCAGCGATCATTTCACTGATTTGATCGATGCCACGCGGCGTTCTGTTGATCGAAGCCTGGGTGCCGGGAGCATCAGCATGGGGCAGTTGGACTTGTTGGAGGAGAGGGTCCTGCTGGACCGAACCGAATACGTTCACCGTCCGCCGGTCTCGATGCTTGAGCAACTTCTCTACGATCTGAAGGAAGTGGAGGCATTCTCTCAGGAACGGCAGCCAGCCTCCGTACAGGTAAAGCTGGCCGAATTGACGACCGTACTCGCCACCCTGATTGCTGACTCGCTGATGAAGTTGGGGGACCTGCACCGGTCGCGCACTTGGTACAGCACGGCCCGGCATGCGTCCGACGAGAGCGGCAACCGAGACCTTCAGGCTCGTGTGAGGGCACAGGCCGCTATGTTGCCTTACTACTACGGTCCGTTGGAGTCGGCTGTCTCGCTTGCTCGTGATGCACGGATAATGACTCGGAGCAAGCCCTCACCAACCGCGGTATTCGCTGCGGTAGCGGAGGCCCGCGCTCTGGCGCAGCAAGGGAACAGGGCGGGCGCAGACGAGCGTGTACGCGAAGCGCAAGTCCTCTTCGATCGGCTGCCGGCTGATGCGAACGAGGATGCCTTCGCATTCCCGCGGCGCCGGTTCCTGCTTTACCTCAGTGGAGTTTTCACGGCCATGGGGCGCACCTCGCAGGCGCGCCGTGTGCAGGAAGAGGCGCTTGCCCTGTACCCCTCGCACACCGGCATCGACCCCGCGCTGCTGCATCTGGAGGCTGCCCTGTGCCTGGCGCACGACCGCAGCGCCACGGAGGCATGCCAGCTGGCATCAACAACTTACATGCGCGTACCAGAAGCGCACCGCACACCCATCCTCGGGGCAAGAGCCCGGCGCGTCATCGACCAGCTGCCGGGCGCGAACGCATCGACGCCTGCTGCCAAAGATCTCCGTGAACTCTTGGAGCTGCCAGCAGCCCTCACGTGACAGTTGTGCTGCTCATCAGTCACGCTGCGGCTATGACTGCACTTGCACCGCTGCACGGCGGGTTCGAGAACGCCGAACTGCAGCACGTCCTCGACCGGGCCTGCTCCGCTGTCGACCTGGACCCGACAGGCGCCCAGCTCTTGCGTGGCCACACGAACGCTGTGGTCCTTCTGGCGTCCGCCCCGATTGTCGTCAAGATCGCCCGACGGGGCACCGATTTCGCGGAAGTGCAGCGCACGGCCGCTTATGTGAAGTGGCTCATGAAGCGTGGATTCCCCACAGTCCCCCTACACCCAATCGAGCAGCCGATCGATATCTTCGGTCACGCCGTGACCTATTGGACTTATCTCCCGCAGCCGTCGCGCCTCATCACTGCGGCCGAAATCGCCAAGCCCCTGCATGAACTTCATTCCCTGCCGCTCCCGCCGTTCGCAATGCCTGAATTGGATAACGTGACGGCCATTCGGGCGTCCATAGACAGCATCGTCGCTCTGTCGGAAGCTACTAAGCGTTTCCTTATTCATCGCGTAGACCGGCTGGAGCAAGACCTCGGTGAGGTTGAGTACGCCCTCGCAGCCTCTGTAGTGCAAGGTGACCCCCAGCACCGAAATGCTTTGCTCGATGACGTTCACGGTGCAGTTTTGTGTGACTGGGACACTGTGGCTGTAGGGCAGCCTGAGTGGGATTTGGTGACCCTCGAAATTCATTGCAGGCGTTTCGGTTACAAAGAAAGCCATTATCGAGAATTTTCCACAGTGTATGGCTTTGACGTTACGGCCTGGTCTGGATATTCGGTGCTTATGGAGATTCGAGAACTGCGTATGATTACAACGAATGCTCGAAAAATCCCGCAGGCACCGGCAAGTGAAGGCGAGGTTATGCAACGAATTGAGGGTCTGTGTGATGGCGATGTGTCACGCCGATGGAATATCCTGTGAAATCAGGACTCCTGATTTGGTGTCCCTGTCAGATCAGTGACGGGAGGGCACTGGCGGGCCAGTGTCCGAGCCAGAAGACGGCGCTGGAGCGTTCGTTCTGGTGCTCGGTGGAGCCGTCGTGGGGAAGGTATTCGGTCGGGGCGATGTAGCCGTCGCCGGGGTCGAGGCGGATGCGGATGCAGGGCAGTTGGCGGCCGGCGGTGATGAAGGCGCGGAGATCGTCGGTGTGTGGGTAGCGGCTGGTGTAGCCGTGGGGATGGACGGCGCGGCAGAGGGCTTTTGCGTTCGTCAGGCACAGGATGAGGTAGCGGGTGCCGGGGCCGAGGTTGAGGCACAGTCGTCGTCGGCCGGTGTCCTTGGCGTCGTAGGGCAGCCGGTCCCAGTTGTCCAGGTGCAGGCCGAGGAGTTGACCGTTCGCGGGGTTGCCGGTGGTGGTCAGGGATCCAGGCTTGCTGTGGGCCTGGCCGAGGTAGGTGGTGTCCGAGCCGCCCAGCTCGGCCCCGTAGTCCGGCAGTGCGTCGGGGCCGGCGGGTGGGGGCGGCTTCACGATTTCCACGAGTGTCCTGCTCGCGCTGCCGGGCTCGGCCGCCAGCTGCCTGCCGATGGCTGCGGGCAGGGGACGCCACCCGCGGGAAGGGACGGCCGCCTGCTTTTCGTATCGCGGTTCGCGGCACGTCGTGCGGACGTTGGCTATCTGGCAGCGGGCTTGTAAGGCGGCAAGGTCGGTGAGGGCGATGTTCAGCGGCATGGCGCCTCCGGGTGTCAGTCGATGCCGTCGCCGTAGGTGACCGCGAGTTCGGTCAGCAGGGCCTGGGTCAGTTGCGGCTGCTGGCCGCGGTTGATGGTGATCCCTTTGAGGTGGGTGATCCCGCGCACCGTGGAGAGGTCGGTGTCGCGCAGGTCCAGATCGTGGTAGCGGCCGGCGCGGAACTCGGTCTCGCGCAGGGAGCATTCGCGGATGACGGTGTCGCTGAGGTCGCAGCCGGTGAAGGACGCCTCGGCCAGGGAACAGCCGGTGAAGACGACGGGACCTGCCGCTCGGATCCGGGAGAAGGCGGTGTAGTCGAGTTTGCAGTTCTCGAACAGCACGTCGTCCAGGGCCAGGCCATCGAGGTCGGCGCCCATGATCTTGCAGTTGCGGAACACGGCACGGCTCAGCTTGCTCTCGCTCCACTGGACGGAGCCGAGGTCGCAGCTGTCGAACTCCACAGCGTGGAGGTTCACGGACTGCAGCTGGACGCGGGAGGCGCGCAGGCTGGTGATACGGCCGGTGATCAGCTGGGTGTCGGCGAGGTCGAGGGCACGCAGGCCGGCATCGGTGTACTGGAAGTCCTGGACGTGGCCGCGGCCCGACTCCAGGCTCGTCACGTTGGACAGGTACAAGCCGGGCTCGTCCAGCGCGGGCAGGGTGAGCTGAAGGCGGCCGAAGGTACGGGTCTGCACGCGTAGGTCTCCAATGGTGGTGGGCGGGCGGGCCGCGCAGGTGCGGCCCGCCCGGCGACGCTGCTTAGCGTTTCTTGTTCCAGTTGTCCCAGGTGGGACGGTTGTCGAAGGTCGACGTGGTGTTGTCCCAGGTCGACCGGTTGTCGAACTCGGAGTCGAGCCCGAGATGGGGGTGGGCTGGGGTCAGGTCGATCAGCACCCGGAGGGCGTCGGCCGAGGCGTATATGCGGTCAGTGGCTGTGGGCGAAGGTATCGGCATGGCGGGTGACTCCTTCGAATAGAGCGATCTTCGAGGCGGTGCAGTAGCGGGTGCGGGTACCGTCCATCCGCCCGTCGTGCTCGAAGTAGCGGTTGGCGGGGTGGGCGCCGCCGCAGAAGGCGACGTACGGGCAGGTGGCCCGGCAGGCGTCGATGCCGCGCCAGAACTCCGCCAGCCACGGGGTGCGTTCCTCGGCCTGCTCCAGCAGCACGGCCAGGCCGGTGTCCAGGACGTTGCCGGTGGTGAAGTCCCCGAGCCGTGTGTCGTGGAAGCCGGCCAGCTCGGGGGAGAGGAGGACCACGCCTCCGTCGTAGGCGACGGTGGGCAGTGGATCCCACACCTGCTCCGCCGGCAGTGGGGCAGTACCGCCATCCAGCACGGTGCGGGCGAACCCGAGCACACGGCTGATCTCCCGCACTTCCAGTACAGGGTGGGCGCGCCACGCGCAGGTGAGGGCTTCCCAGAATTCCGTCGCCCGTGCCGGCGGGCTGCCGGCGGTGGTGTTGACGCCTTCGTGCTCTTCGATGTTGACCCCCAGCGAGCGGCAGCCGAGCCCCACGAAGAAGTCGTAGAACTCCTGCGCGCTGGCCGGGTCGGGGTCGGAGACGACGGCGATGGCGGAGTACGGGATGCCGTGGCGTCGCAGCCGTTCGACGCCCCGCATGATCAGCCGGAACGCGGGATGCCCGGCGCGGGTGACGCGGTGGGTGTTCATGGACGGAGGGCCGTCGATGCTGATGCCCACACCGACGTCCCGTTCCTTGAGGAAGGCGCACCAGGCGTCGTCGAGGAGAACGGCGTTGGTCTGCACCGTGTGCTTGGCGCCTTGGAAGGGGGCCATGAGCGCCGCCAGGTGATCGCGGCCGGCGGCCAGGGGTTCGCCGCCGTGCCATACGACCTCGAACCGGGAGTCGGCTGCTGCCCAGACGTTGACCGCTGCCGCGACAGTGTCTGCCACGGCCTGCGGCATGAGGTGCCGGAGCTTTCGGAAGGGCAGGTAGCAGTAGGTGCAGTCCAGCGGCTGGCACTGTGTGGTCGGTTGCATGATCACGGAGCAGGGCACCGCCGCGAGCCGGCTCACCGGCGGTCCTGGAACCCGTGCACCGTGAGAGCGCGTGCGGCAGCACAGTCACCCGGGCCGGCGAAGCCGCTGCCGTGAAGGGCCGCAATCGGTGTCGGGGAGATGCTCACGGCCGTCGTGTCGGTGCAGCGGGGAGAGTTCTTGGGGATGGTCACGCGTCACCACCGGTTCGTCGTGTCCGTCAGAGGTGAGGACAGCATCGGCAATCCGGCGGCCGGGTCTCAACAAATTGCCACGTGCTTGCACGGATTCATTCCAGGGCGTCGACGGCCTCGGTGATCAGTGCGCGAGCGGCTTTGCCGTAGCAGGCGAGGTCGGCGAGGTCAGCGAACATGCGGCTGTACATGGCGACTTCGCTGGGCTGCTTGATGGTGACCTGCGCGGTGGCCAGCTCGATGATGACCCGGTCGTCATCGAAGATCCAGAATCCCTCCAGCGGCCACATGGTGCGGTCCGCTGTCATGGGGATGATGCCGAGGCTGACCTGCTGGAGGACGGAGACGGTCAGGAGGTGGCCGAGCTGAGGCGCCATGACCTCCGCGTCCCCGAACCGGGCGCGCAGCGCGGCCTCTTCCAGCAGGATGCCGAACTGCCGGTTCGCGTCCCGCAGGACCCGCTGGCGGCCCATGCGGACCTCGACGGCGTCCTCGGTGTCGTCCGGGATTCCCCAGTACCGGATGATGCGGCCCATCATCACGCGGGCGTAGTCGGGCGTCTGCAGCAGGCCGGGGATGACCCCGGGCTCGTAGACGCGGAAGTGGCGGGTGCCCTCGTACAGCGGCACGTGCGCTTCCTGAACCGGACGCAGCCCCTCACCCTTGAGGCGCCGCCACTCGACGTACATCTCCTCGATGTTCTGCGCGGAGGCGAGGAGATCGGCCAGTTCCTTCGGCGCCCCGCACAGTTCGGCGTACTGGCCCAGGTCGCCTTCGGAAGGCTGGGTGAGGCCGCGTTCGATGCGGGAGACCTTGGACTCGCTCCATCCGGCACGGGCCGCGAAGGCCCGTGCCGTCTTGAAGCCCCCCGCCTTGCGGATCCGGCACAGCCGGCCGCCCAGGGCAGCACGGGCTTCCTGGACGGCGGAGGAAGGGGACTCTCCCACAGTTCTTGTCGCTACCTCGTCACACGGTCGGCTGGTACTGAGCGTGGGGGACCGCCCGCTCCCACACGGCCTCGAACGCACTCGTGCACAGGCCGAGGACGCTCTCGTCCCGGGTGAGTTCCATCCAGTCGGGGGCCGGCTCGCCGTCGCCGTCGAAGTGCAGGACCAGGACCAGTTCGTTGTCGAACACCCAGAAGTCGTTGCCGGGCAGCGGGATGCCGGTGGCGCGGCGGCGGGGCAGCCAGCGGATGTTCTCGCCGGCCTTCACGTTGGCGTCCGACACGTAGTGCTCGAAGCGGATGTTGTCCGACTCAGGCACGGAGACCACCCGGGCACGACGGATCTCGACGCCGCGGCCGGTGGCGTCGGCCACCCACCGCAGCCAGTCCTGGAAGCCGGCGTCATCACCCACCGGGTCGGTCAGCGCGCCCTGCTTCCAAGCGGCGAACGCCGGGTCGGAGGGCATGTAGCCGTCGCGCATCTCCAGGTGCACGGCCGAGACCTTGGCCGAGGCCAGCAGCTCCTCAAACGTCGGCACCGGCATCCCCTCGCATCTCCTGGAAGAACTGGACCATCCGACGGGGAATCTCCACAACATCCTCGTGTGCGGGAAGGTCGAGCTGGCTCAACCGCTCCTGGTCGGCGACCTTCAGCCCCTGGACCAGATAGGAGTCCTTGGCCTCGTCGAGGTAAATCGTAGGTGAGCCGCCCGACTTGCTCTCTGGGTCCTTGCCGAGCATCCGCAGGGCCATCTGGTCCTCCTCGTTCGAAGCCGACGATCTCTCCTCAGCAGCTTGGCACCGAAGGCACCGTCGACGCACGGAACTTGCACGAGCTTGCACACGGCCCGGCCAGGTGCACGGGAATCTCCGCCACCTTCCTTGTGATCCGTGCGAACGGGCATAGCAGTCGTCCGGGCCCGTCGGCCGGACCGGGAGTTCCTGTCATCCGCGACGAGAGGTTCTCAGTGCCTGCCCGCGTGTGCTTCGCGACGATGCCCGTGGTCGCGGGGAGGCGGCCGGGACTGCGGGTACGGACAGTGGCCAGCTGTCGCCTGGGGCGCGGTGGTTGACCGCGCGAAGCCCGGTCCGGGTGATTTCGAGGCCGAGATCGGGCAGGCCGGGGCTCCCGTGCTTTCGCCAGCGGTCCAGCGCCTCCTCGACCTCGTCCCAGAGGCTGTGCGGGCCCCATTGGTAGACCACGTGCGGGGCCATGGAGAAGACCACCGCTCGGGACGCTTCGGCGTCGTGCAGGCGGACGTGGTCGACCGTGCCCTGCTCGAACAACTCCTCCCGCACGATCTCCTCCATGCGCAGGGGGGACTTCACAAGGCCCACGTATGCGCGGGCACCGTGGCTGCCGGTCAGGAGCACGGGGTCGACGGCGGCGGTGCTGGTGCGCGGCCTCTCCCCGTCGGCGATGCTCAAATGGCCGGCCGGCCGGTGGCCGTAGGCCCAGGGGAAGAAGGCGGGGGAGTGGAAGGTGCCGGCGGCTGACTGGCAGTCGTCGGCAACCGTTAAGGTGATCAGCCCGCATGAACGGAACGGCAGGCTGATCAGCCCTCCGGGACCACTGCGGCCGATCAAGGCCCAGGGAACATCACGCAGGGCGCAGGTGACCAGGATCCGGTCGAACGGGGCACGGCCGGCTGCCTCGCGGAGGCCGTCGGCACGGAGGATCTCGGGGCGGTAGCCCCGTGCGTCAAGGAGTGCACGGTGGATGTCGAGGGTCTGCTGGTTGGTCTCCACGCTGGTGACGTTGTGGTCGCCGGTCATCTCGCAGAGCAGGGCGGTCGTCCATCCGGTGCCGATCTCCAGGACCCGCATGCCAGGGCGCAGACCGAGGTGGGCCAACTGCCGGGCCACGGTACTGGGCTGGATGCCGCATGCGGTCACCCGGCCCGGACCACCGCGGTCGCCGCCGTCGAGCTGCGTGACGACGCTCTCGTCGGAGTGAACGAGGGAGTACCAGCGTGCAGGATGCCTGCACTGATCGATGCGGCGCCAGCGGCGGTCCCGCTGGCCCCAGAGCTGCGGGGGGACGAAATGCCGACGCGGCGCCTTCTCGAACACGGGTCGCCACCGCGGGGCGAGGGCCCCGCTGCCGGCCATCTCGTCGAGCAACTCCTCGTACCTCACCGCGATTCCTCTCCTCACACCGCTGAACACCTGGGATGCGGGCGCTGACGCAGAGAAGGAAGCTATGGGGTAACTACGGCCTCGGGGAACAGCGGTACAGCGGTTAACGCTAAGCCGGTGATCATGGGCTTCTAGCACAGGCGGTCGGCCCGGGAGGGGAGTTCGGCGGAAGATCGCTGACCGGGTGTGGGCGTCGTTAGCTTCGGGTCCATGCCAGTGGAGTTCTTGACCGACGAGCAGGCGGCTTCGTACGGGAAGTTCAACGAGGAGCCGACCCGGCCGGAGCTGGAGCGGTTCTTCTTCCTCGACGACGAGGACCGCAAGCTGATCGCGAAGCGGCGCGGTGACCACAACCGGCTCGGGTTCGCCCTTCAGATGTGCACCGTGCGCTACATCGGCCGGTTCCTCCCTGACGACCCGCTGGACGTTCCGTGGGCGGTGGTGGAGTACCTCGGGGAGCAGCTCGGCATCGAGGACGTCAGTTGCGTGAAGCAGTACACCGAGCGCAAGCCGACGGCGTACGAGCATGCGTGGGAGATCCGGGACGCGTATGAGTACCACGAGTACGACGACGCGGAGTGGGGGCGGAAGTTCCGTACGTTCCTGCACGGCCGGGCGTGGACGCACGCCGAGGGGCCGGTGGCACTGTTCAACCAGGCGGTGGGCTGGCTGCGCCGGCACCGGGTGTTGCTGCCGGGGGTGTCGGTGCTGGCCCGGAAGGTGTCGGAGGTCCGTACGGTCGCGGAGAAGCGGCTGCACGCCACGGTCGCCAGGGCGGCCAGGCGCGCGGACGTGGCGCTGCCCGGGGACCTGGTGGCCACGCTGGTGACGCCGGAGGGTGCCCGGTTCTCGGAGCTGGAGCGGCTGCGGAGGCCGCCGACGCGGACGACGGGCACGGCGTTCGCCCGGTCGCTGGAGCGGGTCGATGAGATCAGCGCGTTCGAGCTGGGCCGGGTGCGGCTGTCGCAGGTCCCGCCGAACCGGCTTGCCGCGCTGGCGCGCTACGGGCTGGGCTCGAAGGCGGCGAGTCTGGAGCGGGCCGAGGAGCCCAAGCGCACCGCGATGCTCACCGCGGTCATGCGGCACCTGGAGGCGAAGGCGATCGATGAGGCGCTGGACCTGTTCCAGGTGTTGATGGCGACCCGGCTGCTCAGCACGGCGAAGCGGGCGACGGAGAAGGATCGGCTGTCGACGCTGCCGCAGCTGGAGAAGGCGTCACGGGTGCTCGCGCGGGCGGCGAAGGTGCTGTTCGAGGAGCTGGAGCTGGTCGAGACGCACGGCACCGACTTGGACGCTGGCGCGCTGTGGGCGGCGGTCGAGGAGGTCGCCCCGCGGGCGGCGGTGATGAGCGCGGCCGCGCTGGTGGTCTCGCTGGTGCCCGAGGACGAGGGCTCCGCGGACGTCGCGATGCGGGCGGCCCTGACCACTCGCTACAACACGGTGCGTCCGTTCCTGGCGCTGCTGGGCGAGTCGAAGGCCCTCCAGGCGGCGCCCCCCGGCGCGCGGGTTCTGGCCGGGGTGCAGCGGCTGCCCGCGCTGGCGCGGCGGCGGGTGAAGGACAAGCCGCTGCTGCCGCGCGAGGTCGACGACAAGCTGGTGCCGGCCGCGTGGCGCAAGGCGGTGTACGCGAACGCCGGTCTGCCGCAGGGGGCGGTGGACCGGGACGCGTACGTGGTGTGCGTGCTGGAGCAGCTGCACCGCGCCCTTCAGCGCCGCGACGTGTTCGCCTCGCCCTCGCACCGCTGGTCCAACCCGAGGGCCCGCCTCCTGGACGGGCCGGAGTGGGAGGCGGTGTGCGAGGACGTGCTGGCCGGGCTGAGCCTGGACATGCCCGTCACCGAGCACCTGGCGGAGCTGGTGCGGGCCCTGGACGCGGGCTGGAAGCAGATGGCCGAGCGCCTTCAGTCGGCCGGCGCCGACGCGAAGGTGTCGCTGGACATCCAGCCGAACGGCCGGGTGAAGCTGAACGTGGCGAAGCTCGGCGCGCTCGGCGAGCCGAAGTCCCTGACCTGGCTGCGCAAGCGCGTCGAGAAGATGCTCCCGAAGATCGACCTGCCGGACCTGCTCTTCGAGGTCCACTCCTGGACCGGGTTCCTCGACGCCTTCGTGCACCTCGGGGACGGCACCACTCGGATGAAGGACCTGACCACCTCGGTCGTCGCGCTGCTGGTGAGCGAGGCATGCAACATCGGCATGACCCCGGTCACCAACCCCGCGCACGAGGCCCTCACCCGCTCCCGCCTGGTCCACGTCGACCAGTTCTACCTCCGGGCCGACACCATCGCCGCAGCGAACGCAGCTCTGATCGAAGCCCAGTCTCAGGTGCCGATCGTGGCCTACTGGGGTGACGGTCTGCTGGCCTCGGTCGACGGGCTCCGGTTCGTGGTCCCGGTGCGGACCATCAGCTCGGCCCCGTCGCCGAAGTACTTCGGCTTCAAGCGCGGCATCACCTGGCTGAACGCCGTCAACGACCAGGTCGCGGGTATCGGGCAGATGGTCGTCCCGGGCACCCCGCGCGACTCCCTGCACATCCTGGACGCACTGCTGAACCTGGACGGCGGGGTGAAGCCGGAGATGGTGGCCACCGACAACGCCTCCTACTCCGACATCGTGTTCGGGATCTTCCGCATCCTGGGCTACAACTTCAGCCCCCGCTTCAAGGACCTGGACGACCAGCGGTTCTGGCGGGCGACGATGCCCGGGATGGAGACGGGGACCTACGGCGTGCTGGCGCCGCTCGCGCGCAACAGGGTCAACCTGAAGAAGATCGAGACGTGGTGGCCGGACATGCTCCGGGTCGCGGGATCCCTGGTCACCAACCAGGTCCGCGCCTACGACCTGCTGCGGATGTTCGGCCGCAAGGGCCACCCCGCCCCGCTGGGACAGGCGTTCGCCGAGTACGGGCGGATCGCCAAGACCGAGCACCTGCTGCGCATGGTCGACCCGGTCGACGACACCTACCGCCGTCAGATGAACCGCCAGCTCACCGTGCAGGAGTCCCGCCACAAGCTCGCGAGGGACGTGTGCCACGGCAAGCGCGGCACCATCCACCAGGCGTACCGGGACGGGATGGAGGACCAGCTCGGCGCGCTCGGCCTGGTCCTCAACGCCATCGTGCTCTGGACGACGAAGTACATCGACGCCGCCGTCGCCCAGCTGAAGGCCGAAGGCCATGAGATCCGGGACGAGGACATTGCCCGGCTCTCCCCGCTCAAGCACCGAAACCTGAACCTGCTCGGCCGCTACAGCTTCACCGCCTCCACCCCGGCCGCCGGCGCCCTGCGCCCGCTGCGTGACCCCGACGCGCCCGAGCTGGACGAGGACGACGACGGGGGCGGGCAGGACTGAGCTTCTTCTGCAACCCTCCATGTCTGCTTCGCCCTTCGGACGGAGCAGTGTGTGCCGGCCGCCTCCTTGTCCGGGTTCATGAAGGCGTGGGGGTGGAGTTGTCCCCCGGGCCGCTTCCTGCCCATCTGGTGATCGTTTGCTCCTGATGGGGCCGGGGTTCTTCCGGCCTGTCAGGAACAAGCGAAGGAAAAGCTGATGAAGCTCATGCGCAAAGCGGGAAGCCTGGCCGTGGTGACTCTGGCCACGGTCGCGATGACGGTCCTGCCGGCGGTGTCCGCGCAGGCCAGGACGCTGCCGGACTGTCCGCAGGTCGCCGGAGTCTGTACCTGGACGCAGGCCGCCTACGAGGGCGAGGGGCAGATCATCTTCAGCGAGGAGCAGGTGATTCAGCCGGCCGTGCGGAGCGTGTCGAACCCGAGCCGCCAGACATGGTGCTTCTACGAGAGGCCGCTCTTCGACGACCAGGGAAGGAAGCGGGAGATCCGCTCGGGCAGGGCCGTGTCGGACCTGGGCTTCAACGCCACCTCCGCCAAGCCGGGCTCCTGCTGGCAGGAGAACTGATCCGGACCGGCCCGACCGTGCCGGGAGCCTGAGAGCCCCAGGGGGCGGTCCGGGAACAAGCAGAGGGGCCCACCGCTGTAGCGGTGGGCCCCTCTGCTCAGGGACGACCCCGCCGGCCCTGCGGCGTAGCCACGGGCGCCGGCCGCCGTGACGGCTCTCATAAACGGTCATCTGTGAGAGTTCTGCGAGAGCCCCCGGAGTGATCACGTTTCCGCAGGTCGCCGCTCGCAAAAGTCCTCTCGAAACCGACGCGTTGTGCGAGGCACTTCTGAGAGACTTCCCGGATGGATCTCACGCCCGATCGGGCCGCATTGGCGGTAGAACGTCACGACTGCCCGAACTGTGACGCGCCCGCCGGCTCCGCCTGCCGCACCCGCGGCGGGAAGACCGCCGCGAAGTACCACACCCCGCGCTTCGTCCTGGTCCCCGCGCTCCGCGAGGAACTGGAGATCCCCGTCCCCGCCGACCGCGCCCCCGGCCGGACGTGGAAGCAGCAACCGGCGCTCGCCGTCGTGCCCGCCCCGCGCACCGAGCGGCCGGTCCGGATCGGGTACGCGAGGACATCGACCGCCCGCCAGGAACTGGCGAGCCAGCTCGAAGCCCTCCACCGGGCGGAGTGCCACAAGGTCTTCAAGGAACAGATCAGCACCCGGGTGAAGATCCGGCCCGAACTGGAGAAGGCCCTTGCCCTGGCCCACCAATTCAAGGAGGCCGCCCCCGAGACCCCGGTCATCCTCACCGTCCACGAGCTGAAGCGCCTGGCCAGGAACGCGGCCGAGCTGATGACGCTGTCCGCCGAGCTCCAGGCCGGCGGCATCCAGCTCGAACTCCTCACCGGGCCGCTCACCGGGATCTACGACCCCAACGGCATGGGAGCAATGTTCTTCGCCGTCCTCGCCGTCGCCGGGCAGATCGAGCGCAACTACATCCGGGAGAAGACCCTCGAAGGCCAGGTCATCGCCGCGTCCAAGGGCAACCACGGCGGACGGCCGAAGGTCATCGACGACGACATGCTCACCTTCGCCGTCGCGCTCAAGGACAAGGGCGTCCCCGTCCCCGACATCGCCAAGAAGCTCACCATCAAGGTCGGGAAGAACGCGGGCAAGTCCCCGTCGGTCGCCTCGCTCTACCGGGCCCTGGCGGAAGCCGAGGCCGCCGCGGCGGACGACGGCCTGCCCCTGCGGCCGAAGCCCGTACGCATCCGCCAGCCCGGAGAGCCGCTCACCGCCGAGGAGATCGAGCTACGCGAACGGCTCCAGTCCCAGCCCCACCCGAACGCCGAGCTGCGGTAGACCTGCTCCCACCTGCACCGAGCCCATAGTCACCGGCTTAGCGTTAACCGCTGTACCGCTGTACCGCTGTACCGCTGTACCGCTGTACCGCTGTACCGCTGTACCGCTGTACCGCTGTACCGCTGTACCGCTGTACCGCTGTACCGCTGTTCCCCGAGGCCGAACTAGCCGCAATAGCCACAAACTTGCACGCCGTTGCACAGGCCCGTCGAGCGTCGCTTCCGGGCTTGGCACGCACCACCGTCAGCAAGTGACATCACCGGCCGACCTGACACGGGACAGAGCCCGGAGCGCCTCGGTGCCGCTCTGCGACGCTGTCGCCGCCCGCCGGGGTGAGCCGCTGTCCGGGCTGCAGGTAGGTAAGGTGTCCGGCATCGCCCGAGACGGGCTCCGGTTCTGCCGCGGTCACAGGCAGCGCGAGCCGCCCCGGCCACCCGCCGGTGAACAGCGC
>NZ_JAJCXB010000083.1 GCF_020564935.1 Streptomyces pinistramenti
GGGTGCTGATCGAGTCGGGGGCGGAGTTCGGGTCGGGGGTGGACCCGTACGGGTTGTCGTTGTTGCCCTGGTAGCCATGGTCGAACGGGGAGCGCTGGTCCGGGGGCGGGAGGGGCTGCGGCTGCGGCGTATCGCGGCGCGGGCCGGCACCCTGGCCGGAGTCGCCCCGGGAGGAGGGGGCGCTGTCCGAGGTGGTGGACGGGTCGCTGCCCGGACCCGATTCGGGGTTCGGGCCGGTGCCGTCCGGTCTGGGACCGGCAGTGTCGGACGTACGGGGGGAGTGGGAGGGGGCGCCGTCGGAGCCGCGGGTATCTGCTCCGGAGCCGTCGCCGGAGCCGTTGCCGCCGGACCCCGAACCGTCGCCGCCGCCGCTGCCCGCTCCGGAGCCGTCGCCTGACCCCGAGCCGGACCCTGACCCCGACCCTGAGTCCTCCCCGGCCCTGGACCCTGACCCTGACCCGGATCCCGCCCCTGAGCCCGATCCGTCGCCCGCCCCGCTCCCCTCTCCGTTTCCGCCCCCGTCGCCGCTGTGATGGCCCGCGGCCGAGTCCAGGCCCTGGCGGGCGTGGTGGCCGGCCTTGCCGCCTGCCCCGTCGCGCAGTGCCTCGGTGAAGGTCTGGCCGGAGTTCTTCAGAGCGTTGACGCCCTCCTCCGCGCCGGTCTTGACGCTGCGGCCGACGTCGAAGCCGTTCTGGGCGCCGAAGTGCATGTTCATGCCCTGGGCGATGGCGTCGGAGATCATGGCCTGGAGAGCGGAGACGGCCGGTTCCTTCAGCGTCTCGACGATCGCCTCGACCAGCGCCTCTCTGGCCTCCTTCAGGAGGCGGCGCACGATCATACGGGTGGCCTGGGTGGCGCCGGCCGCGCCGATTTCGGACAGCCCCAGGGTGAAGGGGGCCGCCGCCTGGGCCGCGATGATCTCCGCCGCGAGGATCGCCAATTGGGCGATCACCGCGACTTTCATCCCGATGATGATCGCCGCACCGGCGTCCAGCGCGAAGGCGATCAACTCGGCGGCCGTCCGCGCGTCGTTGAGGTAACCCCCGCCGTTGCCCGCGAACTTGTCCCAGGTCTTGCTGAATCCGTCGATGCTGTCGCCGGAGTTCGCCGAGAGGACGTTGCCGGCCGCGGTGACACCCTCCGACTGGAGCTGCTCGATCGTCGAAGCGAACTCCCGCCACTGGTTGGCGGACTCCATCATTTTGTCCTCGTCGCCCGTCGGCCAGTCGAAGCCGAGCATTTCGAGAACCCACTCGGCCCAGTCCGGCAGCATGAGTGACATGGCAGCAATCCCCCGTAGGACAGCGAAGCGATGACGAAGAAGGAACTGGTGGAGCGGATGGAACGGTGGGCGGAGACGGTGGCGGTGAGGGGCACCGGGCCGGTGGTGCGGGTGTGGCGGGGCGTGTGACGCGGAGGCCCTGCGCACCCGGGAATCAGGCGGTGTTGGGCGCCTTGAGAGCGGTGATCTTCTGGCCCTCGGCCTCGGCGTTGTCGACGTGCTGCTTCATCAGCGTGTCGTTGAAGTCCTCGCCGGCCTCGTGGTTGGCGCCCATGGTCGTCAGGGCGCCGCCGATTTCCTGGAGTTTGGCCGCCAGGTGGCCCATCGACTCGTACATGCCGTCACGCAGACCCTCGTACACGACGCCGAACTTCTCGCCGACCTCGTCATCTCCCCAGGGCGGGGTGTCCTTGCCCTCCAGCCCGGTGAGCGCCGACTGAAGCTTGTCCACGGCTGATTGGTAGCGCGTCCCGATGCTGTCGAAGTCCTTGCCGCCGGCCTTCAGTGAAGGCATATCGGCCTGCAGTCCGTCTCCCGCCATCGTTCCCCCCGTTCCCAATGGATCGTCATGACCAGCACAGCATTCCGTAAATTCTAGACGCGGGAGTCGGGTTCTGTTCAAGGCCCGACGGTCACAGTGGCGTCACCGATGGGGACGCGGATGCCTACGGGGCGGGCTCAGGCCGGCGGGGTGGCGCGGTCGAGGGCGCGGAGGGCGAACCAGAGTTCCATGCGGACGTCGGGGTCGTCCAGGTCCGTGCCGAGCAGGCCGGCGATACGGGTGATGCGCTGGCGAACGGTGTTGCGGTGGATGCCGAGCGTGGTTGCTGTGGTCTCCCAATTCCCGTGCTGGGAGAGCCAGTTGTGCAGGGTGGTGAGGAGGGGAGGGGAGTCGGTCAGCGGGGCGAGGAGGGCGCGGGCGTGCTGCTGGGCGTCTGTGGGGGAGACGAGGGCGGTGATGCCGTGGGGGGATGGGGTGCGGTGACGTACGAGGGGGATGCGGCGGGCTGCGGCGCGGCGGAGGGCGGAGGCGGCGTGACGGTCGGCGGTCGGCAGCTCCGCGACCGTCGCGGGCGCGCTGACGCCGAGTGTCCAGCCGGGCTGCGCGGTGACCTCCTGGTCGATGGGGACGAGGGCGCGTAGGGCCGGGGCCGTGCCGGGGGAGGCGGGGGCCGGAGCGGCGAGGAGGGTGCCGAGGGCGGCGGCGAGGGCAGCGGGGGAGCCGGGCGTGCCGCGGCGGGGCTCGGCGTGCACGACGGTCCAGAGGGGAGCGCCGAGGAGCGGGCCGACGTCGGCCGGGGGCGCGCCGAGGAGCAGTTGGGCCAGTGCGGCGGAGTGCGCGGTCGCGATGGGCGCGCGGTGTGCCGACGGTCCGGTGATCAGGGACAGGAGTACGGCGGCCGTGCCTGCGATGGTGTGCGCCGCCGGGGTGTGCGGGGCCGCCGCCACGACGAGGGCGAGGGCGTGGCCGTTGTCGCGGCCTTCGGGGCTGTCGGGTCTGTCGGGGGTGCGGCTGGTGAGGGCGTAGGCGGTGAGGTGGGTGCTGGGGCTGGTGCTGGGGCTGGGGCTGGGGTTCGGGTTGGAGGTGCGGCAGTTGGGACTGGTGGCGGCCGTGGTGGTCGGGGCCCGGCCTGTGCCGTAGGGCGTTTCCCCGGCCGTGTCCCCGTCGATGCCCGGGACGGTCTCCGGGGTCACCTCCGGGACGGTCTCCGGGGGTACGTACGGGTCGGTCGCCGGGAGTGTGTCCGTGGCCGAGGACGGGCCGCCGGGGCGGACGACGGCGGCCAGGCGGGCGGCGGCGGCCAGGCCGGAGGCGGCGGGACGGGGGCCGGCGGAGGCGTGCTCGGAGCCGTCCGGGGCGAGCAGGGCGGCCCAGCCGTGCACATGGCGGGCCAGCGCGCGGAGCACGGCGGGGGCCGGGTCGGGGCGGGTGGCGGCCGCGGCGAGTGCGCGCTGCGCCTCGCTGAGCCGGGTCAGTTCGCGGTGCCTGGCCTCCGTCACGGCCTGCCAGACGGCGCTTTCGACGGCGGTGAACGGGGTGCCTGCGGGGACCTCGATCAGCGGCAGGCCGTGCCGGTCGCAGGCCGCCACCAGGGCACGGGGGACGGCGTCGTGCACCGGCGCGATACCGAAACCGAGGGCGGCGGCCCCGGCGGCGACGGTACGCGCGGCGTAGCCGTCGAGGTAGGCGTCCAGAGAGGACGCAGAGGACGCAGAGGGCGCAGGAGACTCAGGGGACGCGGGGAACGGAGACGACGGAGGGCTCGGAGAGGCCAGATACGACGCAGACGACGCGCCCGACGGCACGCCCCCGGACGCCGCGGGCGAAGGCATGGCCCGGCCCACCTCACCCGCCCCGCCGCCCGGCAGGTGTGTCTCACCCGCCCCTCCCCCCATATGCACCCCAGCCGTCAACAGCAGTTCCCCGCCCAGGAGGTACGGCACCGGGTCGGCCATTTCCGAGGTGTGGACCCAGTGGATGGCCACCCCCTCGCGGGGCCCGGCGATCTGGCGTAGGCCCAGGTCCGTACGGGCGAGGAGTGCGGCCAGCGGCACGGGTGGTGTGGAGGGGGAAGCGGTGGCGGAAGGGGCGGGACCGTCCTCCGTCGTGGGGGCTGCGGGGTACGGCCGGGCCGGTGTCATGTGCGGACCCTCCACTCGATGGGGCGGTGAGTGGAGGAAACGTACACTTCAGGGTTGGCTTCCCGCCTCCTAGGGTCAACCCCCGAGGCGAGGTGCCGCCCCCACTTCCTCACGGCCCCGCCTTCTCCCCTCCCCGGCGCAGCTGGAAGGTATGGCCCATGGCTGTCGACTATGCGGTGATCGTCCTCTATTTGGCGGGAATGCTGGCCATGGGCTGGTGGGGGATGCGCCGCGCCAAGTCCAAGAGCGACTTCCTGGTCGCCGGGCGGCGCCTCGGGCCCGCGATGTACTCGGGCACCATGGCGGCGATCGTGCTCGGCGGCGCGTCCACCATCGGCGGGGTCGGGCTCGGGTACCAATACGGCCTGTCCGGCGCGTGGATGGTGTTCACGATCGGCCTGGGGCTGCTGGCGCTGAGCCTGTTCTTCTCCGCGCGCATCGCCCGGCTCAAGGTCTACACCGTCTCCGAGATGCTCGACCTGCGGTACGGGGGCGTGGCCGGGATCATCTCCGGCGTCGTCATGTGGGCGTACACCCTGATGCTGGCCGTGACCTCGACGATCGCCTACGCGACCATCTTCGACGTGCTGTTCGGGCTGGACCGGACGGTGGCGATCGTCCTCGGCGGCCTGATCGTCGTCGGGTATTCGACGCTCGGCGGCATGTGGTCGATCACGCTCACCGACATGGTGCAGTTCGTCGTCAAGACGATCGGTGTGCTGCTGCTCCTGCTGCCCGTCGCGGTCGTCAAGGCGGGCGGGTTCGCGGCGATGAAGGCGCAGTTGCCCGGCGACTACTTCGCACCGCTGGGCATCGGCGGCGGCACCGTCTTCACGTACGTGCTGATCTATTCGTTCGGCATGCTGATCGGGCAGGACATCTGGCAGCGGGTGTTCACCGCGCGCGGCGACCGGGTGGCGCGCCTGGGCGGGACCGTGGCCGGTACGTACTGCCTGCTCTACGCGCTGGCCGGAGCGGTCATCGGCACGGCGGCCAAGGTGCTCTACCCGCACCTGGGCAGTCCGGACGACGCCTTCGCGACGATCGTGAAGGACGCGCTGCCGGTCGGCGTGCGGGGACTGGTGCTGGCGGCGGCGCTGTCCGCTGTCATGTCGACGTCCTCGGGTGCGCTGATCGCCTGCGCGACGGTCGCCAACAACGACATCTGGGCGCGGCTGCGGCGCGGCGTGGGATATCGGCGGACGCCGGACGATGGCACCGGCGACGGCTCGGCCACGGAGCGGGCGCACGACGAGGTCCGCGGCAACCGGGTCTTCATCCTGCTGATGGGCGTCGCCGTCATCGGTCTTGCCTGTGCCCTCAACGACGTCGTCGAGGCGTTGACGCTCGCCTACAACGTGCTGGTCGGCGGCCTGTTGGTGCCCATTCTGGGCGGGTTGCTCTGGAAACGCGGTACCGCGGCGGGCGCGCTCGCCGCGGTGGCGGCCGGCGGGCTGACGGTGGTCGGCTCGATGGCCGCGCTGGGGGTGCTCGCCAACGAGCCGATCTGTTACGGGCTTTCGGCCTCGCTGCTGGCGTACGTCGTGGTCAGCCTGGCGGGCGAGCCCACGGACGCGGCGGTGCTCGCCGCCTGGCGCGCCCGGCTGGCGGGCACACCGGAGGAGGCCGGGACACCGGAACGGGACGCGGCGGAGGCCGGAGCCGCCGGTTCACCGGGGCGTACGGAGGCAGTCGCGGGCTCGCCCTCCCGCACGGCGGACACCGTCCCGTCCTCGGCCGCACCCATTCCGCCGAATCGCTCCTGACCCGCCCACCTCCTCCATCTCCCCCCGACGAAGGGCAGCACGTACTCATGAGCACCACCCCTACCACCCCGGAACGGCATCGGCGTACCGGCGGTGATCTGGTCGTGGAATCGCTGGCCGCGCTGGGGGCAGGGACCGTCTTCGGCCTCCCGGGGCAGCACGCGCTCGGGGTCTTCGACGCGCTGCGCCGTTCCGCGCTGCGCTACGTCGGGCTGCGGATGGAGAACAACGCGGGCTTCGCCGCGGACGCCTACGCCAGGACCACGCGCGGGGTCGCCCCGCTGCTGGTCTCCACCGGGCCGGGGGCGCTGATGACGCTGGCGGCGCTCCAGGAGGCGGCGGCGGGGTCGGCGGCCGTGCTGGCGATCGGCAGTCAGGTGCCGCGGGCCGGTCTCGGCGGCGGCCGGCACGGCTATCTGCACGAGCTGACCGACCAGAGCGCCGTGTTCCGGGGCGTGGTCAAGTCCGTGCACACGGTGCGGACCGCCGCGCAGATCCCGTCGGCGGTGGCCGCCGCGTGGGAGTCCGCGCTGAGCGTCCCGCACGGACCGGTGTGGCTGGAGATACCGCAGGACGTGCTGCTGGCGCCGGCCGACGTCCCGCCGGTCGCCGGACTTCCGGTCCGTCCGAAGGAGTTGCCCCCGCGCCGTGAGGTGATCGCGGAGGCGGCGGAGCGGCTGACCGGGGCCCGGCGGCCGGTGATCCTGGCCGGCGGTGGCGTCGTACGGGCCGGGGCGGAGGCGGAACTGCTGGCGCTGGCTGAGCTGTTGGGGGCGCCGGTGGCGTCGACGTTCGGCGGGAAGGGCGCCTTCCCGTGGGAGCACCCGCTGTCGCTGCGCTCCTGGATGGAGGACCGCTACACCACCGACTTCCTGGAGGACGCGGACACGCTGCTGGTCGTCGGCTCGGGCCTTGGCGAACTCTCGTCGAACTACCACACGTTCCGGCCGCGGGGTCGCGTCGTGCAGATCGAGGCGGATCTCGGGAAGCTGGAAGCGAACCACGCGGCGCTCGGCATCCACGCCGACGCCGGGCTCGCACTGCGCGCGCTGGTGGACGAGGTACGGGAGCGGCAGGGGCGGGGCGCGGGGGAGTGGCCGGCGGAGGCCGCCGTCGCCGGTCTGCTGGCGCGGGTCCGGGAGCGGATCGACGGGCAGCAACTCGGCCTGGAACAGCGGGTGCTGGCCGCCGTTCGGGACGCGCTGCCCGACGACGCGGTCAGCTGCTGGGACATGACGATCCTGGCCTACTGGGCCTGGTCCGCCTTCGATCCGCGCCGGACGAACGCGCTGCACTCGGCACAGGGCGCCGGCGGCCTGGGCTACGGCTTCCCCGCGGCGCTCGGCGCCGCCGTCGCGGACCCGGCGCGGCCGGTGCTCGCGGTGTCGGGGGACGGCGGCGCGATGTACTCGGTCGCCGAACTCGCCACCGCCCGCCAGTACGCCCTGCCGGTCACCTGGCTGATCGTGGACGACGGCGGCTACGGCATCCTGCGCGAGTACATGACGGACGCGTTCGGCGAGGCCACCGCCACCGAGCTGGCCCGGCCGGACTTCGTCGCGCTCGCCGAGTCCTTCGGTGTGCCGGCGGTCCGTACCAGCCCGGAACGGCTGCGTACGGACCTGGCGGCGGCGCTCGCCGCACCCGGGCCCCGGGTCGTCGTCCTCCCGGCCCGGCTGCGGATGTTCGCGCCGACGCACCTCACGCCGACGCCTCTCACGGAGCGGTCGCCGGAAGCGGAAGAGCCGCGGGAGACGGCGGAGCGGTAGCGGCCGGGGCCGTACGGGGAACGGCCGCCGCGGCCCCGCCCACGCGTCCCTGCAACAGCCGGGACAGGGAGGCGTGGACGTCGTCGACGGAGCGGTGCGGCTGGAAGGACTGCCAGTCCAGGGCGGCCACCAGGACCATGCCGAAGAGGGCGGACGCGGTCAGCGGGATGTCGATGTCGTCGCTGAGCTCGCCGGTGTCGACGCCGTCCCGCAGGACGGATTCGACGACGGCGAGCGCCCGGCCGCGCACCGACTTCAAGGTGGCGCGCCAGGTGCGGTTGGTGCGCCAGAGTTCGGCGACGTAGAGCTGGGTGAGGGACGGGGAGCCGGCGATGAAGTCGAGGCCGGCCCGGACCATCGCGTCCAGCGCGTCGATCCGGGTGCCGCCGCGCCGGTACGTGGTGTCGGCGGCGTGCCGCAGGGAGGCGGCGAGCAGGTCGATGCCGTCCCGCAGGAGTTCTTCGAAGAGGTCGTTCTTGCTGGTGAAGTTGTAGTAGACGGTGCCCTTCGCGACCCCGGCGCGGTCGGCGATCTCGTCCACGGTCGTGGCGGAGAAGCCCTGTTCGGCGATGAGGGTGACCGCGGCGTCGAAGAGCTTGCGGCGGGTGCCCGCCCGCCGGGAGGCGCGGGGCCCGGCCGCCGGGGCGGCGCCGATCGTGGCACCGCCCCGGCCGCCCGTGTGGTCGGTCGTCACAGGCTGAGTTCCGGATGCAGGTCCTTCATCCGGACGACCTGCCGGCCGCGCGCCGTCAGCGCGGTGAGCGCCAGCGCGCCGACGGCGAAGGCCGCCAGGACGATGCTGCCCTGCCCGACGATGGCCAGATCGCCGCCGGTGATGAGCCGCCGCAGGCCGTCGACGACGTAACTCATCGGCAGGAACGGGTGGACGGCGGCGAAGAAGCCGGGGCTGGTCTGCACCGGGTACGTGCCGCCCGCCGAGGTCAGCTGGAGCATCAGGATGACCAGGGTGAGTACCCGGCCCGCCGGTCCGAAGACCGCGCTCAGCAGCTGGATGACGGCGGTGAAGCAGGCGGTGGCCAGCAGCAGGTAGCCGACCGTGGCGCCCGCTCGGGCCATCTCCAGGCCGAGGCCCCAGTGGAGCACCGCCATCAGCGCCAGCACCTGGGTGACGCCGATCGCGAAGGCCGGCAGCCAGGAGCCGAGGGCTATGCGCCAGCCGGGTGCGCCGGCGGCCAGGGCGCGCTTGCTCAGTGGCTGGAACAGCATAAAGGCGACCATCGCGCCGACCCAGAGGGAGAGCGGGATGAAGTAAGGGGCCAGACCCGTACCGTAGTTGGGTGCCTTGTGCATCGACTTGGAGGCCAGCTCGACCGGGTCGGACATGACGCCGGTACGTGCGTCCCGGTCCTTCTTGTCGTAGTCCGGGATCTTGGCGACGCCGCTGTGCAGGCCGTCGGCCAGCTGGTTGGAGCCGTCCTTGAGCTTGTAGAGGCCGCCGTTGAGGGAGACCGCGCCGTCCTCCAGCTTGCCGAGGCCGCTGCCGAGCTGGTCGGTGCCGTCCTTGGCGTCGCCGATGCCGCGATGGACCTGTCCTGCGCCGTCGGCGAGGTCGCCCGCGCCGCCCGCCAGCTTTCCGTTGCCGTCGGCGATTTTGCCGCTGCCGTCGGCGAGCGCGCCGAGTCCGGTGACGAACTGGTCGGCGCCTTCGGCCACCTGGTGGGCGCCGGCGTTCAGCTTGTTGAGCTGCGCTATCTGCCCGTCGGCGCTCTTGGCGACCTCCGGGATCTGCTCGGCGACCATCACCGCGCCCTGGTGTATCTCGCGCAGCTTGTCGCGGGAGGAATCCAGGTCGATGCGGGAGAGGGCGTTGTCGACCTTCCCGGCGGCGTCGGCAGCCGCTGCCGTACCGGCCGCGACACCCTTCTGCTGCGCGCAGTTGGAGTCGGTGGCGGTCCCGCCGCAGCTCTCCTGGTAGAGGGCTGCCGCGTCATCGGCGGCCTGGCGGGCCTTGGCCAGCGCCTGCGAGGAGTTGCCGCGCAGGGCGCCCAGGTCGTGGTCGAGTGCCTGGGTGAGGTCGGCGACGAACTGGGCGCTGTCGGCGATCTCCTTGCTGTGCTTCTTGATGTAGGGCAGGTCCTTCTTGGCCAGGCCCTGGACCTTGGTGGCCAACTCCTGCGTGCCGTCGGCGACCTGGCCCGCGCCCTTGCTGAGCTCGCGGGCCTTGGCCTGCGCCTCGGTGACGCCGCTGTGCAGGTCGCCGGCGCCCTTGCTGAGCTGCCCCGCCTTGTCGTGCAGGGTGCCGGCGCCGTCGCTGACCTTGCCCGAACCGTCGTCCAGCTTGCCGAGGCCGCCCGACAGCTTGCCGGTGCTGTCCTTGGCGGTGCCGAGGCCGTCGGCGAGCTTGCCCGCGCCCTTCTTGGCGTCGCCGAGACCGTCGTCCAGCTTGCCGGCGCCGTCCGCCGCCTGCTCCGTCTGGTCGTGCAGGTCGGAGAAGGACACGAAGATCTTGTCGAGGAACTGCCGGGAGGACTTTGCCGACGTCTTGGCGCGGATCTCGGAGAAGACCGTCTTGGAGATCGAGCCGACGATGTAGCTGTTGGCGTCGTTCGTACGGACCTGGAGCGCGCCGGTCTGCGGGGAGTCGCCGCCGCTGGAGGCGATGCGCTTGCTGAAGTTCGAAGGGACGGTCAGCGAGAGGTAGTACGTGCCGTCCTCGACGCCCTTGGCGGCCTCGGCCGAACTGACCTCCTGCCAGTCGAAGGTGTTGCTGTCCCGGACGCTCTTGGCGAGCTGGGCGCCCGCGTCGAGGTGCTTGCCGTCGGCCGTCGCCCCCTTGTCGTCGTTGACGAGCGCGACCGGGATCTTGTCGAGCCGGCTGTAGGGATCCCAGAAGGACCACAGGTAGAGGGCTCCGTAGAGCAGGGGGATCAGCGTGAGGGCGATGATGCCGAGCCGGGGGAGCTTGCCCCGGCCGAAGCGCCTCAGCTCAAGCGCGGCCAGTTTCGGCGAACGCATCCGCTGTGTCCTCCTCGTGGGTGTCGGCCGGGCCGTGCGGGCCGGCGGCGGTCGTGGGGTCGGTGGCCGCTTCGGCTGCGGTGTCCTGCGGCGTCGTGCGGACGATCAGCGCGTCGTCGGGTGCGTCGCTGCCTGCGGCCACGACGGTGATGCCGGCCAGCGCGAGGTCCCGCAACAGCTGCCAGGCCAGGTCGCGTTCGGCCGCGGAGAGCTTGAGGTCGACATCGTCGACGGCGAGCAGATGCGGGTCGTGCAGCACGCCGAGCGCGACGGACAGTCGCAGCGCTTCGATCCGTTCGAGGTCGCGGACGGCGGTGCGCAGCCCCTTGGGCAGGGTCTCGGGGTCGAGCCCCGCGAGCGTCAGCGCGGCCTCGATCCGGGCCCGCCGGGCTTCCTTGTGACCGCGGCTCCAGGGGAGTGCGACGGGCGAGCCCTTGAGGCGGCGGCCCAACAGGGCGGCTTCCTTGAGGTGTTCGGCGACGGTGAGGGCCGGTTCGAGGTCGGCGACACCGGGCACGTGGGCGATGGCGGTGCGGCTGCGCACCGCGCCCATCCGCTTCGGCAGCGGGAAGCCGGCGACCGTGGCGTGGCCTTCGGTGATCCGCATCCGCCCGGTGAGTGCGAGCAGGAGGCAGGTGCGGCCGGAGCCCGAAGGGCCCTGTACGGCGATCAGTTCGCCCGGTTCCGCAGAGATGTCGACACCTCTGAAGGCCCATCCGCGTGGGCCCTCGACTCCGATTCCCCTGGCGATGACCGCCGCCCCCTGACGGGTGGTGTCCACTGCCCCTCCTTTGTTCTGACTGGTCAGTCTAAAAGTTTGCCGTATGGATGGCCCTGTTGGCAATCGGAGCCCCCAGGAATGCCGGAGCCGCTGCGTCCGGCGCTGATCCGGCCTAATCTCGCCCTGACATCTCGCCCTGACCTCGCGGCGCCACCACGAGGTCCCAGACCAAGTCCGTGCCGGGGGAGCCGCGGTGCGGGCCGCGTACGGACGACGGAGAGCGATGAATCACTCGGCACACCACCCGGCGGACCCGCCGGCCCAGCACCCCGACGACCGGCCCGCCCGCCGCCGGAACCCCCGGCCGCACCGGCTGGTCGCCCCGCTCCTCGCAGGCGTGCTGGTCGGCGCCCTGTTCCCCGCATCGGCGCAGGCCGCGCCGGCGCCGGGAAGTGCCCCGCAACCACCGGCCGCATCGAACGAACCGTGCACCAAGGGCGGCGGCTGGACGGCGACTTCCACCCGGATCGACCCCGACGACAGCCACCACGCCTTCGTCGGCAACGGCTACCTCGGCCAGCGGATTCCGCCCAACGGCACCGGCTACGCCGCACCCGGCGGTGAGACCGGCTGGCCGCTGAAGACCCCGGAGTACGACGGCTCGTTCGTCTCGGGGCTCTATGCCAAGGGCCCCAAGAACGTCGAAGGCCGGCAGGCCATCGCGGCGATACCCACCTGGACCACCCTCGACATCGCCACCGGTGGCCCGCACGCCGAGACCTTCTCCTCGGCGACCGCCCCCGGACGGATCTCCCACTACCGCCAGGCGCTCCACCTGCGCTGCGGATTCGTCCGCACCTCCCTGACCTGGACCGCCGCCGACGGACGCGCCACCGACCTGGTCTACGACGTCCTCGCCGACCGCACCGACGCGCACACCGGCGCCGTACGACTGCGGATGACGCCGCACTGGAGCGGCACGGCCACGGTCACCGACACCCTCGACGGACGCGGCGCCCGTCGGATGAAGGCCGCGGTCACCCCGTCATCCGGCGCGTCCGGCGACGGCACCATGGACGTCGCCTTCCGCACCGACGGCACGAAGACCGAGGGCGCCGTCGCCTCGACCTTGCGCCCGGGACACGGGGTGCACACCCGCCCCGCCCGGCAGCCGAAGCGGGCGTCCGGCCTGACAAGCCGGCAGCAGGTGACCTTCTCCGTCCGCAGCGGCCGCTCGTACGGGCTGACCAAGTACGTCGGCGTGGACACCGCGCTCACCTCCCACACCCCGCGGGCCGCCGCGGACGCCGCCTCCCGGCGGGCCGCGGGACGCGGCTGGGACACCCTCTTCGCCCGGCACACCGCCGCCTGGCAGAAGCTGTGGCGCAGCGACATCGAGGTCAACGGGCGGCCCGACCTCCAGTCGTGGGTGCGCTCGGCGCAGTACGGGCTGCTGTCCAGCACCCGCGCGGGCAGCCGCAACAGCATCGGCCCGACCGGGCTGACCAGCGACAACTACGCCGGTGAGGTCTTCTGGGACGCCGAGACCTGGATGTATCCGGGGCTGCTGGCGAGCCACCCCGCGCTCGCCAGGTCGATCGTCGACTACCGCTACAAGACCCGCGCCGGTGCCCGCACCAACGCCGCGAAGCTCGGCTACGACGGGCTGTTCTACGCCTGGACCAGCGGCAGCAAGGGCGACCTGTGGAACGAGTGCCACAGCTGGGATCCGCCGCACTGCAGGACCCAGAACCATCTGATGGGCGACATCTCCCTCGCCACCTGGCAGTACTACCTCGCCACCAAGGACACCGCCTGGCTGAAGTCGCGCGGCTGGCCGGTGCTCAAGGGCATTGCCGAGTTCTGGGCCTCCCGGGCCACCCGCAACGCCGACGGCAGCTACTCCGTCAAGAACGTCGCCGGGCCCGATGAGTACAGCAACGGTGTGGACGACGGCGTCTTCACCAACGCCGGCGCCGCCACCGCGCTGCGGCACGCCACCCGTGTCGCCGAAATCCTCGGCGCGCGCGCCCCCGCGTCCTGGAAGACCATCGCCGACAAGCTCCGCATCCCCTACGACGCCAAGAACAAGGTCTTCCAGCAGTACGACGGCTACCGGGGCACCACCATCAAGCAGGCCGACACCGTGCTGCTGATGTACCCCCTGGAGTGGCCGATGACCCAGGAGCAGGCGGCCGCCACCCTCGACCACTACGCCGCCCACACCGACCCCGACGGCCCGGCCATGACCGACTCGGTGCACTCCATCGACGCGGCCGGCATCGGCGAGCCCGGCTGCTCCGCCTACACCTATCTTCTCCGCTCCATCAAGCCGTTCGTGCGCGGCCCCTTCGCGCAGTTCTCCGAGGCGCGGGGCGACAAGGCGGGCGCCGAGGACCCGCACGCCGGGAAGCCGGCCCAGGACTTCCTCACCGGCAAGGGCGGCTTCCTCCAGACCTTCACCCACGGCCTGACGGGCCTGCGGCTGCGCGAGGACAGCGTGCATCTCGACCCGATGCTGCCGCCGCAGCTGTCCGAAGGCGTCACCCTGCGCGGTCTGCGCTGGCAGGGCCGGACGTACGACGTGGCGATCGGCGCGCACCACACAACCGTGCGTCTCACGGCAGGTGAGCCGATGCGGATCGAGGCGCCGGAGGGCGACAGGGTGGTGAGTGCGAGCATGCCGGTCGTGCTCAAGACCCGCCGCCCGGACCTGACGCCGACCTCCAACGCCGCCCGCTGCACCCCGGCGAAGGCCACCTCCGAGGAGCCGGGCATGTACGCGGCCGCCGCGGTGGACGGCAACACGGCCACCGCCTGGGTGCCCGACGCGGCCACCGGCACGCTCACCGTCGACCTCGGCCGCATCACCAGCGTCGGCCAGGTCACCCCGCACTGGAACACGACCGCGCCGAAGTCCTACGTCGTGCAGGTCTCGCGGGACGGCAGGCACTGGACCGGCACGGGCTACGCCGGCCGGACGCCGGCCCGCTACGTACGCGTCGTGGTCCACGGCGACGAGACGCAGGCGGCCGACGGCACTCCGAAGAAGCATCCGGGTATCTCGGAGCTGACGGTCGACAAGGCCACCGGAAGCGGGCGCTGATCTGCGTCGCTGCCGGGAGTGCGGTGGCGGGGGCGGCCGGGGCGTCCACAGCCCCGGCCGCCCCCGGCCGTTGCCCGCCCCGCTGTCAGGCGGACCTCCCGGGTGCCCCGCCCTCCGCTCGGCGCCGCCGGCAGCGGGCCGCTCGCACTCGCGCAAAGGAGGGGAGACGGTTGTCGTGCAGCGCGGGGCCCCGGCGGCGGGCGCGGGCGTTCCTGTGAGCCGCACGACGGCGGCTGCTCCGGCGAGTGCCACCGCGAGGCGGCAGCAGGTCTGTGAGGTCATGTCACTCAGCGTGACGGCCGCAGGCTCCCGCCTCGTCAGGGATGTCCCGGAGATCGCCCGCATCCGCCCCTGAGGCCGGGCAAGGGGTGCCGCCCGGCGGCCGCCGACCGGACCCGGCACCACCACCCCTGACGCCACCCCGGACGCGGCCCCGATACGGCCCTGACGCCACCCCCATTCGGCCCCGCGAATTGTTACGACGGGATGAAAACCACACGCCGCGGTGTTGGAGTCTTCGATCAAGGGTCGAGGCGCGGGAGGCATCGGGTGACGGGCACGGATACGGCACGACAGGGCTGGGCACGGCGGTTGCTCCGCGACTGCCTGCACTACCGCAGGGACGTGCTGCTGGCGCTCGGCTCCTCGCTCGGCGGTATGGCCGTGATGGCGCTCGTCCCGCTCATACCGAAGCTGATCATCGACGACGTGGTCGTCAGCCACCACCGTCCGCTCGCCCCCTGGGCCACGCTCATGATCGTCGCCGCCGTCGTCGTCTACGCCCTCACCTACGTACGCCGCTACTACGGCGGCCGGCTCGCCCTCGACGTCCAGCACAGCCTGCGCACCCGGATGTTCGGCTCGATCGCCCGGCTGGACGGCCGGCGACAGGACGAGCTGAGCACCGGCCAGGTCATCGGCCGCGCCACCAGCGACCTGCAGCTCATCCAGGGGCTGCTGTTCATGACGCCCATGATGATCGGGAACATTCTGCTGTTCGTGGTCTCCCTGGTCGTCATGGTGATCCTCTCCCCGCTGCTCACCGTCGTCGCGCTGGCGGTCGCCCCGGCCCTGTGGTTCATCGCCAAGCGCAGCCGCGACCGGCTCTTCCCCGCCACCTGGTACGCGCAGGGCCAGGCCGCCGCGGTGGCCGGAGTCGTGGACGGCGCGGTCTCCGGCGTCCGGGTCGTCAAGGGCTTCGGCCAGGAAGAGCAGGAGACCGGCAAGCTCAAGGAGGTCAGCCGCAGGCTGTTCGCCGGGCGGCTGCGCACCGTACGCCTCAACTCCGTCTACACCCCCGCCCTGCAGGCCGTCCCGGCTCTCGGCCAGGTTGCGATGCTCGCCCTGGGCGGCTGGATGGCCACCCAGGGGCAGGTCACCCTCGGTACCTTCGTCGCCTTCTCCACCTACCTCGCCCAGCTGGTCGGCCCGGTCCGGATGCTGGCCATGATGCTCACCATCGGCCAGCAGGCACGGGCCGGCGTCGAGCGGGTCTACGAACTGATCGACACCGAGCCGGTGATCGTGGAGCGGGCGGACGCGCACGCGCTCCCCGCCGACGCCCCGGCCGGCGTCGAATTCGACGCGGTGACCTTCCGATACGGCCCGGCGGCCGACGACTGGGCGCAGCCCGACGGTGAGGCGCCCGGTACCCAGCAGGCCGGGGAGGAGACCGGAGCGGACGGGCAGCGGAACGCCTCCGCCCGGCCCGTTCTGGACGGTTTCTCGTTGCGCATCGCCCCCGGTGAGACCGTGGCCGTCGTCGGCAGCTCCGGCAGCGGCAAGTCCACCGTCTCGCTGCTGCTGCCCCGCTTCTACGACGTCTCCGCCGGCCGGGTGCTGGTCGGCGGCCACGACGTACGCGACCTGTCCCTGGAATCGCTGCGCGCCGTCATCGGCCTGGTCCCCGAGAGCAGCTTCCTGTTCTCCGACTCGGTGCGCGACAACATCGCCTACGGCCACCCCGAGGCCACCGACGAGCAGATCCGCACCGCCGCCCGCGCCGCCCAGGCCGACGGCTTCATCAGCGAGCTGCCCGAGGGGTACGACACCAAGGTCGGCGAGCAGGGCATGACGCTCTCCGGCGGCCAGCGCCAGCGCGTCGCCCTGGCCCGCGCGATCCTCACCGACCCCCGGCTGCTGGTCCTGGACGACGCGACGTCGGCGGTCGACGCCCGCGTCGAGCACGAGATCCACGAGGCGCTGCGCGGCGTGATGGCCGGCCGTACGACCCTGCTCATCGCGCACCGTGCGTCCACCCTGGCGCTCGCCGACCGGGTCGCCGTCCTGGACGGCGGCCGGCTGGTCGACGTCGGCACCCAGGCGGAGCTGGCCGGCCGCTGTGCGCTCTACCGCAGGCTGCTGACCGATCCGGACGAGCTGGGCGGCGTCGCCCACGACCCGGCGGGCGAGGCGGTGTCCGGGGCGTTCGGCGGCGAGTACGCGGCGGCCGGTCTCCTCACCCTCGGCCCCGACACCCCCGAGCCCGCCCCGTACACCGACCCCGACGCCCCCCGTACCGACCCCGGCGGGGCGCGCGCCGAGGCCGCGGCGGGGATCACCCCCGAGCTGTGGGTCCGCCCCGACGAAGAGGCCGCGGCGGTCGCCGCGGGCACGGCGCAGGCCGCCGCGGCCGCAGGCCCCGGCATGGGCGCCGCGATGGCCGGGATGCCCGCCACCCCCGAGCTGCTCGCCCAGGTCGCCGCCCTCCCGCCGGCCACCGACACCCCGGACATAGACGAGCAGCGGGCCGCGAGCTCCGAGCGCTCCTACGGGCTGCGGCGCCTGCTGCACGGCTTCGGCCGGCCGCTCGGCATCGCCCTGGCACTGGTGGCCGTGGACGCCCTGGGCGGCCTCCTCGTCCCGATCCTGATCCGGCAGGGCATCGACGAGGGCGTACGCCGCGGAGTGCTGGCCGGGGTGTGGACCGCGGCGGTCATCGCCCTCGTCGTCGTCCTCGCCCAGTGGGCCGCGCAGATCGGCTCCAACAGGATGACGGGACGCACCGGCGAGCGGGTCCTGTACTCGCTGCGTGTCAAGATCTTCGCGCAGCTTCAGCGCCTCGGCCTCGACTACTACGAGCGCGAGCTGACCGGCAAGATCATGACGCGGATGACCACGGACGTGGACGCCCTGTCGACGTTCCTCCAGACCGGCCTGGTCACCGCCGTCGTCTCGCTGCTCACCTTCTTCGGCATCCTCGTCGCGCTGCTGGTCATCGACGTGCAGCTGGCGCTGGTCGTCTTCGCCACGCTGCCGCCGCTGATCATCGGCACGTACTTCTTCCGCAAGCAGAGCGTCAAGGCGTACGAGCTGGCCCGCGAGCGGATCAGCGTCGTCAACGGCGACCTCCAGGAGAGCGTCGCGGGGCTGCGCATCGTGCAGGCGTTCCGCCGCGAGGGGCTGGGCGCCGCCCGGTTCGCCGACCGCAGCCACGCCTACCGGCAGGCGCGGGTCCGCGGCCAGTTCCTGATATCGCTCTACTTCCCGTTCGTGCAGCTGCTGTCGTCCGTCGCCGCCGCCCTGGTGCTGATCGTGGGGGCGGGGCGGGTCGGCGCCGGCACGCTCAGCGCGGGCGCGCTGGTCGCGTACCTGCTCTACATCGACCTGTTCTTCTCCCCGGTGCAGCAGCTCTCCCAGGTCTTCGACGGCTACCAGCAGGCGTCCGTGTCGCTCGGGCGTATCCAGGAACTGCTGCGTGAGCCGACCACCACCCCGGCATCCGAGCGACCGCGCGCCGTGCCGGCCCTGCGCGGCGAGATCACCTTCGACAACGTCCACTTCCACTACGGCAACCAGGGCGAGGCGGCCGAACAGGCCCTGTCCGGCATCGATCTGGTCATCCCCGCGGGCCAGACGGTCGCCTTCGTGGGGGAGACCGGCGCAGGCAAGTCCACCCTGGTCAAGCTGGTCGCCCGGTTCTACGACCCGACGTCGGGCGCGGTCCGTGCCGACGGCACCGATCTGCGCGAGCTGGACCTGACCGGCTACCGCCACCGCCTCGGCGTCGTCCCCCAGGAGTCCTACCTCTTCGCCGGCACGGTCCGCGACGCCATCGCCTACGGCCGGCCGGACGCCACCGACGCCGAGGTCGAGGCCGCGGCGCGGGCGGTGGGTGCGCACGCGATGGTCGCCACCCTGGACGGCGGCTACCTCCACGAAGTCGCCGAGCGCGGCCGCAACCTCTCCGCGGGCCAGCGCCAGCTGCTCGCGCTGGCCCGCGCCGAACTGGTCGACCCGGACGTGCTGTTGCTGGACGAGGCCACCGCCGCCCTCGACCTCGCCTCCGAAGCCGTCGTCAACCAGGCCACCGACCGTCTCGTGGGCCGCCGGACGACCCTGGTCGTCGCGCACCGCCTGACCACCGCGGCCCGCGCCGACCGGGTCGTGGTGATGGACCAGGGCAAGGTCGCCGAGGACGGCACGCACACCGAACTCCTCGCCCGCGGCGGCCGCTACGCCGCCCTGTGGCGCAGCTTCACGGGCGAGGAGGAGCCGGCCACGGTGTGAGGCGCCGCGGGTCAGCGGCACACCGGGCTCGCCGGACGGCCGCCGGGCACACAGCCGGGCGGCCGCTCATGCGGTCCGGCCGCGGCCGCTTCCGCGTGGCGGATCCCACCCTCAAGAGGACCGGTGGGCCTGGTGGGCGGGGGAGGGCGCCGGTAGGTTCGGCGCGACCTTTGTGACTCCAGGGGAGTGTGTATGCGAAGAACGCTCAGAGGGCTGTTGTCGCTCGCCGTGCTCATCGGCACGGCAGGCGCGGGAACCACCACGGCAGGAGCGGCCACCGCCGCCGGGACGCCGTCCACCGCGGCCGCCACCTCCGCACCGGCGTCCGCGGACATCGAGGATCAAATACGCGCGATACCCGGCATGAGCGTCGTGTCGGAGAAGCCGGTCGACGGGTACCGCTACTTCGTCCTGAACTACACGCAGCCGGTCGACCACCGCCATCCCTCCAAGGGGACCTTCCAGCAGCGCCTGACCCTGCTCCACAAGTCGGTCGACCGCCCGACCGTCTTCTTCACCTCGGGCTACAACGTCAGCACCACGCCGTCCCGCAGCGAGCCGACGCGGCTCATCGACGGTAACCAGGTCTCCCTGGAATACCGCTACTTCACCCCGTCGAGGCCGCAGCCGGCGGACTGGCGGAAGCTGACCATCCGGCAGGCCGCCGACGACCAGCACCGCATCTTCCAGGCGCTGCACCGCATCTACCGCAAGAACTGGATAGCCACCGGCGGCAGCAAGGGCGGCATGACGGCGACGTACTACCGCCGCTTCCACCCACAGGACATGAACGGCACCGTCGCCTACGTCGCGCCCAACGACGTCAACAACGACGAGGACTCCGCGTACGACCGGTTCTTCCGGACCGTCGGGACCGCCGAATGCCGAAACGCCCTGCACGCCGTCACCCGCGAGGCGCTGAAGCGGCGCGGCGAGATGGACGGCCGGTTCGCGCAGTGGGCGGCCAAGGAGAAGCGCACCTTCGGCCTCTTCGGCACCGTGGACCGCGCCTACGAAGTCATGGTCACCGACCTGGAGTTCGGCTTCTGGCAGTACCAGCCGGCCGCCACCGCCTGCGCCGACGTGCCGAAGCCCGGCGTCTCCACCGACGCCCTGTGGACGTGGATGGACGAGGTCGGCGGCTTCGCGAGCTACACCGACCAGGGCGTGGAGTCGTACACGCCGTACTACTACCAGGCCGGAACCCAGATGGGCGAGCCCGGATACCGCTACCCGCATCTGAAGGGCCTGCTCAAGTACCCGGGCATCAACAACTCCCGCACCTTCGTGCCGCGCGACATCCCGATGCGCTTCGACAAGCGCGCGATGCCGGACATCGACCGCTGGGTGCGCCACCACGCGCAGCGGATGATGTTCGTCAACGGCCAGTACGACCCGTGGAGTTCGGAACACTTCGAGCCCGGCAAGGGTGCGAAGGACGCGTACGTCTTCACGGTGCCCGGCGGCAACCACGGCTCGGACATCAGCAAGCTCAAGGACGCCGACCGGACGAAGGCCACCGCGGCACTCCTCGGCTGGGCAGGCGTCGGGGCCGCCGGGGCGACGCCGCAGGCGCCGTACGACAAGAAGCTGGACCGGCGCGAGACCGTCCGGACGCCGGCGCTGCGCCCGTGATCCGCTGACGCAGGAACGGCGCGCCCCGGGCGAGGGGCGCGCCGTGGTGTCGTGCCGGGGTCAGTACGTCAGGCCGTGGCCGATCGGATAGAGCGCGGTGCCCGGGTCGTCGGCCCGCATCACCGGCGCCGGAAGCCGCCCCTCCGGATCCCGTCGTCCGGCGATCACCCGGGCGGCGGCCCGCAGTTCGACGTCCGTCCAGCAGTAGCTCGCGAGCCCCGCACGGACCCCGTCCAGCTGCGCGATGTCGTACGGGCCGCGGATCGCCAGCTGCACCACCGGCTTCCCGGTCGCCAGCAGTGCGTCGACCAGGGCGCGTTGCGGGGAGCGCGCAGTGACGTCGTACGTGGCCACCACCGCGGCGTCCTGCCCGTCCAGTGCCGCCACCGCCCGGTCGATCAGCTCCTGGGACGGCGTCGGGCCCGTGGGCAGCGCGGTCGCGGTGAAGCCGAGGCCGGTCAGCTCCCGCGCCAGGACCTCGGTGGGCGGCCCGCCGGTGCCGGTCGGCGCGGCGGCGTCCACCCCGGCCACCAGCACCCGCCGCTCGCGGCGGCGGGAGAGCGGCAGCAGCCCGCCGTCGTTGCGCAGCAGCGTGGTGGTGCGGTCCGCGATCCGGTCCGCGGTGTCCAGGTGCCGGCGGATGCCGACCACCCGGTCGACCGCCCGCCGCGAGGTGTACGGGTCGGCGAACAGGCCGCGGCGCTCCTTGAGCAGCAGGATGCGCAGCAGCTTGGAGTCGATGTCGTCCTCGGCCAGCTCGCCGTCCTTCATGGCCCGCACGACGGCGGCGTGCGCGACGGCGAGGTCCGGCGGGTTGAGCAGCTGGTCGACACCCGCCTTGAGGGCGAGGACCGGCACCCGGTCGTCGCCGTACTTCTCCCGCACGCCCTGCATGCCGAGCGCGTCGGTCACCACCACGCCGTCGTAGCCCAGGCGTTCGCGCAGGATGCCGGTGAGGATGGGGTGCGAGAGGGTGGCCGGGTCTTCGGACGGGTCGAAGGCCGGGACGACGATGTGCGCCGTCATGATCGAGTCGATGCCGGCGGCGATGGCGGCCCGGAACGGCGGGGCGTCGAGCCGCTCCCACTCCTCGGCGGTGTGGTGGATGTACGGCAGCCCGACATGGCTGTCGGTATCGGTGTCGCCGTGCCCGGGGAAGTGCTTGGCGCAGGCCGCGACCCCGGCGTCCTGGTAGCCGCGCACCGCGGCGGCCACCCTCCTTGCCACGGCCTGCGGATCGGCGCCGAAGGAACGGACGCCGATGACCGGATTGGCCGGGTTGACGTTGACGTCCGCGTCCGGCGCGTAGTCCTGCCGGATCCCCATCGCGTACAGCTCGGCGCCGCTGATCCGGGCGGCCGTCCAGGTGTCGTCGCGCGCCCCGGAGGCACCGAGGGCCATCGCGCCGGGCAGGAGGGTGGCAGGCGCACCGATCCGCGCGACGGCGCCGTGCTCCTGGTCCGTGGAGATCAGCAGCGGTACCGGCACGCGCTGGGCGGCACCGGCCCGCTGGATGCCGTTGGACAGCTCGGCGATCTGGTGCGGATCGCGGGTGTTGTGCGTCCAGGTGAAGTAGATGATGCCGCCGACGTGGTACCTGGCGATCAGCTCCGCGGCGTTGGCGACGCCGATCTCCTTGCGGTTGGCCGAGGCGTCGGCCGGGTCGGGGTCGGTCGCGGAGTGCCCGTAGACCCGCATCACGAAGAGCTGACCGGCCTTCTCCTCCGGTGTCATGCGGGAGATGAGGCGCCGCAGCCGGTCCCGCGCCGCCGCGGTGGGGCCGCCCTCCGGGGAGGGCTGCGGGCGGCCGGCGACGTGCTCCGCGGCCTGTGCGGGACCGGCTGCGGCGCAGGCGGCGGCCGCCGCTGCGGCGGTGGACAGGACGGTACGTCTGGAGTGCATGTGCGCTCCTTCCGGAGGGCTGCCCCGGCGAAGTGGCGGAAACTTCCAAGGACAAACGGATAACCCGAAAGCTTTTTCCGGTCAATGACCCGGCGGACGGTGGCGCCCGGCGGTTGCGGGCCACCGGCGGATGTGCGGGCCGGGCCCCGACGCCGGTTCAGCGGCGGCGAGGAGTGGGCCCCGACGCCGGTGCAGCGGCGGGTCCCGGGGCGGGCCGGGCGGCCGGCCGGTCCTGGAGATGGCGGCGGCCCGCGGCCAGCAGCCCCGGCAGCGGCGCGGCGTGCGGATACCTCCGCTTCTCGGTCTCCCCGCACAGCCAGCGCCCGGCGCCGGCCTCCTCGCCCG
>NZ_JAJCXB010000084.1 GCF_020564935.1 Streptomyces pinistramenti
CAGTCGGTGGCGACCAGGCCGTCCAGCCGGCTGCGGCTGGTGACGACCGTGGCGCAGGCCAGGCCGCCCGGCAGCAGCGGCCTGACCTGCGCCGAGCTGCGGGCGTGGTCCAGGACGACGAGCAGCCTGCGCTCGGCGACCAGGGAGCGGAACAGTGCGGACGCGGCCTGCGCCGAGGTCGGCACCCGCTCCGGGGGCGTGCCGAGCGCCAGCAGGAAGTCCCGCAGGATCTCGGCGGGCGCCGCCTCGTCGCCCTCCCCGAAGCCGCGCAGATCGGCGAAGAGCTGCCCGTCGGGGAAGGCTGCCGCGTACTGGTGCGCCCACTGCACGGCGCAGGCGGTCTTGCCGACGCCGGCCGGGCCCGCGACCACCGCGAGCGGACTCTCGCCCGTCGTGCGGTCCGTCAAGGCGTCGGTCAGCGCGGCGAGTTGGTCCTGGCGGCCCAGGAAGCGGGCCGGCGGCCTGGGCAGCAGCCGGGGCGCGGACGGGGCGCGCCCCGGTCCGCCCCGCGCGCCGGAGCCGGCCGCGCCGCCCTGCGCGGGCACCTGCTCCCCGCCGGCCGCCGCCGCTCCCGCGCTGTCACCGGCGCTGCGCTGCGGCGTGCGGCCGGTGGCGGAGCCCGCCCCTCGCCGGTCGGCCGCCTCGGCCCGCAGGATCTCCTCGTACGCACTGCGCAGCCGCTCGCCGGGGTCGACGCCCAGCTCTTCGTTGAGCAGCCGCCGGGTGCGGTGGAACCACTCCAGCGCGTCGGACTGCCGTCCGGTACGGAACAGTGCCCGCATCAGGCCGGCGATCAGCCCTTCCCGCAGCGGGTGGTTGACGGCGGCGGAGTAGAGGACGGCCGCGGCCTGTTCGTGCTCGCCGAGCGTGCCGTGGGCGCGGCCCAGCGCCTCGACCGCGGTCAGCCGGCGCTCTTCCAGGGCGTGGGCCGCGGCGGCGAACGGCGGGCTGGTGACGGTGCCGGTCAGCGCCGGGCCGCGCCACAGCCCCAGCGCCTCGCGCAGCAGCGGCACGGCGTCGGCCGGCGCCGCCTCGGGCCGCGCCAGTGCGACGAGTTCACCGAACCTGTGGGCATCGATCAACTCCTCGGGCAGCCGCAGGAGATAGGCCGATCCGTGGGTGGCCAGCTCGATGCCGTACGCGTCGGCGCCGCCTTCGGCGAGCGTCGCGCGCAGCCGTGAGACATGGCCCTGGACGACCGTACGGGCGTGTTCGGGCGGCTCGTCCTCCCACAGGGAGTCGATGAGCTGTTCCAGGGGGACGGTGGTGTTGGGCTGCAACAGCAGCAGCGCCAGCACACTGCGCCGTTTCGCGGGCCCGAGCGACAGCTGCCCGGAGCCGGACGTGACGGCGATCGGGCCCAGCAGTGAGAAGTCCAACTCAGCCCTCCAGGAAGGCCGTCAGGGCGTTCGCCAGCAGATACGGGTCGTCGGCGCCGCACAGTTCGCGTGCCGAGTGCATGGAGAGGATGGCGACACCGATGTCGACGGTGCTGATGCCGTGCCGGGCCGCGGTGATCGGCCCGATCGTCGTGCCGCACGGCATCGCGTTGTGCGAGACGAACGCCTGCCAGGGAACACCGGCCCGCTCGCAGGCGTCGGCGAAGACCGCACGCCCGCTGCCGTCGGTGGCATATCGCTGGTTGACGTTCACCTTCAGGATCGGGCCGCCGTTGGGCATCGGGTGGTGCCCGGGATCGTGCCGCTCACTGTAGTTGGGGTGTACGGCGTGCCCGGTGTCGGACGACAGGCAGAGCGTACCCGCCAGCGCCCGCGCCCGGTCCTCGTACGAGCCGCCGCGGGCGAAGACCGAACGCTCCAGGACCGTGCCGAGCAACGGGCCGTCGGCACCGGTGTCCGACTGGCTGCCGTTCTCCTCGTGGTCGAAGGCGGCCAGGACCGGAATGGCCGTCAGCTCGCCGCCCGCGGTGGCCGCCGCGATGAGCGCGGCCGTACCGGCGTGCACGGAAAGGAGGTTGTCCATCCGCGGCCCGGCGAGGAGTTCGCCCTCGCGTCCCAGGTAGGCGGGCGGCTCGACGCTGTGCACCATCAGGTCCCAGCCCCGTACGTCCCCGGGGGAGACGCCGGCCTCCTCCTCCACGAAGGCGATCAGGTCGCCCTCCGCGACCTGGCCCAGGCCCCAAATCGGCGTCATGTGGCGCTGTTTGTCCAGTTTCAGACCGTCGGTGTTGACCGAGCGGTCGAGGTGCACGGCGAGCTGCGGCACCCGGAGCAGCGCCCGGTCGATGTTCACCAGGCGGTGGCTGCCGTCCCGGAGGGTCACCCGGCCGCTGAGGCCGAGGTCGCGGTCGAGCCAGGTGTTGAGCAGGGTGCCGCCGTAGACCTCGACGGCGATCTGCCGCCAGCCGTTCGCGCCGGTGTCGGGGACCGGCTTGACCCGCAGATTGGGGGAGTCGGTGTGCGCCCCCACGATCCGGTACGGCGTCGCCGGGCCCGCCCCCTCCGGGACGTACCAGGCGATGATCGCGCCACCCCGCAGCACGTACGTGCCGCCGCTCGCGCCGTCCCACGCGTCCGTCTCCGCCACCTGCCGGAAGCCGGCCTTCTCCAGCCGCGCCGCGGCGTTCGCCACCGCGTGGTACGGGGACGGACTTGCGGCGAGGAAGGACATCAGGTCGTCGGTGTGGCCGCGATCGAAGCGGGCGGAGTTGGTCATGGAATCAGCATAAGGAGCCGGGCCCCCCGAACCCCGCCTGCGTGCGGGGTGACTCCGCTCCCTTCCGCTCTCTTCCGGCCAGGATGCGTGCAATCGCCATGAATGCGCCCGGGGGACGGCGGAGCGGCCCGGACACGGCCGTGCCCGCCGCCCCGGGGGAAGGGAGGCGGGCACGGCAGATGTGGACGCCGCACTGGGCGGACGCGCGCCGGTCGGGCCGGCCGCGTCATCTCAGAACGCGGCCTCGTCCAGCTCCATCAGCGACTGGTCGACGGCCTCGGCCAGGCCGCGCTGCACCGAGACACCCGGCAGGACGTTGTGCGCGAAGAACTTCGCCGCCGCGATCTTGCCGGTGTAGAACTGCTTGTCCTTCGCCGGGGCGCCGGCCAGCTTCTCCGCGGCCACCGCCGCGCCCTTGAGCAGGAGGTAGCCGATGACGACGTCGCCGGACGCCAGCAGCAGCCGGGTGGTGTTCAGGCCCACCTTGTAGATGGACTTGACGTCCTTCTCGGTCGCCGCGAGGTCGGTCAGCATCGCACCGACGATCGCCTCCAGGTCGGCCGCCGCCTTCGCCAGCTCGCCACGGGCCTGCTCCAGCTCCGCGCCGCCGGTGCCGTTTGCGAGGAACGTCTTGATCTCCTCGGACAGCACGGTCAGCGCCTGGCCCTGGTCGCGGACGATCTTCCGGAAGAAGAAGTCCTGGCCCTGGATCGCGGTGGTGCCCTCGTAGAGGGTGTCGATCTTGGCGTCCCGGATGTACTGCTCGATCGGGTACTCCTGGAGGTACCCGGAGCCGCCGAAGGTCTGCAGCGACTGCGCCAGCTGCTCGTAGGACTTCTCCGAGCCGTAGCCCTTGACGATCGGCAGCAGCAGGTCGTTCAGGCGGGTGGCGGCGCTCGCGTCCTCGCCCGCGGCCTCCTTGACGAGGATCTCGTCCTGGACCGTCGCGGTGTAGAGCACCAGCGCGCGCATGCCCTCGGCGTACGCCTTCTGCGTCATCAGCGAGCGGCGCACGTCGGGGTGGTGGGTGATGGTGACGCGCGGCGCGGTCTTGTCGGTGAAGGCCGCCAGGTCCGGGCCCTGCACGCGCTCCTTGGCGTACTCCAGCGCGTTGAGGTAGCCGGTGGAGAGGGTGGCGATGGCCTTCGTGCCGACCATCATGCGGGCGAACTCGATGATCTTGAACATCTGACGGATGCCGTCGTGCTTCTCGCCGAGCAGCCAGCCCTTGGCGGGGCGGTTCGCGCCGAACGTCATCTCGCAGGTGTTGGACGCCTTGAGGCCCATCTTGTGCTCGACGTTGGTCGCGTAGGCGCCGTTGCGCTCGCCCAGCTCGCCGCTCTCCCAGTCGAAGTCGTACTTCGGCACGATGAAGAGCGACAGGCCCTTGGTGCCGGGTCCTGCACCTTCGGGGCGGGCGAGGACGAAGTGCACGATGTTCTCGGACATGTCGTGCTCACCGGAGGTGATGAAGCGCTTGACACCCTCGATGTGCCAGGTGCCGTCCTCCTGCTGGACGGCCTTGGTGCGGCCGGCGCCGACGTCCGAACCGGCGTCCGGCTCGGTGAGCACCATCGTGGAGCCCCACTGCTTGTCCACCATCAGCTGGGCGATGCGCTGCTGTTCCTCGGTGCCCTCGTCGTGGAGGACGCCGGCGAAGGCGGGTCCTGACGCGTACATCCAGATCGCCGGGTTGGCGCCCAGGATCGTCTCGGCGAAGGCCCACAGCAGGGAGCGCGGCGCGGTGGTGCCGCCGATCTCCTCCGGGATGCCCAGGCGCCACCACTCGGCGTCCATGTACGCCTGGTAGCTCTTCTTGAACGTGTCGGGTACCGGCGCGGTGTTGGTGTCCGGGTCGAAGACCGGAGGGTTGCGGTCGGTGTCGGCGAAGGATTCGGCCAGCTCGTTCTCGGACAGCCGGGCGATCTCGGACAGCACGCTCTTGGCGGTGTCGACGTCCATCTCTGCGAACGGTCCGGTGCCGTACACGCTGTCACGGCCGAGCACCTCGAAGAGGTTGAACTCGATGTCGCGGAGATTCGACTTGTAGTGGCCCATGGGTACGGCTCCGTATCAGTTCAGCAAGAGTGGCGCGCAGCGCCTCGTTGAGGAGTGGTGGACGGGAGTGAGGGACGGCCTCGTTACGCATACCAGCAAGTAGCTACCGATGATGCTACCCACCGGTAATAAGGCGCAACCCTTTCCGTCCATCTGTGACGCGCGTCCCCCCGCCGGGCCGTCAGGGCCCCTCGGAGCGCGGGTCCGCGCAGGAGTTCCCGTACGGGCCGGTGCGGCCCCCGCCGAATCAGTACGCTGTGCCGCATGTACGGCTATGACCAGAACGCGGGTGTCGGGCAGCAGCAGTACGGTGCGCCGCCGCCCCCGCCGCAGCAACCGCCCTCCGGGGGCTACGGCGAGCAGCCGCTGTATCCGGAGCCGTCTCCGCCCTCGCTCGCCGACGCGGTGCGCGCTTTCACGACCGGCTCGATGTCGGCCGAGGACTTCCAGGGCATCTTCTCCACGTCCAAGGTCTACTGCCCGCGCGGCGACAACCCCGGCTTCCTGGCGCTGCACAACACCCAGCAGCCGGTGATCCCGATGTTCACCTCGCTCAAGGAGCTGCGCCGGTACGCGGGCAAGGAGTCCAAGTACTTCGTCATCACCGGCGCCGAGGTGCTGGATCTGCTGCCCACCGGCTACGGCTTCGTCCTCGACATGGAGGGCGACCACCGGATGGTCTTCGACGCGAAGGCCGTGGAGCAGATGGTCGACTTCGCGATGCGCCGGATGTACGGCTGAAAAACACCGTTTGACCTGGAGTGGCACCTGCGGGAATGCCGCATGCCTTGCGAGTTGTTCAGCATTCAACTAAGTTGAAATCCGAACGACCGAGGAGGCCGTCATGCCCGCAGTGACCGTAGAGAACCCGTTGACCCTGCCGCGTGTGGCAGCACCCGCCGACGCGCACAGCCGTCCGGTGCTTGCCGTCTCCACCGCGCCGAGTGGTTTCGAGGGCGAGGGCTTCCCGGTGCGCCGGGCGTTCGCCGGCATCGACTACAAGCACCTCGACCCGTTCATCATGATGGACCAGATGGGCGAGGTGGAGTACGCGCCGGGAGAGCCCAAGGGCACGCCCTGGCACCCGCACCGCGGCTTCGAGACCGTCACGTACCTGCTCGACGGCACCTTCGTGCACCGGGACTCGCACGGCGGCGGCGGCGTCATCAACGACGGCGACACCCAGTGGATGACGGCCGGATCCGGCCTGCTGCACATAGAGGCGCCGCCGGAGTCGCTGGTCATGTCCGGCGGTCTCTTCCACGGCCTCCAGCTGTGGGTGAACCTGCCGAAGAGCGACAAGATGATGGCCCCCCGCTACCAGGACATCGGCGGCGGCCAGGTCAAGCTGCTGACCTCGGCCGACGGCGGTGCGCTGGTGCGGCTGATCGCCGGCGACATCGACGGCAACGAGGGCCCCGGCGCCACCCACACGCCGATCACCATGCTGCACGTGTCGGTGACCCCGGGTGCCGAGCTGACCCTCCCCTGGCGGGCCGACTTCAACGCCCTCGCGTACGGCCTGGCCGGGCGCGGCACGGCGGGCGCGGAAGGACGTCCGTTCCGGATGGGGCAGGCGGTCGTCTTCGGCTCCGGTGACGCGCTCACGATCCGGGCGGACGAGACCCAGGAGTCGCGCAGCCCGAACTTCGAGGTCGTGCTGCTGGGCGGGCTGCCGATCCGCGAGCCGATGATGCACTACGGCCCGTTCGTGATGAACACCCACGCCGAGCTGGCCCAGGCATTCGAGGACTTCAAGGCCGGCCGGCTGGGAACGGTGCCCGCCGACGCGAGCTGACCGCGCGCCTGCCGGGAGCGAACTCCGGTGCAGGGGGCGGTGTTTCACGTGAAACACCGCCCCCTTTTACCTGCCCGGAGCCGGCCGCCAGGAGGGCCTGCGGCCGTACGGCGCGGCGCCGGTCCCGTCCGCTGTCGGCGACCGGCCCGGCGCGCGTGGTGGACTGTCCGGGTGCGAAATGAACTGGAACAGAACCGGCCCCGTGGCGAGGCGCCGCTGCTCCCGATCGCTGCCCGCCGGGTCGCCGCCTGGTGCGGGGTCGGGCTGCTGGTCGCCGGTGTGGTCGCGGTCGGGGTCTGGCTGTGCGTCGAGCTGAGCACGGCCGTCACGCCGGTGCTGCTGGCACTGCTGGGCAGCGCGCTGCTCGGCCCGCTGTACCGGCGGCTGGTGGCGATGAAGCTGAACCGCTCCCTCGCGGCCGGGCTGACCTGCGCCGTGCTGCTGGTCGTCGTCGGCGGCGCCGGCTACGTCGTGGTCAGCGCGCTGGTCGACACCGGCGACCAGATCATCGCCTCGCTCAAGGACGCGGCCAAACAGGTCTCCCAGCACTTCGGCACCGCGGGCACCTCGCTCAACGACCTCGCCTCCAACGCCAAGCAGCTGCTGGGCAAGTTCGGTGGTACCGCGGCCTCCGGGCTGCTGGCCGGCGTCAGCATCCTCGGCCAGTTCGTCGCCGCCGCGGTGCTCGCGCTGCTGCTGACGTTCTTCTTCCTGCGGGACTCGGACAAGGCGCTCCGCGCGCTGCACGACTGGGCCCCCGGCGAATCCGCGCCCCAGCTGGAGCGGATGGCCCGCCGCGGCTTCCAGGCCATCGAGGGCTTCATGCGCGGCACCACCCTCATCGCCCTGATCGATGCCACCTGTATCACCGTCGGCCTGCTGGTCCTCCAGGTGCCCAACGCCTTCGGCCTGGGCGCACTGGTCTTCGTCGGCGCCTACATCCCCTACCTCGGCGCGTTCATCTCGGGCGCGGTGGCGGTCCTGGTGGCGCTCGCCGAAGGCGGCTTCGTGAAGGCGCTGTGGGTGCTCGGCGTGGTGCTGGCCGTCCAGGTGCTGGAGGGACACGTCCTGCAGCCGATGATCCAGAGCCGTACGGTCCAGATGCACCCGGCGACGGTGATGCTGGCGATCACGGCGGGTGCCAGCGTCGCGGGGATCCTCGGCATGCTGCTGTCCGTGCCGCTGACCGCCGCCGTCTTCGGCGTGCTGCACGAGCTGCGCCGGCACTACGCAGGCTCGGGCACCGACTCCTCCGGGCCGCCGGAAGGACCTGCGGGCCCGCCGGACACCGCAGGTCCCGACGCCCCGGCCGATCCCGGCACCGGCCCGTCCGCGCCCGCGTCCTCGTAGATCTCGAACCACGTCGACTTGCCGTCCCCGCGCGGATCCACGCCCCACGCTCCTGCCAGCAGCTCCATCAGCATCAGGCCGCGCCCCGACGACGCCAGCTCGCCGGGGCTGCGGCGGTGCGGCAGCTCGTCACTGCCGTCGGCGACGTCCACGCGGATCCGGCGGCCGCCCCGCACGCCGGAGATCTCGGCGATCAGCAGCGCGTCCCCGTCGGTGTGCAGCAGCACGTTGGTGACCATCTCGGAGACCATCAGCACCGCGGAATCCACCTGGTCCGGGTCGGCCCAGTCGTGCAGCACGTCGCGGATCTGCCGGCGTGCCTCGCCTATCCGCTCCGGCTCGGCCTGCGCGACGGTCAGCACGGTGCGCCGGACGGGCTGCTGCGGCATCCGGCCGCCGGTGCCCACCCCGCAGCTGCCGCCCTCGCGGTTCAGCAGCAGCACCGCGATGTCGTCCTCGCGGCGGTCTATCAGCGGCCCGGTCCTGTGGTGCGAAGAGGGGCCGTGGACGGCCTGGACCAACTCGTCGGCCAGCCGTTCCAGGCCCTCGGCGTCCGCGCCGTCGTCGTGCCGTTCGATGATCTCGCGCAGCCGCGCCCAGCCGGTCTCCAGGTCGTGGCCGCCGGTCTCGATCAGCCCGTCCGTGCACACCATCATCGTCTCGCCCGGCTCCAGGACCAGCCGGGTGGTGGGGTAGTCGGTGTCCGGGTCGATGCCCAGCGGCAGCCCGCCCGATGTGGGGCGCACCAGCATCGTGCCGTCGTTCATCCGGATCGCCGGATCGGGGTGCCCGGCCCGCGCGATGTCCAGCAGCCCGGTCGCCGGGTCGACCTCGATGTAGAGGCAGGTCGCGAAGCGCGGGTCGGCGCCCTGGACGCCGCCCTCGGTCTCGTTGATGCCCGCCAGGAAGCGGGAGGCGCGGGAGAGCACCGCGTCGGGGTGGTGCCCCTCGGACGCGTAGGCACGCAGGGCGATCCGCAGCTGGCCCATCAGGCCCGCGGCCCGTACGTCGTGCCCCTGGACATCGCCGATGACCAGCGCGATCCGGCCGGAGGGCAGCGGAATCATGTCGTACCAGTCGCCGCCCACCTCCAGGCCGCCGCCGGTCGGCACGTACCGGGCGGCGACCGTCATCCCGGGGATGTCCGGCTGCACCGTCGGCATCATGCTGCGCTGGAGGCCGACGGACAGCTCGTGCTGCGATTCCTGCGCGCTCGCCCGCGCCAGCGCCTGGGCCAGCATCCGGGCGACCGTGGTCAGCACCGACCGCTCGTCCGGCGTGAAGGTCACCGGGTGGTTGAAGCCCGCCATCCAGGCGCCGATCGTCCGGCCCGCGTTGATCAGCGGCAGGAACGCCCAGGACACCCGGTCGAAGCGGGCGGCCAGCGGCCAGGCGGTGGGGTAGCGCTCCAGGTACGCGTCGGGGTTGGGGAGGTAGATCGCCCGGCCGGTCCGTATCACCTCGGCCGCCGGGTAATCGGTGCTCAGCGTCATCTCGGTGAACGGCCGCTCGTCGCCGTGCTTGTGGCCGTGGTGGCCGATGACCGAGATGCGGTCGCCCTCGATGCCGAAGACGGCGAGGCCGTCCGGGGTGAATCCGGGCATCGACAGGCCGGCCGCGACCCGCAGCACCTCGGCGGTGGACCGCGCCTCGGCCAGCGCCCGGCCCGCGTCCAGCAGGAACGCCTCGCGCGAGCGGCGCCAGTCGCCGGTGATGGGGGTGTGGGCGGAACCGGTGTCCGGCTGCGGTTCCGGGACCTCCTGGAGTGTGCCGACCAGGATGAAGCCGCCGTCGGCCTTCATCGGCCGGGAGCGGGTGCGGACGATCCGCAGCACCCGGCCGTCGGTGTCCACGACGCGCAGCCGGGCCTCGGCGAGGGTCCGCTCGGAGACGGCGAGCTGCACCACGCCGTTGATCTCGGCGAAGTCGACCGGGTGGAAGCGGGAGCGCACGGCCCCCTCGCCGAGTTCGACGGGCTCCGCGGGCAGACCCAGCAGCCGGGCCGCTTCGGCGTCGAGGCTCACCCGGCCCGTCGCGTCGTCCCAGCGCCACAGGCCGGTCGCGATGGCGGCCAGGAGCTCCTTGGTGCGCATTGCCTCACTTTATGTGGGTTTGCCGAGACCCGACCAGCGAGGCCGACGTGACCATCGTCCCACGGCGGCCCGCCGCGCTCAGGGCGTCCGTATCCCCGCCGCCCTGACACGTCTATGCCAATCGAGCGACGGGGCACGGGACGGTAACCTGGAGCGGTTATCACCAACCTGGGGCAGTCCTCCGCGGACAGAAACGGTCCGTCCGCGGGCGGCACGCGGTCCGTCCGCGATCTCCCCCTCTTCGACTCGCGACGACTTGGATGAGCGATGCATCGGTACCGGTCCCACACCTGCGGCGAGCTTCGGGCCGCGGACGTCGACACGGACGTCCGCCTCAGCGGCTGGCTGCACAATCGACGTGACCTGGGCGGCATCCTCTTCATCGATCTGCGCGACCACTACGGTCTGGTGCAGCTCGTCGCCCGCCCCGGCACCCCGGCCAACGAGGCGCTCGGCTCGCTGACCAAGGAGTCCGTCGTCCGGATCGACGGCAGGGTCAGCGCCCGCGGTGCGGACAACGTCAACCCCGACCTGCCGACCGGCGAGATCGAGATCGAGGTCACCGACGTCGAGGTGCTCGGCGCCGCCGACCAGATCCCCTTCACGATCAACGCCGACGACGGTGTCAACGAAGAGAAGCGCCTCGAATACCGCTTCCTCGACCTGCGCCGCGAGCGCATGCACCGCAACATCCTGCTGCGCACCGCCGTCATCTCCGCCATCCGGCACAAGATGACCGCGCTGGGCTTCAACGAGATGGCCACCCCGATCCTGTCGGCCACCTCCCCCGAGGGCGCCCGCGACTTCCTGGTCCCCTCCCGCCTGCACGCCGGCAAGTTCTACGCGCTGCCGCAGGCCCCGCAGCAGTTCAAGCAGCTGCTGATGATCGCCGGCTTCGACCGCTACTTCCAGATCGCGCCCTGCTTCCGCGACGAGGATGCCCGCGCGGACCGTTCGCCCGGCGAGTTCTACCAGCTCGACGTCGAGATGAGCTTCGTCGAGCAGGAGGACGTCTTCGGCCCGATCGAGACGCTGATGACCGAGCTGTTCACCGAGTTCGGCAACGGCCGCACGGTCACCTCGCCGTTCCCGCGCATCCCGTTCCGCGAGTCGATGCTCAAGTACGGCTCCGACAAGCCGGACCTGCGCGCCGAGCTGGAGCTGGTGGACGTCTCGGAGATCTTCGCGGGCTCCGGCTTCAAGGCGTTCGCGGGCAAGCACGTGCGCGCCCTGGCGGTGCCGGACACCGCGGGCCAGTCGCGGAAGTTCTTCGACCAGATGGGCGACTTCGCCGTCCAGCAGGGCGCGAAGGGCCTGGCCTGGGTCCGCGTCGGCGAGAACAACGAGCTGGCCGGGCCGATCGCCAAGTTCCTCACCGAGGACGACGTCAAGGCGCTGGTCGGCGCGCTGGGCCTGGAGCCCGGCCACGCGGTGTTCTTCGGCGCCGGCGAGTTCGACGAGGTCTCCAAGATCATGGGTGCGGTCCGCGTCGAGGCCGCCAAGCGCACCGGCAACTTCGTCGAGGACGAGTTCCGCTTCTGCTGGATCGTCGACTTCCCGATGTTCGAGAAGGACGAGGACACCGGGAAGATCGAGTTCTCGCACAACCCGTTCTCCATGCCGCAGGGCGGCCTGGAAGCGCTGGAGACCAAGGACCCGCTGGACATCCTGGCCTGGCAGTACGACATCGTCTGCAACGGCACCGAGCTGTCGTCCGGCGCGATCCGTAACCACGAGCCGGACGTCATGTACAAGGCGTTCGCGATTGCGGGCTACGACAAGGAGACCGTGGAGCACGAGTTCGGCGGCATGCTCCGCGCCTTCAAGTTCGGCGCCCCGCCGCACGGCGGCATCGCCCCCGGCGTCGACCGCATCGTCATGCTGCTGGCCGACGAGCCCAACATCCGCGAGACCATCGCCTTCCCCCTCAACGGCAACGCCCAGGACCTGCTCATGGGTGCCCCCAGCGAGGTCGAGGAGGCGCGTCTCAAGGAGCTGCACCTCACCATCCGCAAGCCGCAGGTGAAGACGCAGGGCAAGTAACCCCGGCCCACGCGAACGCCCCCGGGACCAGCCGGTCCCGGGGGCGTTCGCCTGCCTGCGTCTGCCTACGCGGAGTCGTCGCCGCCGAACCGCTCGCGGTACGACTCCAGGTCCTCCTCGGTGATCTTCGCGAAGAGCACCGGCGGCACCGTGAACGCCGTGCCCGCAGGGACGGAGGACAGCGCCCTGGCCTCCTCCGGGGTGACCCACGCCGCGGTGTCGTCCGCCAGCGCGAACGCGTCCCGCATCGCCTTCGCCGACGCCGGGATGAACGGCTCGGAGACGATCGCGTACAGGTGGATCAGGTTCATCGCGGTCCGCAGCGTCAGCGCCGCCGCGTCCTTGTCGGTCTTGATCTCCAGCCAGGGGGCCTTCTCCTCCAGGTAGGAGTTGCCCGCGCTCCACAGGGCGCGCAGCGCGGCCGCCGCCTTGCGGAACTGGAGCGCCTCCATGTGGCCCTCGTACTCCGCCAGCAGCCCGGCGATCTCCTCGCCCAGCTTCTGCTCCGCGGCCCCGGCGTCGGCGCCCGCGGGCACGTCGTCGCCGAACCGCTTCCGCGAGAACGACAGCACCCGGTTGACGAAGTTGCCGAGCGTGTCCGCCAGGTCCTTGTTGACCGAGGCGGAGAAGAGCTCCCAGGTGAAGGACGTGTCGTCCGACTCGGGGGCGTTGGCGATCAGGAAGTAGCGCCAGTAGTCGGCCGGCAGCAGCTCCAGGGCCGCGTCCGTGAAGATGCCGCGCTGCTGCGAGGTGGAGAACTTCCCGCCGTAGTAGTTCAGCCAGTTGAACGCCTTGAGGAAGTCGACCTTCTTCCAGGGCTCACGGGTGCCGAGCTGCGTCGCCGGGAACATCACGGAGTGGAACGGGACGTTGTCCTTCGCCATGAACTCCGTGTAGCGGACGTCGTCGGCCTCGTACCACCACGACTTCCAGTCGCGGCTGCCGTCGGACGCCGCGTCCGCCCACTCCTTCGTCGAGCCGATGTACTCGATCGGCGCGTCGAACCAGACGTAGAAGACCTTGCCTTCGGCGGCCAGCTCGGGCCATACGTCGGCCGGAACCGGAACGCCCCAGTCCAGGTCGCGGGTGATCGCCCGGTCCTGGAGGCCCTCGGTCAGCCACTTGTGGGCGATGGACGAGGCCAGCGTCGGCCACTCCGCACTGCCGTTGCCGGCCAGCCAGCCCTCGACCTCGTGCTGGAGCTTGGACTGGAGCAGGAAGAGGTGCGTGGTCTCGCGCACCTCCAGATCGCCGCTGCCGCTGATCGCCGACCGGGCGTCGATCAGGTCGGTCGGATCCAGCACCCGGGTGCAGTTCTCGCACTGGTCGCCGCGCGCCTTGTCGTAGCCGCAGTGCGGGCAGGTGCCGACGATGTAGCGGTCGGGCAGGAAGCGGTCGTCGGCGATCGAGAAGACCTGGCGGATCGCCCGCTCCTCGATGAAGCCGTTCTCCTGGAGCTTGCGGGCGAAGTGCTGGGTCAGCTCGACGTTCTGCTGCGACGAGCTGCGCCCGAAGTGGTCGAACCGCAGGCCGAAGCCCTCGTAGATCGCCTTCTGCTTGTCGTGCTGCTCACCGCAGAACGCGGCCACCGACTGCCCCGCGGCCTTCGCGGCCAGCTCGGCCGGGGTGCCGTGCTCGTCCGTCGCGCAGATGTAGAGCACGTCGTGCCCGCGCTGGCGCATATACCGCGCATACACATCGGCCGGGAGCATGGACCCCACCATGTTGCCCAGGTGCTTGATCCCGTTGATGTACGGAAGGGCGCTGGTGATGAGGTGTCGAGCCATTGCCGGCTGCTCCCAAGTCGCTACGGTGAGTGAAGAATTGCTTTACGGAACGTCAATATCGTACTGGACGGTGCGATACGAATCCGCGGGCTTTTCCGCACGCATTTCCGACGGCTATTCCGCGGACCACAACGGGCCTCCCCACCACCGCGCGGCAGATCAGGACCGTTCCTTGCCGAGGCCCTGCCGCCCCGTCTCACACCGCCGCGGCCGCCGCGTCCCGCGCGGGCCTCGGCCCGTGCTTCGGGGCCCGCGCCGTCACCATGAACCAGGCCACCACGGCCGCCAGCAGCATGATCGCCGAGCCCACGCCGATCGCGGCGGTGAAGCCGTGCACCACACCGTCCTTGACGATGCCGTTCCGCACCGCCGCCGTGACCTGCCCGGTGCGCGACGCGCTCGCCATCCGGGACGCGATGTACGTCGCGCTGCTCGACGTCGCGAGGGTGTTGAGCAGCGCCGTACCGATCGAACCGCCCACCTGCTGCGCGGTGTTGACGGTCGCCGACGTGACCCCGGCATCCCGGGACGCGACCCCCGCGGTGGCCGTGGCCGTCACCGGCATGAAGATCAGGCCCATGCCGAGACCGACCAGCAGCTCGGCCGGCAGTACATGCGAGACGTACGCCGGCTCGGCGGTCAGGAACGTCAGCAGGAACAGGCCCGCAGCGGCCAGCAGCGCGCCGGGCGCCATCAGCAGCCGGGGCGCGAGATGGTGCAGCAGCCGCGCCGATATCTGCGTCGAGCCGATAATGATCGCCGCCGTCATCGGCAGAAACGCCAGCCCGGTCTTTACCGGCGAATAGCCGAGCACGACCTGCAAGTAATAGGTCATGAACAGGAACATTCCGAACATCGCGATGACGGCCAAGGCCATCGTGAGGAAAGCGCCCGCGCGATTACGGTCCCGCACGATGTGCAACGGAAGCAGCGGATACCGGGCCCGGCCCTGCCACCAGGCGAACGCCGCCAGCAGCAGCACGCCACCCACCAGCAACCCCAGCACCAGAGGGGCAGCCCAGCCCCGCGGCTGCGCCTCGCTGCACCCGTAGACGAGCGCGACCAGACCGCCGCAGCCCAGCATCACACCGGGGACGTCCAGCCGGGCCCGCCCGCGGTCCGGCCGGTCGTGCAGGAACACCGCGGCGCCCACGCACGCCAGCGCCGCGACCGGGACGTTCACATACAGACACCAGCGCCAGTCCAGATACTCGGTCAGCAGCCCGCCGGCGATCAGCCCGATCGCCCCGCCACCGCCCGCGATGGCGCCGTAGATCCCGAACGCCTTCCCCCGCTCCTTCCCGTCCCTGAACGCCGTCGTCAGCAGCGACAACGCGGACGGCGCCAGCAGTGCCCCGAACGCCCCCTGCAACGCCCGCGCCCCGAACAACAGCCCCGGCCCGCTCGCCGCACCCCCCAGCCCCGACGCCACGGCGAACCCGACAAGCCCCACCATGAACGTCTTCTTCCGCCCGATGAGATCCGCGATCCGCCCGCCCAACAGCAACAACCCGCCGAACGCCAGCGTGTACGCGGTGATCACCCACTGCCGGTTCGCATCCGACATCCCCAGTTCCCGCTGTGCCGAAGGCAACGCAATATTCACGATGGTCGCATCCAGCACCACCATCAACTGCGCGAGCGCGATGACGACGAGGCCCAGCCAGCGCCGGGGATCGGGTGACGCACCGGCGACCACCGCCGACCCCCGCGGCCCGGCCGCGCCGGCTTCCCCCCGACCGTCTCCACTCACCACACAACCCGCCTCCACCGGCCGTCGGCCCGGCTCACCCGCCCTGCTCAGCGGATATACCGGAATAACCGGATCACTTCACCCACTCAGCGTAGGCAGCGGGGGGTGAGGGCGCTTGGTGGGGGCGGGAGGGGCCGCTTTGCTGTGTCACCGGATCGGCAGGATCCCCGATCGAACTCATCACTTTGGAGCTGGATCGGCGGACGGCCCGCCGGAGTATGGGAAAGTGGCCTCTTTTGCGAAGCAGGCTTTCCCCTTGGTCTAGTTACGGTCTCCTCAAAATGCCGCAATATATGCCGACCTTGAAGTTCGCGCCAATCACGTGAGTCGAGAATCCTCGGTCATCATGATGTCGGCTTGGCTGGAGTATTCGCTTAAGTGGGGTTTTGGTTCAGCATATCCATCGCGAATAGGATTCGCGACTCATCGGAATCGGCTAGAAAAGCATAGAATCCTCCGGCGTGCGGCCGGATTCCAATCATGGATAGATTTGAATCTTGATATTCCTGTAGGAAGTCGATGAGTGATTTCGTTGCGGCGTTGAGGGGTGATCCGGCTTCGGTTCGACGCAGGCGTCGGTTGTACGTGTGGAGGAGTGATTCTTTTGTCACCCTACCTGAGGTGAATTCGCATCCAGCGTATGCTGCGGACAGGATATTCTGTGAGCAAATGCTGGCCTCTTTTGCGTGCGAAAGGAGAGTGATTAGTTTGTCCTGGTCCATGTTCCTCCATTCAGACTCATTTCGGCACCCGTGACTCTTCCTTTTATCATAACCTCGCCCTCGTCGTATGGGAAATTCACTCCGGGGACTCTAGAATATCCTGCGCCGTCGGCATTGGGTATCCTGAGAACAATGCCCGGACCATTCCCTCTGTAGCTTTCTTCGAGAGCCATCTCCTCGTAGTAAGTCGTCCACGAAGTAAATTCGCTCTCTGTCGTTCCTCCTGCGTGAAGGTCCGGGTCGGAGTGGCCTCCAAGTGGCTCAGAAATCCCTTTCTGGGCATTGTCGTACATATTTTTCCATGCGGGTGGGCTGTGCTCATTGGCATGCCCGATTCCTCGATATAGGTACGGCTCTTGGCTGGCATCCCAGCTCCCTCCGTTAATGGACCCGCCATCACAGGGGCTGAGGCCTAGTGGGTCGACTCCGGAGAGGGGGTTGCTGACGTACGTGTGAATGTTCGGGGCTGGACGTAGGCCCAGTGGATCCGGCGATATATAGCAAGCGGTTTGCGTGTCATAGAATCGGTGGTAATTGTAATGCAGCTGAGTTTCTGGGTCGAAATATTGCCCTGGGAATCGCAGTGGTGTGTATGCGGTTGCGTCGACGCTCCAGGCGGTAATTCCCCATACGGTGGAGCGTGTGTGCCAGGCCACCTCGCCGATTGTTGAAATGAGTTTTGTGGGCGATCCGACGAGATCGGTCACGAAGGCGAAGAATCTTTTATCGACTTCACATTGGGGAAGGGTGTCAGGTTTGCCCGCGATCTTTCTTTCTGTTTGGCTGACGGGATTTAGTCCCTTGTGCTCCCAAGTGAGTGTTACTACGTGTGTATCAGCGGCTTGGTGATGCGTCGTTTGTTCGCTGAGTACAGCTCCGTCCCATACGAATTGACTCTCCTCCGTGGCCGTTCCTGCATCGGACCCCAACCGCTCCTTCGCGACCCGCCTCCCGAACGCGTCATACAAATACCGCCATGTAACCCCGTCCGGCGTGATGACCGACGTCAGGCGGTCCTCCGTATTCCACGTGTAGTGCCACGTGTCCGGTTTGCGGGAGAGGCGGGTTTTTTGGCGGAGGGTTACTCGGCCGAGGGGGTCGTGTTCGTAGCGGAGGGTGCCGGCTCGGGTGATGCGGGTGCCGGTGTAGGTGCGGTCGCCCCGGGCTGAGGGGTTGGGGTGGCGGTCGGGCCAGGTGGCGTGGGTTTGGTTGCCGGCTTCGTCGTAGGCGTAGGTCTCGGTCCAGTCGGTGGCGTGGACGGCGGTGACGCGGCCCGCGCGGTCGAGGTCGAAGGTGCGGCGGCCGGTGTGGGAGTCGTCGATGGCGGTGAGGTGGCCGTCGGCGCGGTAGGTGTAGGCGCGGTGGTGGAGGAGGGAGGGGGAGGGAGTGGCCGGGTGCGGCGGCTGGGTGGTGGCGAAGCCGGGGGCGGCGCCGTGGATGCCGGAGGTGTCACTGCCGCCGGTGGCCGCTTCCGTGAGCGAGGGGGCGGTGGGGGCGGCCAGGAGGGACTGGGTTGCCAGGCGGCCTGTGGGATCCCAGGTGCTGGTGAGACGGACGTGGTCGCCGATGGTGCGGGTGAGTTCGTTGCCTGCGGCGTCGTGGTCGAAGGTGAGGAGGTGACCTGCGGCGTTGAGGGCGGTGCGGTTGCCGGCGGCGTCGTAGGCGTAGGTGGTGGTGTGGCCGGTGGGGGTGGTGCGAGAGGTGCGGCGGCCCAGGGCGTCGTAGGCGAACGTCATGGTGCGGCCGTTGACGGTTTCGGCGGTGATGCGGCCGAGGACGTCGCGGGTGTAGGAGACCGTGGCGTCGGGGTTGGCTGCCTGGAGGAGTGCGCCGGTCGGGGAGTGCGTGAAGGTGGTGGGGAGGCCGGCGGCGTCCTTGGCGGTGATGCGGCCCATGAGGTCGCGGGTGTAGGCGGTCACCTCCCCCAACGCGTTGGTCCGGGTGAGGAGTTGGCCTGCGGCGTCGTGGGTGTAGGTGAGGACGCGGTCGTCGAAGTCCGTCTCGGAGGCCAGGCGGCCGGCCGCGTCGTAGGTGTACTGCCAGGTCAGGCCCTGGGGATTGGTGACCTGGGTGAGGCGGAGTTCGGTGTCGTGGGCGAAGGAGTGGCGGACACCGTCCGGGTCGGTGCGGGCCGTGAGCAGGTCGAAGTGGCCGTACTCGAAGCGGGTGGTCCGCCCCAGGGGGTCGGTGTGGGTGGTGCGGTTGCCCTCGCCGTCGTAGGTCCAGCGTTCGGTGGCGCCGGTGGGGTCGGTGCGGGCGGCGAGTTTCCCCTCGACGGTCCAGGTGAGGCGGGTCGTGGCACCGAGCGGGTCGGTGACGGAGGTGACCCGGCCGAAGGCGTCGCGGGCGTAACGGGTCGTCGCGCCGAGCGGGTTGGTCACGCTGAGCGGGAGGCCGGCCTTGTCGCAGTGGAGGTGTGTGGTGTTGCCGAGGGCGTCGGTGACTGCGGTGAGGTGGCCGCCGGCGTCGTGGGTGTAGGTGGTGGTGGCGCCGGTGGGGTCGGTGGATGAGGTGCGGTTGCCTGCGGAGTCGTAGGTGTGGGTCCAGGTGGTGCCGTCGGGAGCGCTGGTGCGCACCGGGTGGCCGTCGGCGTCGAAGACGGTGGTGGCCGTGGTGCCGTCGGGAAGTGTGAGGAGGCTGGGTCGGCCCTTGTCGTCGTAGCCGATGCGGGTGGTGCGGCCGAGGGGGTCGGTGGTGGCCAGCACGCGGTGCTGGGCGTCGCGGACCGTGCAGGTGGTGGCGCCGGCGGGGTCGGTTTCCGCGACGATCTGGTGGCGGTCGTTGACCTGGTAGGTGGTGACCTGGTCGAGGGAATTGCGGAGGGAGTTGGTCCGCCTACCGGTGGCCGGGTCCGGGTCGCCCCAGGTGAAGTGGGCGTGCAGATGGCCCTCGACGCCGCTCTGCCAGATGCAGCGGTCCTGGTCGTCGTAGGCGTAGCTGTAGCTGCTGTCGTTGGTGTCCGTCCAGGACGTGATGCGGCCCTGCGGGTCGTAACCGAAGCACAGCGGGATGCCGGACGACTTGGTGACGGTGGTGAGACGGCCCGACGCGTCGTAGCCGTAGGTGACGAGGAGCTGGTCGCCGCCGTCGGGGGCGGCGCCGGCCAGGTGGAGGGCCGTGATGCGGTCGGCTTCGGTGGTGAACAGGAGGCGGTGGCCGGCGCTGTGGGTGAGGGCGGTGGGGGTGCCGTCCTCGGTGTAGTCGAAGGTGTGGTGGTTGCCGCGCCGGTCGGATATCTCGTCGAGGACGGCGAGGCCCTCGGTGTACGAGGTGAAGTACCAGCGCATGCCGGTGTCCGGGTCGGTGAGGAGGTAGTCACCGTCGGGGGTGCGTTCGAGCGGCCGTCCCGGGCCTTCGGCGGGGAGGGTGGGAACGCCGACCGTGGGGTGCGGGTAGGTGTAGAAGTCGCCTTCCCCGCCGATGAGGATGACGCCTTCCGCGTCGATCTCCAGGCGCTGGTCGACGGTGCTCATCCACGCCGGGCCGAACCATCGCCCGGTGCGGTACGAGGACTCGAAGGTACGGGCGAAGGCGAGGGACATGCTTCCGGGCAGCCGGATGTCGGTCTGCGGGAGGATCATCCGGCCCGTGGCCATGTCCACGGGGTCGTTGCCGAAGGTCTTGCACCAGGCGGTGCGGGCGCGGTCCCGGAGGGTCCGCCTGCCGCCGTCCCTGGCGGCGGTCCGCGCGGCGCTCTTGGCGGCGTCCTTCATGCCGGCCTTCGCCGCGCCCTTGGCCAGCCCGCCCGCGCCCTTCCCGCCGACGAGGTTGGTGAGGAAGCCGCCGTACGCGTCGCCCGGGTCGCTGCCCCAGCCCGAGCCGAGCATGCCCTTGGCGGTGTCGACGGGGTGGAGGGGGGCGGACGCCAGGCCCATGAGGGTGGTGGTGGCGTTCGAGGCGAACTGCCAGGGGTGGGCGATGTTGTAGGGGTCGAGCGGGTTGACCATCCGGGCGAGCTTGAGGGTGTCGGCGCCGGCCTTCAGGGCGCCGCCGGCGATGTGCACGCTCTCCACGGCGTAGGCGGTGCCGTAGTCCTTGACGTCGGCCGACAGGAGTTCGGTGGTCTGTGGCGCATCCGGGGCGTGCGCGAGCGCGGACTTGACGGCGCTACGGGCCCGCTCGGCCGCTTCGTTGCGCTGGCTGCGGGCGTCCTTGAGCATGTCCTGCGCGGCTTCCCGCCCCTCGGAGCCCGGGTCGGTGAAGTCTCCGGGGCGCTGCGGAACGGCACCCGGGTCGTCGCCCCGCTCGGCGGCCGCGTGGTAGGTGTCGACCTTCTCCAGATACGTCTGGCACGTGGCGTTGTACGCCTTCTGTGCCCGCAGCGTGGCCTGTTGCGCGTGCTGGTACTTCTCGATGGCGTCCCCGGCCTTGCCCTGGGCCCAGGTGACGGTTTCGGCGAAGTTCTTCAGCGCTTTCGACGCGTCGCCGCAGGCATCGGCGGCACGCATCCACTGCTTGGGGTGCATGTCGAACTTCTCGCGGAAGGCGTCCGCGGCCTTGCCGCCCCAGTCGCCCTTGGACCCCAGCTTGCGCATGCCGTCCGCCACGCGGTCGAAGGCGGCGGAGAAGTCCTTGAGGTGGGCGGCGGATTCGTTGATCTTCGACGGGTCGCCGTGGATGAGCTGCCGCGGGTCGTCGGTCTCGCCCAGCTGCCGCTCGTCGACGTGCGCTCCCATGGCGCCGGCGAGCTTGTCGCCCCCGGAGCGGACCCGCTGGGCCAGACCGTCGGCGCCGACGGTCTCCAGGGCGTCGCCGGTCTTGTCGGTCGCGAACTCGACCACCTCGCCGGCGCCGCGTTCGACGGCATCGGTGAACTCGCCCGCGGCCTTGCCGACGGCGTTGACGCCGTCGGAGAAGAGACTCACTTGTCGGCCCCGCCCTTGGAGCCGGCCGGGTCGTCGCCGGTCATGCGGTCGGGTATCGAGGTGATGTCGTGGCCGAGCCCTTCGGCCGTCTGCACGCTGCGTCGGCCTGCGGCCCGCGAGGCGGCGGACGTCGGATCCCAGTCGGCGTCCTTGAGGGGATCGGCGACGTCTGCCCAGGACTTCTTGTGGAGTTGCTCGGTGGTCGCGGCGGGGTTGCCGACCGCGTCACTCACCACGGTCTTGAGGGTGTCGGAGGCGTACTGCTCCTGCTCGTAGTAGAAACCGGCCGTGATGCCGAGCTTCTTGGAGAAGCCGTTCGCGTCCTGCATCAGCGTGCGCACGCCCCAGCCCCACCGCTCGCAGAACGTGTCGAGTACGGCGGCCAGGCCGTCATCGCCGCATTCCACGCCGTCCAGGGACAATCGGTCGAATCCTCGGCCTTGTTGCGCTTCGACGTCAAAGCCCAGTTCTTTCAGTTCCGCGGTCGCGGCTCTGATTCCCTTGGTGAGTTGCTCGAATGCCTCCGGTTCGAGCTGATAACCGGCGCCACCGATGAGCCCCATTTACTGCTTCCCTCCGGGGAGCGTGTCCTGTATATCGAGAGCCGCCGCATCAGGAACGATTCCGGCCACGGGCGGGAAGAGCATGCCGTGCTCGCCTCCGGCATCCAGCGCGATGCCGGTCGGGCTGTCCATGCCAGGGATCAGGACGTCGAGCAGACGGGCTCCGGTGCAGGTCACGTACTCCCAGTCGGCACCTGGGCCGTCGTCGCGGGCCGCTGCGAACCGGGTCAGCGCTTCCTCGTCGGTGAAGGCGTACAGCCAACGAATTCCGTCCATATCGGCGCTCAGCAAAGAGTCGTTGACGGCTGGAATCAGGACTGCGGTGCGCCGGAATTCTCCCAGCATGGCCGGTGGGTCCGGCCGGCCTATGTGGAATGCCGCGACTTCTTCGGCCAAGGACATGAGGCCCCTCCCCCTGATTTCCGTTGATCCCCCTGAAGATGCGCGCTCCACCCTGCCACAGGGCACTGACAGTGCGTTCGAAGGGTGGGGAAAGGGGTGGGGATAAGGGGGGTGGAAACCGGACGGCGGGATGGTTATGGGGAATTGGGAGGGGGTGGGGAGGAAGTGGCCCCCGGGAAAAGGGCCGGGGGGGGGGGGGGGGGGGGGGGGGGGGGGGGG
>NZ_JAJCXB010000085.1 GCF_020564935.1 Streptomyces pinistramenti
CTCAATACGTGCCCAAAGATCGTCCGACACCACCCACGGCGGACCATTGCCCTTCCCCATACCCGGCCCAACGACCCACCCAGGTACCAGACATGGCCTCCCCAGCTCTTTCTGTTAGCTCCTCTTAAGCCCCCCTCGGTCGTCTCGCCCTCTCGGTACTGCACAGTTCCCCCGCCGTAACTACCAAGATCGAATCTACTGTGTCCCGTGAGGATGGCGTGCCAAGTTCACCACCCACTGGTATGTCGATATGGCAACTTGGCGCGAAGCATTCGATCACGAAGGGTTCCACTCGTCGGGCCTACAGGGAAAGTACGCGTCTCGGCTCTGCCCGCCCGCAGTAGGGCACAACCATGCCGAGCGGTCCTTTCCTCCCTGCTCACGCCGGGGTTGAAGGGTGGTCGGACCAAGGTGAGGATCCGGGCCGGAAGTTGGCTGAAAACGGTCGGGGCGGGGGTTGGCGGGGTCAGATTCGCGCCGCGCACGCCTGTCGAAATACCGTCCGCCCCCATGCGCCCCTGTCCCTTTCCGTCCGTTTCTGTCCCCGTGTGCGGCGGGCACCTTCAGCGCCCTGTCGGCCGCGTGCCGTTCGGAGCGGAACAAGAGCGGAACAAGGAGGCCGGTGGTCGTGCGGAGTCACCGGTTCGGTTGATGTTGGGACCGGCCGGGTGCCCGTGGACCCTTCCCGGCGGGCGGCCACGCCTGGGTCGCCGGGCGGTGGCCGGTCATCGACCGGGGGGCGTACGGGGGCAGGCCGGGGCATTGCCATCCGGGCCGCGCTCCGGCATGCTCCGGGGAACGTTCGAGGGGCCGGCCGGCCCGGTGCGAGCGCTCCGCTGCCGCCGCACGCCCTGGGCAGCGGGACACTGGCGCCGTACTCTTGGGGTAAAGGCTTGGGAAGATGATTCCCGGTCGTATCGTTCCTCATTGAACTAAGCCGCCGGCTCTTCGCTCGCGTCAGCTCGGTCAACTGCCGGATCAAGTCAATCGCCGTTCCCCGTTCGCCCCTCCGCAAGAGGACGTCCTCGCCGAGACACCAATGGCCGGTCACGAATTTCCTGAACCCGCGAACCGCAAGCAGGTGGCCGATCCGACGGCCGACCTCGAAGCGACGGAAGAGACACGCCACTCCTGCGACCCCGCGTTCCAGCACGGCGTCGTGGTCGGCTTCGACGGATCGATGTCGAGCGAACGGGCGTTGGCGTATGCAATCGGTATGGCCCGGCGCCTCGGTTCCGGCCTGATCATCGTCCATGTGGCCAACAGGCTGCCGACGACCGTCTGGGCGGGCTGTGAGCCTCCGGTCTTCGTGGACGTCCCCGACCACCGTACGGAAGTGCTGGGCCTGGAGCTGGCCTGCGCCGACCATCTGTCCGATGTGCCCTGGATCCTCGTCGAGCGCGGCGGGGACATCTGCCACGAGCTGGAAGAGGTCGGCAGGGAATACGAGGCCGACGCGATCGTGGTCGGCTCCACGCGCGGCATCGTCGGCCGGATCTTCGGCTCGGTCGCCGGACGCCTGGCCCGGCGCGCACAGCGTCCGGTCATCGTCATTCCCTGACGGCGCCCTGACGATTCCCTGATGACCCCTTGATGAGCTGCCGGTGGCGGCCCCTCGTCTTCTGGCGTGCCGTCACGCCGTACGTGCCCGGATCTTCCCTGCCTGTCCATGGTTGAGGGGGAGTCATGGGGATTGCGGGGAGTCGGTAGATCAACTGCCGTACAGAGGTGGATTGTGCCGTTGTGACGGGTAGATACCGGTCGGGTGAGCGGACCGACCGGACGGGCTCCGGGCGGCACCGAGCCCCCCATGGCGTGCTGCCGGCCCGGAGATGACGGTTACCGGGTGCGGCGGCATCCGCCGGCGTATGGGCGACGCCGGCAACAGGGGAGGCGGCGGTCTCGCGCGCGGGTGGCACGCGCGAGGCCGCCGCCTCCTTTCCCGGCTCCGGCTGCCGCGCCCTACTCCACCGTCACGGACTTGGCGAGGTTGCGGGGCTTGTCGATGTCCCGGCCCAGCGCCAACGCCGTGTGGTGGGCGAACAGTTGGAGCGGGATGCCCATCAGGATCGGGTCCAGCTCGACCTCGTTCTTCGGCACGACGATCGTGTGGTCGGCCTTCTCCTGCTCCTGGTGCGCGACGGCCAGGATGCGGCCGCTGCGGGCCTTGATCTCCTCCAGCGTCGCGCGGTTCTTCTCCAGCAGGTCGTCGTCCGGCACGATCGCCACCGACGGCACGTCCGGCTCGATCAGCGCCAGCGGCCCGTGCTTCAGCTCGGACGCCGGGTACGCCTCCGCGTGGATGTAGGAGACCTCCTTGAGCTTCAGCGACGCTTCGAGCGCCACCGGGTACCCGCGCACCCGGCCGACGAACATCATGCTCCTGGCCTGCGCGTAGTCCACCGCCAGCTTCTCGATGGCGGGCTCGTCCGCCAGCACGTCGGCGATCTGCTGCGGCAGCTTGCGCAGCCCCGCGATGATCCGCTTGCCGTCCGCGACCGAGAGGTCGCGGATCCGGCCGAGGTGCAGCGCGAGCAGGGCGAACGCCACCGCGGTGTTGGTGAAGCACTTCGTCGAGACGACGCAGACCTCGGGCCCGGCGTGGACGTAGACCCCGCCGTCGGTCTCCCGCGCGATGGCGCTGCCGACGACGTTGACGACGCCCAGCACCCGGGCGCCCTTGCGCTTGAGCTCCTGCACCGCGGCGAGGGTGTCGTAGGTCTCGCCGGACTGGGAGACCGCGATGTAGAGGGTGTCGGGGTCGACCACCGCGTTGCGGTAGCGGAACTCCGACGCCGGCTCGGCGTCCGCCGGGATCCGGGCCAGCTCCTCGATCAGCTGCGCCCCGATCAGGCCGGTGTGGTACGCCGAGCCACAGCCCAGGATCTTGACCCGGCGAACGCCGCGCGCCTCCCGGGCGTCCAGGTTCAGGCCGCCGAGGTGGACGGTGGAGAAGCGGTCGTCGATCCGGCCGCGCAGCACCCGGTCCACCGCTTCGGCCTGCTCGGCGATCTCCTTGTGCATGTAGGTGTCGTGGCCGCCCATGTCGTACGACTCGGCCTCCCACTCCACGGTGGTCGGCGCGGCCGAGGTGCGGGAGCCCTCGGTGGTGTACGTGCGGTAGTCGTCGGCCTTGAGGGTGGCCATCTCGCCGTCGTCCAGGGTGACGACCTGGCGGGTGTGCGAGACCAGTGCGGCGACGTCGGACGACACGAACATCTCGTGCTCGCCGATGCCCAGCACGACCGGGGAGCCGTTGCGGGCCACGACGATGCGGTCGGTGAAGTCGGCGTGCAGGACGGCGATGCCGTAGGTGCCCTCGACGTGCCGCAGCGCCTCGCGGACCTTCTCCTCCAGCGTGTCGGCGGTGGAGCGGCCGATGAGGTGGGACAGCACCTCGGTGTCGGTCTCGGAGGCGAAGTCCACGCCGTCCGCGGTCAGCCGGGTGCGCAGCTCGGAGGCGTTGTCGATGATGCCGTTGTGGACGACGGCGACCTTGCCCTCGGTGTCGAGGTGCGGGTGCGCGTTTTCGTCCGTGGGGGCGCCGTGGGTGGCCCAGCGGGTGTGGGCGATGCCGGTGGTGCCGGCGAAGCGCTTGGGCAGCCGGGCCTCCAGCTCACGGACCCGGCCCTTGGCCTTGGCGGTCTTCAGGCCGCCGGCGGTCTTGCCCGAGCCCTTGGTGTGCAGGGCGATGCCCGCCGAGTCGTAGCCGCGGTACTCCAGGCGCTGCAGCCCTTCGAGGAGCAGCGGAGCGACGTCGCGCTTGCCGATGTATCCGACGATCCCGCACATGGGTGAGCCTCCGAGATGGACGTGCTGACGGGTGGGGCGCAGGCGACGCGGCGGCGAACCGGCGTCCTGGCCGGGGTGTTGCCGATGCGTGGTGCCTGCGCGGGTGATGACGTGGGTGGTGATGCTGACGGTGATGCTGATGTTTTCCGGTCCTGCTTCGGCCGCCTCCCGGCGCGGCCCGTGGGGTCCGCCGTGGACCGCGCGCTCAGCCGTAGACCAGCCGGCGCAGCTGGCGTGGCGAGAGATCGGGCGGGCTCACGGCGCGGTGCGGCAGCTCCAGCCGGATCCGTTCGAAGATCGCGTCGTTGCGCAGTCCCTGGGACTGCAGCTCGCGATGGCGCCTGCGGACGAACCCTTCCGTCGTCTCGTCGAAGTAGGCGAGGACGTCCAGCACCACCCGGGTGGCCTCACCGCGCTGGAGCGGTGTGCTGCGCACCAGGTGGTCCACCAGGTCGTCGTGGGGCGCCGGACGGAGGTCCGCACCGCGGTCGGGGCGATCGAGCACGCGTCGATACTGCTGGGCGGCGGAGAGTTTCGCAAGAAACCTGCCCGATATCGGGCAGGATCGCGTCCACGCGGCCGGAAAATGGTCTGCGCCTTGACCCGGACCCGGGCTCACGGTACGCATGGTCACCGTTCGGTCGCTCCATGCCATGCACGACATGCCATGCACGATGCTCGCCGAAGGGATCGTCGATGAGACGACGCAGACTCCTCTGTTCCCTCCGGCTGGTCGCGGCCGCGGGGATGGGAACCGCCGCCGCACCGCCCCGGTCCGCCGCGGCACAGGCCGCCATCCCCCTGGACCAGGTGGTTCCCGCGCCCGCCTCGGTGCGCCCCGGCGGGGGCGCGTACACCGTCAGCGACCGCACCCTGATCCGGGTGCCGGGCGCATCGGCGGAAGTGAAGCGGGTCGCCGGATACCTCGCCGGGCTGCTCCGCCCGGCCACCGGCTTCGCGCTGCCCGTGACCACCAAGGACGGCAAGGACGGCATCGTCCTCAGAATCGGCGGCCGGGACGCCAAGGGGCTCGGCGCCGAGGGCTACCGGCTGCGCTCGGCCGGCCGCTCGGTCACCATCAGCGCCGCGCGGCCCGCGGGCCTCTTCCACGGCGTCCAGACGCTGCGTCAGCTGCTGCCCGCGGCCGTCGAGCGGAACACCGCGCAGCCGGGGCCCTGGCAGGTCGCGGGCGGCACGATCGCCGACTCGCCGCGCTACGGCTACCGCGCCGCGATGGTCGACGTCTCCCGGCACTTCTTCGGCGTCGACAAGCTCAAGCGCTACATCGACCAGCTCGCCCTCTACAAGTTCAACACGCTCCACCTGCACCTCTCCGACGACCAGGGCTGGCGGATCGCCATCGCCTCCCGGCCTCGGCTGACGTCCCACGGCGGCAGCACCCAGGTCGGCGGCGGGCCCGGCGGCTACTACACCAAGGAGGACTACCGCGAGATCATCCGGTATGCCGCCAGCCGTTACCTGACCGTCGTCCCGGAGATCGACATGCCGGGCCACACCAACGCGGCACTGTCCTCCTACGCCGAGCTGAACTGTGACGGCAAGGCGCCGCCGCTCTACACCGGCACCGACGTCGGCTTCAGCTCGCTGTGCGTGCCGAAGAAGGAGACGTACGACTTCATCGACGACGTCATCCGCGAGGTGGCGGCGATGACGCCGGGCCGCTATCTCCACATCGGGGGCGACGAGGCGCACTCCACCAGCCATGAGGACTACGTGACGATCATGGACAAGGTGCAGCCGGTGGTCGCCAAGTACGGCAAGACGGCGATCGGCTGGCACCAGCTGACCGGCGCGCACCCGGCCAAGGGCGCCGTCGCGCAGTACTGGGGCTACGACGCGACCGGCGCGGCCGAACGGCAGCAGGTCACCGAAGCGGCCAAGAACGGCACCCGGCTGATCCTCTCCCCGGCCGACCGCTCCTACCTCGACATGAAGTACGACAAGAACACGCCGCTGGGCCTGGCCTGGGCCGGCTACGTCAGCGTCGAACGCTCCTACGACTGGGATCCGGGCAGCTATCTGCCCGGTGTGCCGGCGGCTTCGGTCCTGGGGGTGGAGGCGCCGATCTGGTCGGAGACCCTGTCGACGTCCGCGCAGATCGAGTACATGGCGTTCCCCCGGCTGCCCGGCATCGCCGAGCTGGGCTGGTCACCTGCGGCCGGCCACGACTGGGGCCGGTACAAGGGCAGGCTGGCCGCCCAGGGGCCGCGCTGGGACGCCATGGGCATCGGCTACTACCGGTCGCCCGAGGTGCCGTGGCCGGCGCGGTAGCCGGCGCCGTGTAGCGCCGTCCGGGGCGGCGGGCAGGCCCGCCGCCCCGGTACCGCTGCCGTGTCACGGGCGGCGAAGCTCAGCCCGTGACGCCCAGCTCCCGGGCGATCAGCATCCGCTGGACCTCGCTGGTGCCCTCGCCGATCTCCAGGATCTTGGAGTCGCGCCACATCCGGGCCACCGGGTACTCGTTCATGAAGCCGTAGCCGCCGTGGATCTGGGTGGCCTCGCGGGCGTTGGTGACGGCGCTCTCGGACGAGTAGAGCTTGGCGAGCGCCGCCTCCTTCTTGAACGGCTCGCCGTGCACCAGCCGGGAGGCGGCGTCGCGCCAGGCGAGCCGGGAGGTGTGGGCCCGCATCTCCATGTCGGCGAGCTTGAACTGGATCGCCTGGTTGGCGCCGATCGGCCTGCCGAAGGCGTGCCGCTGCTGCGCGTACTTCACGGACTCGTCGACGCAGCCCTGCGCGAGGCCGGTGGCCAGTGCGGCGATGGCGATCCGGCCCTCGTCGAGGATGCGCAGGAACTGGGCGTAGCCGCGGCCCTCGTCGCCCAGGAGGTTGGCCGCCGGTACGCGGACGTCGGAGAAGGACAGTTCGCGGGTGTCCGAGGCGTTCCAGCCGACCTTGGAGTACGGGGCGGCGACCGTGAATCCCGGGGTGCCGGACGGCACGATGATGGCCGAGATCAGCGGGCGGCCGTCGTCCTTGCGGCCGGTGACCGCGGTGACCGTGACCAGTCCTGTGATGTCCGTACCGGAGTTGGTGATGAAGCACTTGCTGCCGTTGATCACCCATTCGTCGCCGTCCCGTACCGCGGTGGTGCGGGTGCCGCCGGCGTCCGAGCCGCCGTCCGGTTCGGTCAGGCCGAACGCGCCGAGGATCTCGCCCGTGCACATCCGGGGCAGCCACGCGCGCTTCTGCTCCTCGGTGCCGAAGTGGTAGAGCGGCATGGCGCCGAGCGAGACACCCGCCTCCAGGGTGATCGCCACCGAGGAGTCGACCCGGGCCAGCTCCTCCAGGGCGATGCCGAGCGCCAGGTAGTCGCCGCCCATCCCGCCGTACTCCTCGGAGAACGGCAGGCCGAACAGGCCCATCCGGCCCATCTCGTGGACGATCTCGTAGGGGAAGGCGTGCTGCTCGTAGAACTCGCCGATCTTGGGAGCGACGACGTCGTGCGCGAACGCCTCGACCGTGCGCCGGAGCTCTTCCAGCTCGGAAGGGAGACGGTGGTCCAGGGACATGGGGGTCACTCCTTGTGGGAGAGGGCGCGGACGGTGCGGGACGGGCTCGGCCGGCCCAGGGCTTCGGCCATCCACACGCTGGTGGCGGTGAGACGGCCGAGGTCGACGCCGGTGTCGATGCCGAGGCCGTGCAGCATCCACACGAGGTCTTCGGTGGCGAGGTTGCCGGTGGCGCTCTTGGCGTACGGGCAGCCGCCGAGGCCGCCCGCAGACGCGTCGACGGTGGTGACGCCGTGCCGGAGCGCGGCGAGGGTGTTGGCGAGTGCCTGCCCGTAGGTGTCGTGGAAGTGCACCCCGATGCGGGCGGTGGGCACGCCCGCGTCGTTCAGTGCGGTCAGCAGGGCCTGGACGTGGCCCGGGGTGGCGACGCCGATGGTGTCGCCGAGGCTCAGCTCGTCGCAGCCCATGTCGAGCAGCGCGCGGCAGACCCGCACCACCTGGGGGAGCGGCACCGGGCCCTCCCAGGGGTCGCCGAAGCACATCGACAGGTAGCCGCGGACCTGCGCACCGGCGTCCTTCGACCGCTGGACGACCGGCGCGAACATCGTCAGCGCCTCGTCGACCGTGCGGTTGAGGTTGGCCTTGGCGAACGACTCGGTGGCGCTGCCGAAGACGGCGATCCTGCGGGCGCCGAGCGCCAGTGCGCGGTCCAGGCCGCGGTCGTTGGGCACCAGGACCGGCAGCGTCTGCGGGTCGAGGTCACCGAGGAGCGGGAACAGGGCCTCGGCGTCGGCCAGTTGGGGCACCCACTTGGGGTGCACGAAGCTGGTCGCCTCGACGACCGGGAGCCCGGCGTCGGCGAGGCGGTGGATGAACTCGGCCTTGACCTCGGTGGGGACGACGGCCTTCTCGTTCTGCAGGCCGTCCCGGGCGCCGACCTCGTGGATCCGTACGTGCGCGGGCAGTCCGTCGGCGGGGATCTGCATGGGGAGTCCTGGTGCGGTCATGACGCGTTCTCCTGCTCGCCGTCGGGGGAGGGGGCCGGGCCGCCGGGTTCCTCGTGCGGGTCGACGACGGCGAGGACCTGGTCCATGGCGACGGTGGCGCCGGGCAGGACGTCCAGCGCGCTGACGGTTCCGGCGTGCGGCGCGGCGATGACGTGCTCCATCTTCATCGCCTCCACCACCAACAGGCCCTGGCCCGCGGTCACTTCGTCGCCGACGGACACCTTGACGACGGTGACCGTGCCGGGCATCGGGGCGGTCAGCGCGTCCACGCCGTGCCCGCCCGCGGCTCCGGCCAGCGTCGCCGCCACCGGGTCGTGGTCCTGGACGTGCCAGGCGTCGCCGTCCCTGCCCAGCCAGTCGCCCGCGCGGTGGAAGGTGTGCAGCACACCGTCCACGGTCACCCGGACCAGGCCGGGCCCGGCCTGCGCGGCTTCCTCGTCGGGCCGCACGTCGCAGGCCACCGGGTCCTGGCCCGGCACCCGCAGCCAGTGCCGTACCGGGGCCGGCTCGCCGCCCAGCCGGAAGCCGTCCGGCGTGCCGAACGGGTCGCGCCAGGCGCCGGCTCCGGCCGCCGGCTCCAGCGCGGCCCGGCGCACCGCCGCGGCCGCCGCGTACACCTCGTTCGGCACCCCGGACGGCAGCAGATCCGCCGCCTCCCGCTCGACGAGCCCGGTGTCGAGATCGCCGGAGACCACGTCCGGGTGGGCCAGCAGGCGGCGCAGGAACCCGGCGTTGGTGGTCACGCCGAGGGTGACGGTCGAGGCCAGCGCCGCCCGCAGGGTGCGCAGCGCCGCCGCGCGGTCCGGGCCGTACGCGATGACCTTGGACAGCATCGGGTCGTAGCGGCTGCCGACCTCGGCGCCCTGGGAGAGGCCGGAGTCGGTGCGCACACCGTCGCCCTGCGCCTCGTGCAGCAGCTGGACGGTGCCGCCGGTGGGCAGGAAGTCGCGGGCCGGGTCCTCGGCGCAGATCCGGGCCTCGATGGCGTGCCCGGTGAGGGTGATGTCCTCCTGCGCGTACGGGAGATGCTCGCCGGCCGCGATCCGCAGCTGCCACTCGACGAGGTCGATGCCGCGGTGCCCGGCGACGGTCGCGGTCAGCTCGGTGACCGGGTGCTCGACCTGGAGACGGGTGTTCATCTCCATGAAGAAGTACGACGCCGGGTCCTTGCCCGGGACGATGAACTCGACGGTGCCGGCGCCGCGGTAGCCGCAGGAGCGTGCCGCCTGCACGGCCGCCTCGCCCATCGCGGCCCGGGTCGCCTCGTCGAGCAGGACCGACGGCGCCTCCTCGATCACCTTCTGGTGGCGCCGCTGCAAGGAGCATTCGCGCTCGCCCAGATGCAGGACGGTGCCGTGGCCGTCCGCGAGCACCTGGATCTCGATGTGCCGCGGCCGGTCGATCCAGCGCTCGACGAGCAGCGTGTCGTCACCGAACGAGCCGCGGGCCTCGCGGCGGGCGGCGGCGATCTCCTCGGCGAGCAGCACCTCGTCACGGACCAGCCGCATCCCCTTGCCGCCGCCGCCCGCGGACGGCTTGAGCAGCACCGGCGTGCCGATCTCCCGGGCGGCGGCGGCCAGTTCGGCGTCGGTCAGGCCGCTCCCCGACGAGCCGGGCACGACCGGCACCCCGGCCGCCCGCACCGTCTCCTTGGCCCGGATCTTGTCGCCCATCAGGTCGATGGCCTCGGCGGTCGGGCCGATGAACACCAGACCCGCATCCGCGCACGCCTTGGCGAAGCCGGCGTTCTCGGCGAGGAAGCCGTAGCCGGGATGGACCGCCTGCGCGCCGGTGCGCGCCGCCGCGGCCAGCAGCCGCTCGGCCGACAGATAGCTCTCGGCGGCCGCCGCGGGCCCGATCCGTACGGCCGTGTCGGCCTCCCGTACGTGTCGCGCGCCCGCGTCCGCGTCGCTGAAGACCGCCACCGAACGGATGCCGAGGGCGCGCAGCGTACGGATGACGCGGACGGCGATCTCGCCGCGGTTGGCGACCAGGACGGTGTCGAACATGGTGGTGGGCATGGCTGTGGCGGTCCCTCTCGTGTCGGACATCCCGCTCCCCTGTGGCATCGCGCTCACATCCGGAAGACGCCGTAGCCGGGTGCGGCGGCGTCCTTGGCGGGCAGCGGCGCGTTGGCGCAGGCGGTCAGCGCGAGGCCCAGCACCCGCCGGGTCTCCAGCGGGTCGATGACGCCGTCGTCCCACAGGCGCGCGGTGGCGTAGTAGGCGTTGCCCTGGGTCTCGTACTGCTCGCGCACCGGCGCCTTGAAGGCGTCCTCGTCCTCGGCGCTCCACTCCTCGCCGCGCGCCTCCAACTGGTCGCGCTTGACGGTCGCGAGGACGGACGCGGCCTGCTCGCCGCCCATCACCGAGATCTTGGCGTTCGGCCACATCCACAGGAAGCGGGGGGAGTAGGCACGGCCGCACATCGAGTAGTTGCCCGCGCCGTACGAGCCGCCGATGACGACGGTCAGCTTGGGGACGCGGGTGCAGGCGACCGCGGTCACCATCTTCGCGCCGTGCTTGGCGATGCCGCCCGCCTCGTACTGCCGGCCGACCATGAAGCCGGAGATGTTCTGGAGGAAGAGCAGCGGGATGCCGCGCTGGTCGCACAGCTCGATGAAGTGGGCGCCCTTCTGGGCGGATTCGGAGAACAGGATGCCGTTGTTGGCGACGATGCCGACCGGGTGGCCGTGCAGGTGCGCGAAGCCGGTCACCAGCGTCTGGCCGTACTCCGCCTTGAACTCGGCGAACCGCGAGCCGTCGACGATCCTGGCGATGACCTCCCGGACGTCGTAGGGCGTACGGGAGTCGGCGGGCACCGCGCCGTAGAGCCCGGCCGGGTCGGCCTTCGGCTCCTCGACGGGGCGCACGGACCAGGGGAGCGGGGCGCGGTCGCCGAGCGTCGAGACGATGGTGCGCACGATGCGCAGCGCGTGCGCGTCGTCCTCGGCGAGGTGGTCGGTGACGCCTGACGTCCTGGCGTGCACCTCGCCGCCGCCCAGCTCCTCCGCGGTGACGACCTCGCCGGTCGCGGCCTTCACCAGCGGCGGCCCGCCCAGGAAGATCGTGCCCTGGTCGCGGACGATGACGGCCTCGTCGCTCATCGCCGGGACGTACGCGCCGCCGGCCGTGCAGGAGCCGAGTACCGCGGCGATCTGCGGGATGCCGGCGCCGGACATCCGTGCCTGGTTGTAGAAGATCCGCCCGAAGTGCTCGCGGTCGGGGAAGACCTCGTCCTGCATCGGCAGGAAGGCGCCGCCGGAGTCCACCAGATACAGGCACGGCAGGCGGTTCTCCAGGGCGATCTCCTGGGCCCGCAGGTGCTTCTTGACCGTCATCGGGTAGTACGTGCCGCCCTTGACCGTGGCGTCGTTCGCGACGATCACCGTCTCGCGGCCGGAGACCCGGCCGATGCCGGCGATCACCCCGGCGGCCGGCGCGGCCCCGCCGTACATGCCGTCGGCGGCCAGCGGCGCCAGCTCCAGGAACGGGGAGCCGGGATCCAGCAGGGCGTCCACCCGGTCCCGGGGCAGCAGCTTGCCGCGTGCGGTGTGCCGGGCCCTGGCCTTCTCGCCGCCGCCCAGCCGGGCCGCCGCGAGCTTCTCGCGCAGCCGCCCGGCCAGCTCGCGGTGCGCGGCCTCGTTGGCCCGCCAGGAGTCGGACGCCGGGTCGGCGGCACTCCCCAGCACCGGTGCCTGCTCCATCAGTACGAGCCCCCTTGCTCGGTCGCCGCGGCCCGGATTTCCGGGGAAGTCCTGGCCCGCGGTTAATGGGCGTTAACGTCACTCCCTTCAGGTTAACGAGCACTAACCCGGCTGTCTACAATTGCTGCCATGAGCAATGCGCACGCCCCCGCCCCGACCACCCGCCGCGAACAGATCCTCAAGGAGGCCGCCCGGCTCTTCGCCGAGCGCGGCTTCCACGGTGTCGGCGTGGACGAGATAGGGGCGGCCGTGGGGATCTCGGGCCCCGGCCTCTACCGCCACTTCGCCGGCAAGGACGCGATGCTCGCCGAACTCCTCGTCGGGATCAGTGAGCGGCTGCTGGACGGCGGCCGGAAGCGGGTCGCCGAAGGCGGCGAGAGCCCCGAAGCGGTGCTGGACGCGCTGATCGACGGGCACATCGACTTCGCCCTGGACGACCGCCCGCTGATCACCGTCCACGACCGGGAGCTGGACCGGCTGCGCGAGGCGGACCGCAAGCGGGTGCGGCGGCTCCAGCGCGAGTACGTCGAGCTGTGGGTGGCGGTCGTCCGCCAGGTCCATCCCGTGCCGTCCGAAGCGGAGGCCCGCGCCGCCGTGCACGCCGTCTTCGGCCTGCTCAACTCCACCCCGCACCTCGGCCGCCCCGGCGCCCTCCCGGGCCGTACGGACATGTCGCAGCTGCTGCACCGGCTCGCGGTGGGCGCGTTCGGCGCGATGGCGGGGGAGCCGGCGGCGGGGGTCTGAGCGGCTGCCCGACGGTGGTGCGGGGCCGCCCCTGGACAGGCGTACGGACCGGCCGGTAGCTTTCGCTGAGCAAGCGCTTAGCCAGCGATCCGGAGGAGGCGGCCGTGCGTCGCACAGTGTTCAACGAGGACCACGAGGCGTTCCGCGCGACCATCCGCGCCTTCATCGAGGCCGAGGTCGTCCCCGTCTACGACGAGTGGATCGCGGCCGGACAGGCCCCGCGCGACTTCTACCGCGAGCTCGGCGAGCTGGGCGTCTTCGGCATCGAGGTCCCCGAGGAGTACGGCGGCGCCGGCGAGACCAGCTTCAAGTTCAACGCCGTCATCACCGAGGAATGCGCCCGCGCCGGCGTCAGCTTCGGCGGCTCCAGCGTGCACACCGGGCTCTGCCTGCCCTACCTCCTCGCCTACGCCACCGAGGAGCAGAAGCAGCGCTGGCTGCCGCCGTTCGTCTCCGGCGACATGATGACCGCCATCGCCATGACCGAACCGGGCACCGGATCCGACCTGGCCGGCATGAAGACCACCGCCAAGCTCTCCGACGACGGCACGCACTACGTACTCAACGGCGCCAAGACCTTCATCACCGGCGGCGTACTCGCCGACCGCGTCATCGTCTGCGCCCGCACCTCTCCCCTCTCGGCGGAGGACCGCCGCGCCGGCATCACCCTCCTCGTCGTCGACACCACGTCCGAGGGCTACGCCGTCGGCCGCAAGCTCGACAAGCTCGGCCTGAAGACCTCCGACACCGCCGAACTCTCCTTCACCGACGTCAAGGTGCCGGTCACCGACCGCCTCGGCGAGGAGGGCAAGGCGTTCTCCTACCTCGGTCAGAACCTCCCGCAGGAGCGGCTCGGCATAGCCGTCGGCGCCTACGCCCAGTCCGCGGCCGCCGTGCGGTTCGCCACGGAGTACGTCCAGCAGCGCGAGGTCTTCGGCAGGTCCGTCGCCTCCTTCCAGAACACCAAGTTCGTCCTCGCGGACTGTCAGACCGAGGTCGACGCCATGCAGGCCGTCGTCGACCGCGCCCTCGACGCCCTCGACGCCGGCGAACTGACCGCGGCGGACGCCGCGTCCGCCAAGCTCTTCACCACCGAGCGCGCCGCCGTCGTCATCGACAAGTGCCTCCAGCTGCACGGCGGTTACGGCTACATGCAGGAGTACCCGATCTCCCGCCTCTACGCCGACACCCGCGTCAGCCGGATCTACGGCGGCACCAGCGAGGTCATGCGCTCCATCGTCGCCAAGTCGATGGGACTGTGAACCGCCGCAGCCCCCGGACGAAAGCGCCCCGTACGTGAACGACGCCCTGAGGTCCCTGCTCGATCTGCTCGACCTGGAGCGGATCGAGCAGGACATCTTCCGCGGCATCAGCCGGGCCTCCGTCGTCCCCCGCGTCTTCGGCGGCCAGGTCGCCGCCCAGGCGCTGGTCGCGGCCGGCCGTACGGTCCCGGCCGATCGGCCGCCGCACTCCCTGCACGCCTACTTCCTGCGGCCCGGCGACCCCGGAGCGCCGATCGTCTACACCGTCGACCGGATCCGTGACGGCCGCTCCTTCACCACCCGCAGGGTCGTCGCCGTCCAGCACGGGCAGCCGATCTTCCACCTCTCGGCCTCGTTCCAGATCCACGAAGAGGGACTGGAACACCAGGAGCCGATGCCGAAGGCCCCCGACCCGCTGACGCTGCCCACCGCCGCCGAGATGCTGCCCCGCTACGCGGACCGCTTCGTCGACCCCGGCGTCACCCAGCGGCTGCTGGACTCCCGTGCCGCCGTCGACCTGCGCTACGTCGACGCGCCCCCGTACGGCACCGTCGGCGAGGTCCGCGAACCCCGCTCCCAGGTGTGGTTCCGCACCAACGGGTCGCTGGACGGGGCGACGGCGGGCGCGGCGGACGGCGCGGGACCGGCCCGCCCCCTGCTGGACATCTGCCTGGTCACCTACGTTTCCGACATGACCCTGCTGGATTCGGTGCTGCTGGCGCACGGCCGCGGCGGCTGGGCGGTGGGCGACGTGGTCGGCGCCAGCCTCGACCACGCGATGTGGTTCCACCGCCCGCTGTGCGCCGACGACTGGCTGCTCTACGACCAGGAATCCCCCACCGCCCAGGGCGGCCGCGGCCTCGGCAAGGGCCGCATCTTCACGGCCGACGGGCAGCTGGCCGTCTCGGTGATCCAGGAGGGCGTGATCCGCGTACCGCGGGACTGAGCGGGCGCCCGGGACGCGCCCGCCCGGCGCCCGCGCGGGCCGACGCCCTCAGCGCAGGCCGGCCGCCGTCAGCAGATACGCGGTCAGCGGGTCGTAGTGGCGCGGGCTCAGGACGTGATCGTCCAGCGGGATCGTCACCCGCACCGTGCCCTCGGACTCGGCGAGGAACAGCGCCGGGTCGTTGCAGTCGGCGAAGCCCACCGCCTCGATGCCGCGCTGGCCCGCACAGCCCGCCCAGCCGTGGTCGGCCATCACCAGATCGGGCAGCGGCCTGCCCTCCCGCTCAAGACCGTCGAGCACCGCCGCCATCGGCTCCGGCGAGTGGGTGTGCCACAGCGTCGCCCCGCGCTCCAGCATCGCCACCTCACCGAACTGGAACACCATCCCGTCGTCCGCCTGCAGCCCGTCCGGAATCACGACGATCTCGCAGCCCTGCGCCCGCAGCGCCTCGGCCGTGGCCCGGTGCACGTCCAGCAGCCCGCCCGGATGGCCGGTCGCGAACAGCACCCGCTGCCGGTCGGCCGCCGCCTTGTGCAGCACCGCCGCCGCACGGTCCAGTGCGTCCACCGTCAGCTCGGGGTCGATGGTGTCCTGGCCGGTGCGGTGGTGCGGATCGTCGATCACGCCGCAGCGCTCGGCCATCACGGCCAGCACGTCCTGCTCGTCCGTCCACCGGTCGCCCAGCTCCAGACCGAACCAGTAGTGGCGGTCGCCGTTGGCGAGCTTGCGGTAGTGGGAGAGGTTGTTCTCCCGGGGGGTCGCCACGTCACCGGCGATCCGGGTCCGCACGAGATGGTCGACGAGTTCGGCGCGCGTGGGCGTGTCAGCAGTGGCTATCGGCATAGCGCCATTGTGCCCGTACGGCCTGGCCGGGGCGCCGGAACACCGCAGAGCGGACGCACACCACCCGGCGCTGGCCGTTTCGTCGAACGTCACGTCCCGGCCTCACGCAAACGTCCATGTCCCGCACCTCGGCGCGTCCCTACCCTCAGCCCCATGACCACCGCATCCAGCGCCTCCCCCGCAGCCGGCGAACCTGTGGGCCCCGTCGACTCCTCCCGTATCCCGCGCTACGCCGGGCCCGCGACCTTCGCCCGCCTGCCCCGCCTCGACGAGGTCGGCGGCCGGGCCGACGTCGCGGTGGTCGGCGTCCCCTTCGACACCGGCGTTTCCTACCGCCCCGGCGCCCGCTTCGGCGGCAACGCCATCCGCGAGGCATCGCGCCTGCTGCGCCCCTACAACCCGGCCCAGGACGCGTCCCCGTTCGCCCTCGCCCAGGTCGCGGACGCCGGTGACGTCGCCGCGAACCCGTTCCACATCAACGAGGCCGTCGAGACGATCGAGGCGGCGGCCGACGACCTGCTGGCCACCGGCGCCCGCATGATGACCCTCGGCGGCGACCACACCATCGCCCTCCCCCTCCTCCGCTCCGTCGCCAAGAAGCACGGCCCGGTCGCCCTGCTCCACTTCGACGCCCACCTGGACACCTGGGACACGTACTTCGGCGCCGAGTACACCCACGGCACCCCGTTCCGCCGCGCCGTCGAGGAAGGCATCCTCGACACCTCCGCGCTCTCCCACGTCGGCACCCGCGGCCCGCTCTACGGCAAGAAGGACCTCGACGACGACGAGAAGCTGGGCTTCGGCATCGTCACCTCCGCCGACGTCATGCGCCGCGGCGTCGACGAGGTCGCCGACCAGCTCCGCCAGCGCATCGGCGACCGCCCCCTCTACATCTCCATCGACATCGACGTCCTGGACCCGGCCCACGCCCCCGGCACCGGCACGCCCGAAGCCGGCGGCCTCACCAGCCGCGAACTCCTGGAGATCCTGCGCGGCCTGTCCTCCTGCCACCTGGTCTCCGCCGACCTGGTCGAGGTCGCTCCCGCCTACGACCATGCGGAGATCACGTCGGTGGCCGCCTCGCACACGGCGTACGAACTGACGACGATCATGGCTCGGCAGATCGCGGGGGCGCGGGGGTAACGCGGGGGTAAGGGGTGTGGTGGCCGCGGCGGCGGACGGAGTGCCCGCCGCCGCGGCCCGGGCCGTCACCGGGTGGAGGAATTGTCCGCATCGAGGACGTGCTGGCACGCGCGTGCCGCCGCGGCCTCGGGGTCAACTGCCCTCGGCCACGCGTCGGTTCGGCCAGGTTGTCGCCGGCCGGGGTCACGCTGGGTTCGTCGGCGTCGATGGCCTCCGGAGTGGTCAGCCGGAACACCCGGCCGGTGCTGCCGTCCAGGCACAGGATGCCGCCGATCCGAGCCGATGGAGCGGGCCCTCGGGGACCGGGCTTTTCGGGGACTGCGGCACGGGTTCGGTGACGAGGGCGAGCCCGTCCTGTGCGACGTTCACGGTGGAGAGGGAGTAGAAGCCCTCGACTGCGGGGGATCCCACCGTCGAGAGACAAGGCCCGGCTGTCCGGATCCGTCAGGCCGCTCGGCAGATCGGCTTCGGCGATCCGGCGCACGGCGGCCGCCCCGAAAGCGCCTCCCACCGCTTTGCTGCGGGCCGGCACCGCTCCTCGTCGCACGCGCGCGGGACGACGTGGCCGTGCGGCCGGGAGGCGAGGAGCGCATACAGAACCTTTGGTCGTGCTCGACCTCCCAGGCGGCGGGCGTTTCCGGTGCCCCGGCCTGCGGGGCACCGGCGGTTTCCTGCGGGTCGGCCGGGCGGCAGGTGGCCGCTTCCCAGGTCCGTTCCACGCCGTCCTCGCCGGTGCTGATGACGTATCCGGCACGCTCGGCGGGGCACTGGGCTTCGATCCGCCCGGTCCAGAACTCGGGAGGATCGAAGCTGCCTGCCGGCTTCCGGTGGAACCACACCGTGCGCCGGGGAAGCGGCGCGAAAGCCGAGGCCGGCGTGTCCGCCGCGGTGGTGTCTCCCCAGTTGACCGCGGTGTGATGCAGCCACGCGACCCATTCGGCGGGGGAGGACGGAGCGATCCCCCGCTCGTCGAAGTAGTGCAGCGAGGCCGCGTGACTGCCCGGTGGAAAGCCGTCAGGGAAGGCGGTGGGCAGCGTTTCGAGGAGGAGAACTCTGGCCAATTCCTCCACGATTTGGTGACTCGTGAGCCCTGAGGCATCCACGAACACTGCTTCTTCGTGAGTGTCCCGCAGCCGATTCAGCAGTCTGCTCTTCCCAGACGTGGAAGGGCCGTCGAGGTATCGGATGATCCCTCTGGACCCTGAATCAGAGATCCAGGATTCCCATGCTTTCGCGGCTCCGTGACCGTCAGTGCTTTCCCTGTTCCATCCGGTGGAGCCGGTCACGGTCTCATCCTCCTCCATGCTCTGCATCCGACTCCCGGATCTCCGCCAGGACCATGTCGTAGTCGGTCACCGCCTCGGGGAGGTTCTCGAACTCTCCTCCCCACATGCTCGATTCGGCAGCAGCCGGGTCCGACTGCCTGAGCCATTCCTTGAGGCTGTCGGCCAGATCGTAGATCTCGTCGGAGACGGTGATTCCGGCGCAAAGGGCCGTGTGGTGGAGGAGCATGGTGAAGAGCGCCTGCCCCGGGCTGGAGCCCATGAGCTGGGCGTTGTCCCCGGTACCGGCGTCGGCGGAGAGGAACACCTGGCCGGTTTTTCCGTCGAGGAGCAGGTGGTGGCTTCCGTGCTGCCCCAGCCCGGTCAGCAAGGTGGTGCCGTCAACGGGGAGCAGCGCCGCGTCAGGGCCCGAGAGGTCCGGGGAGTACAGTCCGCAGATTCCCCGTGAGACGGGCCAGCCGAATTCCCGCAGGAAGCGCAGCGTCGGCTCGTGCTGAAGGTGATGCGAGGTGTTGGGGTCGGATAGGGGCCGCAGGGCGCCCGGCCCGAATACCTCACCCGATTCCAGCCACTCCGCCGCCGGATTCACGGCGCGTTCCACCGGCCACGGGCATTCCCATGTGCCGCTCTTGGTGAGGGAGTTGGAGGGCGCCTGGTCGGCCCAAGGGATGGTGGGCAGTTCGTTCGTCGCCGCCCGGTTCACGGCTGCGACGAACAGGCCGCCGGTTCCTGAGAAGGCCCAGAGTTCGGCATGCGGGTCCGCGGCGCTGACCCGCACCGCCTGACGCACCGTTTCCGGCATGCGGGGCGGCAGGTCGACGGAGTCCAGTACCGGCCGCCATTCCGCCGCGTACTGCTCGGCGTAGGAGACGTCGGAGAAGGGGGTGCCCGGGAGCCTGCCGGGCATATCGGTCTCCACGAACTCGGGCCCGGCCAGCAGGTCACCGGTCCGCGCATCCCAGGAGATGCGCTCGTACGTCTCGGTGTCAGCGAATTCCTGCTCGTTCCACTGCTCGACCGTCGGTCCGTTCCCCGCCGACGCGGCGCGGATCTCCTCGACCTCGCGTGGGCGGCCGGGCTTGCAGGTGCCGGGAAGCCGCCAGCGTGCCCACTGCGTCGTCCACGGCAGGGTGCCGGCCGCTCGGCGCAGATCTTCGGCGAAAGTCAGCTTGCCGCGGCACAGGGCAGCATGGTGCAGAAAGGCCACCCACTCGCCGTGAGTTGAGTCGCGAAGACCCTGCTCTTCGAGATAGTGAATGTCCGCCGCCATACTTTCCGCGGGAACCCCGTCGGGGTAGGCGAAATGCAGCCCCTGGCACAGGGCGTATGCCTCGACGTTCGCCAGGAACCTGGACACTTCCAGGTAATGCGTCAGCACGTCCGACAGTGCCGCGTGCACAGGGGCCGCCTGTGACCAATAATGCGCCTCCTCGCGTGTGGAGGATCGCAACCATTCGTCGATGAGACTGAGCGTCAGTGTGCGCTGCTCCGTCGCGGACAGGGGGAACTCTGCACGCGCCGTTCGATGAACATCCCGGTTGGTGAAGGACATGTATGTGGATCCCTGGATTTCCTTGGTCCGCAACACATCGGGGTTGTTGGCGACGGTTTCCCGCAGATCCTGGAGCGTGACCACTCCGCCCAGTGACCTTGCTGCTGAAAGCCAGACGCTGATCGGAGCATCGGGAAGTTCGAGCCATGCTGCGGAGGCGACTATGTGCCGCACCAGTGGTGATTCGAATCCCACCCCCGTAAGCGCCTGGAGGGCCTGAGGGTTGGGAACGGACGGGGTGTTCTCGATCTCTACAGCAATTCCCCATTCCCGAGCGATCCGGGAACCCACCCGTGCCACACGCTCCGGCTCGGCCGAGGTGATCGTGACACCCGACCACGAGACATTACCGAACGTGAGGAGGGCGACCGGCTCGGCCGAACCCTCTCTGCCTGCCGCCACCAGACTGTGTGCCAGCGAGCGTACGCTTTCAGCCGTGTGGCCCTGGCAGTCGATATACACGGGTGAAGTCACCTCTGAATGAAGGAGTCAATACTGCGAGGGCAGCCTACAGCCCCTGGTCAGTAGCCGCGGTCGCGCAGGATATGGGACTCCATCCATATGTCCATGAGTCTGTTGAGGTGATTCTGGAAGTCCTCGCTGAACATCTTTTGAATGTCCCTCTTGCTGTCCGTTGCCGCGTCGGAAAGCTCTCCTCGGCGGAATCCTACGGAGTAATTCACGCTAACGCCGTGCAAGGTTTCCGAGTTGTGGATGTACGAGGAGCAGTCCGCCTTCGGGCTACCGGAAATGTTGCCGCACGGTTCGCGCTCCGTGTAAAGATTTATCGGTTGGAAGGGGGGTAGGTTCTGGCTCTTCCGGTGTTCGTTCACGAGGTCGAGATGGTTCCCGAGGTGAGGCTCCGAGTGGACCTCGTCAGGGGTTTGTTGAGGGATGGAACTGTCCACCACGTAGCGTGTCTCGTTGGTGCCCGGGTCATGCACTTCAAGAACGGCATAATTTCGCGCCGTGAAATCGGGCCGATGATCGCCCATGGCGTGGGTTCTTCGCACCCGTTGAGCAAGAGAGACGCCTTGGTCGTCGGTTCCGTAGTGATCCCGTGCGTGATCGAACGCTTGACGGGCGGGGTTTCCCTTCCTGCCGAAGACATCGGCCCGCTCGTGGTAATGCACACCACGCGACACATCCTGCTGGTTCGGTGGGACTCTGTTCATATCGGCGTATGCCTGTTGCAGGCTGAGCGGGTTGTGGCCAACAGCGTTATCGCGGTGGAAGGAAAGACTCAGGCGGGCCAGTGAAGCGACCACTGCTCCCCGTTCGCCGGGTTCCATGGCATCAAAACCGGGGAGCGCGCGTGAGAGTTCGTCGTGGGTGAATCCCTCGTTATGTACGTTTCGTGTTGTTGCCGAGTCGAGCAAGGCGTTGAGTTGGCCGTCCCTCAGCCAGTTCTGAAGATTTTGGTGAATCGGATCCAGATTCACCTGGTTGACATCGTGGCTGCCACGTACGGCATCTTGTGATGTTTCCGGATCCATCTCGTAGTGACGGTGCGACTCGGTGGAGGGGTCACTGTCGGTCCGGGAGGGTTGGCGTTCGCCGTAGGGCGTCGAGCCTTCCGGGGAACGCTGGTTGCCATGCCCCGGCTCGGCTGCCGGCCGTCGGCCCGGCCGCTGGTCCGGGTGCGGGTCCTGGGCAGGGCGGGCTGCGACGTTGCCGACGGGCCGCCGGTTGGCGTCGAGGGGGATGGCGTGGACGCCGTTGTCGCCGTTGTGGAGGGGCTTGTTGCTGCATTGGCCCGTCTGGGCGTCGACGTAGGTGATCTTGCCGTGGTGGTTGACGACGTTCCAGGCGTGCGCGCGGCCGTTGCTGTCCTGGGTGATGATCACGGCCTGGGAGCCGTGGCCGGAGTTGCGGAGGGCGTTTTCCAGGCGGTTGAAGGCGTCGCGGCCGTTGCCGTAGTCGTGGAAGCGGGCGCCGAGGGTGTTCTCGATGCGGTCGCGGCCGTTGTTCTCGCCGCGGTCGGACGGCGTGCCGTCGAGGTGGGTGTCGGGGGTGCGGTGGGCCGCGGCGGTGGGGTGGCCGGCGAAGGTGTCGGTCGCGGCCAGGGCGGCGTCGACACAGTTGTTGCTGCGGCCGGGGGCGTCGGGGCCGGGGTCGTTGATGCTGTCGACCCAGTGGCCGTCGTCCGGATCCGGGTGCCGCTGCGGATTTCCGTTCTCGTCCCGGGGGATCGAGTTCTCCACCTGCTGCTGGTGCGCGTCCGTCGGCCCGTCGAGACCGCCGGGACGCTCACGGTTGCGGGTGTCGGAGGCGGGGGTGGGGTCGGAGCC
>NZ_JAJCXB010000086.1 GCF_020564935.1 Streptomyces pinistramenti
CCCCCCACGGCCGTTTCCCAAGCGGACGGAGCGGACGGGGTGGACGGCGCGCGCGGCGCGCCCTTGCGGGCCGAGGGCGACCGGCCGGTCCGGCCGGACCGGCACAAGCCCCGCCCCTCAGCCCCGCTGTCCCCGGCGGCCCTCGTCGTTCGCCGTCCCGTTGCCCGGCTTCTCCTCGGAGCGCGGCCCGAGGAGTTCGTCGGCGAGCGTCGGCAGATCGTCGAGCGGCGTCTCCTCCGCCCACTCCGGGCGGCGACGGGGACGCTGCTGCGGCGCTTCCACCGGGTGACCCGTCTCGGGGTCGATCTGCGGGAGTTCGCGGGTGCGCTCGGCGCCGGACTCGGCGGGCGCGGACGGCCGCCGTCCCGCCGCGCCGCGGCCACCGCCGGACGTGGCCGGCTCGTCCGCGCGGAACATCCACGACGGCACCCGGTCCGCCGGGTCACCGCCCCGGGAGCCGCGCTCGTCCCGCGCGCCCTCCTGGCCGCCGGCCGACACCGAGGGCAGGACGCTGGTCTCCTCGGAGTCCGAACCGAGGGCGGCACGCGGCAGGACGCTGGTCTCCTCGGAGTCCGAACCGAGGGCGGCACGCGGCAGCACCGTGGTCTCGTCGGCCGTCCCGGAGGCGTCCGTCCCCGGCCGCGGCAGCGAAGCCGTCCGCTCGCTGTCCGCAGCGGCACCGGAGGCCGACGACGATCCGGAGCCGGAGCCCGAACCGGACGAGGAACCGGACCCGCGCCCTCCGGACGATCCCGAGCCGCCGCCCGGAGCCCCCGGAGCGCCACCGGAACCCGTCGTGCCCGCGCCGCCGTTGCCGTTCTCCCCGTTACCGCCGTCCTCGGCCGTCCGCCTGCGCAGATCGGCGACCGGCGTCTCCGTGGTCGGCGCATCGGCGGCCGTGGTGGCCTCTGCGGCCGCCTTCGCCTCCGCCGCGGCAGCCTCCTCGGCCGCCGCGACCCGGGCCTGTTCGGCACGGAGCAGGGCTTCCTCGGCCTTGCGCTGCTTCTCCAGGCGGCGCTCCTCCGCCTCCGCGCGCAGCCGCGCCTCTTCCTCGGCCCGCTTGCGCAGCCGCTCCTGCTCCTCGGCGCGCGCCCGCTCCTCGGCCTCGCGTCGCTTGCGCTCCGCCTCCGCCGCCTGGCGGGCCTCCTCCGCGCGCTGCCGCGCCTCCTCGGCCTGGCGGGCGGCCTCGCGGGCCTTGGCCTCCTCCAGCTCGCGGCGCTTGCGCTCCTCTTCCTCGGCGCGCAGCTTGGCGAGCTGTTCCTGGCGCTCACGCTCCAGGCGCTCCTCCTCGGCCTTGCGCGCGGCCTCTTCCTCCGCCTTGCGCCTGGCCTCTTCCTCGGCGGCCTTACGGGCCTCCTCCTGCGCCTTGACCTCGGCGTCCGACAGCGGCAGCACCTGGTCGAGACGGTGCCTTACGACCGTGGTGACGGCCTCCGGGTCCTGGCCCGCGTCGACGACCAGGTAGCGCGCCGGGTCGGCGGCGGCCAGCGTCAGGAAACCGGCCCGCACCCGCTCGTGGAACTCGGCGGGCTCGGACTCCATCCGGTCCGGCGCCTCGGTGAAGCGTTCGCGGGCGGCCTCCGGCGAGACGTCGAGCAGCACGGTCAGGTGCGGCACGAGCCCGTCGGTGGCCCAGCGGGAGATCCGGGCGATCTCGGTGGGCGCGAGGTTGCGCCCGGCGCCCTGGTAGGCGACCGAGGAGTCGATGTACCGGTCGGTGATGACGATCGCGCCGCGCTCCAGGGCGGGCCGGATGACGCTGTCGACGTGCTCGGCGCGGTCCGCGGCGAACATCAGCGCCTCCGCGCGGTCCGAGAGCCCGGACGTCGAGACGTCCAGGATGATCGAACGCAGCCGCTTGCCGATGGCGGTGGCGCCCGGCTCGCGGGTCACCACGACCTCGTGGCCCTTGCCGCGGATCCACTCGGCGAGCGCCTCGACCTGGGTGGACTTGCCGGCCCCGTCGCCGCCCTCCAGGGCGATGAAGAATCCGGTGTCGGCCGGGGCCTGGTCCGGCTCGCCGCCGCGCAGCGCCTCGCGCAGGTCGCGCCGCAGCGGTACGCCGTGCCGGTCGTCGACCTTGCCGAGCACCCAGGCGGCGACCGGCAGCAGCAGCGCGCCGACCAGCATCAGCGTGAACGCGGCGCCGCCGTGGTCGAAGACGAAGGCGCCGTCCCCGACGCGGTGCGGCCCGATCACCGCGGCCAGCAGCGGCGCGACGATGACGGCCAGCGCCACGGCGGTCCGTACGACGGCGTGCAGATGCGCGGTCGTACGGGCGGCACGGGACTCTTCGGCCTCCTGCTCCAGCAGGACATGGCCGGTGTTGGCGGCGATCCCGGCGCTGACACCGGCGATCAGGGCCAGCAGCAGCACCGTGGTCGGGTCCGGCACAAGACCCATGGCCAGCAGCGCGAGGCCGGTCACGGCCACCGCCAGGGCCAGCAGCCGGCGCCGGGACAACGCCGGCAGCACCTTGCGGGCGCCGCGGATACCGGCCACCGGGCCGCCGGTCAGCACCAGCACCAGGAGCGCGAAGATGACCGGCCCGCCGACCAGGTCGTAGCCGTGCAGCACGGCCAGCGAGACGGCCGCGGCGACCGCGGCGGCGACCGCGGCGCAGGCGAGCACCAGCAGCGGGATCGCGCCGGTGCGCCCCTTGTCGATGCCGTTGCCGGTCTTGGGACGGCGCAGGCCCTCCAGAGGAGAGCGCGGACGCGGCGTCTGCCCACCGGGCAGCTCGATGAAGTAGAGGATCGATACGGAAGCGGCGAACAGTCCGGCCGCCACATAGGAGCCCAGGGCCACCTGGTGCACGTGGAACCACTCGATGCCCGTGCCCAGCAGCTTCCCGATGAGCGTGACGACCACCAGGGCGGCGGCCGCGATCGGCAGCGCGACGAAACTCGTCCGCAGCGACAGCCTGCGCAGCGCGTCCATGTTGTCGGGGAGCGGCCTGACGGCGGCGCCCTCCGGCGGCGGTGCGGGCAGCAGGCCGGGCGCCGCGCCCTCCCGCGCGACGGTCCAGAAGCGCTCGGCGACGCCGACCACGAAGACCGTGACCAGCAGCCAGGCGAGCGCGTCACCCCGGGTCCAGTCGATCCACAGGGGCGCGACGACCAGCAGCGCGACCCGGATGATGTCCGCGCCGATCATCGTCCAGCGCCGGTCGAGCGGCCCGGAAGGCGCGGTCAGCGCCGACAGCGGCCCCAGCAGGACCGCCCCGAAGAGCAGGGTCGCCAGCATCCTGGCGGCGAAGACGACGGTGACCGCCAGGGCAGCGCCCCGATAGCCACCGCCGAAGGCGGCCTCCCCTCCCAGGGGTACGTACAGCGCCGCCTGAAGGGCCAGCACTACCAGGACAAGCATGGACAGGGCATCGCCGATGCCCCCGACGAACTGGGCGCTCCACAACCGCTTCAGCGGGGGGAAGCGGAGCAGGGCTCGCACGGCGCGCTCGCGGGAATCCGCGGCAAGGGCGCCTGAAGTGGGGGTCACGACCGTTGGCTGCTCGGCACGCGTCATCCCGCCAGCCTATCGGCAGGGCGCACCGGAGCGGGCCCCGCCCGAACAAAGGGGCGGGCCCGGCAGAACTCCGTCCGCCTTGCCCGCCCTTGTCCCCTCCCGCACGGCGGCGGCGCGGCACCGGCCGCCCCGCCGCCCGCGGCTCAGTCCTCGCTCGACGCCGTCTTCGCCGCCGCGGCCTTCTTCGCCGGGGCCTTCTTGGCGGTCGTCTTCTTGGCCGTCGTCTTCTTCGCGGCGGTGGTCTTCTTCGCCGCGGTCTTCTTCGCGGCCGTCTTCTTGGCCGGGGCCTTCTTCGCCGGGGCCTTCTTGGCGGTCTTCTTCGCCGGCCCCTTGGCCCGCTTCTCCGCCAGCAGCTCGTAGCCGCGCTCCGGCGTGATCGTCTCGACGTCGTCGTCCCGGCGCAGCGTCGCGTTGGTCTCGCCGTCCGTGACGTACGCGCCGAACCTGCCGTCCTTGACCACCACCGGCTTCTCGCTGACCGGGTCGGTGCCCAGCTCCTTGAGCGGCGGCTTGGCGGCGGCCCGGCCGCGCTGCTTGGGCTGGGCGTAGATCGCCAGCGCCTCGTCGAGGGTGATCGAGAAGAGCTGCTCCTCGCTCTCCAGGGAGCGCGAGTCGGTGCCCTTCTTGAGGTACGGGCCGTAGCGGCCGTTCTGCGCGGTGATCTCCACGCCCTCGGCGTCCGCGCCGACGACCCGCGGCAGCGACATCAGCTTGAGCGCGTCCTGGAGGGTCACCGTGTCCAGGGACATCGACTTGAAGAGCGAGGCCGTCCGCGGCTTGACCGCGTTCTTGCCGGTCTTCGGGGTGCCCTCGGGCAGGATCTCGGTGACGTACGGGCCGTAGCGGCCGTCCTTGGCGACGATCTCATTGCCGCTGACCGGGTCCTTGCCCAGCTCGAAGTCGCCGCTGGGCTTGGCCAGCAGCTCCTCGGCCAGCTCCACGGTCAGCTCGTCGGGCGCCAGGTCGTCGGGGACGTCGGCGCGCTGATGGCCCTCGGCGTCCTTCTCCCCGCGCTCGACGTACGGGCCGTAGCGGCCGACCCGCAGCTTGATGTCGTCGCCGACCGGGAAGGACGAGATCTCCCGGGCGTCGATCGCGCCCAGGTCCGTGACCAGCTCCTTCAGCCCGCCGAGGTGGTCGCCGTCGCCGTTGCCCGCGTCGGAGGCGGCACCGACCGTGCTGTCGTCGGCGCCCTCACCGAAGTAGAAGCGCCGCAGCCACGGCACGGACTGCGCCTCGCCCCGGGCGATGCGGTCGAGGTCGCCCTCCATCCTGGCGGTGAAGTCGTAGTCGACGAGCCGGCCGAAGTGCTTCTCCAGGAGGTTGACCACCGCGAAGGAGAGGAACGACGGGACGAGCGCGGTGCCCTTCTTGAAGACGTAGCCGCGGTCGAGGATCGTGCCGATGATCGACGCGTACGTCGAAGGGCGGCCGATCTCGCGCTCTTCCAGCTCCTTGACCAGCGTGGCCTCGGTGTAGCGGGCCGGCGGCTTGGTGGCGTGCCCGTCCGCGGTGATCTCCCGGGCCGACAGCGCGTCGCCCTCGGCGACCTGCGGCAGCCGCCGCTCGCGGTCGTCCAGCTCGGCGTTCGGATCGTCTGCGCCTTCGACGTACGCCTTCATGAAGCCGTGGAAGGTGATGGTCTTGCCGGACGCGCTGAACTCGGCGTCCCGGCCGTCGGCGGCCCGGCCACCGATCTTGACCGTGACGGAGTTACCCGTCGCGTCCTTCATCTGAGAAGCGACGGTCCGCTTCCAGATCAGCTCGTAGAGCCTGAACTGGTCGCCGGTCAGGCCCGTTTCGGCCGGGGTGCGGAAGCGGTCGCCCGAGGGACGGATCGCTTCGTGCGCCTCCTGTGCGTTCTTGACCTTGCCTGCGTAGCTGCGCGGCTTCTCCGGCAGGTAGTTGGCGCCGTACAGCTGCGTCACCTGCGCGCGGGCCGCGGAGATCGCGGTGTCCGACAGCGTGGTGGAGTCCGTACGCATGTAAGTGATGAAGCCGTTTTCGTACAGCTTCTGCGCCACCTGCATCGTCGACTTGGCACCGAAGCCGAGCTTGCGGCTGGCCTCCTGCTGGAGGGTGGTCGTCCGGAACGGCGCGTACGGGGAGCGGCGGTACGGCTTGGACTCGACCGAGCGGACCGCGAAGTCGGTGTTCTCCAGGCCCGCCGCCAGCGCCCGCGCGTTCGCCTCGTCGAGGTGCAGCACGGCGTCGCTCTTGAGCCGGCCGTCCGAGCCGAAGTCCCGGCCCTGGGCGACCCGGCGGCCGTCGACGCTGGTCAGACGGGCGGTGAGGGTGGACGGGTCGGAAGCATCGCCGGCCCGGCCGGTGCCGAAGGTGCCGGTCAGATCCCAGTACTCGGCGGAGCGGAAGGCGATCCGCTCGCGCTCCCGCTCGACGACGAGCCGGGTGGCGACGGACTGCACACGGCCGGCCGACAGCCGGGGCATGACCTTCTTCCACAGGACCGGCGAGACCTCGTAGCCGTAGAGGCGGTCGAGGATCCGGCGGGTCTCCTGCGCGTCGACGAGCTTCTTGTTCAGCTCGCGCGGATGGGCCACGGCGTCCCGGATGGCGTCCTTGGTGATCTCGTGGAAGACCATCCGGTGGACCGGGACCTTGGGCTTGAGGATCTCCTGGAGGTGCCAGGCGATGGCCTCGCCCTCGCGGTCCTCATCGGTGGCGAGGAAGAGTTCGTCGGACTCGGCCAGCAGCTCCTTGAGCTTCTTTACCTGGTCCTTCTTGTCGCTGTTCACGACATAGATGGGCTGGAAGTCGGCGTCGACGTTCACGCCGAGGCGGGCCCACGGCTCGCCCTTGTACTTCGCCGGGACCTCTGCCGCGCCGTTGGGAAGGTCGCGGATGTGCCCGACACTGGCCTCGACCACATAGCCGGGGCCGAGATAGCCCTTGATCGTCTTCGCCTTGGCAGGCGACTCGACGATGACGAGTCGGCGGCCGCCGCCCTCTGCGGTCTCGCTGGTCGGGGACAACTTGCTCGTCTCTCCGGTCGACGCCTGGGGATCCCCCAGGCGAAAGCGCTGGAGGCGGACACTGCGGTGTCGCTTGACGCTGCGGAGTGTGACGGTACCTCCCGCCCCCGTGTCAAACGGAAAAACCCCGCAACGCCACTCGAACGGTAACCCGACTACATGCCTTCATGCCGCCCGGACCGCTCTCGGCGCCCGCCCCGGGGCTGCGACGATCACCGGGCACTCCCCTCCCCGCCCGCCTCCGGGCGCCGCGTTCCCCTCCCCCACGTCACAAGCGGGCTGCGGAACCCGTCTCGCCGTGATACTCGGCGGCGGGCGCTGGCAGGATGGGCCCGGCACGGCTCGCCGCTCGGGCCGGTCACTGCCGTCTCACGCACACTCGGGGGTCAGAACACTCATGGCGAACCAGTATCCCGGCCCGCCCCAGGACGAACCCGGCCAGAATCCGTACGCCACCCCGCAGCCCGGCGGCCCGGCCGACGCACCGGGCCGGCCCGCCGACGCCGGATACGGCTCCCCGCAGGGCGGCCGCCCCGGAGAACCCGGCTACGGCTACCCGCAGACCCCGCCGCAACAGCCCGGTTACGGATATCCGCAGGCCCCGGCGCAGCCCCCGCAACAGCCCGGCTACGGCTACCCCGGCGCACCCCAGCAGCCGACCGTGCCCCCGGCCGCACCGGCCTTCCCGCCGGGCACGCCGCCGCAGCCCGGCGGCGCCTTCCCGGTCGCGCAGCCCCAGATGGGCGGCGGCATGACGATGTCGATCGGCGATATCGCGGTGACCGGCGACACGATCATGACCCCGTCGGGCCCGATGCCTCTCAAGGGCGCCATCTGGACGGCCACCGACATGTCCCGCACCGAGGAGAAGATCCCCGCGCACGCGGTGGTGCTGGCCATCGTCTTCTTCCTCTTCTGCCTGCTCGGCCTCCTCTTCCTCCTCATGAAGGAACGCGTCACCACCGGCTTCGTGCAGGTCACGGTGAACAGCGGCGGGCGGCACCACTCCACGATGGTTCCGGTGCAGTCCCGCGAGCAGGTCATGTTCGTGCTCAACCAGGTCAATCACGCCCGTTCCCTGAGCGTGTGACCGCCACCGGCCCGATGACCGGCCACGGCCCCGAGCCCGCGCCGCCCGACGCCCCCGCCGTCCGGGCGCGCACCGTCCGCCTGGCCTGCCTCGCACTCGGCGCCGGCGCGGCGGGCGCCGGCTACCTCTGGCACACCAACCCGCACGAGCCAGGACATCTGCTGCCCGGCTGCCCCTTCCGGTGGCTGACCGGCCTGCTCTGTCCGCTCTGCGGCGGCACCCGCCTCGCGTACGACCTGCTGCACGGCGATGTCGTGGCGGCGTTCCACGACAACGCCGTGCTGCTCGCCCTCGGGCTGCCCACCGCCGCGTACGCCCTCGGGCGCTGGCTGCTCGCCGGGCTGCGCGGCCGCCGCTACCGGCTACGGCTCACACCCCGGAGCGGCGCCGTGGTGCTGGGCGTCGCCCTGGTGTGGACGGTCGGCCGCAACCTCGTCGGCTGAGCAGGCACGGCGGCGGGCCTGCGTCCCGTTCAGCTCACGGTGACCTTGACCACCGGCGAGACGGTGCTGTTCACCGCGGTCCTGAGCTGGTTCACGCCCTTGATGCCGAGCTTGACCCGCACCGAGTAGCTGCCGGTGGAGCTGACCGGCACCTGGGCGGGCAGCGAGACCCACTTGGTGCCCTGCTTCTGCTGGACGGTGACCTTGGAGCCGGCCTTGATGCCGTGCGCCGCACCGGCTATGCGGAACTCTTCCCAGGCATGGACCGACGCCACGCTGGCCTTGGCGGTGAGCGACGCCGTCGCCGGAGCGGTCGCCACCACGGGGGTGGGCGAGTGCAGCTGGGCGGGCGCGGCGAACGCGGCGGCCGAACCACCGGCGATGAGCGAAACGGCGATCACGCCGACGGCGGTCATACGGAGTGCTCGGTTCATGACTGTTCCTCACTGGCAGGCTGGGCTGACGGAACCGACCGGCACGGGTGACCGGCCTCACCGAGGAAAACGGTGCTTTTGCCGCCCCGGTTCCCTTTCGCCGGTCCGAACAGCCCGCTCCCCGACATCTGGCCGGATGTGAACACCCCGCCTGTCACTGCCCGTTGACCCGGTGCCGCATTCCCGCCAACCGTCCCGCCGGCACCCAGAGCCCCGCCCCGGATACACCCGGATCCTTCCCGGCGTCAGGCCCCCGCGGCCACCGGCTCCAGGAAGCCCTGCTCGACCAGCATCCGGATCGCGTCCGGCGTACGGTCACGCAGCAGGACCGGGTCCTCGCCGACGAGTTGGGCGATGGCGTCCAGAATCCGACCGGCGGGCAGCGAGCCGTCGCACACCCCGGCGAACCCGGCGCCGACCGTGTCCACCTTCGTGGCCCGGCGCATCCCGCGGTTCTGACGCAGCACCACGTGCTCCGGATCCTCCGCGCCCGGCAGCCCCACCTGCTCCTGCACCACCTCGCCCGCGAGCCGGAAATGCCCGGCCAGCAGCGCCGCGTCGTCCGTCCTGCGCAGATAGTCCTGCCGCTCGAAATGCCGCACGACGGTCTCGCCGAGCGGCTGCTCCACCGGATGCGGCCACTCCTCGACCGTGACGGACGGGTCGTCCGCACCGGACTTGCGCAGCGTGATCCAGCCAAAGCCGACGGCCCGGGTCCTGCGCGCCGCGAACTCGTCCAGCCAGGCGTCGTACCGCGCGGCGTACGCCTCCGGACCCGCCCGGTGGTCGCCGCCGTCCCGCAGCCACAGCTCGGCGTACTGCGTGACGTCCTGCACCTCACGCTGCACGATCCAGGCGTCGCAGCCGCGCGGCACCCACGAGCGCAGCCGGTCCTGCCACTCCTCGCCCTCCACATGCTGCCAATTGGCCAGCAGCTGGCAGTAGCCCCCGTCGTTCAGATGCGCCGCGGCCTGCTGGACCAGGGTGCGGCACAGGTCGTCGCCGCCCATCCCGCCGTCCCGGTACGTGAGCCGGGCGCCGGGAGAGATCACGAACGGCGGGTTGGACACGATCAGGTCGTACGTCCCCTCACCGACCGGCTCGAACAGCGACCCCTCGCGCAGCTCCGCGGGCCGCGCCCCGGAGAGCGCCAGCGTCAGCGCGGCGATCCGCAGCGCCCGGGGGTTGAGGTCCGTGGCCGTGACCTGGGTCGCGTGCTGGGCGGCGTGCAGCGCCTGGATGCCGGAGCCGGTACCCAGGTCGAGCGCCTTGCCGACCGGGGTGCGGGTGGTGATCCCGGCGAGCGTCGTGGACGCACCGCCGACGCCGAGCACCAGCTGCGAGCGGTCCACACCGCCGCCGCCCTGGATGCCGCCCGCGCCGCCGACCGCGCAGCCCAGGTCCGAGACGATCCACCAGTCCTGCCCTTCGGGACCGCTGTACGGGCGGACGTCGACGCTCGCGCGCACCTCGTCGCCGTCCTGGACGAGCCAGCCGTCGGTCAGGCAGTCGTCCACCGGCAGCACGGCCCGTGCGCGCGCCTGCGGCACCGGACGCTGCAACAGGAAGAGCCGCACCAGGGTTTCCAGCGGCCCGTCACCCCGGGTGGCGCGCAGCGCGGGCACGGTCTCGCTGCGCGCCAGCGCGGCGTAGGCGGGCGCGCCGAGCAGCTCCAGCAGGCCGTCGGCGGTGAAGGCCGCGGCGAGCAGCGCTTCCCGCAGCCGGTCGGTGCGGGCGCTGCTCTCGGGATCCTGGGCATCTGCGGTGGGGAGGTGCGTACTCACCGTTCCATTGTCAGCCCAACCACTGACAATCGACGACGGCCCGGCGCCGCACCCCTCTCGGGCGCGTCGCCGGGCCGTACACCGGTCCCCGGGAGGCGCGTTCCTGCCGCGCGCCGGCCGATGCCGTGGCCCGCGCGGCGGCGGAGTACCGGGGGCTCCCGTGACGCGGCGGCGCCAGGGAGCACCCGGTTCCGCCCTACGCCTTCTTGGAAGGCGCCGCGGACGGGGAGGAGGACGCGTTCTGGTTCTGGCAGCCCTTCTGGCCGGCCATGGCCTTGCCCACGTCGCCGGACTCCAGCTTCTTGAAGGCCGCCTCGCTCTGCTTGTTGAGCTTGTTGATGCCGTTGGAGAGATTCCGCAGGCCGTCGGCGAACTTCAGTTTGTCGCTGGTGTTGAGCGCGTCGACGTCCTTCTTCAGGCTCGCGTAGCCCTTGGAGAGCTCGTTGAGTTCCTTGACGGCGTTCTTCTGGGCCGCTTCGCCTCCGTCGCTCGGCGGGGCGCCCGCGCTGTTGAGGGACTTGGCCAGCGCCGCGTAGGCGTCGGAGATCTTCTGGAAGGCCGCGGAGTCGGTCTGCTGGACCTTCTTGGAGTCCGTGCTGCCGTCGTCGGCCGTCTGCATCGCAGCGTTGGCGTCCTGGATCTTCTTGAACTGTGCCTGCGCGGGGTCGCAGAACTTCTTCGCCCAGTCGTCGAGTTTCTTGCTGCTGTCGTCGCTGCACCCGGTCAGCGCGAGCATCAGTGCCGCACCGCCGGACAGTGCGGCCACAAGCTTCTTGTTCACCGGATCGGCCCCTTCCATGGCTCTCGGCCCCGGAACATACACGGCCAAAGGGCCTGCCCCGCGAGTCGGCCATCCCCCATGTCCTGCATTGCAGCCATTTGCACCAAGGGCCGCAGGGCCACCCGGCCCCGCACGACGACGGGTGGCCGGCGCATCCCCGACGCACCGGCCACCCGTCTGTTGAGCCGTCAAGCAGCCTTTCCGCTAGGAAGCGGCAACCGTCTCGGCCGGCTTGGCAGCCTTCTCGGAGTTGCTTTCGTCACCCACGGCGATTCCGCGCCTCTTGGAGACGTACACCGCACCGACGATGACCACGAGGGCGAGCGCCGCGACGCCGATCCGCACCCCGGTGTTCTTGTCTGCGCCGTAGCTGAACTTCACGACGGCCGGAGCGATCAGCAGTGCCACCAGGTTCATGACCTTCAGCAGCGGGTTGATCGCGGGGCCCGCGGTGTCCTTGAACGGGTCGCCCACGGTGTCGCCGATGACCGTCGCGGCATGCGCCTCGCTGCCCTTGCCGCCGAAGTTCCCGTCCTCGACGAGCTTCTTGGCGTTGTCCCAGGCGCCACCGGAGTTCGACAGGAACACCGCCATCAGGGTGCCCGCGCCGATCGCGCCCGCCAGGAACGAGCCGAGCGCGCCGACGCCGAGCGCGAAACCGACCGCGATCGGGGTGAGCACCGCAAGCAGCCCCGGGGTCGCCAGCTCGCGCAGCGCGTCCTTGGTGCAGATGTCGACGACCCGCCCGTACTCGGGCTGCTCGGTGTAGTCCATGATCCCGGGGTGCTCGCGGAACTGCCTGCGCACCTCGAAGACCACCGAACCGGCCGACCGGGACACCGCGCTGATGGCGAGACCCGAGAACAGGAAGACCACCGCAGCACCCAGGATCAGCCCCACCAGGTTGTTGGGCTGCGAGATGTCCAGGCTCAGCCCCATCCCGCTCGCGGCCTTGCCGACGTCCCGTACCGCGTTGGCAATCGCGTCCCGGTACGAGCCGAAGAGCGCGGCCGCCGCCAGCACCGCCGTCGCGATGGCGATGCCCTTGGTGATGGCCTTGGTGGTGTTGCCGACCGCGTCCAGGTCGGTGAGCACCTGCGCGCCGTCGCCGGTGACGTCGCCGGACATCTCCGCGATGCCCTGCGCGTTGTCGGAGACCGGACCGAATGTGTCCATCGCCACGATCACCCCGACCGTGGTGAGCAGTCCGGTACCGGCCAGCGCCACCGCGAACAGCGCCAGCATGATGGACGCGCCGCCCAGCAGGAATGCCCCGTAGACGGCCAGCGCGATCAGCACCGCCGAATAGACCGCCGACTCCAGGCCGATGGAGATCCCGGAGAGGACGACGGTGGCGGGGCCGGTGAGCGAGGTCTTGCCGATGTCCTGCACCGGCCGCCGGCTGGTCTCCGTGAAGTAGCCGGTCAGCTGCTGGATCAGCGCGGCGAGCACGATGCCGATGGCGACCGCCACCAGCGCGAGGACCCGCGGATCGCCGTCCCGGGCAAGGATCGCGGTGTCGGTGACGCCGGCCAGACCCCGGTACGTGGACGGCAGATAGGTGAACACCGCTACGGCCACCAGGACCAGCGAGATTCCGGCGGAGACGAAGAAGCCGCGGTTGATGGCCGTCATCCCGCTGCGGTCGGAGCGGCGGGGCGCCACGACGAAGATCCCGATCATCGCGGTGAGCACACCGATCGCCGGGACCAGCAGCGGGAACGCCAGCCCGGCGTTGCCGAAGGCCGCCGTGCCGAGGATGAGCGCGGCGACCAGCGTCACCGCGTACGACTCGAACAGGTCGGCCGCCATACCGGCGCAGTCGCCGACGTTGTCGCCCACGTTGTCCGCGATGGTCGCCGCGTTGCGCGGGTCGTCCTCGGGGATGCCCTGCTCGACCTTGCCGACGAGGTCGGCGCCCACGTCGGCGGCCTTGGTGAAGATGCCGCCGCCGACCCTCATGAACATCGCGATCAGCGCGGCACCCAGACCGAAGCCCTCCAGCACCTTGGGCGCATCGACCGCGTACACGAGCACCACGCAGGACGCGCCGAGCAGGCCGAGCCCCACGGTGAACATGCCGACGACGCCGCCGGTACGGAAGGCGATCTTCATGGCCTTGTGCGAGACGGCCGTCAGATCCCTTTCCCTGGTATCACCTTCGTCCGGAGTCGCTTCCCGGGCGGCAGCAGCCACCCGCACATTGCTGCGTACGGCGAGCCACATGCCGATATAGCCGGTGGCCGCGGAGAATCCGGCGCCGATCAAGAAAAACCCACTGCGGCCCGCGCGCTGCGTCCAATTGTCCGCAGGCAGCAGCATGAGCAGGAAGAACACCACGACGGCGAATACGCCCAGGGTGCGCAACTGCCGTGCAAGGTAGGCATTTGCGCCTTCCTGCACCGCACCCGCGATCTTCTTCATACTGTCGGTTCCCTCACCGGCCGCGAGCACCTGACGCACCAGGACCGCCGCGACAGCCAGTGCCGCCAGTGCGACGACGGCGATCACCAGCACGATGCTGCGGTTACCTGTCGTCAGTGACGGCCCGGCGAGAAGAGAGGGGGTGTCCAGCAACTGAGGGGTGTAAGGCCCCGCCATTCGTCCTCCTTGACGTTTGGCACATGGGCGCGCGGAAGCACGCTCAGGCGACCTGAGCAAGATGTGGACGGATTGTAGGGAGCCGCACGGCATCAAAACAGTGCGCCTGAAACGGAATTCGCCCACGGCCAGGAAGATCAAAAGGCCGACGGCCGAAGAATTAGCTCGGACGAAGGAATGCAACGAATTCGCTGACCTCTGACCGATGATCTCAGTGTCCTACTGAACGCCGCTGCTCACGCACCCCGCACGGCATACCGCGACGACCACGAACGAAGGCACCCGCGCTCCCCGCGCAACCGCCGAACGAGTACCGCGCAGACATCGCCCGCCCTGTGACCACCCGTCAGATCGAGTCCTGATCGGAACACAGGAAGGCGCCCCGACGGGCCACGCGCAGCCGCGCCCGAACGCTGGAACGGCGAAGGCCCACGCGAGAGACCGGCGGGCCACGGGCCTCGGCCCAGCCTCCGGATCACCGCGCGCAGGCTTACACGAATGGCTTGATCACGATTGGTGCGGACGGGGCCGCCGCGGCCGTCACTTGTCCGCCCCGCCCACACGTCACGGGCCTGGAGGAACCTCGGAGACCGCCGCGCATCCGGGGTCGCCCACGGAACGGGCCGCGAAAGGCCGTATTCGGCACGCCGGACCCGACGAACAACCGGGATGCGGCCCGGCCGCCGGCGCGCTCTAAGGCACGGCGGGAGCCGCCGCCGTGGGCCAGCTCATGCGGATGAGGCCGCCGTTCTCTCCCGAGCTGACCTCGACATCGTCGACGAGTCCGCTGATCACCGCGAGGCCCATCTCGTCCTCGCCCTCGGCGTCGCCGCTCTCCGGCACGCCGTCGGAGCCGACCACCGGGCTTCCGGGGCCGCCGGGCACCTCGTCGCCCACCTCGATCGCGAACTTCTTCTCGTCCTCGATCAGCGCGACATGCACCGGCGCCTCGATGCCATGGCTCACGTGCAGGCCGACGGCCCGGCTGCACGCCTCACCGACGGCGAGCCGCACCTCGTCCAGCACGGCCTCGTCCACCCCGGCACGCCTCGCCACGGCAGCCGCTACCAGGCGCGCGGTCCGAACGTGTTCGGGAAGGGCGCTGAAGCGAAGTTCGACGGTGGCCATGCCATCCCCCTCGGTATGCGGACGTGCAACGCAGGGGGCCGGACCGCTACGTCCGGATCCCCCCACAACTCCCTCCCCGCACCGGAGTGCGGGGCACCGCGAAGCCGTCAGTCGGTTGCTGCGACGGCTTCGTCGACCGAGGTGTGAATCGGGAACACCTTGGTCAGTCCGGTGATACGGAAGATCTTGAGAATGCGCTCCTGGTTGCAGACCAGGCGCAGCGAGCCTTCGTGGGCACGCACACGCTTGAGCCCACCCACCAGCACGCCGAGCCCGGTGGAGTCCAGGAAGTCGACACGCTCCATGTCCACCACGAGGTGGTAGCTGCCGTCGTTCACAAGCTCGACCAGCTGCTCCCGCAGCTTGGGCGCGGTGTATACATCAATCTCGCCACCGACCTCGACGACCGTACGGTCGCCAACGGTCCGGGTCGACAGGGACAGGTCCACGGATCCTCCAGCACCTTGCTATCGAGCGGTCGCCCCCCTGGGGCCTCCCCACCGAAGGTAGGGGACGGATCGGCAGCCGCGATGGCATTCAATCACTTACCAGCAGGCGTGCACGACGCCCTTTCAGCATTGTCCGTCACACCGGTGACAGACTCGGTGCCGATGGCCTCCAATCGACTCCCGACGGATGCGGGCGCAAACCCCTCCCCCGGCATCATTCTCGACCGTCTCGCCAGGGGCGCGACCCGCGCTGCACGCATCACTCATACGGAGCACCTGCCCCCGCGCATCGGCAGCCATGCCGACTGGCCGGAACAGATCAGGCCGGAAGTGATCGCCGCGATCCGTGCCGCCGGAATCGAGCGCCCATGGTCCCACCAGGCCAAGACGTCCGAACACGCGCTGCGCGGCGATTCGGTCGTCGTCGCCACCGGGACCGCATCCGGCAAGTCCCTGGCCTACCTGGCTCCGGTCCTGTCCACCCTCCTGGACGGCTCCGAGCCGGCGCCGACGGGGCAACTCCCCCGGGACCGTGGCGGGCTGCGAACGGGCGGGCGGGGGGCCACGGCGCTGTATCTGGCGCCCACGAAGGCGCTGGCCGCCGACCAGCGCCGGGCCGTACGCGAGCTGGCAGCCCCGCTCGGCACGGCGTTCAGGCCCGCGGTCTACGACGGCGACACCCCCGTCGAGGAACGCGAATGGGTACGCCAGTACGCCAACTACGTCCTGACCAACCCGGACATGCTGCACCGCGGCATCCTCCCGTCCCACCCCCGCTGGGCCTCCTTCCTGCGCGCGCTGCGCTACGTCGTGATCGATGAATGCCACTCCTACCGCGGGGTCTTCGGCTCCCACGTGGCCCAGGTCATCCGCCGGCTGCGCCGCATCTGCGCCCGCTACGGCTCCGAGCCGGTCTTCCTCCTCGCCTCCGCCACCGCCGCCGAACCGGCCGCGGCAGCAGGCCGGCTGACCGGCCTGCCCGTGGTGGAGATCACGGAGGACTCCTCGCCGCGCGGCGAGGTCGTCTTCGCCCTGTGGGAACCGCCGCTGACGGACCTGCACGGCGAACAGGGCGCACCGGTCCGCCGCACCGCCACCGCGGAGACCGCCGACCTCCTGACCGACCTCGCGGTCCAGGGCGTACGGACCGTCGCCTTCGTCCGTTCCCGGCGCGGCGCCGAACTGATCGCGCTGATCGCTCAGGAACGGCTCGCGGAGGTGGACCGTTCGCTGCCGTCCCGGGTCGCCGCCTACCGGGGCGGCTACCTGCCGGAGGAGCGGCGCGCCCTGGAACGCGCGCTGCACAGCGGTGACCTGCTCGGACTCGCCGCCACCACCGCGCTGGAACTCGGCGTGGACGTCTCCGGCCTGGATGCCGTCGTCATCGCCGGCTATCCGGGCACCCGCGCCTCGCTCTGGCAACAGGCAGGCCGGGCGGGCCGCTCGGGGCAGGGCGCGCTCGCGATCCTCGTGGCCCGCGACGATCCTCTGGACACGTATCTCGTCCACCACCCCGAAGCCCTCTTCGACCAGCCCGTCGAATCGACCGTCCTGGATCCCGACAACCCGTACGTCCTGGCCCCGCACCTGTGCGCCGCCGCCTCCGAACTTCCGCTCACCGAAGCGGACTTCCCGCTCTTCGGGCCGACGACCGCCGGTCTGCTGCCCCAGCTGGAGGCCGCGAACCTGCTGCGCCGGCGCGCCACCGCGTGGCACTGGACCCGCCGCGAGCGCGCCTGCGACCTCACCGACATCCGGGGCCAGGGCGGCTCGCCGGTGCAGATCGTCGAGACCGGCACCGGGCGCCTGTTGGGCACGGTGGACGCGGCCGCCGCGCACACCACCGTCCACGAGGGCGCGGTCCACCTCCATCAGGGGCGTACGTATGTCGTCGAACGGTTCGACCTGGCGGACGACGTCGCCCTCGTCTCCGAGGCCAACCCGCCCTATTCCACGACGGCCCGCGACACCACCGCCATCTCCCTCCTCGAAACCGAGACCGAAGTCCCTTGGGGAGACGCGCGGTTGTGCTTCGGCTCGGTCGAAGTGACCAACCAGGTCGTGTCCTTCCTCCGCCGGAAACTGATCTCCGGCGAGGTCCTGGGAGAGACCAAACTGGACCTCCCGCCCCGCACGTTGCGCACCAGGGCGGTGTGGTGGACGGTCACCGAGGATCAGCTCGACGCCGCACGCGTCAACCCCGAACAGCTCGGCGGTGCCCTGCACGCCGCCGAACACGCCTCGATCGGCCTGCTGCCGCTCTTCGCCACCTGCGACCGCTGGGACATCGGCGGCGTGTCCATCCCTCTGCATCCGGACACCCTGCTCCCCACGGTCTTCGTGTACGACGGCCATCCCGGGGGCGCGGGCTTCGCCGAACGCGCCTTCCACACCGCCGCGGAATGGCTCACCGCCACCCGCCACGCCATCGCCTCCTGTGAGTGCGAAGCCGGCTGCCCGTCCTGCATCCAGTCCCCGAAGTGCGGCAACGGCAACGATCCGCTCCACAAACGCGGCGCCATCCGCCTGCTCACCGAACTCCTCCGCGGGGCACCCGAGAACGCCTGAGCAACGCGGTCGGCCTCGGCTTCCCGTGGCCCGTCGGCCCGCCTCGTGGGCTGCGTCTCCCCGCCGGCCGAGGCGGCGGCCGGCGGCCCGGCCCGGGACCGTACCCGGGCGGTGAACGGCCGGCCGCCCGCCTCGGCCGATACGTCGGCGACCGCGGCGTGCAGCGCGCACCGCACCAAGCGGGTGTGCTGGGCGACGGCGACCCGTCGCGCAGCCGCGCACGCCACTCGTGGCCCCCGGTCGGCACGGTCGGCCGCGGCCAGCGCCGCCAGGTCCGCCGCGCCGCCCGCCCGGTGGCGTGCCACGACGATCTGCCCCACGGCGATCAAGGCAGCGAAGACCACGCACAGGGCCGCGGCGGCAAAGACCGTCCACACCGTTGCCGACCCTGCGTCGCCACACCGGCGCTTCCGCCGCGTACGCCCGCCGCAGCGCCGCCTCCTCCCGACCGCACCGTCGCCACCACGCCGCTGTCCCACGGCCTCGTCACCGCACCGTCTCTTCGGCAAGTGCCACCGCCTCTCCGCCGACGTGCAGCGTCAGTTGGCCGATCCCCGGCAAATCCGACTCGACGCGCACGCGCACCAGGTCCCCGTCGCGCGCGAGCGCCACCCGCGCGCCCGTTGGCGCCGCCCCGCGCGCCGCCCGCAGCGCCGCCGACCGCGGCTCGGATCGCGCCGCGGCCCGTGCACCGGCCCGCGCCGCGTCCACGCACTCGATACGGGCACAGGCCGCCATCAGCCCCCAGATGAGCACCATCGCGACCAGCATCAGCACCGGCATCACCAGGGCGGCCTCGGCCGTCACGAACCCCGCATCACGTCCGGCACGCCGCCGGCACCGTTCTCCCCGGCCGGTTCCGCCGGGGTCACCGGGCGTGCCTGACCGGAAGGAGCCGCAGGACGTCCGGGGACGCGCGGCGGGACCGCGCCCCTCCTCCGCCTCACGCGCCGCACCACTCCCCGAGTCGGCCACCGCCCCGGCTCCGCACCCGGTCCCCGTATCCGTACGCCTGCCCCGGCACGCGTCCGCACGTCCACCAGCGCCCCCACGTGCACCGGCACAGACGCATCCGCCGTTCCCCGCCCTGGTATCGACACCGGCACCGGTACCAACTCCGGCACCACGAGGCCCATGGGCCCCCAAGGTGCCGAAGTCCCGGCGCTGCTCGACGACCCGTAAGCCCCTGCCCCGTAAGTACCTGCATGACCCGCTCCCTACCGCTCCCTTGGCCCTCTTCGTCCTCGCGCACGCACGCCCGCGCCGCCTTTTCCCCGCTCGCCGTCCGGCGTCCGGACGGCCGTCAGAACTGCACATCGACCGCCCTCTCGATCACCGACCGGAGCGCCGCCTGGACCGTCGCGCTGGTCACGGCCTTGTAGAGCACCGCGGCGAACGCACACGCGGCGAGCGTGCCCACCGCGTACTCCGCCGTGGTCATCCCCCGGTCCCGCGCACCACGCGCCGCCTCACGCCACCGTCGAAACATCGCCATCCCCCTTGAATTCGCTTCATGAACAGTCGAGTTGCCGACCAGGTCCGATCGTTGACCGAGGCCGGATACGCCCGGCACGGGCCACGGCGCCGGGACCGGACACCGGTCCCCACCCCGCCGCAGCCACAACAGGGCACGTCATTCGTGGCCCAGCAGCCCGCTCGCCAGGCCGAACAGCACGGGCGCCACCCCGAGCGTCAGGAACGCCGGCAGGAAGCACGCGGCCAGCGGCAGCGTCACCAGAACCCCCGCCCGCCGTGCCCGGCCCGCCGCGGCTCGGCCCCACTCCGCGCGCAGTTCGGCGGCGATACGGGACACCGCGTCCACCGCCGGCACCCCGGATATCCCGGCCCGCTCCATGCATCGCGCCAGTTCCGCGGCCCCCGGAAGCGCCGCCAATCTCGGCCAGACATTGGCCGGTTCACCACCCAGTCGCAGTTCCGCCGCGACCTGGCGCAACCGTTCGCCGACGATCCCGCCCAGCGACCGCCCCACCGCCTCGGCCGACTCGCGCGGCCCGGCGCCCGCCGCGAGACAGGCCGCCAGGAGATCGCCTGCCGGCGCCAACTCCTCACGCACCGCGGCCTGTGCCCGCCGCTCCGTCTCCGTGGCGCGTTGCCTACGGCGCCAGAGATACGCGCCGTACGCCGCCACCGGCCCTGCCACGACACCGGCCGTTCCGCCGACGAGAATGGCCACGAATCCCGCCACCCCCAACGGCCCCAGCCACTCCTTCACCCTGCCGCTCAGCCGAAGACCGCCGCGCCGCCGCCCGCTCTCCGCGCCGCTCCGCCCTCTCCCCGTACCGATGCCCCGGACCGCGGGGCTTCGGCCCAGCACCGCCGCCGCCCTCCTGCGTACCCGCCTCCGCCTGTGCGTCTCCAGGAGCGGTGAACGCGCGCACCACACCGCGCTCACCACCACTACGGCCACACCCGCCATCCCCAGCCTGTGGACAACTTCCGGACTCATGCCCTGCTCACCTCCCCGCCGCTCCACGTCCACGTCTCATCCGCGCGGCGCCCCTTCCGTTCCGGCTCCGCCCGGCCCGCGGAGACCGGCGGCAGGGCATCGGCGACGATCCGGGACGTCCAGGCCACCCCGGCCCACTCCAGGAGCCCACCGCTCACCAGGCACACCCAGCCGACCGGGGTGTGCAGCAGCACCCGGAGCGGGTCCGCACCGAGGGCGCTGCCCATCAGGAACCCGCATACGGGCAGCAGCGAGAGCATCAGCGCCGTGGCACGCGGGCCCGCCAACTGCGCCCGCACTTCCTCCCGTTGGTCGCGCTGGGCGCGAAGGCCGGCCGCGATCCGTTCCAGGCCCGAGGCCAGCCCGGCCCCGCCCTCCACCGCGACCTGCCAGCACGCCGCCACCCCGCCCAGCCCGCCGGCTCCCGGCAGGCGCGCTGCCGCCCGCAGAGCCCGGGGCACGTCCCCGCCGTACCGCGCGGCCGCCATGACGGCCGACCCCGCTTCGCCCAGCCCGGACGCCCCTGCCGCCAGCAGTGCCTGGGCCGGCTGACGCCCGGCTCGCAGCTCGCCTGCGGCCGCCGCACACAGCCCGATCACCTCCGCCGCCCGCCGGTCACGCGCCCGCTCCGCGCCGCGGGCACGAAGCCATCTGCGGACCACGAACACCGCTGCCATGGAGGCGAGCACCGGCAGCACCGAGCCCCCTAGCACGCCGATCACCAGCCCCGCCGGCAGGCACCACACCTCACGCCCGACGGACAGCCGCGGGCCGATCCGCCATCGCCGCCCCGAGGCTCCGTCGGCGCCCTCCACGACGGTGACGACACCTGCGAAGCGCCCCCGAAGCCCGGCCCCCAACCCGCCCCGCCACCACGCCACGCGCCGAGCCGCCACCGCGGCTGCCACCGGGTCCGCGCCTCCCGCGAACATCTCCCGGGCCCGTCGCCCCGAGTCGTCCCGTCCGCCGCCCGCCAGCCAGCCCGCGGCCCCCGCACAGAACACCGCCACCCCCGTGGCCACGGATCCACCCTCCGGCCCCCACACCGACCACATCTGCGTCACCCCGTCACCCTCATCGCCACACGCCATACGCCCACCTCGGGCGCCCCTACCGCCGACGCCCTCATCCGCCCTCCGGCGGGTAGGCCGGAGCGGGGG
>NZ_JAJCXB010000087.1 GCF_020564935.1 Streptomyces pinistramenti
GGAAGCTAAGCCTTTCAGCGCCGATGGTACTGCAGAGGGGACTCTGTGGGAGAGTAGGACGCCGCCGAACAATTTTTGTGGAATGCCTCGTCGGGAACTTCGGTTCCCGGCGGGGCATTTCTGCATTCCCGGAACGAAACCGCACCCCGAGTACATCATTATGTTGGCACTCGGAGGTGCCTGTACGTATGCGGTGGCAACGTAGAGCGGTGCCGTACGGGAGTGAGAGCGCACCCGCGTCCGAGATCCTGCCCGTAGCCGTAGCCGTAGCCGTAGCCGTAGCCGTAGCCGTAGCCGTAGCCGTAGCCGTAGCCGTAGCTCCGTGTTGTGGGGAGACGTTGGGTGTATAGAGCTGGTGGGGGGAGGCTCGTTAGAGGCGGCCGGTGGACTTGAGGGTGAGGTAGGCGTCGGCGAGGTCGGGGGCGAGATGGTCCGGGGTGGAATCGATGACGGTGATTCCGTGATGGCGCAGGCGGTCGGCGGTGCGGCGGCGGGCGGAGCGGTTCTGTTCCGCGGCTGCTGCTGCGTAGACGGCCTGAGGTGTGTGGCGTCCGGCGGCCATCTCTTCGATGCGGGGGTCGGCCACGGCGGCGACGATGAGTTCGTGCCGCTGGGTGAGCCCCGGGAGGACCGGGAGCAGTCCTTCTTCCACGGGTGCGGCGTCGAGGCCGGTGAAGAGGACGATGAGGGAACGGCGTGGTGCGCTGCGGTGAATGGTCGCGGCCAGGCCGCGGGGGTCGGCCTCGATGAGTTCTGATTCGAGGGGCGCCAGTGCGTTGGTGAGGGACGGCAGGAGATCGCGCGCCGTGCGGCCCTGTACGGAGGCGCGTACGCGGCGGTCGTAGGCGAGAAGGTCCACCTTGTCGCCGGCTCGTGCGGCGAGTGCCGCGAGCAGGAGGGCGGCATCCATGGAGGCGTCGAGGCGTGGGGTGTCGCCGACGCGTCCGGCCGACGTGCGACCGGTCTCCAGGACGAGCAGGATGCGGCGGTCGCGCTCGGGGCGCCAGGTGCGGACTGCGACCGTCTGCCGGCGGGCGGTGGCGCGCCAGTCGATGGAGCGCGTGTCGTCGCCCGGGGTGTAGTCGCGGAGGCTGTCGAATTCGGTGCCTTCGCCGCGGGTCAGGATGCTGGTGCGGCCGTCGAGTTCGCGGAGCCGGGCCAGCTTCGCCGGGAGGTGTTTGCGGCTCGTGAAGGGCGGGAGTACGCGCACGGTGCCCGGTACGTGATGGCTGCCCTGCCTTGCCGCGAGGCCGAGCGGCCCGTGGGAGCGGACGGTGACGCGGACGGCGCGGTGATCGCCTCGGCGGGTGGGGTGGAGCACGGTGGTGAGGCGCCGGCGTTCTGCGCCGGGTATGCGGACCGTGTGGCGGGATGCAGGAATGCCGGCGTCGGCAGTGAGGGTGCTCGGTGGCCAGGCATCGCGGATGGTGGCGCGGAGAGTGCGGCGGTCCGGGTTGGTGACGGTGAGGTGAGTTTCCGCGTCTCCTGTTAGTCGAACGGACGTGTCACCGGTCCGGGTGAAATGGAGCTTTCGCACTGGCGCGGCGAGGGCCAGGTCGCACAAGATTGCTATCAGCAGGGCGAGTTGGACGGTGAGGATGCCGAGCCAACCGGGAAGTACGAAGCCGACGAAGAGGGCTCCGAGTGCGGAGATGAGGACGGTGCGTCCGGTGAGGGCCACGGTGTCGTCTCAGCGGGGGACGGGGAGGTGGGCGAGCACAGCGTTGATGACGGAGTCTGCGGTGACTCCCTCCATCTCGGCTTCCGGGCGGAGCTGGATGCGGTGGCGGAGTGTGGGGAGTGCGAGGGCTTTGACGTCGTCGGGAATCACGTAGTCGCGGCCGGTGAGCCAGGCCCAGGCTCGGGAGGTGGAGAGCAGCGCGGTGGCGCCTCGTGGGGAGACGCCGAGGGAGAGCGAGGGGGAATCGCGGGTGGCACGGCAGATATCGACGATGTAGCCGGCGATGTCGGGGGAGACGGCGGTCTCGGCGACTGCGGCTCGGGCTGCTTCGAGGTCAGTAGCAGAGGCTACGGGGCGAAGGCCCGCCGCGGTCAGGTCGCGGGGGCTGAAGCCGTCGGCATGGCGGGTCAGGATGTCGATCTCGTCCTGACGGGCCGGCAGCGGGACGGTGAGCTTCAGCAGGAAGCGGTCCAGTTGGGCCTCGGGGAGCGGATAGGTGCCTTCGTACTCCACCGGGTTCTGTGTGGCGGCGACGAGGAACGGCTCGGGGAGGGGGCGAGGCGTTCCGTCGACGGTGACCTGGCGTTCTTCCATCGCTTCGAGCAGGGACGCCTGGGTTTTGGGAGGGGTGCGGTTGATTTCGTCGGCGAGAAGGAGGTTGGTGAAGACGGGGCCCGGCTGGAAGGAGAACTTGGAGCTGCGTGCGTCGTAGACCAGGGATCCCGTGACGTCGCTGGGCATCAGGTCCGGGGTGAACTGGACGCGCTTGGTGTCGAGTTCGAGTGCGGCGGAGAGCGCGCGGACGAGCAGGGTCTTGGCGACGCCGGGGACGCCTTCGAGGAGCACATGTCCGCGGCAGAGCAGGGCCACGACCATGCCGGTGACTGCGGAGTCCTGGCCGACGACGGCCTTGGCGATCTCGGTACGCAGGGCCTCAAGTGAGGCTCGGGCACTGTCAGCGGTCGGGGTGCTCACGGGGGGCGTGCCTCTCTTGGGAAACGATCGAGGTGGTGAGGTCGTCGAGTTGATCGGCCAGGTGCACGAGGGCCTTGTCGTCGGCCGGGGCCGGTCCGAAGAGGAGTGCGGACAGCTCGGCCGGAGTGTCGGTGGCCTGGGGCAGATGGGAGTGGACGGCCGGGAGAAGGATGTCGGGGGTGTGGGCGTGCGCGGGAGGCACGCCGATGAGGGGGGCGAGCCGGGTGCGGGTCGCTGAGCGCAGGACGGCGGAGGCCCGGTCGCGGGCGTTGGCCTGCTGGTAAAGGCGGGCGTGTCCCTCTGTGGTCTCGGCGGCCGGGACGGTGACCGGGAGCCGCTCGGGGACGAGAGGGCCGAGTCTGCGGGCGCGCCAGAGGGCGGCGAAGCCTGCGGCGCAGGCGAGTTGGAGAAGGCCCCAGCTCCAGCCGGAAGGGATGAGGTCGAGGAATCCGCGTTGCTCGTTCCGGGCGGATGCCGGGTCGCTGAGGGAGGGGAGGTACCAGACCAGATGATGGTGCGCGCCGAGGAGTTGAAGGGCGAGCGAGGCGTTGCCGCGCTCGGCGAGACGGTGGTTGTAGAGGAATTCGGGGGAGCCGAGAAGCAGGACGTCCCGGCCCGCGTCGGGGGCCGACAGGTGCAGGAGGGTGGGCAGGCCGTTACCGGAGTAGCAGCGGTCTGCGGCCGTGTCAGGAGGCGCCGCGTAGCGCACACCTCCCATGAGGGCGTCTCCGGCCCGCCGTGCGTCGGGCAGGGAGCAGCCGGGCGGGCGCGGCTCGACGGTGATCGGGGGCTCCGCCGTCACCTGCGGGACGAACGGCTTGAGCGCGGTGGTACCCGGGGCGAGGAGGACGGTGCGGCCGGCGGTGTGTGCCGTGGCGGTACGCAGCCCCGTCAGCTGCCGTCGGGTGAGGATGTCCGGATCGCTGACGAGGAGCGTGGTGCCGGGGCCCGCAGCGGCGGCGGCTTCCTCGGCCGTGGTGACGACCTTGGTGGTGACGCCGTGATCCGCCAGCAGCGTGGCCAGGGCCCGGCTTCCGAGGGGGTCGGCCGAGCGGGGGTCGAGCCGGCCGTGCTGCTGCCCGGACTGAAGGGCGGCGAGAACCACTCCGCAGATGACGAGGAGCAGGAGCGCGTACAGCAGTCCGCGGGACCGCAGCCATATTCGGCGGCCGGAGGGCGCGAGGGAGGACGTGCTCGAGGTGGGGGCGCTCATCGCCGACTCCCGGCGGCGGGGGCTGCCAGTTGGGGCTTGTCCTGCTGCAGGTCTGTGTCGAGGGCGCTCATCAGGGCGTATGCGTCCGCGGTGCCGGGGTGTCCGCCGTATGTGATGTCGTCGAAGGCGCGGGCCGCCGCGCGCAGTCGCTCGGCGTACGTGGGGAACACGCGTCCCGCCTCGGCCGCCGCCTCGTCGGCGGTGCGCCCTGGCCCCGGAGTGAGCAGTACCCGCTCTTCGAGGGAGAGCACGATCGCTCGCAGGCGCTCTTGGACCGCGTGGCTCCAGTGGCCATCGGCGGCGTACCGGTCAGCGGCGGAGCGGTGCTCGGCGGCGGTACGGGGGGTGTCGGCGAAGAGGGCGCGGCTGGTGGCCGGCGTGCGGCGGATCGCGCCGAGCCGCAGGCGGAGCGCCACGAGGAGCAGGACGACGGCGGCGGCGATGACGAGCAGACCCGTCCAGCCGCCCGGTGTCACGCCGGCGGCCGCTTGGAAGAGGGCGTCGACGTGGTCCCAGAACCAATTGAGGGCGCGCTGGATGGGGTTGGGGTCGTGCTGGTGGTACCGCGGGTCGGACAGCTCGCGCTCCGCTGCTTCGCGGGCGGGAACGCGAGGTATTCGCACCGGCCCGTCGTCGGAGCGCGCCATGAGCCGGCCCAGCGCGACCGCGATCCCCCCTGTGGTCACTGCATCAGCTTCCCGGAGCGGGGTCGGTGGAGTGCGGCCCGGAGCCGTCCGCGGTGGCTTCGGGATCGGTGGCGGGGGAACTGCCGGGCTCGGTCTTGGTGAGGTCGGCGGCGCCTGTGGCCCTGGGCTCGGGGACGGTGGTGTCCGCCGGGCGGGCGGAGGCGTCGGCTGCGGGCCCGGCGGGGTCGGGAGTGCCGGGCGGGGGAGGGGTGGCGGAAGCCGTGGTGGCGGCCGGTCCGGAGGCGGCCGGGGAGCCGGTGGTGGGGTGGCTGCCGGTGTGCGGCCGCGGGGTGGCGGCGTGGGTTCCGTAGCCGGGGAGGCCGGCGGCGCGGGCGAGTTCGAGGTCGAGGGCCTCGCGGCGGATCCGCTGATCCATGTAGAGGAGCGCGGTGACGCCGGCGCTGATCGGGAAGGTGATGGCGGAGCTGATGACGGCGCCGATTCCCAGGACGGTCAGGAACGTCCAGCCGGTCGAGTTGCCGGCGCCGTTGGCCCAGTCCATGAGGCTGTCGCCGCCGATGAGGAAGGAGATCAGGGTGGCCGGGATCTGGACGATGAACCCCACGATGCCGATCAGCAGGTACGTCAGCAGCTGGATGCCCAGAACACGCCACCAGGAGCCGCGGACGAGCTTGGCGGAGCGTCGCATCGACGCGGTGACGCCCTGCTTCTCCAGCATCAGGGCCGGCGAGGCGAGGCTGCAGCAGACCCACAGCCAGACGGCGGCCACGGTGCCGGCCAGGCCACCGAGCAGGCCGAGCGCCAGGCCGACGGGGGCAGAGCCCAGCGTGGCGATGACGATGCCGGGGACGATGCTCACCACAATGACGGCGGTGAGGAGCAGCGGCAGCAGAACCAGCAGGCCGAAGAGCCGCGGCAGTTGGGGCCGCGCCTCCTGCCAGGCTTCCCCGGTGCTGACCGAGCGGCCGAGGACGGCCCGGCTCACGACGATGGTGAGCAGCCCGGTGGCGGTGATCGTGGCGAGCAGTCCGATCACCGAGGTGAGGGCGCTGGCGGTGAGCGTATTGCCGGCCTCGCGCAGGGCCTCGCCGATCGACGTGTCCGGGGTGCTCTCCAGGGTCGGTGTCCGGTCGGTGCCCTGGAACCACACTCCCGTGACGAGGGTGATGGCGGTCTGGGCGATGACCGCGATGACCAGCGAGATGCCGAGAACGGTGCGCCAGTGGGCGCGCATGGTCGCCACCGCGCCGTCGAGGATCTCGCCGACGCCGAGCGGGCGCAGCGGGATGACCCCGGGCTTGGCCGCGTGGGGGCCGGGAGCCCAGCCGCCGCCCCAGCCGGGGCCGCCGTTCGGGCCGGGCGGCCGGGCGCCGCCCCAGCCGCCACCGGAGTCGGCGCGCCCGCGGGGGCCGGGGCCGCTTTGACCGGGGATGGTGCCGGGGGCGGACCACTGGCCGGCGGGCGGCTGCTGCCTGGACCAGTTCGGTGGCGCGGGCTGCTCGTCGGTCCCGGGTCGGCCCTCCGGTACGGGTGGCTGGGTGGGGTGCTCCTGGGTGCCGCGGTCCGGCTCGTCGGAGGGGGCGGATCCGGGCGAGGCCCAGCCCGGAGAGTTGTTCATCGTCGCTCCTTCATGCTGCCCGTCCGCCAAGGCGGGCGGGGACCGGCGTCCGCGGTGGCAGTCATCGTGTCATGGCGGGTGGCTTTGCGTACCCGGGGCCTGAGAGGTGGGGGACCTTCTGTCCGGACGGCGGTCACCGGCAGACTGAGCGGATGGTCGATCGGTGCGAGGTATCAGGAGCGGGCGTTGCGACGTCCGCAGTCCCGTCGTTGCGTTGGGCTGATCCGCCCGAAGGGCCGGTGGTGGTGCTGCTCGATCAGACCCGGTTGCCGGTGGAGGAAGCCGAGTTGGCCTGTGCGGATGTGCCTGAGCTGGTGCAGGCTGTCCGGACTCTGGCGGTGCGCGGTGCTCCGCTGCTGGGTATCGCGGGTGCTTACGGCGTCGCGCTGGCCGCGGCGCGCGGGGACGACGTGGAGGAGGCGGCCGAGGTGCTGGCGCATGCCCGGCCGACGGCGGTCAATCTCGGGTACGGCGTGCGCCGGGCGGCTGCCGCGTATCGGGCGGCGGTGGGTGTCGGTGCAGGTCAGGAGGCTGCCGCGGCGGCCGCGCTGGCGGAGGCACGTGCTGTGCACGCCGAGGACGTCGATGCCAGCAAGCGGATGGCGGAGCACGGCCTGCAACTTCTGGAGGAGCTGCTGCCGGCCGGCGGCCACCGGATTCTTACGCACTGCAACACGGGCGCGCTGGTGTCGGGCGGCGAGGGGACCGCCTTGGCGGTGGCGCTGGCGGCGCATCGTGGCGGTGAGCTGCGCCGGTTGTGGGTGGACGAGACACGGCCGTTGTTGCAGGGGGCGCGGCTGACCGCGTTCGAGGCGGCGCGGGCGGGGATGCCGTACACCGTGCTGGCGGACGGCGCGGCGGGTTCGTTGTTCGCCGCAGGAGAGGTCGACGCGGTGCTGATCGGCGCGGACCGGATCGCGGCGGACGGAGCGGTTGCCAACAAGGTGGGCAGCTATCCGCTGGCGGTGCTGGCCCGGTATCACCACGTGCCGTTCGTGGTGGTGGCGCCGACCAGCACGGTCGATCTGGGGACCGAGGAGGGCGCGGATATCGAGGTGGAGCAGCGCCCGGGACGGGAGGTGACCGAGTTCGCCCTGCCGTCGGTGCGGGGTGCCGATGCCGGGATTCCGGTGGCTCCGGCGGGGGCCGGGGCCTACAACCCGGCCTTCGACGTCACGCCTGCGGAGCTGGTGACGGCGATCGTGACGGAGGCCGGTGTGGTGTCTCCGGTGACCCGGGATGGGCTCGCGGAGCTGTGTTCCACGTCACGATGGAGTACGTCACGATCAGGCAATGGGATGATGGCCGAATGAAGGGACGCGTCCTGGTCGTCGACGACGACACCGCACTGGCAGAGATGCTCGGCATCGTGCTGCGCGGCGAAGGCTTTGAACCGTCGTTCGTGTCGGACGGCGACAAGGCGCTTGCCGCCTTCCGCGAGACCAAGCCCGATCTTGTCCTGCTCGACCTGATGCTGCCCGGACGGGACGGCATCGAGGTGAGCCGGCTGATCCGGGCCGAGTCCGGGGTGCCGATCGTCATGCTGACGGCGAAGAGTGACACCGTGGATGTGGTGGTCGGGCTCGAATCGGGTGCGGACGACTACATCGTCAAGCCGTTCAAACCCAAGGAGTTGGTGGCGCGGATACGAGCCCGGCTGCGGCGTTCGGAGGAGCCGGCGCCCGAGCAGCTGGCCATCGGCGACCTGGTCATCGATGTGGCGGGGCACTCCGTGAAGCGGGACGGGCAGTCGATCGCGCTGACGCCGCTGGAGTTCGATCTGCTGGTGGCGCTGGCGCGGAAGCCGTGGCAGGTGTTCACGCGTGAGGTGCTGCTGGAGCAGGTCTGGGGGTATCGCCACGCGGCCGACACCCGGCTGGTCAATGTCCATGTGCAGCGGCTCCGTTCCAAGGTCGAGAAGGACCCGGAGCGGCCGGAGATCGTGGTGACCGTGCGCGGGGTGGGTTACAAGGCGGGGCCCAGCTGATATGAGCCGGGACGGTTCGGCCCCGGGAGGAAAGCGGGGGCGCACCGTCGACCCGGCGGGTGATATGTCCTTTTCCGGGCGGCTGTCGGCGAAACTGCTGCGGGGCGGTCAGCTGCTGCCCGACGGCGCGGTCAGCGGCCCCGTCCATCCTCTGCTGCGGCTGTTCAGCCGCTGGGTGCGGCGTCCGCTGTTGCCCGCGCTGCGGCTGTGGCGGCGGAACATCCAGCTCAGGGTGGTCGCGACCACCCTGCTGATGTCGCTCGCCGTGGTGCTGCTGCTCGGAGTCGTGGTCGTCGGGCAGGTCCGCAACGGCCTGCTGACCGCCAAGGCGCAGGCCGCGCAGAGCCAGGCGGTGGGCGGTTTCGGCGTGGCCCAGAAGCTGGCCGACGGCGCCGGGGCCGGGACCACTGAGACCGATGATGCCGCTCGTACCGGGAACCGTGGCACCCAGGACTCCGCGACCTGGCTGACCAGCCTGGTCGAGCAGCTGGCCAGTGGTGGCCAGGGCGTGTTCTCGGTCGTGGCGCTCAGTTCGGACACGGAGGAGCCGTTCGGCGACGCCAGCCGTGGCACGCGCGGCCCGCGTGCCTCAGGGGACGTCGATCCGGAACGCAGCGTGCCGCGCGAGCTGCGCCGGAAGATCGAGACGAACCCCGGCACGTACCGCGAGTACACGCAGATCAAGCGCATCGGGTCGGACGACGGCGTGCCGGCGATCATCATCGGCAAGCGGCTCAACGACGCGAACAGCAACCAGTACCAGCTCTACTACCTCTTCCCGTTCACCCAGGAAGCGGAGTCGCTGAAGCTGGTGACGGGCACTCTCGCGACGGCCGGCGTGTTCGTCGTGGCGCTGCTCGGGGCGATTGCCTGGCTCGTCGTGCGTCAGGTGGTCACGCCGGTACGGATGGCGGCCGGGATCTCCGAGCGGCTGGCCGCCGGGCTCCTCCAGGAGCGGATGAAGGTCACCGGCGAGGACGACATCGCGCGGCTCGGCGAGTCCTTCAACAAGATGGCGCAGAACCTCCAGGTCAAGATCCAGCAGCTGGAGGAGCTGTCCCGGATGCAGCGCCGTTTCGTCTCCGATGTCTCGCACGAGCTGCGGACGCCGCTGACGACCGTCCGCATGGCGGCGGACGTCATTCACGAGGCGCGGGAGGACTTCGACCCGGCCACGGCGCGTTCCGCCGAGTTGCTGCGCGGGCAGCTGGACCGGTTCGAATCGCTGCTCGCCGAGCTGCTGGAGATCAGCAGGTTCGACGCGGGCGCCGCGGCGTTGGAGGCCGAGCCGGTCGATCTGCGGGATGTGGTGCACCGAGTCATCGAGGGCGCCGAACCGCTGGCCGAGCGGACCGGCACCCGCATCGTGGTGCGCGGCGCCGAGCGTCCGGTGATCGCGGAGGCGGATTCCCGGCGGGTGGAGCGGGTACTGCGCAATCTCGTCGTGAACGCCGTCGAGCACGGTGAGGGCCGCGACGTCGTGATCCGGCTGGCGTCGGGCGGCGGTCGCAGCGGCGGCGCGGTGGCCGTCGCGGTGCGCGACTACGGCGTCGGGCTCAAGCCCGGCGAGGCCGCCCGTGTCTTCAACCGTTTCTGGCGGGCGGACCCGGCGCGGGCCCGTACGACGGGCGGTACGGGTCTGGGGCTGTCCATCGCCGTCGAGGACGCCCGGCTGCACGGCGGCTGGCTGCAGGCGTGGGGCGAGCCGGGCGGCGGTTCGCAGTTCCGGCTGACCCTGCCACGTACGGCGGGCGAGGCGCTGCGCGGCTCCCCGATACCGCTGGAGCCGGAGGACTCGCGGCGCAACCGCGGGGCGGCCGGGGCGGGACAGCCGGGTACGGATGGCGCGCGCACGGCGTCCGCCGTTCCTGCCCGGCCGCCGGTGCCGGACACCGGGTCCGAGGTCCGGCCGGCCGCGGACGCTGCTCCGGCGCACGGCAGCGGAGCCCGTGCGCCGGAGCAGCCCGAGGGCGTACGGGGCGCGGAAGCGGCGCGTGAGCCGGGTGCGCGCCCAGAAGAAGCGGCCGAGGACGGCGCATCCGCCGGCGGGCCGGTGGACGACGGGCGACGGGGCGCGGATCGAGAGGGCGGGCTGCGTGGACGCTGAGCACGGACGGGATCGGGGCATCGAGCCGGAGGTCCACAGCGGCGGGGCCGCAGACCCGGAGGGGGCCGCGCGGAACCCCGCAGGTGAGGGTGGCCGCAGGCCCGCGGGCAGGCCCCGTGTGGCGCGGACGACGGCCCTGCTCGGGTCCGCCGCGCTGCTGCTGGCCGGCTGCGCCTCCATGCCGGACAGCGGGGACGTCAAGTCCGTCGAGCAGTCCCCGCGTGCCGACGGGGACTCCCAGGTGCGGGTGTACGGCGTGCCGCCCCAGGACGGGGCGCAGCCGACCAATATTGTCCGCAGCTTCCTCGACGCGACGACCAGTGACGAGGCGGACTTCCGTACGGCCACCCAGTACTTGGCCAAATCTGCACGGCGGACCTGGCGGCCGTTCCTGGTGACCAACGTGCTCCAGGAGCGTCCCAAGCCCGAGCCGAAGGCGATTCCGCACGGCCAGGATCCCGGTGGCTATACGGTCACGTTGTCCGGCAGCCAGGTGGCGACGGTGGATGACAACCACGCGTACACGCCGGAGGAGAAGCCGTACCGCCAGACGATCCACCTCATCAAGGAGGACGATCAGTGGCGGATCGACCGGCTGCCGAACGGTCTGGTCCTGGGACAGTCCGACTTCCAGCGCATCTATCAGTCCGTCAACAAGTACTACTTCGCCTCCTACAAGACGGAGTCGGAGGACCCGAAGGCGCGCCGTAATGTCCTGGTCGCCGATCCCGTCTACCTGCGGCAGCGGATAGATCCGGTCACGGCCAGCGTGCAGGCGCTGCTGTCAGGCCCCACCAACTGGCTGAACGAGGTGACCTCTTCGGCGTTCCCGCCCGGTACCCGGCTGGCGAGCCGCAGCCTGGCGCTCGGCGATTCCAACGCGTTGCAGGTGAAGCTCAGCAGGCAGGCGGTGAGCACCGACACCGACCAGTGCAAGCGGATGGCCGCTCAGCTCTTCTTCACCGTCCAGGACATGACCAGGGCGTCCAAGATCAGCGAGGTGGAGCTCCAGGACAACAACGGCAACTCCCTGTGTGTGCTGGGCCAGGACCAGGCCGAACGCGACTTCGCACCGCACCGGCGTGCCGGGCACTCCGCCGACGAGTACTACCTCGATGCCGAGCACAAGCTGGTCGCCATGTCGGACACCGCCACGGAACCGACGCCGGTGCGCGGCCCGTTCGGCTCGGGGAAGTTCCCGCTGAGCGCGGTCGGCATCTCGCGCGACGAGGGCACCGCCGCCGGGGTGTCGACCGACGGCAGATCGCTGTACGTCGCCCCGATGGAGGACGGCGCCGAGCACGGCGGGCCGCTGCTGACCAGCGCGGTCAAGAACGGCCTGACCGCGCCCAGTTGGGACGGCCTGGGGGATCTGTGGATCGCGGACCGCTCCGGGAACGGTTCGCGGCTGCTGCGGATGCGCGAGGGCAAGGGTGACCCCGAAGAGGTGGCGGTGCCCGGCCTGGGCAAGCGGCGGATCAAGGCGATCCGGGTCGCGGCGGACGGCATCCGGATCGCGATGCTGGTCGAGGACAAGGGGCGGACGACCCTTCAGCTCGGCCGGGTCGAGCGCGGTGGCTCGTCGGCGCACCCGGAGCTTTCGGTCGAGGAACTGCGTCCGATCGCCCCCCAGTTGGAGGACGTGGTCGCCGCCTCCTGGGCGGGCGGCAGCCGGTTGGTGGTCGTCGGGCGGGAGTCCGGTGGCGTGCAGCAGATGCAGTTCATGGAGACGGACGGTTCGGCGTCCAACGCGGAGACGCTGCCCGGCGTCAACGGTGTGAAGGCGGTGGCCGCGTCGGAGGACGAGACCAGGCCGCTGATCGCGGATGCCGATGACGGCATCGTGCGGCTGCCTCCGGACGCGAATTGGAAGACGGTGGCCAAGGACGGTTCGGTGCCGGTCTACCCGGGGTGACTTGGAGGGTCGGCGGCAGCGGCGGGGAGGGGTGGTCCTCCCCGCCGCTGCGTCGTTTCGCGGGGCCGCTGCCCGGCCGTCCCGGGCGGTTGTCCACAGGGGTGGCGGCGGCGTGCGGTCGGCGGGACAGTGGAGTCATGCGGGGGGTATGGCGAGAGCTGGCCGGCTTGGTGCTGCCGGTCGACTGTGCCGGGTGCGGTCGGCCGCGTACGGAGCTGTGCGGGGCGTGCCGCGGGGCGCTGGCACGCGGCGGACGGGGCGCGGGACGGGTGCGGATCGTGCCGCGGCCACGGGGGCTGCCCGGGGTGTGGGCCGGCGCGGTCTACGCCGACGAGGTGCGGGCCGTGCTGCTCGCCCACAAGGAGCGAGGCGCTCTGCGGCTCGCCGAGCCGCTGGGGGCGGCGCTGGCGGGCGCGGTGCGGGGGCTGTGCGAGGTGCGGGCGGGCGCCGGGCCGCTGCGGCTCGTGCCGGTGCCGTCGGCCCGGAGCGCGGTCGCCGGACGTGGGCACGACCCGGTGCGCAGGATCGCGCTGGCGGCGGCCGCGGAGCTGCGGCGTACGGGAGCGGCCGCGTGGGTGTGCCCGGTGCTGCGGCAGCGCCGGGCGGTGGCCGATCAGGCGGGGCTGAGCGCCCGGGAGCGGTCGGCGAACGTCGCGGGTGCCATAGAGGTGCGGGGCGGGGCCAGCGGGCCTTCTGTGGTGGCGTCAGCGGTGCTGGTGGACGACCTGGTGACGACGGGGGCGACGCTCGCGGAGGCGGCACGGGCGGTCGCGGCGGCGGGCGGCAGGGTGGTCGGGGCGGCCGTGGTCGCGGCGCCGCGCGGCACCTTCGCAACCGTCCGGAACGGAACGTGAAAACTCAACGTTGCAGGTAATGAGGAGGGAAAACCACTCAAACGGAGCCGGAGGCGGTGAGGGGGTGCCGACACCGGTCCGAGCGAGCTATGTTCGGTTGTGAGGACTTGGCGGACGCTTTGCCTCGAAATGTGGTGCTGAGTGCGTTCAGGGGCATTCGAGGCGACCCTGAAAACAGGGGGAGTGGAGAGCTTGTCCTCGGGGGAGGAGGAGGTGAAAGTCGCCAAGTCCGAGGCTTCGGCACCCACCGGAGCCTGGTGCAAGAAGGAATTGCTCCGCCCGTAGTGCGGGGCGATCCGGGAACGGAGTTCTGCGTGGACATCGTCGTCAAGGGCCGCAAGACCGAGGTGCCCGAGCGGTTCCGCAAGCACGTGGCCGAGAAGCTGAAGCTGGAGAAGGTCCAGAAGCTCGACGGCAAGGTGATCAGCCTGGACGTCGAAGTGTCCAAGGAGCCCAACCCCCGGCAGGCCGACCGTTCCGACCGAGTGGAGATCACCCTTCGCTCCCGTGGCCCGGTGGTCCGGGCCGAGGCGGCCGCCGGCGATCCGTACGCCGCGCTGGATCTGGCCACCGCCAAGCTGGAAGCGCGTCTGCGGAAGCAGCACGACAAGCGCAACTCGCGCCGTGGCAACGGCCGTATCCCGGCGAGTGACGTCGCCATCAGCGTTCCCGATGCCGCGAGCCTGAACACCCATGGCGAACTCGCCGCGGATGCGGCGGTCGAGGAGAAGGTACCGACCAAGAAGATGGGATCGCTGGACGTACAGGGTGAAGGCCCCCTGGTCGTCCGCGAGAAGACCCACTCCGCGGCACCCATGGCTCTCGACCAAGCTCTCTACGAGATGGAGTTGGTCGGTCACGACTTCTATCTCTTCGTCGATGCCGAGACCAAGCAGCCGAGCGTCGTCTACCGGCGGCACGGCTACGACTACGGCGTCATCCACCTGAACCCCGATTCGTTCGGGGAGGAAGGGCCCGGCGGCGCCGGCGGCGCGCTCGGCGGCTGACCTCATCCGTTCGGTGCCCCTGGCGCGCGCCAGGGGCACCATCGTGCCTGCGGAGGCCAGGAGTTGAGGCCGTATAGAGTTGGTGCCAGCCATGGAGTACGAGGGCACGTGACGGCGATATGCCGGGGAGACGGTCGTATGGCGTTGTTCGGGCTGGCCGCAGGGGGCTGTTGTCAACCAGCCTTATTTCCAAGCTCAGGCCGTTCGGCCGAGTAGTTGACGGGGAGGGACGATGGGGGACAGCTTCGGGCCCGTGCGCGGCGACGCGGACGATGGCGGAAGCGGTGCCGGGGGCGGCGACGGGATGCAGGCGAGCATGCCGCGCAAGGAGCCGATCAGGGTCCTGGTGGTGGACGATCACGCACTCTTCCGGCGTGGCCTGGAGATCGTTCTGGCCCAGGAGGAGGACATCCAGGTCATCGGCGAGGCCGGTGACGGCGCGGAGGCGGTGGACAAGGCCGCGGATCTGCTGCCCGACATCGTGCTGATGGATGTCCGGATGCCCAAGCGGGGCGGTATCGAGGCGTGTACCTCCATCAAGGAGGTGGCCCCCAGCGCGAAGATCATCATGCTCACGATCAGCGACGAAGAGGCCGATCTCTACGATGCGATCAAGGCCGGGGCCACGGGATATCTGCTCAAGGAGATCTCCACCGACGAGGTGGCGACCGCGATCCGGGCCGTCGCGGACGGGCAGTCGCAGATCAGCCCGTCGATGGCCTCCAAGCTCCTGACGGAGTTCAAGTCGATGATCCAGCGCACGGACGAGCGGCGGCTGGTGCCCGCGCCCCGGCTCACCGACCGTGAGCTGGAGGTACTCAAGCTCGTCGCCACGGGCATGAACAACCGTGACATCGCCAAGGAACTCTTCATCTCCGAGAACACCGTGAAAAACCACGTCCGCAACATCCTGGAGAAGCTGCAGCTGCACTCCCGGATGGAAGCGGTGGTGTACGCGATGCGGGAGAAGATCCTGGAGATCCGCTGACGCGGGCGAAGCGAGCCGCAGGCCGGCGGCGCCGTAGCGGGCCGGCGTCACCCGTAGGCATCGGCGGCCCGTACGACTCTTTCCCGGTCGGTCAGCCGCCGATGAGGGTCAGCTCACGGCGCAGCGCTGCGGCGAGTGACGCGTCGTCGCAGCGCTCCACGCGGACCGTGTCACAGCCCACCCAGCCGGCTGCTTCGTAGAGCGCCTGGGCCATCGGGCGGACGGCCTTCGGGCCCTTCATCGAGACCTGGCGGGCGATGAGCATGCTGCCGTCGCGTGCCGGATCCACCCGGCCCACCAGGCGCCCGCCGGACAGCAGGGGCATCACGAAATAGCCGTGTATCCGCTTCGGGCGGGGGACGTACGCCTCCAGGCGGTGAGTGAAGCCGAAGATCCGTTCCGTACGGGGACGGTCCCAGATGAGGGAGTCGAACGGCGAGAGCAGTGTCGTGCGATGCCGGCCGCGGGGCGGGGCGGCGAGCGCCGCGGGGTCGGCCCAGGCGGGCTTGGCCCAGCCCTCGACCTCGACGGGCAGCAGCCCGGAGTCGGCGAGCACGGCGTCGACCTGCTCGCTCTTGAGGCGGTGGTAGTCCGCGAGGTCCGCGCGGGTGGCCACCCCCATCGCGGCGCCGGCCTGGGCGACCAGCCGCCGGATGCAGGTGGCGTCGTCGAGGTCGTCCTTCAGCAGCCGCTCGGGGACGGCGCGTTCGGCGAGGTCGTACACCCGCTTCCAGCCGCGGCGCCGGGAGCAGACCACCTCGCCGTACATGAGCGCGCGCTCCACGGCGACCTTCGACTCGCTCCAGTCCCACCACTCCCCGCCGTTCTTGGCCCCGCCCAACTGGGTGGCGGTCAGCGGGCCCTCGGCCGCGAGTTGGGAGATCACCGCGTCGTACGCGGACTGCCGCAGGTCGTGGTGCCAGTGCGGGCGGGCTCGGTAGGCGCGGCGGCGGAAGGCGAAGTGCGGCCACTCCTCGATGGGGAGGATGCAGGCCGCGTGCGACCAGTACTCGAAGCTGTGGGTGTCGCTCCAGTAGGCGGCCTCGACCTTCGGGCGGGCGACCGCGCCGAGCCTGGCGTACGGAATCAGCTCGTGCGACCTGGCGAGCACGGAGATCGTGTCCAGCTGCACGGCGCCCAGGTCGCGCAGCACGCCGCGCACCCCGGCGCCGCGGTCGGGCGCGCCCAGCAGTCCCTGCGCGCGCAGCGCTATCCGGCGCGCGTCATCACGGGACAGGGCGGTCACGGGCTGCGGTCCCGGCGGTGTCACTGCGGTCATGCCGAAAGAGTAGGGGTGGCCACTGACATCGCGCCGGGGCTGTGGACAACTGCCGGTTCCTGCGGCACACGGCGGAGCCACAGGAACCGGCCACCGGGCGACCCGTGACCGGAGCCTCCCCGGTCGCTCAGTGCGTGTACGGCAGATACGGGGTCGCCTCGGAGCCCGTCCCGCCGGGGACGGACGGAACGCCGGGGACATCGGGCGCACCGGTGGCGCCCGCGGTTCCGGACGGTTCGGTGGGGTCCGGCAGGTCCGACGGGAGCAGGGAGCCGATCCACAGGTCGCGGCGGGTACCGGCGTGTACCAGTTTGGCGCGGAGCGTGCCCTCCATGCGGAAGCCGACCTTGCGGGCGACCGCCCGGGAGGCTTCGTTTCCTGCCTCGGCGAGCCATTCCAGCCGTTCCACCCCCAGGTCTTGGAAGGCCCAGCGCGCCACCGCGCGGGCCGCCTCGACGGTGTACCCCTGGCCGCGCCGCTCCTTGGCCGTCCAGTACCCCAGCTCGGCCTGGCGTTCCGGGGTGCGCAGCCGGGCGAGGCGCATCAGGCCCATCGTGCCGATCAGGAATCCGTCCTGCCGGGAGCACACGGCGAACGAGTATTCGGTGTCCTGGCGCCAGCCCTCCGGGGTGCGGGTACCGGCGAAGTGTTCGGCTTCCTGGAGGGAGTACGGCGACGGCACGGGTGTCCAGCGCGGGATGTCCGGGTCCTGACAGGCCGCGTGTACGTCGGCGGCGTCGGACGGGGCGAAGGGGCGCAGGACGAGGCGCTCGGTGGTGAGAGTGACGGGCTCCATGGAGGGAGTCTGCGGGGCGGCGGCGGGCCCGCGCGACGGGATTTCGTGGTGACGTCCGGCACCTTCTCGCGGCCTCGCGCGTTCTCGTGGGGAGGGGATACCGGGCTTCGCTGCGGCGGACCTCCCGGCCGGGCAGCGTCCTCCTTTACGATGGCCGTTGCGGCGGGGCCTGCCCCTTGGAAAAATGCCGCGCCCGCGCACTCGACCGTGCAGGCCCGACCGGCAAGGAGACCAGCCCAAGTGTCCGTCTTCAACAAGCTCATGCGTGCAGGCGAAGGAAAGATCCTGCGCAAACTGCACCGCATCGCGGGCCAGGTCAACTCCATCGAGGAGGACTTCGCGGCCCTCTCCGACGCCGAGCTGCGGGCGCTTACCGACGAGTACAAAGAGCGCTACGCGGACGGCGAAACCCTGGACGACCTGCTGCCCGAGGCGTTCGCCACCGTCCGTGAGGCCGCCAAGCGCGTGCTCGGCCAGCGCCACTACGACGTCCAGCTGATGGGTGGCGCGGCCCTTCACCTGGGGTTCGTCGCCGAGATGAAGACCGGTGAGGGCAAGACCCTCGTCGGCACCCTGCCGGCGTACTTGAACGCCCTCTCCGGCAAGGGTGTCCACCTCATCACGGTCAACGACTACCTGGCCGAGCGTGACTCCGAGATGATGGGCCGGGTCCACAAGTTCCTGGGCCTCGAAGTCGGTTGCATCCTCGCCGACATGACGCCGGCGCAGCGCCGCGAGCAGTACGGCTGCGACATCACCTACGGCACGAACAACGAGTTCGGCTTCGATTACCTCCGCGACAACATGGCCTGGTCGCAGGACGAACTCGTCCAGCGGGGCCACAACTTCGCGATCGTCGACGAGGTCGACTCCATCCTCGTCGACGAGGCCCGTACGCCGCTGATCATCTCCGGCCCCGCCGACTCCGCCACCAAGTGGTACGGCGATTTCGCGAAGTTGGTGCGCCGTCTGAAGAAGGGCGAGGCCGCCAACCCGCAGCGCGGTGTCGAGGAGACCGGCGACTACGACGTCGACGAGAAGAAGCGCACCGTCGGCATCCATGAGTCCGGTGTCAGCAAGGTCGAGGACTGGCTGGGCATCGACAACCTCTACGAGTCGGTGAACACCCCGCTCGTCGGTTACCTCAACAATGCGATCAAGGCCAAGGAACTGTTCAAGAACGACAAGGACTACGTCGTCATCGACGGCGAAGTCATGATCGTCGACGAGCACACCGGCCGTATCCTCGCCGGCCGCCGCTACAACGAGGGCATGCACCAGGCCATCGAGGCGAAGGAAGGGGTGGAGATCAAGGACGAGAACCAGACGCTCGCCACGATCACCCTCCAGAACTTCTTCCGGCTCTACGGCAAGCTCTCCGGCATGACCGGTACGGCCATGACCGAGGCCGCCGAGTTCCACCAGATCTACAAGCTGGGCGTCGTCCCGATCCCGACGAACCGCCCGATGGTCCGCATGGACCAGGCCGACCTGATCTACCGCACCGAGCCCGCGAAGTTCGACGCAGTGGTCGACGACATCGTCGAGAAGCACGGGAAGGGCCAGCCGATCCTGGTCGGCACGACCTCGGTCGAGAAGTCCGAGTACCTCTCGCAGCAGCTCGACAAGCGCGGTGTCTCCCACGAGGTGCTCAACGCCAAGCAGCACGACCGGGAGGCGTCGATCGTCGCCCAGGCGGGCCGCAAGGGCGCCGTGACGGTCGCCACGAACATGGCCGGCCGCGGTACGGACATCAAGCTCGGCGGCAACCCCGACGACCTCGCCGAGTCCGAGCTGCGCCGGCGCGGCCTCGACCCGGTCGAGCACGTCGAGGAGTGGGCGGCCGCGCTGCCGGACGCGCTGGAGCGCGCCGAGGCGGCGGTCAAGGCGGAGTTCGAAGAGGTCAAGGAGCTGGGCGGGCTCTACGTCCTGGGCACCGAGCGGCACGAGTCGCGACGGATCGACAATCAGCTGCGCGGCCGCTCCGGCCGTCAGGGCGACCCCGGCGAGTCCCGTTTCTACCTCTCGCTCGGCGACGACCTGATGCGGCTGTTCAAGGCGCAGATGGTCGAGCGGGTCATGGCGATGGCCAACGTCCCGGACGACGTCCCGATCGAGAACAAGATGGTGACCCGGGCAATCGCCTCCGCCCAGTCCCAGGTCGAGCAGCAGAACTTCGAGACCCGCAAGAACGTCCTCAAGTACGACGAGGTCCTCAACCGCCAGCGCGAGGTCATCTACGGCGAGCGCCGCCGCGTCCTGGAGGGCGAGGACCTGCAGGACCAGGTCAAGCACTTCATGAACGACACCATCGACGCCTACATCCAGGCGGAGACGGTCGAGGGCTTCGCCGAAGAGTGGGACCTGGACCGCCTGTGGGGCGCGTTCAAGCAGCTCTACCCGGTCAAGGTCACGGTCGAGGAGCTGGAGGACGAGGCCGGCGACCGCGCCGGAATCACCGCCGACTTCATCGCCGACGCCATCAAGGAGGACATCGCCGAGCAGTACGCCGCCCGCGAGGAGCAGCTGGGCTCGGACGTCATGCGCGAGCTGGAGCGCCGCGTGGTGCTGTCCGTCCTGGACCGCAAGTGGCGCGAGCACCTCTACGAGATGGACTACCTCCAGGAGGGCATCGGCCTGCGCGCGATGGCCCAGAAGGACCCGCTGATCGAGTACCAGCGCGAGGGCTTCGACATGTTCACCGCGATGATGGAGGGCATCAAGGAGGAGTCCGTCGGCTACCTGTTCAACCTGGAGGTCCAGGTGGAGCAGCAGGTCGAGGAGATCCCCGTGGAGGAGGCCGCCGAGAAGACGTCGCTGGACAAGGACGTGGCGGAAGCGGTGCCGGCCGGCGCGGGCCGCCCGGAGATCCACGCCAAGGGCCTGGAGGCGCCGCAGCGGCCGGACCGGCTGCACTTCTCGGCGCCCACGGTCGACGGTGAAGGCGGCGTCATCGAGGGTGACTTCACCAGTGACGAGGACGGCGAATCCCCGGCCCGCTCCGAGTCGGACGGGCTGACCCGCGCCGAGCGCCGCAAGGCCCAGAAGGGCGGCCGCCGCCGCAAGAAGTGAGCGGCAGCGGGTAGTTGTGCTGGTCGACGAGGGCGGAGCCCCGGGGGATTCCCGGGGCTCCGCCCTCGTTCGGTGGGGTGGTGGCTCGCGTGGCGCGGTGGCCTCCTGGGGCCGGGCTGCGGAGTTCGCTGCTCCCGGTAGGGGTGCGGTTATGGGCCGGCGGGGCCGGGGCCCGTGGAGGTGTCCCAGACGGTGGGGGTCGGGCCGATGTCCAGGGCGGCGCAGCGCCAGCGGGAGTCCGCGCCCAGTTCCAGGCGGAACGCGAGGGCGCGCAGCCGTTCGCCGGCCGCGATACGGGCGAATGCCTCGATGACGCCCTTGCGCGGCCGGTAGAGGCCGCACTCGCGCACGGTCGGGACGGAGCGGGCGAGGCCGCCGGGGCCCGGGGCGGGACGCAGCGGAGCGAGCGGCGCCAGTTCCACGAGCCGGTCGTACGCGGCGGGCAGCGCATGCCCCAGCAGCGCGTGGACCGGGCGCTCGCCGGTGAGGGTGAGCAGCAGCTGGTGCGCGAACCAGTGGTGCGGCCGGCGCTCGTGAGCGTGGCGCTGAGCGCCCGGGGTCGGCAGCGGGACCGGATGCACCGCCCGCCTGCTCACAGCCGCCGCAGCGGCCGCCGAGCGGGCGGGGGAGGGGCGACCTGCTGCGGGGGCGGTCCCCGCGCGGCCGGCCGGACCGGAACCCGCCCGGCCGGCGGGGCCGGAAC
>NZ_JAJCXB010000088.1 GCF_020564935.1 Streptomyces pinistramenti
CTGTGGGCCGCCCCCGGCCGCGTCACGGGGTGAAGGAGGGGCGTCACCCGCGCCCGCAGGTCACTCCTCGCCCGCCAGCGTCAGGGACCGCAGCCTGCGCGCCGCGTACCAGGTGGCGCCGGCGGTGACGACGACCAGCAGGCCGATGGCGAGCGGCAGTTGCACGTCCGAGGTGACGGCGCCGTCGGCCGCGATCTTCTGGCCGACCGCGAGCGCCCACTGCTGGATGCTGAGCGTGCGCGCACCCGCCACCAGGCTGCCGAACAGGGACTCCCAGACCAGGGCGTAGACCAGGCCGAAGACGACGGCGTGCCGGCTGACCGTGCCGAAGAAGAGGAACAGGGCGCTGTAGGCGACCGAGGCGACGGCCGCGGCCACCGCGTAAGCCACCGCGATCTGCTGGCTGTTGCCGTTCAGGACGAAGCCGGCGATCAGTACCGGCACGGCCGAGAAGGCCACCGTCACACCGATCGCGACCAGCAGTTTGGTGAAGATGATCGTCGACCGCCTGACCGGCTTGGCCAGGAGGTAGACCACCGAGCCGTCGTCGATCTCCGGGCCGATCGCGCCCGTACCGGCGATGACGCCGATCAGCGGCACCATCGTGGCCAGCGCGAAGCCGCCCAGGACGCCCTTCGCCGTGGTGTCGTCGGCGCCGCTCAACACGCGGACCACCAGGGCGATCACGATGAGGAGGGCGGGCAGTGCGAAGAGGATCAGCGCGCGGCGGCGGCCGAGCAGGGCCCGGTAGGTGAGGCGGGCGACGGTCGGGTGGAACAGCGAGTGCGACGCGGCCGGTGCGGACATCGGCGGGGCCGTCGGAGAGGTCGTGGACATGCGTCGGGGCTCCTTTCCGGCCGCTCAGGCCGCTACGAGGTAGGAGAAGACGGATTCCAGCGACTCGTCGGACGGCGAGACCGCCAGCAGGCGGATGCCGTGGTCCCGTGCGACGCGTGGCAGGAGTGCGGTGAAACGGGGGAAGTCGACGGCCTGGACGCGCAGCACGCCCTCGGCGATGTCCACCTCGATGCCGGCCGTCGACGGGTCGGCGATCAGCGCACCGGCCAGGGCGCGGTCGTTGTCGGACCGGACGACGTAGCGGTGCGGGCGGTCGGTCATCAGCCGGCGGATCTTGCGGAAGTCGCCGGACGCGGCGTGCCGGCCGGCCACCACCACCTCGATGTGCGAGGCCAGTTGCTCGACCTCTTCGAGGATGTGCGAGGAGAACAGGACCGTGCGGCCCTCGTCCCCCATCCGCCGCAGCAGCTCCATCAGCTGCATCCGCTGCCGCGGGTCCATGCCGTTGAACGGCTCGTCGAGCAGCAGCACGGACGGGTCGTGCACCAGCGCCGACGCCATCTTCACCCGCTGCCGCATACCCTTGCTGTACGTCGAGATCTTGCGGTCCTGGGCGTACTCCATCTCGACGGTGCCCAGCGCCCTGGCCGCCTCTGCGCGGCCCAGCCCGTGCAACTCGGCGTTGGCGACCACGAATTCGCGGCCGGTGAGGAAGTCGTACATCGCCTCGCGTTCGGGGACGATGCCGATCTGCCGGTAGCTGCGTTCGTTGCGCCAGATGGTGGTGCCGTCGAGGGTGACCGTGCCGTTGGAGGGGGCGAGGAAGCCGCCCATCATGTTGATGAGGGTGGACTTCCCCGCGCCGTTCGGGCCCAGCAGCCCGGTCACACCGGGGGCGATGGTCATCGTGATGTCGTTGACCGCGACGACGTTGCCGAACCAGCGGGAGACGTGGTCGATCTGAAGAGTGCTCATGGGCGGGGCCCATTCCTTCGGAGGGTGGCGGGCGGGGCGATGGCGGGCGACGGGATGACGGACGCGGGGGCGTACCTCACAGGCCCGCCTTCCGGTAGCGGCGCATCAGCAGGGCGTAGCAGCCGGCGATGACACCCAGCGTGACGAGGAGGTAGACGTATCCGGCTGCGGTCGATGGCTCCAGGCCGTTGGGGAAGGAGCTGGTGCCACCGAGGAACACCGTCTGGAGGCCGTCGATGAGGGTGGTCGGGGAGAACAGGCCGAGCCAGCCCGCCGCCGCTTCGTTGCCCTGCACGAACGCGATGCCCTGGACGGCGCTCACCGCCCCGTAGGGGATGGTCAGTACGGCGATCACCGCGGCGACGCCGAAGCCGCGGCGCGGGGTGAGCGCGGAGACGACCAGGCCGATACCGGCGAACAGCAGCGACAGCAGCGCGATGGAGACCAGGCCCTGGGCCAGACCCTTGGTCTGGTCGAGGAAGTCCAGCTTCGCCAGCAGCGCCCCCACGTACAGGATGACCAGGGGAGCGCCGGTGAGGAGGAAGAGCGCGCTCGCCATGGCGGCGAACTTGGCCACGACGTAGTCGGCCCGCTCGATGGGGCGCGAGAAGTACAGCGGTACGGACTTGAAGCGCAGGTCACGGGAGACGGACTGCGGCGCCTGGGAGGCCAGGTAGAGGCCGATGACGGCCTGGACGTAGATCGCGTAGCGGGTGTAGCCGACGGGGAGGCTGCCCGCCTTGGTCACGACGGTCACCGCCACCATGATCGCCGCGGGCAGGCACATCACCGCGAAGAGCAGCATCGGCAGCACCTTGGACTTGGCCGAGCGGCCGAGTCCGTAGGCGCCGCGCAGGCTCTGCGAGAACAGCGACCTGCGGGCGTACGCACGGCCCAGGCGCGGGCCGTCGTAGTGGCGGTAGCCGATGTTGTGAATGACGTCGGGCACCGCTGCGGGCGCCTGCGCGGCAGTCTTCGCAAGGGTCTTTGCGGTGGTCTCACGCGACATCGGGGGCACCTCCTTCCTGGGGGGCGTACGAGACGGCGGGGGCGGGAGCGGCGGTGGGGGCGGCGGCCGCTGCGGCCGAGGATTCCGCCGCCGCGTCCGCGTCGCGGAAGACCTCGGCGATCCGGTGCCGCTGCTGTTCCATCCGGACCAGCCCGATGCCGAGTCCGGCGACGGTGTCCCGCACCAGGTCGTAGGTCTCCTCACCGGACACCTCGACGTGCAGCAGATGCCCGGAAGCGGCCGGGCCGTCCGCACCGGGAGCCGCGGAGGTCACCACGGCTCCGGCGGCCGACAGCGCGGCGCGCAGCGCCTCGGTGCCGTCGGGACACGTGTCGGTGTCCGTGACCTCGACCGCCAGCGAGGCGGTGACCTGCGTGAAGTCGTCGGTGGCCGACGAGCGCAGCAGCTTTCCGCCGTCGATGACGACGACGTGGTCACAGGTCCGCTCCAGCTCGCCCAGGAGATGGGAGGTCACCAGGACGGAGATGCCGAAGTCCGTGTGGATGCGGCGGATCAGCGCCAGCATCTCGTCCCTGCCGACCGGGTCGAGGCCGTTGGTCGGCTCGTCCAGGAACACCAACTGCGGGTCGTGGACCAGCGCTTGGGCCAGCTTCACCCGCTGCTTCATGCCGGTGGAGTAGCCGCCGATGGGACGGTAGCGCTCCTCGTACAGGCCGACGTGGCGCAGGGTGTCAGCGGTGCGTTCCCGGGCCGCGGTGGGCGGCAGCCCGGACATCCGGGCCATGTGGACGACGAATTCGGTGGCGGAGACATCGGGTGGCAGGCAGTCGTGCTCGGGCATGTAGCCGACGCGCTCACGGATCGTGCTGCCGTGTGCGGTCACGTCCATGCCGAGGACGTGCGCGGTCCCCTCGGTGGCCGGGGCCAGACCGAGCAGGATCTTGATCAGGGTGGACTTTCCGGCGCCGTTGGCACCCACCAGGCCGGTCACGCCGGGGGCGATGTCGACGGACAGCCGGTCCAATGCGGTCACCCGCGGGAACCGCTTGCTCAGGCTTTCGGTCACGATCACAGTCACGTCATCGACCGTAGTGGCGCTTGCCACGCCGGTCGTCAGCCCTGGCGATGGTGTGTCCCTACCTCTCCGGGACGAGAGCCCGTAGGGGATCCCCTCCCTGGGGCGCATCCGGCCCCGGGGACGGCGGCCGGCCCGCCCTGCCACGGCCCGGCGTCCAGCGGTCCGGAGCACGCCTGTGCCGCACACCCCTTGACGCAGCCTCCGGTCATTGTCACATTCATCAGTGTCAAGTTACGCGCACGTACCGCAATGCCCCGCTTACGGACGGACGGACGGTTGGCGATGGCTTCAGTGACCTCAGTGACCCCGGCGGAAGGCGGCCGGCTCACCGCCGAACTGCGCGGATTCCGGGACGTCCAGCGTCTCGCCTACGCCTGCGCCGAGGCCGTCGCCGCCCAGCTCAAACCCGGCGTCACCGAGCGGGATGCGGCCCGGATGCAGCGCACCTGGCTGCGCGAGCGCGGCGTACGGGACTGGTTCCACCTCCCCTTCGCATGGTTCGGCGACCGCACGGCCTTCGCCAACTTCCGCATCCCGCTGCAGTTCTTCCCCACCCACCGCGCGCTGGAGCCGGGGATGGCCTTCATCCTCGACCTGGCCCCCGTCCACCACGGCTACACCGCCGACATCGGCTACTCCGGCTGCCTGGGACTCAATCCCGTGCACGACCGGCTGCTGGCGGACCTGGAGGCGCACCGCGAGCTGATCCTGCGCGAGGTCCGCGAACGGCGGCCGCTGCGCGAGATCTACGAGGACGTCGAACGGCTCATGGTGCGCCAGGGCCACACCAACCGGCACCGGGCCTACCCCTTCGGCGTCATCGCCCACAAAATCGACCGGGTCAAGGAACGCCGCTGGTCACCCACCCTCTTCGGATTCGGCACCCAGTCGCTCAAGGGCCTGGCGGCCGACGCGCTGCACGGACACCGCGACGGCTGGTCCCCGCTGTGGAGTCCGTACACCTTCTCCGACCATCCGCCGCAGCCGGGCCTCTGGGCGGTCGAACCGCACCTCGGCTTCCGGGGCACGGGGGCGAAGTTCGAGGAAATCCTCGTGGTGACGGACTCCAAGGACCCGCAGGAAAGCGCCTTTTGGCTCGATGACGATCTGCCGCATGTGCGGCGCTGGCAGGAGGAGAAGGCCGCGTGAACACGGTACGTGGACAGGAGCAGGGGCGTGGGCAGGGGCACGGCCCGGGGGAGGGTGCGGAGAGCGCCGGGGCCGGCGGGGCGGCCGACGGCCTCCGGGGGGCGCGGGAGCGTCGGGTGCGCACCGGGGGCATCGAGCTGTGCGTGGCCGAACTGGGTGATCCGGCGCAGCCCACCGTGATGCTGGTGCACGGCTATCCGGACAGCAAGGAGGTCTGGTCCGAGGTCGCCCGCGGCCTGGCCGGCCGCTTCCATGTGGTGCTCTACGACGTCCGCGGCTGCGGCCGCTCCACCGCCCCGCAGCCACTGCGCGGCGGATTCACCCTGGAGAAGCTGACGGACGACTTCCTGGCCGTCGCCGACGCCGTCAGCCCGGACCGGCCGGTGCACCTCGTGGGCCACGACTGGGGATCGGTACAGTCCTGGGAGTTCGCCACGGTCCGGCGCACCGAGGGCCGGATCGCGTCCTTCACCTCGATGTCGGGCCCCTCCCTCGACCACTTCGGCCACTGGATCAAGCAGCGGATGGCGCGCCCTTCGCCGCGGCGGGCCGCCCAGCTCATCGGCCAGGGCATGAAGTCCTGGTACGTCTACATGCTGCACACCCCGGCACTGCCCGAACTGGCCTGGAAGGGCCCGCTCGGCAAGCGCTGGCCCGCCATCCTGGAGCGCTTCGAAAAGGTGCCGGGCGGCGGCTACCCGACGCCGTCGCTGCCCACCGACGCCGCCCACGGCGCATGGCTCTACCGCGACAACGTCCGGGCCCGGCTGCGCCGCCCGCGCGCCGACGCCTACGCGCACTGCCCGGTCCAGCTCATCACCCCGACCGGCGACATGTTCCTCTCGGAGCGGCTCTACGACGACCTCGAACAGTGGGCCCCCCGGCTGACCCGCCGCACCCTGCCGGCCAAGCACTGGGTGCCGCGCACCCGCCCCGACCAACTGGTCTCCTGGGTCACGGAGTTCGTGACCGCCCAGGAGGAGGGCGACCCGGCGAAGGAGGCAGCGGCACGCGGACCGCACGCGGACCGCTTCGGCGGGCAGCTGGTGCTGGTGACCGGCGCGGCCAGCGGCATCGGCCGGGCGACGGCCTTCGCGTTCGCCGAGGCCGGTGCCCGGATCATCGCCGTGGACCGGGACGGGGAAGGGGCCGCGCGCACCGCCGACATGGCGCGCCTGATCGGCGCCCCGCAGGCGTTCGGCGAGGTCGTCGACGTCTCCGACGCGGCGGCGATGGAGAAGCTCGCCGACAAGGTCGACGCGGAGTACGGCACGGTCGACGTCCTGGTGAACAACGCCGGCATCGGCCTGTCCGGATCCTTCATGGAGACCACGCCGGAGGACTGGAAGAAGGTGCTCGACGTCAATCTCTGGGGCGTCATCCACGGCTGCCGGACCTTCGGCAGGCGGATGGCCGACCGGGGGCAGGGCGGCCACATCGTCAACACCGCATCGGCCGCGGCCTTCCAGCCCTCCCGGGTCCTTCCCGCGTACAGCACGTCGAAGGCGGCGGTGCTGATGCTCAGCGAATGCCTGCGCGCGGAGCTGGCCGGGCAGGGCATCGGCGTCTCGGCGATCTGTCCCGGCCTGGTGAACACCGGCATCACCTCCACCTCGCGCTTCACCGGCGTCTCGGCGGACGAGGAGAAGCGCCGCCAGGCCAAGGCCGCCCGCGCGTACGGCATGCGCAACTACCCGCCGGAGAAGGTCGCCGACGCCGTCCTGCGTGCGGTGGTCCGCAACCAGGCGGTGGTCCCGGTGACCCCCGAGGCACGCGGCGCCCATCTGCTCTCCCGCTTCGCCCCACGAGCCCTGCGCGCAATCGCCCGCATCGAGCCGCCTTTGTAGGGGTGCGGCGGGGAGGGGCCGGGGCGGGGTGCGGGCCCGGCGCGGTTGCGGGCCGGGGCCGGGTGCGATCCGGGGCCGGGTGCGATCCGGTCCCCCGCCAGGAGGTGAGCGCGCCACCCCGCGGGTCACCCGGGCGCGGCCAGGAGCACCGGAAACACCAGGGCACCAGAGACCAGGACCACCGGAGGCACCAGAAGAACCACCAGGTCAGGAGCACCGTCACGACAGGAGTCGCGCATGAATACGCCACGACCGGAGGAGCACCACCCCATCGCACCGCGCCGGGTCTCGTTCGACTGGCGCGGCACCCCGCTGCACTGGATACCCGACGAGCCCACCGCCACCCATGTCATCAACGTGCTGCACCTGCTGCTGCCCGCGGGTGAACGGTGGTTCGTGAAGGTCTTCAAGGAAGCGCTGCCCCTGGTCCGGGACGAGGACCTGCTCAGGGACGTGAAGGGCTTCATGGGCCAGGAGGCCACCCACAGCGTCCAGCACTCCTCCGTCCTGGAGCACCTGGCACACCAGGGGCTGGACACCGGCCCCTACACCCGGCACGTCGACTTCCTCTTCGAAACCCTGCTGGGCGAACAGCCTCCGTTCGGCGTCCCGGTCCCCGCACCGGAATGGCTGCGCTTCCGCCTCGCGCTCATCGCCGCCATCGAGCAGTTCACCGCCGTACTCGGCTCCTGGGTGCTGGAGGCCGACGGCCTGGACCACGCCGGCCCTGACCCGGTCATGCTCGATCTGCTGCGCTGGCACGGCGCGGAGGAGGTCGAGCACCGCGCGGTCGCCTTCGACATGTACCAGCACACCGGCGGCGAAGACCCGGGCCGCTACCTCCGGCGCCTCCTGAGCATGGCCGTCACGGCCCCCGTCCTGCTCTACCTCTGGGCCTGGGGGGCGGCCTATCTGCTGCGGCACGATCCCCAACTCGCCGCCCGCTCCCGCTATTCGCTGCGGGAGCACAACCGTGCCGTCGCGAAGGGGCTGCTGCCCAGCTGGCGTCGGCTGGGAGCGGCGATACCGCGCTACCTCCGCCGGTCGTACCATCCCTCGCAGGAAGGGTCGCTGCGCACGGCCGTCGCCTACCTGGCGTCCTCCCCGGCCGCACGGGCCGCGGCAGGTGCGGTGGGCCGCGCGGCCATCTCGTGAGGAGCACCACCTTGACCGACCAGCCGCAGCCGGAGTACCGCATCGAGGATCTGGCCCATCTCAGCGGTGCCACGGTCCGCACGATCCGCGCGTACCAGGACCGCGGCCTGCTGCCGCGGCCGGAGCGCCGGGGCCGGGCCAACGTCTACGGCGACGCCCACCTGGCCCGCCTCCGGCAGATCTCGGACCTGCTGGAACGCGGCTACACCCTCGCCAGCATCAAGGAACTCCTGGAGGCGTGGGACGCCGGCCGTGACCTCGGCGGGGTGCTGGGACTGGTGGCCGAGATCGACGGGCCCTGGACCGACGAGAAGGCGTCCCGTATCGGCCGTGCCGATCTGCACACCGCGTTCGGCGGCGTGCCCGACGACGCAGCGCTCTCCGAGGCCGTCGAGCTGGGTGTGCTGGAACGCATCCCGGGCCAGGACGACGAGTTCTTGGTGCCCAGCCCCCAGGAGCTGGCCGTCGCCGCCGAACTGCACTCCGCCGGTGTGCCGTTGGCGGCGATTGCCCGCCATCTGCGGGAGGTGCGCGCCGAGGTGGAGCACATCGCCTCGCGCTTTCTGGACTTCACCACCGAGCATGTCTTCCGGCCCTTCCTGGACCACCCGCCGACGGAGGCGGAAGCGGTCGAAGCGGCGTCGCTGATCCGCCGGCTGCGTCCGCTGGCCCAGCAGACCATCGATGCCGAGCTGGCCCGCGCCATGCGCACCCTCGCCACCCGGCATCTCCGCCACCACCTCGTCGAATCCCTCCCTCCGGCTGCCGCGTACCGGCCCGCGGCGGCGGCCCCGTCGGCACGGCATGAGCTGCCCGACGGCGACCAGCGGGCGCGCACCACCCCCAGCACCGGCCCTCGCACCTCGGCCCCTGGCACCCCGGCCCCTCGTGCCTCAGACGCCCATGCCGCGGACGCCCATGCCGCGGACACCTGTGCCGCGGCCCCCGGCGTCCCGGCCGCCCGGGATGCGGCCGGCCGGGATCCGGTGGCGCTCCCCGCAGCGACCGTGCGCGCCGTGCGGGACCTGGTGGGGCCGGAGAACGCGGCGGAGTTCATCGCGGCCGCCGCTCAGCGCGAGGTCCAGGCCCGCACCATGGACGCCCTGGCCTCACCCACCGCCCGAGACGGCCGGACCACCGCCGCGGCGAGGCCGACGGCAGCCACGGCAACGACGGCCGACCTGACCGGCGAGAGCGGCTGACCCGAGCGGGCACCGCGGCAGCCGCTCCGAACCTCTCTCTGCAGTTGTCAAAGGGCGGTCCGGGGGCGCCGACGCGCACCGGAAGAAGTCGTCACCGCACGGGATCGGGCAGCCAGTTGCCGTGGAACCCGTAGGGCACTCGCTGCGGAAGACGGACCGTCGCCACGGGGCCGGCGGATATGTCGTCGGCGTCGAGCACCACGAGATCACTGGTGTCGGTGGCGGCGTCATGGACATAGGTGAGCAGCCAGCCGGGGCCGCCGGGGGTACCGTCCGCCGGCGCGAAGGCCGCCTCCCCCGGGGTGCGGCCCGGACCGAAGTCGTGCCGGACGGCCGATCCGGTCCGCAGGTCGTAGCGGAGCAGTGCGCCCGCCTCCGGGCCCGAAAAGGGCAGCTCACACGAGGTTGCGTGGCCGAATCTGGCCGGGCCGCCCGCCAGCCGGTCATCGATGCGGGGGAACTCGCAGAACCGGTCATCGAGCTGTTCCTCGGTGACCGTGCCCGCGGCGAGGTCGATGGTCCAGCGCCACAGGTGGGCGGGGTCGCGGCCGCCGAACGTGGCGTACCGGGAGACGTACAGGACGATGCGCTGGTCGCCGTCGTCGTGGGCGTTCAGGGAATGGAAGACGTAGCAGGGGTCGATGGGCAGCCAGCGGACCTCGCCGAACGGGTCGTCGCGGCGCAGCACGCCCAGCCTGGCGCCGTACTCCGGATCCCAGCCGTACGGCATGCCGGGCAGCTTGCGGTCGAAGACGACCGGGAGGTCCATGAACACGACGTGTGCCTCGGTCAAATGGAAGTCGTGCATCATCGTGTGGCCGGGCACGTCGATGGGGCGGCTGACCGCCAACTCGCCTGCTGCGTCGGCGCGGTGGTAGGTGAGGTACGGGGGCCGGGAGCCGCCGTACCCGAAGAAATGCAGTTCGCCGGTGGTGGGGCAGGTCTTGGGGTGGGCCGTCATGGCGGTGGTGAGCCGGCCGCCGAAGTCGTGCGGCCCGACGGTCTCCAGCTCGTGGCCGGGGCGGCAGTCGACCTCGTAGGGGAACGACGATTCCACCAGTGCCAGGGTGCGTCCGGCATGCCGGACGATGTGAGTGTTGGCCAGGCCGGCGGTGTGGTCGAAGTGCCCCTGGCCGACGACCACCTTCGCGCCGTCGGTGAAGGTGGAGGTGCGGACCCAGCGGTTGCGGTAGGAGACGGCCCGGCCGCCTTCCAGGCGCAGGCCGTGGACCATGCCGTCGCCGAGGAACCAGTGGGGCGAGGCGGCATCCCGCGGGTTGGGGCCGTTGCGCAGGTACCAGCCGGTCAGCTCCGGCGGGATGGCGCCGTCAACCGGCAGGTCGTAGCAGGTCAGTTCGTCCGGCACCGGGGCGAAATTGCCCGCCAGGTGGGGTGCGGGTGGGGATGCGGCCATGGCGTCATGCCTCCTGGGTCTGCAGCTGGACACCGGTCTCCCGGGCGAACCGGGCCTGGGCCCGGTCCGGGTACGTGGCGGTGAACCTGATCGGAACGACGAATGCGGCGATCTGGACGAGAATCGAGCAGAACATGCTCAACCCGTAGGCAGCAATGGCCAGTTGGGCCAGTGCGGTGAGCGTGAAGGACAGCGCCCACACCGCGGTGATCACGACGCTGATCCGCCGGAAGAGCGGACTGCCCCAGACCTCGGGCGGCGCCATGCGGCGGGCCATGGCAAGCGTGAAAGGGCACCTGACGGCGATCGACAGCCAGGCGATGAGCGCGAGCCAGCCCGTGGACAGTGCGTTGCTGTAGGACTCCAGGCCGCTGTCGGGCCGCACGAAGGCGAGCACGGTGAGCGCCGCGAAGAACACGATCGTGCCGTACTCCAGCATGCGTCCGGCCGGCGACCAGCCCGCCGCACGGTCGGACACGAGCAGCACGGCCGCGAGTACGAGCCCGGCGAGCGCACCCCACTGCCAGCCGAACGAGGACGCGCCCGCGAAGGCCAGCCACGGCAGGAAACCCCTCAGGTAGATCATGACCCCCCATTTCGCGGACCGCGGGCAATTCCCCCGGCACCACATTCCACTTCAGACATGTCGAAGATAGAAGGTGCATCTTTGACATGTCAAGAGTGGAAGGTAAAGTGACGGTCATGAGCCTGAGACATGCCGTGCTCGGATTGCTGTCCGAAGCCCCCGCCAGCGGCTACGACTTGATGAAGCTGTTCAACGTCTCGCTGGCCGAGGTCTGGCCTGCGACGCAGAGCCAGGTCTACGGCGAGCTGGGCAAACTCACCACCGCAGGGCTGGTCGAGGTCGCCGCCCACGGCCCCCGCGGCCGCAAGGAATACGCGATCACCGACAACGGCCTGACCGAACTGCGGCACTGGCTCACCGATGTCGAGCCCAGCGGTCCCGCCCGCCACGACGGCCTGCTGCGGGTCTTCTTTCTCGGCGTCCTCACCCCGCTCGAAGCGCGCACCTACCTCTTGCACATGGCCGCGGACGCCGCCCGCGCCCGCGCCCGGTACGAGGAAATCGACCAGAAGACGGAGTGGGACGAGGACATGATCTCGGTCTACGGACGGCTCTCCCTGGAGTACGGCCTGCGGATGTCGACGGCGCACGAGGAGTGGGCGAAGTGGGCCGCGGAGGAGATCGGTTCCGCGAAGGCCAGGAAAGCGGGAGAGCGCGTCAGGGACCGGCGGGCGCACAAGGAGTGAGGCGCCCGGCCGGCCCGCCACGGCGGGTCGCCGCGGGCCTCACCGGGCGGAAATCAGGTGCCGGTCCGGGCCGGATGGGTGTTCCGGGTCAGAGGCCCGGCGCGCCCCACACCGGGAACCACCGGCCGAGGTCCTCCTCGACCGTCAGATCGTCCGCGAGCATCGCCCGCAGCTGGAGTTCGAGCGGATTGTCCCGCTTCTGGCCGCCGTCGCCCTTCGGCGCGAACGGGTAGAACGTGCCGCGCTTGTAGAGATAGACGAGCGCCAGCCGCTGCCCCCGCTCGTTGCGGAAACCCATCAGCGAGCAGAGCAGCTGGGGGCCGAACCCCGCGCCTTCCAGGGCCGAGTTGACCGCGTGCAGGTCGTTGACCAGCCCCGCCGCGTCCTCCGGGGCATGCCGCGCCTGCATCCAGGTATAGCCGTACGCGTCCTGGCTGAATTCAACCGGTGTGCCCAGGAGGGCCTGCACCTCGTCCTGGATGCGGGCGAATTCCGCGCCCTCGACGCTGGCGAAACACACCGATCCCAGGCCCGTGGGCGTGAACCCGGCGGCGGCCTGGAGGGTGACCGCCGCGGACGGCAGGGCGAACAGCCGGTCCAGATCGGGGCGTACCGGCTTGCTGCGGCCCAGAAGGGCATCCAGAAATCCCATGCGCTCCATACTCCTCGCTCACTGTGGTCCGGCGCCCGGCACACCCCGTGCCCGGCGCCGCCGTCCTTCCCGGCACGCCGTCAGCGACGCCCCGGGCATCGGGCCGCACCCTGGTGCGCCGGTCGCACCCGCCGTCCGGTCACGGCCGTCCCAGCTGCGTCGAGATCCGTCCCAGCTGGTCAAGGCGCTGTTCCAGCGTCGGGTGCGACGACAGCAGCCGGCTGAAGGTCTCCTTGTTGAACGCGGGGGCGAAGAAGAAGGCGTTGAACGGCTGGGACTTGCGCAGGTCGTCGGTCGGGATCCGCGCGATCTGCCCGGTGATCTTCGTCAGCGCAGAGGCCAGCGACGACGGACGGCCGGTGAGGATCGCGGCGGCCCGGTCGGCGGACAGCTCCCGGTAGCGCGACAGCAGGCGGGTCAGCAGGAAGCTGATGGCGTACACGACGGCGCTGACCGCGGTGACGACAAGGACGGCAATCGCCGCGTTCTGGTCACGGTTGTTGCGTCCGACGCCGCTCCACAGGGCGGCCCGGGTGATGATTCCGGCCAGGACGCCGAGGAACGAGGCGATGGTCATCACCGCGACATCGCGGTGTGCGACGTGCGACAGCTCGTGCGCCAGCACACCCTCCAGCTCATCGGGCTCCAGCCGCCTCAGCAGTCCCGTCGTGGCGCAGACCATGGAGTTCTTCTGGTTGCGGCCGGTGGCGAACGCGTTCGGCACATCCGATTCGGCGATGGCCACCCGCGGCTTGGGCATGTCGGCCAGCGCGCACAGCCGGTCGACGGCGCCGTGCAGTTCGGGCGCCTGCTCGGGGGTCACCTCACGGGCCCCCATGCTGAACGCGGCGATCCGGTCGCTGAACCAGAACTGCGCGATGAACAGGCCGCCCGCGATGATCAGCACCACCACCCACGCGCCCTTGAGCAGCACCACCAGCGCCCCGACGACCACGACGTACAGCAGTCCGATGAAGAACATCGTCATGACCATGCGGGAGGTGAGCCCGCGGTCGGGGGCGAAACGGGTCTGTGCCATGGCTCCTCCACACGTCGCGTTCCGCGCACGGTACGGGCCCGGGACCGCCCCGATTCCTGGACGCCGGGTCCTGCACAGTACGCCGCTGCCCCGATTCTCCCTCTTCTTTCCTACATGTGGGATAAAGCCCAGGCCAGCGGCGCACCATAAGTCCCGGAGAGAGCGGGAAGGCCCCGGGACGGTCAGGAGTCCAGCTGTCCCAGCGCCTCCGTGGCGATCCGCTCGAAGACCGCGACATCGGCCGCGAACATCGAATCGGCGATCGGCCAGTGCAGCACTATCTCGTCGAAGCCCAGCTCGGCATGGGCACCGGCGAAGTCCACGAACGCGTCGAACGAGTCCAGCGGCCGGTCGGGGGTGAACCCCGTCAGCAGGATCTTCTGCAGCTCACCGGGGTCGCGGCCGATGTCTGCGCACGCCTTGCCCAGGCGCTCCACCTGGCCTTCGAGCGCCGCCAGCGACTCGGCGGGCGTGCCGCCCGCGTTGACCACCTTCGGATCACCGGTGGTCACCCATGCCTGCCCGTACCGGGCGGCCAGCTTCAGGCCGCGCGTCCCGGTGGCCGCCACCGCGAGCGGCAGCCGCGGCCGCTGCACGCACCCGGGGATGTTGCGGACCTCGTGCGCGGAGTAGTGGTCGCCCTCGTACGTGACGACGTCCTGCGTCAGCAGCCGGTCGAGGAGCGTGACGAACTCGCCGAAGTGGTCGGCCCGCTCCCGCGGCGACCACGGGTGCTGCCCGAGCGCGGTGGCGTCGAATCCGTTCCCGCCGGCGCCGATACCCAGCGTGACGCGGCCTTCGCTGATGTCGTCGAGCGAGATCAACTCCTTGGCGAGGGTGACCGGGTGGCGGAAGTTCGGCGAGGTGACGAGGGTGCCCAGGCGCAGCCGGGAGGTCGCGGCGGCGGCCGCCGTCAGCGTCGGAATCGCGCCGAACCACGGCCCGTCGCGAAAGCTCCGCCAGGAAAGGTGGTCGTAGGTGTACGCGGTGTGGAAGCCCAGCTCCTCGGCGTGCTGCCACACCTCTCTTCCGCCGTCGGACCAGCGGCGGACGGGGAGGATCACGGTGCTCAGTCGCATACCCCGAGCCTACGGCCGCCCGCCGGAACCCCCGCAAGGCACCGGAGGGAACCGGTCCGCCCCGGGCCCGCCGGCCGGGCGCGGCACCCGTCCCGGCGTCCCGTACCGGCCATCCCACGGGCTCAGGCGCGCGCCCCACCGCACGTCTGCGCGCCGCGGTACGGGAAGATGGACCGGTGACTGATGCCTCCGCGACGCCACACCGGGTGCCCGAGCCGGCCCTCGGCCCCCGGCTGATCGCCACCGACCTCGACGGCACCCTGCTGCACGACGACAAGACGGTCTCGGACCGGACGATCGCCGCGCTCGCCGCCGCGGAACGGGCCGGCGTCGAGGTCTTCTTCGTCACCGGCCGCCCGGCCCGCTGGATGGGCGTGGTCAGTGACCATGTGCACGGTCACGGCCTGGCGATCTGCGCGAACGGCGCGGCCGTCGTCGACCTGCACCGCGACCGCCGCATCGTCGAGGTCAGCCCGCTGGAACGCGCCGTGGCACGCGCCGTCGTGGACGCGCTGCGCCGCGCGGCGCCCGGCACCACCTTCGCGGTCGAGCGCACCGGCGGCATCCACTACGAGCCGCAGTACCCGCCCTTCCACCTGGATCCGGCCGCGGTCATCGCCCCGGTCGAGAAGCTGCTCGCCGACGACTTCGCACCGCCACCAGGACCCGCACCGACGCGCCTGAACGGATCCGACCTGCCGGACGGCACGGACCCGGCCGCCCCGGACGGCCTCGCCCGGCCCGACGGCACGGAAAACGGCGCCTCTACGGGACGGCTGCGGAACGCCGCGACGTACGGCACCACCCCGTCGGGCCTCCTGGCCGCGACACGCACCGGAGCGCCGGACTCCTCCGGGACACCAGGCACCGGCACCACACACCTCACTCCCCGCACTTCCGGCACCGGCATCCCCACCACCGGCCCCGACCAGCCCATCCTGAAGCTCCTCGCCCACCACCCCGACCTGGATCCCGACGCGTTCCTCGCCCTGGCCCGCGCCACCGCAGGCGGCCTCGCGTCCTTCACCCGGTCCAGCCCCACCGCCCTCCTGGAGATCAGCGGCCCCGGGGTCAGCAAGGCCGGGACGCTCGCCCGGTGCTGTGCGGAACGCGGCATCACCCCGGAAGAAGTCGTCGCCTTCGGGGACATGCCCAACGACATAGAGATGCTCGGCTGGGCCGGCACGTCCTACGCCATGGCCAACGCCCACCCCGACGTGCTGGCCACCACCACGGGCCGGACGGTCTCCAACAACGAGGACGGCGTGGCGGCCGTCATCGAGCAGATCCTCAAGCCGTAGGGCCTCACAGCGGCGCCTCCCAGCTGACCCGCGTGCCCGTACCGTCCTCGCCGAGCCCCGGCCCGTAGCTGCTCGATCCGCCGAGCGACTCGGCGCGCTTCGCGAGGTTCTTCAGGCCGCTGCGCCGGCCGCCCGCCGGGATGCCGACCCCGTCGTCCGTGACCGTCAGCCGCACCCCGTCCGTGCCGTCGGGCAGCGTCACCGTCGCATCGACAACGACCTCGATCCGGGACGCCTGCGCATGCCGGAACGCGTTCGACAGTGCTTCCCGCAACGCCGCGATCAGGTTCTTGCCGGTCAGCTCGCCGACCCGGGAGTCGACCGGGCCGACGAAGTGCGCCGAGGGCTGGAAGCCGAGCGGTACGGCGGCCGCGCCGATCTCCCGCAGCACACGGGTGCGCAGCCCGGACGGCGCCTCGGCCGGGCCCTGCTGGAGCGCGAAGATCGCGGTCCGGATCTCCTGGATCGTCACGTCCAGTTCGTCCACGGCCTTGCCGATGCCCTGGGTGACCTCCGGCACTTCGGCCCTGCGCTGCGCGCTCTCCAGCAGCATTCCGGTGGCGAACAGCCGCTGGATGACCAGGTCGTGCAGGTCGCGAGCGATCCGGTCGCGGTCCTCGTAGACCGCGAGGCGCTCGCGGTCCCGCTGCGCGTCGGCGAGCACCAGGGCCAGCGCGGCCTGCGCGGCGAACTGCTTGGCCAGGGTGCGTTCGGCGGCGGTGAACGCGCGCCCGCCGCGGTTCCTGGGGGTAGCGAGGGTGCCCAGGACCCGGCCGCCGCTCTTGAGCGGCAGCATCATGCTCGGTCCGAAACGCGGCGCGATGGCGGTGATCATGCGCGGATCGGTGGCCGAATCGTCCACGAACACCGGCTCGCCCGCCAGGAGTTGCGCGGTCACCGGGCTGTCCGGCGGGATCTGCGTCCCCATGATCCCGGTCGGGTCGTCCGCCGACACCGCGACGATCTCCAGGCCGCCCTCCTCGTCCGGCAGCAGCACGATCCCGGCCGCCGAATCCGCCAGCCGCCGCGCCTGCTCGGCCACCACGGCGAGCGCGTCGTCGACATCGCTGCCCGCGAGGAGTTCGGTGGTCACCGCGACCGAACCGTCGATCCAGTGCTCCCGCTGCCGGGTGACGGCGTACAGCCGGGCGTTGCCGATCGCGATGCCCGCTTCGGTGGCCAGCACCCGCACCATGTGCAGGTCCTCCTCGCTGAACTGCCCGCCGCCGCGCTTCTCCGTCAGATAGAGGTTGCCGAAGATCTCGCCCTGGACGCGGATCGGCACCCCCAGGAACGTCCGCATCGGCGGGTGCCCCGGAGGCAGACCGGCCGAGCGCGGATCCTCGGTGAGGTCGGACAGCCGCATCGCCTGCGGGTCGTGGATGAGCGCGCCCAGCAGTCCCTTGTGGCCGTCCGGCAGCTCACCGATACGCCGGTGCTCCGCCGCCGTCACGCCGTACGTCACGAAGTCGGACAGGCCCTCGCGCGCCTCGTCGATGAGGCCGATCGCGGCGTACCGGGCGTCGGCCAGGTCCGCGGCGGTCTCCGCGATCCGGTCGAGGGTGATGTGCAGATCCAGTCCGGCGCCGACCGTGCGCATCGCCTCCAGCAGCTGCGGCACCCGTGCGGTCAGCTCGGACGAGAGGCCCTGCAGGCTGCGGGTCGCCTCGGTCGCGGCGCGCATCGGGTCGGGGTCGGATCCGGCGGGCCGGAAGTCCGCGGGATCCTGGGGTCCTGCCGTGGCTGCCATGCCCCGAGCCTAATAACGACGCTTTTCCGAGGAAAGTCCAGTTATGCGGGCAGGGCCAGGACGCCGCTACGCGCGCCCGCCGCCGACTGCGGCGGGCCGTACGCCGCGTCCACCGCACGCTCGCGTTCCAGCATGCGCCGGAACGGCCCGTCGGCCGCGGCCAGCTCCGCGTACCCGCCGTGCTGCACGGCCCGGCCGTCCGCCAGCACCAGCACCTCGTCGACCTGGTCGAGACCGGTCAGCCGGTGGGTGATCAGGACCGTCGTACGGCCCTCGGTCGCGGCCAGCAGATCGGCGGTCAGCGCGTCGGCGGTGGCCAGGTCGAGGTGCTCGGCGGGCTCGTCCAGGACGAGCACGGGGAAGTCCGCCAGCAGCGCGCGGGCCAGCGCGAGGCGCTGCCGCTGGCCGCCCGACAGCCGGGCGCCGTGCTCGCCGACCATGGTGTCGAGCCCGTCGGGCAGCCCGCGCACCCACTCCGCGAGCCGCGCCCTGCCGAGGGCGTCCCACAGGTCCTGGTCGTCACCGGACGGCTGCTCTTCGCCGGCGGACGCGACGGCGTCCGGGTTCCGGCGGGCCAGCCGGAGGTTCTCGCGCAGCGAGCTGTCGAAGAGGTGCGCGTCCTGTGCACACAGCCCGACCAGACGCCGGACCGCCTCGCCGTCCAGCGCCGCGGCCTCCACACCGTCCAGCGTGTAGGAGCCGGCTTCCCGGTCCAGGAACCGCAGCAGCACCTGCGCGAGCGTCGTCTTGCCGGAGCCGGAAGGGCCGACGACGGCGAGCCGCCGGCCGGCCTGCAGGGTGAACCCGACGCCGTCCAGCGCGAGGCCGGCCTGCCCGGCATGGCGCGCGGTCAGATCCTTTACGACCAGCGGGAACGGCGAGGTGGGCGCGGGGGCCGGGGACGCCGGTTCGACGACCGGATCCGGGGCGTCCAGCACCTCGAAGACCCGTTCCGCCGCACGCCGGGTGCGCTGGCGGTACTGCACCGCGAGCGGCAGCCCGGCCACCGCCTCGAACGCGGCCAGCGGCGTCAGCACGACCACCGCGAGCGCCACCCCGTCCAGCCGCCCCTCGCGCACCGCCTGCACGCCGGCCACCGCGGTCGCGGCCACCGTCAGCCCGCACAGCAGCGCCGAAAGACCGGCCCCCGCCCCGGCCGCCGACGACGAGCGGGACGCGATCCCGGTCAGCTCCCGGTCCGCGCGCCGCACCGCTTCCGTACGGCCCGCGAGCGCGCCCGCGACCGTCAACTCGGCCGTGCCGGTGAGCAGATCGACGATCCGGGTGGACAGCCGCCCCCGCGCGGGCGCCAGCTGCCGCTCCGCCCGGCGGGCCAGCGCGCCCGACACCGCAGGCACCCCGGCACCCGCCAGCAGCAGCCCGGCAGCGAGCAGTCCGCCCGCCTCCGGCAGCAGCCAGCCGGTGAATCCGACGGTCCCCGCGCCGACCAGCACCGCGGCCCCCACGGGCAGCAGCCACCGCAGGAAGTGGTCCTGCACGGCATCGACATCGGCCACCAGACGCGACAGCAGATCGCCGCGGCTGCGCCCCTTCAGCCCGGCGGGCGCCAGCCTCTCCAGCCGCCGGAAGACCGCGACCCGGACATCGGCGAGCATCCGGAACACCGCGTCGTGCGCCACGAGCCGTTCGGCATAACGGAAGACGGCACGGCCGATGCCGAACGCCCGGGTCGCGGTGACCGCCACCATCAGATACAGCACCGGCGGCTGCTGCGAAGCCCGGGAGATCAGCCACCCGGACGTCGCCATCAGCCCCACCGCGCTGCCCAGCGCCAGACTCCCCAGCAGCAGCGCGAGCGCGAACCTGGACCTGCGGGCACGGGCCAGCCGGCGCAGCCGCGACAGCGCCGATCCGGCCCCTGCGCCCCTACCGGCCGGCTCCGGCACGGCGGCGGGGACGGCGGCAACAGGAGCCGGGGCGACGGCCGCGGGCGACGGTACCCGCACCGCACGGGACCGGGTGGCGCCGCCGCCGTCCGCCGGATCCGGCAGCCGCACGGTGCGGTCGGCCACCGCGAGCAACGCGGGCCGGTGCACGACCAGCAGGACCGTACGCCCGGCCGCCAGGCGGCGCACCGCGTCCACGACCGCCGCCTCCGTCCCGCCGTCCAGGCTCGCGGTCGGCTCGTCCAGGAGCAGGATCGGACGGTCGGCGAGGAAGGCGCGGGCGAGCGCGATGCGCTGCC
>NZ_JAJCXB010000089.1 GCF_020564935.1 Streptomyces pinistramenti
CTGTGCGTTTTCGCTCCCGGCCGCCGCTCACTGCTGTCCTGGCCCGTTCCCCCACAGCCGTTCGCGCCGCTCCCGCCGCCCGGCTGATCCGATCAGGCAGCGGATCGTGGCCATGAGGGTTGCTGTGGGTGGCCCATGGGTACGACCGCCTACGACCGGTTTGTTCTGCCGGACCGGCCTTGTCACGCGGGAGGGAACAGCATGATCTGGGAAGCGCTCGGCGCCGTGATCGCCGGATTCGTCATCGCCCTGGCCGCCACGCACCGGCTGCCTGACCGTTTCCCGTCCCGCACCCTGACGCTGGCCACCGGCCCCGGTGCCGCGCTCTTCGGCGCGCTGCTGACCCGGTCGATCCTCGGCCCGGGTCACCCCGTCCAGGTGCTGGCCGCCGCGCTCGTCGTGGGCGCGGCCCTGCTCTCGGTCCTGGTCCGCCCGCCGCGCCGCCGGCTGCGCAGGGCGGCCGCCGTCTGACACGTAACGGCGCGGCCCCGGACCGCCAGGGTCCGGGGCCGCGCCGTGTGCCGTTCCGCTACGCCGCGAGCCCCAAGGCCGCCATCCGCTTGGTGTGCGCCTCGGTGATCCGCGAGAACATCCGGCCGACCTCGGCCAGGTCGAACCCGTCGGCCACCCCGCCGACCAGCATCGTGGAGAGCGCGTCGCGGTCCGCGACCACCCGCTGCGCCTGCGACAGCGCCTCCCCCATCAGCCGCCGCGCCCACAGCGCGAGCCGCCCGCCGACCCGCGGCTCCGCCTCGATCGCGGCCCGCACCTTCTCGACGGCGAACGACGCGTGCCCGGTGTCGTCCAGGACGGCCAGCACCAGATCCCGGGTGTCGGAGTCCAGCCGGGCCGCGACCTCGCGGTAGAAGTCACTGGCGATCGAGTCGCCGACGTACGCCTTGACCAGGCCCTCCAGCCAGTCCGACGGCGCGGTCTGGCGGTGGAACTCGTCCAGCGCGGCGGCGAACGGCTCCATCGCCTCGTTCGGCTCCGCCTCGATGTCCGCGAGGCGCTGCCGCAGCCGCTCGAAGTGGTGGAATTCCGCCGATGCCATCTTGGCCAGTTCGGCCTTGTCGTCCATCGTCGGCGCGAGCTTGGCGTCCTCCGCCAGCCGCTCGAAGGCGGACAGCTCGCCGTACGCGAGCGCGCCCAGCAGGTCGATCACGGCGGCCCGGTAATGCGGCTCGGCGGATGCCTGCGCCCAGTTCTGAGCGGCGATCCCGGTCGGCTCCTGCGCGTCGGCAGCGGCGTTGTCTGGCGTCTCCATGACCGGCACAATAGCCCGCCACGCGGCCCGGGAAGGCCCTGGGCGGCCGCCATGTACCAGCCATCCGGCGAATCCGGCGGCCCGGCTCGCCGACGCATCCGGGGGGGCGTGTTCCGTTTGTCACTCATACAAGCCTTCGGATGCCACGCCGCATCCGGGGTACAGTGGTATTGGGCCCGCCGAGTATCGGTGGGTCGTTCCACGAATGCGGATGCCCGGTCGGTGGCCCGATCGGCTCCAAACCGACCGCCCTCCCCTGTGGCGCGTAGCGAGAAGACGTACGCGCAAGCAGGAGGGACACCGCTCGCGGCAGGAGTGCCTGAGCGTTGGCAGTGGTCCCGCGCCATCCGGCCGTATCAGGCCGGTCCCGTACGAACCCGTACGACGGTGCGGTACGACCCCCTTCGCCGCCTCACGCCGCGTCTCACAGAAGAGGCAAGATTCTGTCTACGTTCCGAGACCTCGGGATTTTCCCCGAGACCGCCGAGGCCCTTGAAGCCGTCGGCATCGTTTCCCCCTTTCCCATTCAGGAGCTGACGCTCCCCGTCGCCCTCTCCGGCAGCGACGTCATCGGCCAGGCCAAGACCGGCACCGGCAAGACCCTGGGCTTCGGCCTGCCGCTCCTGGAGCGCGTCACGGTTCCTGCGGACGTCGAGGCGGGCCGGTCCAGGCCGGAGCAGCTGACCGAGGCGCCGCAGGCACTCGTCGTCGTCCCCACCCGTGAGCTGTGCCAGCAGGTCACCAACGACCTGCTCACCGCGGGCAAGGTGCGCAATGTCCGGGTCCTGGCGATCTACGGCGGCCGTGCCTACGAGCCGCAGGTCGAGGCGCTGAAGAAGGGCATCGACGTCGTCGTCGGCACCCCGGGCCGGCTGCTCGACCTCGCGGGCCAGAAGAAGCTCAACCTCTCGCAGGTCAAGAGCCTGGTCCTGGACGAGGCCGACGAAATGCTCGACCTCGGCTTCCTGCCGGACGTCGAGAAGATCATCCAGCTGTTGCCCGCGAAGCGGCAGACGATGCTGTTCTCCGCGACGATGCCGGGCCAGGTCATCTCGCTGGCCCGCCGTTACATGTCGCAGCCCACGCACATCCGCGCCACCGCGCCGGACGACGAGGGCCAGACCGTCGCCAACACCGAGCAGCACATCTTCCGCGCGCACTCGATGGACAAGCCGGAGATGGTCGCGCGCATCCTCCAGGCGGACGGCCGCGGCCTGGCCATGGTCTTCTGCCGCACCAAGCGGACCGCCGCGGACATCGCCGACCAGCTCGCGCGGCGCGGTTTCGCGTCCGGCGCGGTGCACGGCGACCTCGGCCAGGGCGCCCGCGAGCAGGCGCTGCGCGCCTTCCGCAACGGCAAGGTCGACGTCCTGGTCTGCACCGACGTCGCCGCCCGCGGCATCGACGTCGAGGGCGTCACGCACGTCATCAACTACCAGTCCCCCGAGGACGAGAAGACCTACCTGCACCGCATCGGCCGCACCGGCCGCGCGGGCGCCAAGGGCACCGCGGTCACCCTCGTCGACTGGGACGACATCCCGCGCTGGAAGCTGATCAACAAGGCGCTCGACCTGTCGTTCGACGAGCCGGAGGAGACGTACTCGACCTCCCCGCACCTCTACGAGCAGCTGCACATCCCGGCGGGCACCAAGGGCGTCCTGCCGCGCGCCGAGCGCACCCGGGCCGGGCTCGCCGCCGAAGAGGTCGAGGACCTGGGCGAGACCGGGGGCCGCGGGCGCGGTGCCCGGGGGCCCGCGGCGGCGGTCGTCGAGGAGCGTCCCCAGCGGACGCGGGCTCCGCGGCAGCGGCGGCGGACCCGTGGCGGCACGTCGGTGGAGGGCACGGCCGTTCCCGCGGCGCGGGCCGAGGAAGCGCTGGACGTGGCGGAGGGATCCGCGCCGTCCGAGGGTGCCGACGGGCCGCGGCAGCCGCGGCGCCGGCGCCGTACCCGGTCCGGCAGCCAGGGGAACGCGGCGGCCCGCCCGGCCGCCAGGTCCGACGAGGCGCGGGACACGGCCGTCGGGACGGCGGACGCCAACCCGGCTCCGGCCACCGAGGCTCCGGCCGACGAGGCGGCCGCCAAGCCGCGGCGCCGGCGTACGCGGGGCGCGAAGGCGGCCGCCGACGACGCGGTCGTGGCGGAGACCGTGACGGACGCGGCGCCCGCGGCGGATGCGGTGGCCGCGGTCGACACCGCGGAGACCGTGACCAAGCCCCGGCGGCGGACCCGGAGCACGGCCAAGGCCGTCGCGGAGCCGGCTGCCGTGGCCCAGGCCACGCCGATCGCACCGTCCGTGGCGGAGGCCCCGGTCGACGAGGCCCCGGCCGTGAAGCCGAAGCGGGTGCGCAAGACCGCCGCGCCCAAGAAGACCGCGGCGGCGGACGCCGTGGACACCGCCGAGGGCACGGAAGCCGCTCCCGCCAAGCCGAAGCGGGTCCGGAAGACGGCGGCGGCGAAGGCTGTCGCGGACACCGACGGGACCGCCGAGGAAGCTCCGGTCAAGCCGAAGCGGACGCGGAAGGCGGCCACCAAGGCCGTCGCGGCGAGCGCCGAGGCCGATGAGGCGCCGGCCGCCAAGCCGAAGCGGGTCCGGAAGACCGCGGCCAAGAAGGCCGCGCCTGCCGAGGCCGCGCCGGAGAGCTGATCCGTTGCCGGTGGCCCGGTCCCTGCCCGAGTGGCGGGGACCGGGCCACCGGCATGTCGGGGGGTGCGTGCGCCGTCCCCGGGCGGCCGCCCGCCGTCGGAGTGCCCTGACGGGGGCGGGTGACGGGTGTCCGGGGGCCGGGCGGATAGCCTCGGGGCATGAGCAGGCCGCCCACGTTGACGTTGCCCCGGTGCGCAAAGGCGTACCGACTCTCCACCCGGCGCGGGGAGTTCGCCGTGCACGAGGCCCGCCCGGACGGGACGCCCGCAGGGGTGGTGCTGCTGGTGCCCGGGTTCACCGGCAGCAAGGAGGACTTCATCGGGCTGCTCGCTCCACTCGCCGCCGCCGGGTTCCGGGTGGTCGCCGTCGACGGGCGCGGACAGCACGAGACGGGCGGGCCGCGCACCGAATCGGCGTACGAACAGGCCGAGTTGGCGCGAGACGTGCTGGCGCAGGCGCAGGCTCTGGAGGCGCCCTGCGGGGTGCATCTGCTGGGGCATTCGCTCGGCGGGCTGGTGAGCCGGGCGGCCGTGCTGGAGGATCCGGCGGCCTTCGGGTCGCTGACGGTGCTCAGCTCGGGGCCCGCCGCCATCGACGCGGCGCAGCAGGTCCGGGTGCAGATGCTCATCGACGCGCTCGGCAGCATGGGGATGGAGAAGGTCTGGCAGGCGATGCAGCTGCTGGACCCGCCGGAGGCACCGGAGGCGCAGACCCCCGCGGAGATCGGCGCGTTCCTGCACAGGCGTTGGCTGAACACCGTCCCCGAGCAGCTGATCTCCACCGGGCGCCAGATGATCGAGGAGCCGGACCGGGTCGACGAGCTGGCCGGTGTGCCGCTGCCCAAGCACATCGTGTCCGGCGCGGTCGACTACGCCTGGCCGGTGCCGCTGATCGACAAGATGGCCGCCCGGCTGTCCGCGCACCGCACGGTCATCGACGGTGCGGAGCACTCCCCCAACGCGCAGCGCCCGGCGCAGACCGCCGCCGCGCTGGCCGGCTTCTGGAGCGCGCTGTCCGAGGTGTGACCACTGCTCAGAACTGCGGCTGCACGCACTCCCAGAAGCCGTCCCGCAGGGCGCGGCGCAGGCCGGAGTGGCCGCGCAGGGAGTGGTGCAGCAGGGCCTCGGCCGCGGTCAGGAGTTCCTGGTCGACGGCGGCGGGGAGGTAGGGGTGGTGCGGGAGGATCCCGGCGCCCCAGCCGCGGCCGCGTTCGGCGAGCCACTGGGCGGCGACCTGCGCGCCGATGCGGCGCACCTCTTCGCGGGTGGGGACGTGGCCGCCGTCGCCCGGCAGTTCGGCCGGCTCCACGCCGACGCGGCGGGTGACGTACGGCTTGCAGAAGTCGAGGTCGAAGGTCCGCTGACTGTCGACCTCCCACAGCAGGGGGTCGGCCTGGTTGCGGCCTCCGGCGGCTTCGATGCCCCACAGGTGGACGCGGGCGCCGTAGCCCTGCGCGGCCTCGACGGCGGACACCAGATCCTCGTCGCCGCCGATCAGGACCGCGTCGCTGATGGCGCGGTGCCGGGCGAGGGACTCCAGGTCGGTGCGGATGAGGGAGTCGACGCCCTTCTGCTGGTTGTTGGCGTTGAGGTTGCCGAGCCTGACCTTGACGTCCGGGAGTTCCGCGATGCGCTGCTGTTCCGCGGTGTGGATGCGGCGGCGGGCGCCGTCGTACCAGTAGACGCGGAGCAGCCGGCTGTCCGGGAAGATCGTCCGGGCCTTGTCGATGAAGGCTTCGATGATTCCCTCGGCGTCGAGTCCGAACGTTCTGCGGTCCTCGGTGCCGGTGACCAGTCGCCCGGCGGCCGCGTAGACGTAGCCGGCGTCGACGAATGCGGCGTGGGTGGACGGGGTGGTGGCGACCTCGGCGAGCACGCGGGTCAGCAGCTCGTTGGTGCGCTCGATGCCGGCGGCGAGGGTGGCGAGGTCTGAGGGGCCCGGGGGCTGGACGTCATTCATACCCGGCCCATTCTTCCGGCGGCCGGTCGGCAGGGACAACCGCGCTCCCACCAGGCAATATTTAGACCGTCGAAAGTTTTCCTTAGCGTAGGGAATGTTTGCACCCTGCCACGACGTTCTTCCAGAGGAACGCCGGCAGCGACGCCTGGCGTTCGCCAACCATCAGTTCTCCGCAGGAGGATCAGACGAAGGGAGAAGCCGTATGCGCTTCGAGATCATGCGCCTGGACGACGTCGACGGCAACGCCGTGGACAGCACCGTCGTGGACGCCGCCTCCGTCAACCGGATCGTGCAGCAGGCCGCCGCAATCGGCCAGCGCATCTACATCCGCCCGGCCGACACCGCCGCCCGGTAACGCCATGACCGCCGCCTGAGCCACACCCGCGGCACGCACGGAGCGCCCCGTACGGAACTGCCGTACGGGGCGCTCGTATGCCGTGGTCAGGAACCCTGCACGACCTGGGTGACACCGTTGATGATCTGCTGCACGGCCAGCGCGGAGAGCATCATGCCCGCGAGCCGGGTCACCAGCACCACTCCCCCGTCCTTGATGACGCGGATGATCACCAGCGAGAACCGCATCACCAGGTAGAGCACCACGTGGATCGCGACGATCGCCGTCCAGACGGAGAACTGCGCGGTGAAACCGTGCGCGTGCTGCACCGCGAGGATCACCGACACGATCGCGCCGGGCCCGGCCAGCAACGGCATCCCGAGCGGCACCAGCGCGACGTTGACGTCCTTGGTCTGGGTCGGCTCCTCCGACTTCCCGGTGAGCAGATCCAGCGCCACGAGCAGCAGCAGCAAACCGCCCGCGATCATCAGGGCGGGTGTGGAGATGTGCAGGCGCCCCAGGATCTGGCGGCCGAAGACACCGAAGACGGCGATGACGCAGAAGGCGACGATGGCCGCCTGCCAGGCCATCCGGCGCTGGACCTTGGCGGGGCGCCCGGAGGTCAGCGCCAGGAAGATCGGGGTGATGCCCGGGGGGTCCATGATCACGAAAAGCGTGACAAAGAGGGTACTGAAGACAGCGACGTCGAACACGGTGATGAGTGGCCTTGCAGGAGAAGCGGAGCGGAGGGCAGAGCGGGCCCGTCACGGCAGCGCCGGGGCGCGGACGCCCCGCGGTGTGCGGTGCGCCGGACGGGGCCGCCGGGGTGGGCGGGCGGACTCAGCCGCCCGCGCCGGGTACGGGGAAGGCGCCGGTGGCCCGGCGCACGATCTCGCCGTAGATCTCGGGGTCGGTGGTGAACTCACCGAGCCGACAGGTCTTGCGGCTGCCGTGGTAATCACTGGAGCCGCAGGTCAGCAGCCCGAGGTCGGTGGCGAGGCCGCGCAGCCGGGCGCGGGTGGGCCCGTCGTGGTCCATGTGGTCGACCTCGATGCCGTCGAGGCCGGCGGCGGCCAGTTCGGCGATGGCGCTCTCCGGCACACAGGCGCCGCGCTTGACGGCCTGCGGGTGCGCGAAGACGGTGACCCCGCCGGCGGCCTTGACCAGCCGGAGCGCGTCGAAGGGGTCGAGTTCGTGCTTGTCGACGTAGGCCCGGCCGTCGTTGGCCAGCCACTGCGGCGTGAAGGCGTCGGACACCGTGGGGACCACACCCAGCTCGACCAGGGCGCTGGCGACGTGCGGCCGTCCGACGGCGCCGTCCCCGGCGATCTTGGCGACCTGTTCCCAGGTGACCGGCACCCCCAGTTCCCGGAGCTTGGCGACCATGCCCTGAGCGCGCGGCACCCGGTCGTCGCGGACCAGCTCGCGCTCGCGGGCCAGCTCGGGCTCCTCGGGATCGAAGAGGTAGGCGAGCAGGTGCAGGCTCACGCCGCCGATCCGGCAGGAGAGTTCGGCGCCGGTGACCAGCGTCAGCCCCCCGGGCAGCGCCGCGCGGGCCTCGGCATGGCCGCCGACGGTGTCGTGGTCGGTGAGCGCGACGACGTCGAGACCACTGGCGGCGGCGTTGCGCACCAGCTCGGCGGGGGTGTCCGTACCGTCGGACGCGGTGGAGTGGGTGTGCAGATCGATGCGCACGACGCTGACTCCCAACTGCGGGGACGGGGACGGTGGACCGGACGGCGCCCCGCGGCGGCCGTGGCGCACCGGCAGGGTTCCTCAGAAGGATACCGGCCGCCGGAGGCCGGCCCGCCTGACCCGGGCGGGCGGCGGCCGCCCGCCCGGGTCAGGACAGGATCCGCGGCGACAGCGCGCCGCACGGCAGCAGGTCCACCTCGGCACCCGCCTCGCGCAGGTCGGTCAGCACCAGGTTGTCGTACATGATCAGGCCGGTCGGCTCGGGCCAGACGATCGCCCACAGCCACAGGCCGCGCGCCTCACCCGCGAAGACCGCGCGGTCGGCGGGCGCTCCCTCGACGTGCCACAGGGGCGTCGGCCGGCCGGCGGCCAGCACCTTGGTGTTCGGCGCACCGTCCACCCGCATACCGGGCACGGGATCGGGCCCCTCGACGCCGGCATAGCGGGCGCCGAGCCCGACCCCGGGCTCCTCGGCGATCAGCAGGAGTTCGCCGGGCCCGCCCAGCGGCCCCGGCCCGGAACACGCCACCGCGGTGGCCCGGCCGCCGCTGCGTTCGTCGCCCGCGCAGGCCACACCCGTGAAGAGCCAGCCCACGGGGAGCGGCCAGGGCATCCACACGGGCACCTGCGCACGGTGCACGACGACGCCGAGCGCCTCGACGCTCGGCGGGACGACCGGCTGGAGTGGCTGCACGGTCCCGTGCACGGCGCACTGCCAGGAGTCGGAGAAGAGACCGGGCGCCCGGACCCGGCCACCGCACTTCGGGCAACTGGGTTCGCCCCTCATAAGGACCAACGGTCCTCCGTACACGCCGCCGCGTCAAGGACGATCACCCGACCGGTGGGACTGCGGAACCACGCACAACTGCCGGGCCCCGCAACGGAGAAGCGCACCCCGCGGAGTTAGTTGCAACTTGCATTCTCCAGGTCGGCCGCCTTGATGCGTGCATACGTCAACGATCTCCCGGATCGCACAACCGGCAACGGGAAGGGGCTGCGACATGCAGAACAGCGGACACGGCAGCACCACCGACGGCGACCCGTTCGACGAGGGCGCGGGCGGCCTGCTGCGCCGGCCGAAGGCCGTCCGGGCGACGGCGGGCGCCTCGGTGGTGGCCTTCATGGGCATCGGACTCGTCGACCCGATCCTCCGCGCTCGGCCTCGGCATGGCCTGCGGGCCGCTGCTCGGCGCGATCCTCGGTGACCTGAAGTGGCGCTACCCGTTCTTCGGCACCGCCGCCCTGATGGCCATCGGCTTCCTCGCCATCACCGTCCTCCTCAAGGAACAGCCGAAGCCGGCCCGCAAGACCTCGCTGCTCGACCCGCTCAAGGCACTCGCCCACGGCGGCCTGGCCCCCGCAGCCGTCTCCGCGTTCTTCCACCACTACGCGTTCTTCACGGTGCCGGCCTTCACCCCGTTCGTGCGGACCATGTCGCCCTGCAAGTCGGGCGTCGTCTTCTTTTCGCCCGGGGTGTGCTGCTCGCGGTCTTCTCGGTGATCGTGGCGCCCCGGGTCCAGCGCCGCTTCGGCTCGCTGAACGTGCTCGGCGGCTCGCTGGTGCTGCGCGCCGCCGACCTGCTCGTCCTGGGCCACGGCGGCCACACCACGCAATCGTCTGCACCGTCGCGTCCGGCGCCTTCATCGGCCTGAACCACACCGTCTTCACCGAGCCGGCGCCGGGGGTCTCCGACGCCCCGCGGCCGGCGCGGGCTACAACTTCGTGCGGTGGTTCGCCGCCGCGGCCGCGCCGTTCCTCGTGCCGAAGATCGAGGAGTGGACGGACCTCCACATACTGTTCGTGGTCGCGGCGGCGGCCGCGGTGACCGGCGCCGGGCGCTGACCACCCGGGCCGGGGAACTGGAGCCGCGGCACGCCACGGAGGACAGCATCACGGTCTTCGCCAACTGACCGCCGCGCCCCCGGAAACCGCGGCGCCCGCCCTCTGTGCCGGCGGGCGGGCGCCGCGGTCAGGAGTCGAGCGGCACGCCCTTGCGCAGCGGGTCGCGCAGGTCGGTGCCGTGCTGTAGCCAGCGCTCCTGCAGCGCCTCCGCGCCGTGCACCCGCTTCCAGGCGGCCTCGTTGGGCGTCATCGGCAGCAGCGGCAGGAAACGGACCGGCTCCCTGGGGGCGTCCAGCACCAGATCCTCGACGAGGCCGCCGGACGCCGCGACCAGCACCGAGGTGAAGGCGGCCCCAGGCCACAGCGGTTCGCCGACGTCCAGGGAGGCGCCCGGCACCACGACAAGACCCTCGACCTGCGGGGACGCGGCGAGCACGGCGAGCGGCCTGAGCATCTTGTCGGTGTCGGCGAGCCCGGCGCGCACGGAGAGGATCAGTTCGGCACGGGGCCCGGTGAGCGGGTCGGCGACCACTGCGGCCGGATCGGTCATCGGCTGCCCGGACATCCCGAGCGTGGCGTAGCGCACGACCCCGCCGTCGAGGAAGCGGAGGACCTCGATACGGTCGGTCCCGATGAAGGTGACGGCGGCGCGGGCGTCCGGCTCGCCCAGGCTCGTGCGCAACCGGGCTTCGACCAGCTCAAGAACGTCAGACATGCCGCGAGCATAGAGCCGGTCCGGCGAGCGGCTTCGCGGTGCCCGGACCGTTCCGTATCGAACGGGCAAAGCGGTGCCGTAGGGCCGCACGGGCCTTCGTATCGAACAGGCAAAGCGGCGCCGCAGGACCACAGGCGGCTGATAGCCTTGCCGTCTGGTCAGGGAATGACGTCGTCCCCCAGCGGGGACCGGCCGGAGGAGGTGGGGCTGCGGTGGATCCGAGTCGACCGTGCAGTACCGATAGTTCTCCTGTCATCCCTCTCGCGCAGCGAATCTTCTGAGCCGAAGGCTTCCGTACCCCGCCGCATCGCGGCGAAACCCGTGAAGTGCCTTTGCGCCGGATGGAGATGACGGAAGAGCGCCTTCGCCTCTTTGTTCCGTGTCTTCTGCGTTATCCGCGAACTGCCGTCAGCACCACCGCACGGAGCGCCGCCCGCTTTGCGGACGTACGGCCAACGATGCCTCGTACGTCCACGTTCCGGGCAGCGTTACGCCCCGCGCCCGCTGCTGACGGCCGGCCCGTGAAGGAGCCAGCCATGTCGATGATCCGCGACCTGCGCGCCGCCGTCCGCCCCTCCCGCCGCCGCGACGGCGATCCCTACAGCTACGAGAAGTCCGCTCCCGCCTGCGTCAACAGCGCCATCGTCGACTGCGGCGTCTACCGCGAGGGCCGCCGGGTGCGCGCGCACCTCACCCCGGCCGAGGCGATGGCGAGCGTGCGGGAGGACGGCGGCTTCGCCTGGATCGGCCTGCACGAGCCGACCGAGTCCGAATTCGCCGGTATCGCCGCGGAGTTCGGGCTGCACCCGCTCGCCGTCGAGGACGCGGTCCACGCCCACCAGCGGCCCAAGCTGGAGCGCTACGACGACACGCTGTTCACCGTCTTCAAGACGGTGCACTACGTCGAGCACGCCGAACTGACCGCGACCAGCGAGGTCGTGGAGACCGGCGAGGTGATGTGCTTCACCGGCCGGGACTTCATCGTGACCGTCAGGCACGGCGGCCAGGGCTCGCTGCGCGCGCTGCGGCACCGCCTCCAGGACGACCCGGAACTGCTGGCCAAGGGCCCGTCCGCGGTGCTGCACGCCATCGCCGACCAGGTCGTGGACGGCTACATCGCGGTGGCCGGCGCGGTCCAGGACGACATCGACGAGGTGGAGATCGACGTCTTCAGCTCGGGCACCAACGGCAAGGCGTCGGCCAAGGGCGGCGACGCCGGCCGGATCTACCAACTCAAGCGCGAGGTACTGGAGTTCAAGCGCGCGGTGTCGCCGCTGCTGCGGCCGATGCAGCTGCTGAGCGAGCGTCCGATGCGGCTGGTCGACTCGGACATCCAGAAGTACTTCCGTGACGTCGCCGACCACCTGGCGCGCGTCAACGAGCAGGTGCTGTCCTTCGACGACCTGCTGAACTCCATCCTCCAGGCCAACCTCGCGCAGGCGACCGTCGCGCAGAACGAGGACATGCGCAAGATCACGTCCTGGGCCGCGATCTTCGCCGTGCCGACGATGATCGCCGGGATCTACGGCATGAACTTCGAGTACATGCCGGAGCTGAAATGGAAGTACGGCTACCCGGCGGTCCTGCTGCTGACGGTCACCCTCTGCTTCGGCATCCACCGGGGCTTCAAGCGCAACGGCTGGCTGTAGCGCCCGCTCCCGGGTCGTTAGGCTGAACGGCATGACTCAGACCGTGTCGCAGGCCCTGCAGGATCGGGCGCTCATCGAAGAGGCCACGAAGAAGTCCGGCCTGATCTGGGTGCGGGGCACGGCAGGTCCCGCGCGGGCGCTGTGGCACCTGTGGGTGGACGGCGCGGCCTGCCTCGTCGGCGACGGCCCTGACGAGCAGCCGCTGGCCGACCTCGGACTCACCGACGGCGGCACGGCGACGGTGACCGTACGCAGCAAGGACAAGGGCGGCCGGCTGGTCGCCTGGACGGCCGTGGTCGTCGAGCCGGCGGCGGGCAGCGAGGCGTGGCGGACCGCCGTCGACGAGCTGAAAGGCAAGCGGCTCAACGCGCCGGACGCGGAGACGATCACCGAGCGCTGGGCCCGCGAGTGCCGGGTGCTGCGCCTTGAGCCCACCGGGGACGCGGTGCAACGGCCCGGCGCCATGCCGGACGGGGCGCAGGCCGTGCCGCCGCTGCCGAGCCCCGCGATCACCCGCAGGCCGGTCCCGGCCGGGCTGCCGAAGCTGCTGCGCCGCGGCCGCAAGGGCTGAGCGGGCGGCCGGGCTTCAGCCCTTGCCGGAGATCTGCTTGCCGTAGTCGACGACCTGGCTCTTGTCCGGGGCCTTGAGGTCCACGGCCTTGTCCCAGTCGGCGAGCGTGACGGTGCCCGCGTCGCCCGCGCGCTGGAGCCGCAGCGGATACGGCGTGCCTTCCAGGGAGACGTCGAGGGTGCCGCCGGAGCCCGCGCCCGCGGTGAGGCGGACGGTGCGGACGCCGTCGAGGGTGTTGCGGCCGCCGGTGGCGAGCTTGCCGTGCAGGCCGAGCACGCTGCTGAGCAGGACGTCCTTGTCGGTGAAGCCGCTGAAACGCTTGTAGACGGGGTCGGCGGCGGGCACCTTGACGTATTTGCCGCCGAGTTTTTCGGCGGCCGAGGCGTCGGAGCCCGATCCTGAGCTGTTCTTCTCGCCGGCCCAGAAGGCGGCGTCCGCCTTGAGGTAGAGCGCGTCGTCGACCCGCAGGAGGCCGAAGGCGGACTGTTTGGTGGTCAGCCGGCCCTTGGCGCCGTTCCCTGCGAGGCGCATGTCGAGCTTGTACGTGCGGCCCTGGCTGACGACGCTGCCGGAGAGCCGGACGGTGCGGGCCTGCGCGGCCGCGGCCCGCGCCTTGGACTCGATCTTCGCGGCCGGCAGTTTGCCGACGCCGTTGGTGCCGGCGTCCGGATCCCCCTCGGAACAGCCGGCCAGCGCGGCGGCGAGGCCCGCGCACGCCGCCCCGACGGCGAGCACCCGCCCCGCGCGACGGGGGACGGCCAGGGTTCGGGGGCTCGTCCCCGAGGGGATTGCACTCACGTCGGCTCTGCCTCCTGATGCGGGTGACCTCGACAGCAGTCGGCAGCGTACCCGGATCGCGCACCCCGCTCGGCGCCCTGCCGACGGACGCCATACGGGCGTTCCCATCGGGGCGCGGGAGAGCCGGGCGGGTTAGCCTGAACCCGAATTCGGGCCTCATTTCAGGCATTTTCGGGTATTTAAGGCACGCCGCGAGGAAGGGAGGCGCGCCGCATGGCAGTGGTGACCCCCCGGGTCTTCGTCTCGCACCTCTCCGGCGTCGCCGTCTTCGACCCCAACGGCGACCAGGTCGGCCGGGTGCGCGATCTCGTCGCGATGCTCCGCACCAAGGGCAGCGGGCGGGGCGCCGGCGGCGAACGGCAGGTGGGGCGGCCGCCGCGGCTGCTCGGCCTGGTCGTCGAGGTGGTCAGCAGGCGGCGGATCTTCCTGCCCATGACCCGGGTGACGGGGGTGGAATCCGGCCAGGTCATCACCACCGGCGTGGTCAACATGCGGCGCTTCGAACAGCGGGCCTCCGAAACGCTGGTGCTCGGCGAGCTGCTCGACCGTCGGGTGCGGCTGGTCGAGACCGGCGAGGAGGTCACCGTCCTCGACATCGGCATCACCCAGCTCCCCGCCCGCCGCGACTGGGAGATCGACAAGGTCTTCGTCCGCAAGGGCAAGGGCGGGGCGCTGCGCCGCAGGGGAGAGGTGCTGACCGTCGAGTGGTCGGCGGTGACCGGCTTCTCCCTGGAGGAGCACGGGCAGGGCGCCGAGAACCTGCTGGCCACCTTCGAGCAGCTGCGCCCCGCCGACCTCGCCGGTGTCCTGCACCACCTGTCGGCCAAGCGCCGCGCCGAGGTCGCCGCCGCGCTGGCCGACGACCGGCTGGCCGACGTCCTGGAGGAGCTGCCCGAGGACGACCAGGTCGAGATCCTCGGCAAGCTCAAGGAGGAACGGGCCGCCGACGTCCTGGAGGCGATGGACCCCGACGACGCCGCCGACCTGCTCTCCGAACTGCCCGAGGAGGAGAAGGAGCGCCTGCTGGCCCTGATGCGCCCCGAAGAGGCCGCCGACGTCCGCCGGCTGATGGCGTACGAGGAGCGCACCGCGGGCGGCCTGATGACCACCGAGCCGATCGTGCTGCGCCCGGACGCGACGGTCGCCTACGCGCTCGCCCGCGTCCGCGACCCCGACCTCTCCCCCGCACTGGCCGCCCAGGTCTACGTCTGCCGCCCGCCCGACGAGACGCCGACCGGCAAGTTCCTCGGCCTGGTGCACTTCCAACGGCTGCTGCGCGACCCGCCGTTCACCCTCGTCAGCTCGATCGCCGACACCGATCTGCCACCGCTGTCCCCGGACACCCCGCTGACCGAGGTGACCCGCTATCTGGCGGCCTACAACCTCGTCTCCGCGCCCGTAGTCGACGAGAGCGGCGCGCTGCTGGGCGCGGTCACCGTCGACGACGTGCTCGACCACCTGCTGCCCGACGACTGGCGGGAGACGGAGATGCACGGCGCCCCGGAGGCGGACGGCGATGCCTGAGGAGCGGGAGGGCGGCAAGGAGCGGTCGCGGGCGAACGGCGCGTCGGCGCTGCGGCGGTCCGCGCCGGAACGCCCGCGGGTGCGCCTGGACCTGCCGCGGGCGCCGCGCCGTACGTTCTGGCCGGAGTACGACCCGGACGCGTTCGGGCGGCTGTCGGAGCGGATCGCCCGCTTCCTGGGGACCGGCAGGTTCATCGTCTGGATGACGGTGATCATCATCCTGTGGATCGCCTGGAACATCGCGGCGCCCAGGGTCCTGAAATTCGACGAGTACCCGTTCATCTTCCTGACCCTCGCGCTGTCCCTCCAGGCGTCGTACGCGGCGCCGCTGATCCTGCTGGCGCAGAACCGGCAGGACGACCGCGACCGGGTCACCCACGAACAGGACCGCTCGCAGAACGAACGGTCCATCGCCGACACCGAATACCTGACCCGGGAGATCGCGGCGCTGCGGCTCGGCCTCGGCGAGGTCGCCACCCGCGACTGGATCAGGTCCGAGCTGGCGGACATGGTCAGGGATCTGGACCTGCGGCAGCCGGCCGAAGCCGAGGGCGGCGAACGCGACCGCTGAGAGCCTTTCCGGAGGCCGCCTCACCCGCTGTGGGGCCCGGCCACCGCCCCTTGGGGACGCGCTCGGCACGGCCGTAGTATCTGAGGCATGGCTACCGACACGCCCCAAGGCGCCGCGCCGAGCGAGGACGCGATCCGCGATGCGCTCGCGACCGTGAACGACCCCGAGATCCACCGCCCCATCACCGAGCTGGGGATGGTCAAATCGGTGGACATCGCGGCGGACGGCACGGTGGCGGTCGTGGTCTATCTCACCGTTTCCGGCTGCCCGATGCGCGAGACCATCACCAGCAACGTGCGCGAGGCCGTCGAACGCGTCGAGGGTGTCACCGCCGCCACCGTCGAGCTGGACGTGATGAGCGACGAGCAGCGCAAGGAGCTGGCGTCGTCACTGCGCGGCGGCACCGCCGAGCGCGAGGTCCCGTTCGCCCAGCCCGGCTCACTGACCCGGGTCTACGCCGTGGCCTCCGGCAAGGGCGGCGTCGGGAAGTCGTCGGTGACGGTCAACCTGGCGGCGGCGATGGCGGCGGACGGCCTGAAGGTCGGCGTCGTGGATGCCGACATCTACGGGCACTCCGTGCCCCGGATGCTGGGCGCCCACGGCAAGCCCACCCAGGTCGAAAACATGATCATGCCGCCGTCGGCGAACGGCGTGAAGGTCATCTCCATCGGCATGTTCACGCCGGGCAACGCCCCCGTCGTCTGGCGCGGCCCGATGCTGCACCGCGCCCTCCAGCAGTTCCTCGCCGACGTCTACTGGGGCGACCTCGACGTCCTGCTCCTGGACCTGCCGCCCGGCACCGGCGACATCGCCATCTCCGTCGCACAGCTCGTCCCCAACGCCGAGATCCTGGTCGTGACGACGCCCCAGCAGGCCGCTGCCGAGGTCGCCGAGCGGGCCGGTTCGATCGCCGTGCAGACCCACCAGAAGATCGTCGGCGTGGTCGAGAACATGTCCGGGCTGCCCTGCCCGCACTGCGACGAGATGGTCGACGTGTTCGGCACCGGCGGCGGCGAGCGGGTCGCCGACGGCCTGACGAAGACCACCGGCACCCAGGTCCCGGTCCTCGGCTCCATCCCGATCGACGTACGGCTGCGCGAGGGCGGCGACGAGGGCAGGCCGGTCGTGCTGACCGACCCCGAATCGCCCGCCGGATCGGCGATCCGCACGATCGCCGGCAAGCTCGGCGGCCGCCAGCGCGGCCTGCAGGGCATGTCGCTGGGCATCACCCCGCGCAACAAGTTCTGAGCGGCGAAGGACCTGACGAAGGGGCGGGCCGGATGATCCGGTCCGCCCCTTCTCGTCGTCCGCGCTAAGGCCGCCGCCGGTCAGCCGTTGTACGCGGCGAGGTCCTTGACCACACCGAAGGCCAGTCCGTACGCGCTCCTGTTGCGCCCGTACGCGCCGATGTGCACGCCCTCGGGACCGTCGTCCGCCGAACCGGCCAGTACCCAGCCGTACTCGGACTCGCGGTAGCGGAACGGCGTCGGCTCGCCGTCGACCGGCAGCAGCAGCTCGCTCCATGCCTCACCGGCAAGATCGTCGGCCAGCTCCCAGGCGAGCATCGTCTGCTGGTCCAGCCAGTCCTGGCGCAGCGCCCGGTCCATCTGGGACGGCCAGGTGTGGGCCAGCAGCCCGGACCCGGCGAGCCAGGCGGCCGTCGAGACCGAGGTGGCGTCCAGGACGCCGGTGCCGTCCGCGCTGCGCCGTACGGGCCGCCCTGCGACCGTCACCACGACGGCGAACCGCTCGCTCTCCCTCGGGGTCTCCACCCGTATGCTCGGCTCTTCGCCGTGGCCGGTCCCGCCGTGTTCCACCGTGCCGTCGGCAGCGGCGCCGACCTGCATCAGCCAGCGGGGCCCGGTGAACGCCTCATCGAGGCCGTACCACGGGAACGCGGCCAGCAGATAGCCGTCGACCTTCCGTCCGGCGCCGGCCGAATCCGCCTGGGCCGCTGCCCGACCCGTCGTCTCCATCTGCGCGGAGCCTCCTCGTTGCCCTGTGTCGTGGGCGGCCCGCCCCCCTCAGGCGACCTCACCCCGGACACCGGGAGCATAGCCATTGGGCGCGCGCAGCCGGGCATAGGGAAGGTTCAGGTGGCGTCTGCGTCGAACGGAGGGTACTCGCGGGGCGCCGGGGCCCCGGCGCCCTTCGTCAGGTCGATGCGGCCGGAAGCGGCCGGGGACTCCTTCGACAGATTCAGCCGACCGCCGCTCTGCGCTGCGCCGGCCGGGGGCTCGCCGGCGTTCCTGACGGCGTCGGTGACCTCGGCCATCTCCTTCTTCAGGTCGAATCCGTCACGGATCTCCTGAAGGTCCTTCAGGCCGTACTCGTCCTTGTCCAGGACGTGCTTGCGGACGAAGTTCTGCGGCTTGAGGTCCTCGAACTCGAAGTCCTTGAACTCCGGGCCCAGCTCGCTGCGGATGTCCTCCTTGGCGCTGTCGGAGAACGCCCGCACCTTGCGGATGAAGCTCATCACGTCCTGGATGACCTTGGGCAGCTTGTCCGGTCCGAAGATGAGCACGCCAAGGATCGCGAGCGCCGCCAGCTCCGGGAGTCCTATGTCGAAGAACACCGTTCAGCTCCTTGGGATATCCGCGGCCGTCAACGGCCCGGGGCCAGGCCGCCTCTCACGGTACCTGGCCCGGGACGTCACACGGGAGTCACCCGCACCAACACCGTACAAACGATCAGCTTGTGCTCGACGAGCCGAGCGTGAGGTGCACCGTCCGCTCCTTCCCGCCGCGCCGCACCGTCAGCGCCAGAGTGTCGCCGGGGCGGTGGCTGCGGATCTTGACGATCAGCTCCTCGCCGCTGTGTACCGGGGCGCCGTCGACTCCGGTGATCACGTCCCCGCCCTTGATGCCGGCCTTGGCGCCGGGCCCGCCCGCGGTGACGGGCTCCTTGCCGTCCTTGTTCAGGTCGCTGACCTGCGCGCCGTCGCCCGCGTACGCCATCGCCAGGGTGACGCCGATCACCGGGTGGGTCGCCCGCCCGGTGTTGATCAGCTCCTCGGCGACCCGCTTGGCCTGGTTGATCGGGATGGCGAAGCCCAGCCCTATGCTGCCGCCCTGCCCCGCGGCGCCGCCGTCGGGCCCGCCGCCGCTGTCGGCCGCCCGGATCGCGCTGTTGATGCCGATCACCCTCGCCCTGGCGTCCACCAGGGGACCGCCGGAGTTGCCCGGGTTGATCGGCGCGTCCGTCTGGAGCGCGTCCACGTAGGAGACGTCGCTGCCGTCGGCCTTCTCGCCGCCCGCCGTGATCGGACGCTGCTTGGCGCTGATGATGCCGGCGGTGACGGTGTTGGCGAGGTCGTACGGCGCGCCGATCGCCACGACCGGATCGCCGACCCGTACCGCGTCGGAATCGCCGAGCGCCAGCGGGCGCAGCCCTGACACGCCGTCCACCTGGACGACGGCCAGGTCGTAGCCGCCGTCCTGCCCGACGACCCGGCCCTTGGCGGTCTGCCCGCCGCTGAACGTCACCGAGATCTCGCCGCCGTCGCCGGCCGGCTCGACGACGTGGTTGTTGGTGAGGATGTGGCCCTGCCCGTCGAGGACGAAGCCGGTGCCGGTGCCCTGCTCGGAGTTGCCGCGCACATGCAGCGTGACCACACCGGGCAGCGCGGCCTGCGCGATCCCGGCGACGCTGTGCGGATCACGGGCCTGGGACTCGCCCCCGGCCTGCGGCAGGGTGATGTCGTTGACCCCGCCGTGCCGCTCGGCGTACGCGCCGATGCCACCGCCCACGACGCCCGCGACCAGGGCCAGCACCACGGCGCCCACCGCCAGCAGGCCGCGGCGGCTGCGCCGGGCCGGCGGCGGAGCGGCCGGGCCGTCCTGGAGGGGCGGGCTCCAGGGGTCGTACTGCCCCCAGGGGCCCTGCGGGGGCAGCGGGGCGGCGGGGTGGCCGGGGGCGTACGCGGGGGCGGGCCCGGCGATGGGCTGGGCTCCGGGGGCGGGCTGGTCCGTCCCGGCAGCGCGCGCGGCGGCGGAACGGGGTCCGCCGTCGCCGGGACACGGCACGAACCCGCCTTCCGGCACGGGCCGTTCGGCGGGCGGGAGCGGCGCGGTGTCCGTTCGCTGCGGCACGGGGTGCTCGGCCGGCAGCCGGTGCTCGCCCGTGGCCCGGCCGGACGCCGGCTGCTCGTCCGCGGCCGCACCAGGGACCTGCGGCGCCGGCACAGCGGCGGCCGGCAGCGGGGCCGCGGCCTGCCGCTGCGGCGCCTCCGGGTACCCGGCGTGCGGCCTCGGGGCCTGCGGGGGCCTCGCTCCAGGGACGGC
>NZ_JAJCXB010000009.1 GCF_020564935.1 Streptomyces pinistramenti
CCCCCCGGGCGCCCCATCGGACACGCCCTGGGCCCGGTGCGACGGCGCGTGCCGCGCTTCACGAGGGGGCTCCCACACTCATCACATCCCTTACGCCGTCGCCGTCTTCGCTGTGCGCTACCGCTGCCGCCGCTGCCGCCCGGCGGCGCCGTCCGCGCCGTACCGCCCAGCCGCCCGCCCCCGCCACGAGGACGAGCGCAGCGCCGCCTAGCGGGCCCCGGGGCACGGGGGTGTAGCGGGCCTCGGCCGTGCCGTGCGCGCCGCCGCCCGCCGTGGCGGTGAGCCGTACGTCCACCGCGTCCAGGGCGGGCGGATCCGGCCAGGTTTCGGTGCGTTCGACGCGCTGCCCCGGGGACAGCCGGACCGGCAGCGTGCGGGCCGCGCGCCGCAGTACGGGTCCGAAGACGCCGTCGGCGCGTACCGCGAGCCGCGGGGTGAGCACGGTGGTGCCGCGGTTGACCAGCGCGTAGTGGATCACCGTGGTGTCCCCGCGTCCGGTGACCGAGACGTTCTCGACGGTCAGCGCCGAGAGGGCGGGCCCGGTCACCCGCAGATGGATACGGACGCTCATCTTCCGCCCGCCGTCCTCGGCGATCAGCGTCCCCGAGTGGTCGCCGGGCGTCGCATCACCGGGCACCGTCACGGTGAACGGCACCGTCGCCCGCGTCCGCGCCGGGATCCGCACCTCCTTGGCGGCGGGCACCAGCCACGCCCCGGTGTCCGCGCCGTGCAGCCGGACGGTACGGGCCCGGTCTGCCGGGTTGGTGAGCGCCAGCCGGTCCTTCATCACGGTGCCGGGCCCGCCCTCCAGGTAGAAGTACGTCCGGCCCCGGTCGCCGGCCCCGGTCCCGCTGCCCGCCGCCGGCGCGGCCGTCACCGCCGCTCCCGGCGGCGCGTCCGGTACGGGATCGGCCCAGGACCGGGCGGGGCACAGCAGCACGGCGGCGGCCGCGAGAACGGCGCCGGTGACCCTTGCGCGGCTACGGAACGGCATCGGCGGCTCCTGGTGCTCGTACGCGTGCGGAGTGCGGGGGCGGGTGCGGGCCGCCCCCGGGTCAGACCCGCTGCCTGCGGCGGGTGAGCCAGAGGCCGCCCGCCGCGCCGGCCAGCAGCACCGTGCCGCCGAGCGTGCCGAGCGCGAGGGCTGAATCCGCGGGTCCGGTCTGCGGCAGGCTGCCGGGTGAGCCGGCCGACGACCCGCCGGACGAGCCGCCCGTACCGCCCGAACTGCCGCCGCTGCTCCCGCCCGAGCCCTTGACGTCCAAGGTGAGCGACGGTTTGGGGCTGTTGCTCGGCGTGCACGTGGTCGTGGTGCCCAGCGCCTTGATGGTGAGCGTGGACGCCGTGAACGTCACCTTCCCGCTGCTCTTGGGCGTGTACGTCCCGCTCAAGTCGCTGATCTTGATGGGGGTGTTGGCCGGAATCGCCTTGTCGTTCGTCGGCCCCGACACCGGCACCGTGCCGCTGTCCGCGCCGCCCAGTGTGATCAGCGCGGACGGCTTCATGGCGCCCTTGCCCAGTTCGACGGGGCTGGAGGAGACGCCCTTCTGGAACGACATCACGAGCTTGTACCCGCCACCACCGGGAGTGCCCTTGATGTCGATGGGCGAGACCGCGCCCTTGTTGCCGATGGGCGTCTTGCACTGGTAGTTGACGTCGACGACGTCGGCCTGCGCGGCCGGAGCGGCCAGCATCACCGCCGACCCCGCCGCTGCCACCAGGGCCGCGGCCAGCGTGGCCGTACGGCGCGGGCGGCTGGCGTGCTGTGTATGGAAGCGGGCCACCTCGACATCCCTTCTCCCGTTCGCGCACCGCCTCTTGGCAACTGACGGCACATCAGATAGGGCGCTCAAGGTACGCCGGGGACCTTGTCGAGGGAAGACACAGCGCAGCCCGGATCGGCCGGAGCGTACCGAGGGCGCGGACCCGCAGGTCCGCGCCCTCGTCTTCCGGCCACACAGGAGATGCGTACGCCGTGGAAGGCGCACCGGCGCCCGGATCAGGGCAGCCGGGTGGCAGCACAGCTCAAGACGGTGCGGCCAACTCGGCCCACACCGTCTTGCCCGCACCGTCGGCGTTGCGCACAACACCCCAGTCCAGGCAGAGCCGTTGCACGATGAACATGCCGTGCCCGCCGGGCCGGCCCGCCCGGTGCGGCGTACGGGGTGCGGGCGATCCCGCGCCGAGGTCGCTGACCTCCAGGCGCAGCACCTTGGACGCGCAGCGCAGCCGCAGCTCCTCGGGGCCCTCGGCGTGCAGGCAGGCGTTGGTCACCAGCTCGGAGACGACGAGCAGCACATCCTCGGCGGCCGCCCGCTGGTCGGCGGTGGCGGCCGGCAGCCAGCCCCAGTCCTGAAGGGCTTCCCTGGCGAAGTCGCGGGCGCGCGCCACGGCTCCTTTGGTGCCTGCCAGGCGCAGCCTGCGGACCTGACCGGCCGGGGCGGCGGAGGAGGCCGGGGCGGCGGCGGAAGCACCGGCGCTGCCCGGTTCCGGGCCGAGATCGCCCGGCGGGTACGGCCGGGTGGTGCTCATCAGCGCTTCACCTCACCGATTCGCCTTTTCACGGAAACTGATACCTGACTGATTCAACGGATTCAGATGTCTCCTGCCCGACGGGACCGTGAGAACACCCACTTCTTGGGTACGGAAGTTGTGACGAGGACTACGTGCCCGGAATGCCACCCTCCGGACCCTCCGCGTCACCCTCAGTCGGCCAGTGCCTCATCAAGGGAGTCATGCACCGTGAAAACCGCCTCCGCACCGGTGATCTCGAATACCCGGGCGACCACCGGCTGCATTCCGGCCAGATGGACCCCGCCGCCCGCGGCCTCCGCCTTCAGGCGGGCGCCGAGCAGCACGTTGAGCCCGGTGGAGTCCATGAACTCCAGAGGGGAGCAGTCGACCACGAGTCGCGCGTAGCCGTCGGCCACGCACCCTTCCAGCGACTCACGCAACAGATCGGCGGTGTGGTGATCCAATTCACCGGCAGCGGTCACGACCGCGCTGGCGCCGTGATGCCGGATCGCGACGTGAAGCCGGCCCCGGCTCGCACTGCCGACCGTCCCGCGGTCCATGCGCGCGCACCCCTCTTGCTGTCTCGACGTCGATTGCCTATGACTGCGCTCGCGAGAACCCTACGCCTTCGTTTCACGCAGGGGTAGCCGAACAATCGCCATATAGCACGAAATAAGGACATCGCACACTTGCCATCTTCAGGCAAAGCCAGGTAGGCGTAGAACAGACACATTCGCCACGGCCGGCTTTGGAGGCGCCGCACACCGCAGCTTCACGTAGAGGCATCGGCAGCCATATGCCGAGAACGATGGAGGAGACCATGTCACCCCGGCTCGACGAATTGCGCACCGACGGCACCCGGCAGCACACCTCGTCGACACCCCCGTCCGACCCGACAGGGCAGATCCCTGCCCAGGCGATCCCCGCCGAATCCGATGTCGCGGAAATGCCCGACATCGACGGGCTGCCCGAGATCCCCCCGTTCGACGAGGTGGGTCCGGTGGACGCGAGGGCCCTGTCCAAAACCCTCTTCGAGCGACTGGAATCGCTGGAGGAAGGCACCCACGAATTCGCGTACGTCCGTAACACCCTGGTCGAACTCAATCTCGCCCTGGTCAAGTTCGCGGCCTCCCGGTTCCGCTCCCGCAGCGAACCCATGGAGGACATCGTCCAGGTCGGCACAATCGGCCTGATAAAGGCGATCGACCGCTTCGAACTGGGCCGTGGCGTCGAGTTCCCGACGTTCGCCATGCCGACCATCGTCGGCGAGATCAAGCGTTTCTTCCGCGACACCAGCTGGTCGGTGCGGGTACCCAGGCGACTGCAGGAACTGCGTCTGGATCTCGCCAAGGCCGGCGACGAACTGGCGCAGAAGCTGGACCGTGCACCCACGGTCGGCGAGCTGGCCGAACGCCTCGGCATCACCAATGACGAGGTCGTCGAGGGCATGGCCGCGAGCAACGCGTACACCGCGAGCTCGCTGGACGCGCAGCCCGAGGAAGACGACAGCGAGGGCGCGCTGGCGGACCGCATCGGTTACGAGGACCACGGGCTCGAAGGCATCGAGTACGTCGAGTCCCTGAAGCCGCTGATCGCCGAACTCCCGCCGCGCGACCGCAAGATACTGTCGCTGCGGTTCGTCGCCAACATGACCCAGTCCGAGATCGGTGAGGAACTGGGCATCTCTCAGATGCACGTCTCCCGGTTGCTCTCCCGCACCCTGGTGCGGCTGCGCAAGGGTCTGATGATCGACGAGTGAGGCATCGCGGTCACTGCCGGTCCACCGACCGGCAGCAGCCCGCGCGAAGGAGGGCCTGCCCCGGGCGACTCGGGACGGGCCCTCCTTCGCGTCCGGGGCCGTAGCGCCCCGCGCGGCCTTCGTTCAGACCCTGACTCCCCTGTGCCATACGTCCGTGACGAGCGGGACGCCGGGCCGGTAGGCGAGGTGGACGTGGGAAGGCGCGTCCAGCAGGGCGAGGTCGGCGCGGGCGCCGGGGGCGATCCGGCCGACGTCGGTGCGGCGCAGCGCCTGCGCGCCGCCCGCGGTGGCCGCCCAGAGCGCCTCGTCGGGCGTCATCTTCATGTCGCGGACGGCGAGGGCGATGCAGAACGGCATGGAGGACGTGAAGGAGGAGCCGGGGTTGCAGTCGGTGGAGAGCGCAACCGTCGCGCCGGCGTCCAGGATGCGGCGGGCGTCGGGCCATACGGCGCGGGTGGAGAACTCCGCTCCGGGCAGCAGCGTGGCGACGGTGGCGGAGTTCGCCAGCGCGTCGATGTCGGCGTCCGTGAGGTGGGTGCAGTGGTCGGCGGAGGCGGCGTCCAGTTCGACGCCGAGCTGGACTCCTGGGCCGTAGGAGAGCTGGTTGGCGTGGATGCGCGGCAGCAGGCCGCGCTGCTTTCCGGCGGTGAGGATGGCGCGCGCCTGGTCGCCGTCGAAGGCGCCCTTCTCGCAGAAGACGTCGATCCAGCGGGCGTGCGGGGCGCAGGCGTCCAGCATGGGGCCGGTGACGAGGTCGACATAGGCGGCCGGATCGTCCGCGTAGTCGGGGGAGACGATGTGCGCGCCGAGGTAGGTGACCTCGTCGGTGTGGGCCGCGGCGATGCGCAGCGCGCGGGCCTCGTCCTCGACGGTCAGGCCGTAGCCGGACTTGGTCTCGAAGGTGGTGGTGCCCTGGCGCAGCGCCTCCGCCATGTAGTGCGCGACGTTGGCGGAGAGCTGTGCGTCGGTGGCCGCACGGGTGGCGGCGACGGTGGTGCGGATGCCGCCTGCCGAGTAGGCGCGGCCGGACATGCGGGCGTTGAACTCCTGGGTGCGGTCGCCGCCGAAGACCAGGTGGGAGTGGGAGTCGACGAAGCCGGGGATGGCGGCGCGGCCGCCGGCGTCGACGGCGTTGTCAGTGGCGGGTGCTTTGCTGGAAGCACCGACCCAGGCGATGCGGTCGCCGTCGATGACGACGGCCGCGTCCTGGATCAGGCCGAGGGGGCCTTCACCCAGGGAGGGGTCGTTGGTGACGAGCTGGGCGATGTGGGTGAGTGCGGTGGTCGTCATCGCGGGGGTGTTCTCCTTCGGCCGCTGGGGGCGCGTCAGTCGCTCGCGCGCAGGGCGGCGATGGTTTCGGCCAGTGCGGTGGGTACGTCGGGCAGCAGCGTGTGCGCCCCGTCCCGGACGATCTGCCGGCCGCCGACGATCGTGTGCCGTACGTCGGCCGCGGAGGCGGCGAATACCGCGGTCTCGGCGGCCAGTCGGGGCAGCGGGCCCGCGGTGCGTACGGAGTCCAGGGCGATCGTGGTGAGGTCGGCGAGGGCGCCGGTGGTGAGGGTGCCGGCGTCGTCCCAGCCCAGCGAGGCGTGACCGTCGACGGTCGCAGCGCGCAGCAGGTCCCCGGCCGTCCAGTGGCCGCGGGTGCGGGTGCGCAGGCGCTCGTCGAGCTCCATGGCGCGGGCCTCTTCGAGCAGGTCGATGACGGCGTGACTGTCGCTGCCGAGGGACAGCGGGCTGCCGCGGTGCCGGAGTTGGGCGGCGGGGCCGATGCCGTCGGCGAGGTCGCGTTCGGTGGTGGGGCACATGCAGACGCCGGTGCCGGTGCCGCCGAGCAGGCCGATGTCCTCCGGTGTGAGGTGGGTGGCATGCACGGCGGTGGTGCGGCGGCCGAGGACGCCGTGGTCGGAGAGCAGCCGGGTGGGGGTGCAGCCGTGGGCCTCGTAGCAGGCGTCGTTCTCCGCGGTCTGCTCGGAGAGGTGGACGTGCAGCGGGGCCTGCCGTTCCGCGGCCCACTGTGCGACGGTGCTCAACTGCCCGGCGGGCACGGCGCGTACGGAGTGGATGGCGGCGCCGATGCGGGCGTGGGCGCGGCCGTCCTTGAGGGCGGCGGCGCGTTCGGCCCAGGCGTCGGCGCTGCCGTCGGAGAAGCGCTGCTGGTGGTGGCCCGGCGGGGCGCCGAAGCCGGCGGAGAGGTAGGCGGTGTCGAGGAGGGTGATCCGGATTCCGGCGTCGGCGGCGGCCGCGATCAGCGCCTCGCCCATGGCGTTGGGGTCGTCGTAGCGGGTGCCGCCGGGCGCGTGGTGGAGGTAGTGGAACTCGCCGACGCAGGTGATGCCGGCCAGGGCCATTTCGGCGTAGACGGCGCGGGCGAGGGCGTAGTAGCTGTCGGGGGTGAGCCGTCCGGCGATGTCGTACATGACCTCGCGCCAGGTCCAGAATGAATCCGGCGCCCGCTCCACGCCCCCCGCCGCCACTCCGCTCCGCTCTTGCGGAGATGACCCGGTGCCCGAGCCTGCCTGGACGGTGCCGCGCAGGGCGCGGTGGAAGGCGTGCGAGTGGGCGTTGGCGAGGCCGGGAAGGGTCAGCCCGCGCAGCGCGACGGCGCCGGGCGGCGGGGCTGCGGTGCCGGTGCGGACGGCCGTGATCCGCCCGTCCGCCACGTCCACGGCCACGCCGGGCTCGGTGTGGGTGCCGAGCCAGGCGTGTTCGAGCCAGTACGTCGTCGTACTCTGCGTCGTCATGCTCTGCGTCGTCATGTGCACGCGAGACCTTCCAGTACGTCGGCGAGTGCGGTGATTCCGGCGACGCAGTCGTCCTCGGCCGCGGTTTCGGTGGGTGAGTGCGAGACGCCGGTGGGGTTGCGTACGAACAGCATGGCGGTGGGGACGGTGCCGGACAAAATACCCGCGTCGTGCCCCGCGCCGGTGCCGAGTACCGGCACGGTACGGGCTCCGCCGGTGCCGGTCCGCCCGAGGATCGCGCCCAGTTCGTCGCGCAGCGCGTGCCCGAACTCCACGATGGGGCTGAAGGATTCACGGACGACGCGGACGTCCACGCCGTCGCGGGCGCCGCGTTCGGTCGCGGCCCGCTCGATCTCCTTGGTCACCGTGTCCAGGGTGTCCTGGTCGGCGGCGCGGGAGTCCAGCCAGCCGCGGACGAGCGAGGGGATCGCGTTGACGCCGTTCGGTTCGACGCTGATCTTGGCGAAGGTGGCCAGGGCGCCGGCCAGCCGGGCCTGCTCGCGTGCGGCGAGCACGGTCTCGGCGTAGGTGAGCATCGGGTCGCGGCGGTCCTCCAGGCGGGTGGTGCCCGCGTGGTTGGCCTCGCCGTGGAAGTCGAACCGCCAGCGGCCGTGCGGCCAGATCGCGGAGGCGATGCCCACGGCGTCGCCGGTCAGGTCGAGGGCGCGGCCCTGTTCGACGTGGAGTTCGACGAACGCGCCGATCCGGTCGAGCCGTTCACGGTCCGGGCCGATGGCCGACGGGTCGTATCCGGCGCGTTCCATGGCCTGCGGCAGGGTGACGCCGTCCGCGTCGCGCAGCTCGTGGGCGGCCTCCGGGGTCAGGAGCCCCGCGGTGAGCCGGGAGCCGACGCAGGCGAGCCCGAAGCGCGCGCCTTCCTCGTCGCCGAAGTTGACGATGGCCAGCGGCTTGCCGAATTCCGCTCCCCTGCGGCGGAGTTCGTCGAGGGCGGCGAAGCCGGAGACGACACCCAGCGGCCCGTCGAAGGCGCCGCCGTCGGGCACGGAGTCCAGGTGCGAGCCGGTCACGACGGCCTCGCCCGCGGCCACGTCGGTGTACGACGCGGCGCCGAGCCACGCCCACTGGTTGCCGTTGCGGTCCCGTTCGTAGGAGAGCCCGCGGGCCTCGGCCTGGGCCCGGAACCACGCGCGGCAGTCGGTGTCGGCGCCGGTCCAGGCGGCACGGCGGTAGCCGCCGGACGAGGAGTCGCGGCCGATCGGCCGCAGCTCGTCCCACATGGTGTGGAAGGAGGAGTTCATGCGTGGCCGCCCTGGGTCGGGGTGGCCGCCGGTCCTTCTTCGTGCATGGGGATGCGGACGTGGCGTTCGGCGGCGACGTTCTCGGCGATGTCGTAGCCCGCATCGACGTGACGGATGACACCCATGCCCGGGTCGTTGGTCAGCACCCGACGGATCTTCTCCCCCGCCAGCACCGTCCCGTCCGCCACACACACCTGACCCGCATGAATCGACCGCCCCATCCCCACACCACCACCGTGATGCAACGACACCCACGACGCACCCGAAGCCACATTCACCATCGCATTCAGCAACGGCCAGTCCGCAATCGCATCCGACCCGTCCAGCATCGCCTCCGTCTCCCGATACGGCGACGCCACCGAACCACAATCCAGATGATCCCGCCCGATCGCCAACGGCGCCTGCAACTCACCCGACGCCACCATGTCGTTGAACCGCTCCCCCGCCCGGTCCCGCTCCCCATACCCCAACCAGCAAATCCGCGCCGGCAACCCCTGAAAACGCACCCGCTCCCCAGCCATCTTCAACCACCGGTGCAACGACTCATTCTCCGGAAACAACTCCAAAAGCGCCCGGTCCGTCGCCGCAATATCCGACGCCTCACCCGACAGAGCAGCCCACCTGAACGGACCCTTCCCCTCACAGAACAACGGACGAATATACGCCGGCACAAACCCAGGAAACGCAAACGCCCGACCAAACCCCGCCAACTGCGCCTCCCCCCGAATCGAATTCCCGTAATCAAAAACCTCGGCCCCCGCATCCAGGAACCCGACCATCGCCTCCACATGCGCCGCCATCGACTCCCGCGCCCGCACCGTGAACCCCGCAGGATCCGCCGCCGCCAAGGCAGCCATCTCCCCGAACTCCACCCCCACCGGCAGATACGACAACGGATCATGCGCACTCGTCTGATCCGTCACAATGTCCACCGGCGCACCCTCCGCCAGCATCCGCGGCAACACCTCCGCCGCATTCCCCAGCAACCCGATCGACAACGGCCGCCGCGCATCCCGCGCCTCAACCGCCCACTCCAGCGCCTGCGACAACGAATCCGCCCGCACATCCAGATAACGATGCTCAATCCGCCGCTCAATCGCCCGCGGATCACAGTCAATACAAATCGCCACCCCATCATTCATCGTCACCGCCAGCGGCTGCGCACCCCCCATCCCGCCAAGCCCCGCCGTCAACGTGATCGTCCCCGCCAGCGACCCCCCGAACCTCTTCGCCGCCACCGCAGCGAACGTCTCATACGTCCCCTGCAAAATCCCCTGCGTGCCGATATAAATCCACGACCCCGCCGTCATCTGCCCATACATCGTCAAACCCAGCTGCTCCAGACGCCGGAACTCCTCCCAGTTCGCCCAGTCCCCCACCAGATTCGAATTCGCGATCAGCACACGCGGCGCCCACTCATGCGTCTGCATCACCCCCACCGGACGCCCCGACTGCACCAGCATCGTCTCGTCCTGCCGCAACGACCCCAGCGTCCGCACCATCGCATCGAACGAACGCCAGTCCCGCGCCGCCTTCCCCGTCCCCCCGTACACCACCAACTTCTCCGGATGCTCAGCCACCTCCGGATCCAAATTGTTCTGCAACATCCGCAACGCAGCCTCCTGCTGCCACCCCAAGGTGTTCAGCTTCGTGCCGCGCGGTGCCTGTACGGGTCGCGGTCCCGACATGGGTGGTGCCTCCCTGACGTCGACTGGATCGAGCTATTCACATACTGGCTTCGCTGAATATGGCCAGTCAACAGGGCGCGACACCCGGCGGGCCCGAAGTGCACCCACCGGCCACCCGACGCGACACGTCGCACCGGCCGCACCGACCGCACCCCGCCCGCACATTCACCCTCGATTCGACTTGCCTACTGGGAAAGCCGGTGCTAACTTTCCCAGTAGGCAAGTAAACGTCTTGGGGAGGCGATGGCCATGAGCACACCGGTGGACGCGGAGCGCGCCTGGCAGGATCTGCAGCGCATCCGGGTGCCGCAGGAGCGGGTGTACGACGAGCTGGAGCGCAGCGCATCCAGCGGCCCGGGGGCGACGTACACCACGGCCGGCATCATGTGGCTCTTCATCGCCAGCTGGGGGCTCGACCTCTCCGACCGGGGCTTCTGGTTGGTGCTCGCCGGCTACGTCGCCCTGCTGCTGGCCCTGGCGGTGGTCGCCAACCGCAAGACCCGCGTCAGGCTGCACCGTTCGCGCCACACCTGGCGGTCGTTCGCCACCTTCATCGCCGGGATGGTGGTGACCTGCACGACGATTGCGCTGTCCGGCCGCCTGACCGACTCGCTCCACCTGCCCTTCGGCAGCCTGATCCAGGCCACGCTCTCGGCCGCCGCCTTCCTCCTGTTCGTCGGACCGGCGAACCGCTGGGCGATGACCGCACTCCGCAGCCGCGGCATACGGCCCGCTCACGGCGAGGAAGCCACCCGATGACCACGCCCGTCCGCGAGGAGAGCACCCGATGAGCACCCCTGCCGGCTTCGATGAGCTGATTCACCCGGCCACCCGGCTGTCGGTGGTGGCCCTGCTGGCGGCCACCGAATGGGCCGACTTCGCCTTCATCCGCGACAGCCTCTCGCTCAGCGACTCCGCACTCTCCAAGCAGTTGCACACCCTGGAGGAGGCCGGGTATCTGGAGATCCACAAGGAGGGCGGCGGCCGCAAGCGGCGTACCAAGGTGCGGCTGACCGGCCATGGCAGGACCGCGTTCGACGGCCATGTGGCGGCGCTCCGGGCCATCGTCGACGGCGTCGGCCCCGCAGCCTCTGCGGCACCGCCCGCCGGGGCCGGGGGCACGGCACCCGCGCCGCTCAGCGAGACGGCCGGGCACGCCAAGGCGAGCCGATGACGGCACCGGCCCCCCGCTCCGAGCCGGCCGCTCGTCCGGTTACCGGGTCCAATTCCTGGGCCCCCCATGGCGCTTCGGCCGATGACAGTGATGGAGTAGCGGTATGAGTGGCACCCAGACCGGCTTCATGACCGGCCCTGTTGTGACGGACCGGGACCGTGCCGTACAGGCAGCCGTAGCGCAGGGGCTCGTGGGCCCTGCCGAGCCCGTCGCCGGGCTCCTGGACGTGGCGGGGATCCGCCGTTCGGCGGCCGAACTGCGGTCCGCCTTCGCGGAGTTCACCACGCCCGGCACGCCCGTGCTGCACGCGTTCGCGGTGAAGGCCGCCTCGCTCGTGCCGGTGCTCCGGCTGCTCGTGGACGAGGGCCTGGGCTGCGAGGTGGCCAGCCCCGGTGAACTGGCGCTGGCCCGCGCGGCCGGGGTGCCCGCCGCCCGCACGGTGCTGGACTCCCCCGCCAAGACCCCTGCCGAGCTGCGCGAAGCGCTCGCCCTCGGCATCGCGGTCAACGCCGACAACCCCGAGGAACTGGCCCGTATCGACGGCCTGGTGGCCTCCGCGCCGACCGGCGCACCGCTCGGCCTGCGCGTCAATCCGCAGATCGGGGGCGGCAGCATCGGCGCGATGAGCACCGCGACCGAGACCTCCAAGTTCGGTGTGGGGCTGCGGGACGCAGGGGCCCGCGACTGGGTCGTGCGGGCCTACCTGGACCGCCCGTGGCTGACCCGGTTGCACGCCCATGTCGGCTCGCAGGGCATGCCGTTGCCGCTGATGGCCGAGGGCGTACGGGCCCTGTTCGACCTCGCCGAGGAGATCAATGCGAAGGCCGCGCGGCCGCAGATCGACACCCTCGACATCGGCGGCGGGCTGCCGGTGAACTTCGCGTCGGACGTGGCCGCGCCCACGTACCGGGAGTACGCGGAGCTGCTCAGCACAGCGGTGCCCGGCCTGTTCTCCGGGCGGTACGGGCTGGTCACCGAGTTCGGCAGGTCGCTGCTTGCCAAGCACGGCACGATCGTGGCCCGCGTCGAGTACGCGAAGTCGGCGGGCGGCCGTCCCATCGCGGTCACCCATGCCGGCGCCCAGGTGGCGACCCGTACGGTCTTCGCCCCGGATGCCTGGCCGATCCGGGTCGCGGCGTACGACGCGCAGGGGCTTCCGAAGACGGGCGAACCGGTCGCCCAGGACGTTGCGGGGCCGTGCTGCTTCGCGGGCGACCTGGTCGCCGAGAACCGCGCGCTCCCGCCACTGGAGTCCGGCGACCACGCCGCCCTGCTGGACACCGGCGCCTACTACCTCTCCACCCACTTCGCCTACAACTCCCTCCCGCGCCCCGGGGTTTACGGCTATGTGGCCGACCCGTCGGGCGCCGGCCGCTTCGCGACCGTGCGCACCCCGCAGACCCTCCAGGAACTGGCAGCCGAAAGCGGCGCAGCCCACGCCGACGGCATGCGCGCGTTGAAGTGAGGTGAGGTGACGTGGGGTGGGGCGAGGGTGAGGTGACCGCGGCCCGCCCCGTAGCGGCCCGCCGTGCCCGGCCCGTATCGGCCCGCCGTAGCTGACCCGTCCGCCTACCGCGGACCAGCGGCCCGGGTGCCAGCCGTACGTCCGTAACCACCCTTGGCACCGGCACTGCTCCGGGTGCCGGCGCCGCCCCTGGCACGGGCGCCACCCCGGACGCGTGCGCCGCCCGGCGCCGCGTCGCCGGCCGCCACGCCCGTTGTCAGGTAGCCGCGGACGTCCTTGCCCGTCGCTCCGCCGTGCGCCGCGGCCTCCGTGCGGACCCACAGGAGTGCCTCGTGTTCCCGCTCCCAGCGGCCCAGCCACAGGGACTTGGCCCAGAGTCCGGCGGCGATGCCCGCCATCAGCAGTCCGCCCGCTGCGGGCAGCGCCCACGACGAACCGACCGCGGCCAGGAAGGCGAGCAGCAGCCACCAGCGGTGTGCCCGGCGCCAGATCCGTACGGTGACCGTGCGGTCCTGGAGGATGACGGCCTTGCCTGCCCGGGAGGCGCCGCCTGCCAGGGCCATCAGGCGGCGGCGCCGCGTCAGGAACACGACGCATGCCGCGATCAGGGCGAGCGCCACCCCCGCGAGCAGCCCGATCCGTCGTCCGGTCAGCCCCGGCAGCAGCGTCCCGATGCCCGCTGCCAGCAGTCCTGGCCACCACAGCAGGCCGGCCGGCGCCCGTACGATCACGGCCACCCGCGCCAGCGCATACGCCCCGCGCCCCACGTCGGTCCTCCTCGCGTCGAGCCCGCGACGTCACCCCGGGCGTCGCGGCGCTATGTCACACCTGTACCGGCCGCGGATCGTAGCCAGCCCGGATGAGGATTTTCTGAGACGGAGGGGAGGTGAGCCGGAAGGTGATTCGGAGGACGAGCCGGAGCGCGGGCCGGAGCGCGAGTCCTCGCTGTCCTCACTCCACGAACAGCCCTCTGGCCGCCGCCTTCGCGTCGAATTCCTCCAGGCGGGACTGGGCGTCGGGCAGCGCGTCGCACATCGCCTCCAGCAGGACGCGGCCCAGGAGCATGGGGGCGCAGACCGTGTCGAAGGCCAGGCCGGTGCCCACCGGGGCCGGCAGCAGGAGATCGGTGTGGTGGGCGACGGGCGCGAAGGCACTGTCGGCGACGGTGACGACGGTCAGACCCACGGCGCGCGCGTACTCCAGGGCTTCGACGACCTCGCGGGGGTGGCGGGGCAGCGCGAAGCAGAGCAGGGTGCCGGCGCCGGCCCGTACGGCGGCGTCGATGCGGTCGGCGAGCAGGGTGCCGCCCTCGTCCAGGAGGCGGACGTCGGGGTGGACCTTGCGGGCGAAGTACACGAATCCGGCGGCCTGTGCGGTGGCCGCGCGCAGGCCGAGCACCAGGAGCGGCCGGGACGCGGCGAACAGCTGCCCGGCGCGGACGACCGGGGACGGGTCGGCGAGTGCGGCGGCGAGGTGGCGGAGGTTGTCGATCTCCGCCTGGACGGCCTGCTGGTATTCGTTGGCGGTGCCGTTGCCGCCGGACGGTTCGGCGGGGGCGACCTCGCGCAGGTGGCGGCGGAGTGCGGGGTAGCCGTCGAAGCCCAGGGCGACGGCGAAGCGGGTGACGGACGGCTGGCTGACGCCGGCGAGTTCGGCGAGTTCGACGCTGGAGAGGAACGGCGCGTCGGCGGCCCTGCGCACCATGCAGTGCGCGATGCGCCGCTGGGTGGGGGTGAGCCGGTGTCCTTCGAAGAGTTTTTGCAGGCGGGTGGCGGGGCCGGCGGCGGCGTCCGGGAAGGCCGGTGCCGTCGCGTCGGCCCCCTGGTCCGCCCCGGCGGCCCGCTCTGCCACGTTCGGGTCCGCCGGGTCCGCCTCTGCCCTGCCCGCCTTCGCCTCGTCCGTCTTCGCCCTGCCCGCCTTCGCCTCGTCCGTCTTCGCCCTGCCCGCCTTCGCCTCGTCCGTCTTCGCCCTGTCCGCCTTCGCCGCGTCCGCTCGCCTGCGTGCCCTTTCGGCGGGCGTCCCACCGGTCCCGGACGCTCCCGTCGGCGCACCGGCCCCCGTCGTCGCTGCTGTCACGTCCGGCTCACCGGCCGCCCGTGCCGTCGCCTCGGCCGCCGCGCCGCCGTTGTCCCCGTCCCCGCTCATCGCCTCTTCCTCCCGGCCCGGTCAAGGCCGTCTCGTGTACCGACCGACTGTACGGAACTCCTGGCCCGCAGCGGCCCGCCCCCCCCGCCGCGGGCCCCACCGCCGCCCGCTACACCTCCGCCAGACGCTCCAGCAGCCGTTCCGCCACCGCGACGTCATCCGTCAGGGGGCGGTCCTCCATCCTGGCGTCCAGCGCCCCGGCCGCCAGGGCGTAGCCGACGGCGACCGGGGTGTCCGGTTCCGGTTCGAGTGAGCGCATCCGCAACGCCCTTACGGAGGCGACGAGTTCGCAGGCCAGGACGTGCCGGAAGGAGATGCAGGCGCGCAGCGTCTGGCGAGCGCCGAGTGAGGCGAAGCTGGCTTGTTCCTCGACGCCGCGGGAGAGCACGGCGTGCCCGAGGGTGGCGGGCTGGGAGACGGCGCGCAGTTCGCCGAGCGCCGCACCGGCCGCGTACTCCAGGATCATCACGCCGGAGCTGGCGGGCGCCGCGTCGCCGAGGAACGGCCGCAGCCGGGTGAGGTCCGGTTCGGAGAGCGCGGCGAGGCGGGCGGTGGAGAGCTGCGCGGTCTGCAGGACGGCCAGCCGGAAACTGTCCAGGGCGAGCGCGGTGTGGGCGGCGTAGAAGTTGCCGTGGTGGTAGGCGGCCTGGTCGTCGATGCTGATCAGGGGGTTTTCTGCGGCGGCGTTGAGGTCGACGGCCAGCACCTGTTCCAGGGTGTCGGCGGCGTCCAGCGCGGGGCCGTGGATCTGCGGGATGCAGCGGAATCCGTACGGGTCCTGGATGCGGCCCAGCGGTGGCGCGGGGCGGGCGGGGACGCCGGAGAGGGTGCGGATGCGGGCGGCGGCGGCCGCGGAGCCGGCGTGCGGCCTGGCGCGCATGACGGGTTCGGCGAAGGGTTCGTACGAGCCGCCGACCGCGAGGAGGGAGAGCGCGGCGACGGGGAGGGACGCCGCGAGCAGCCGGCGGAGTTCGTCGAGGGCGAGCGCGGACTGGCCGAGGGTGAGGGCGTTGCTGCTGATCAGGGCGAGGGCGTCGTTGCTGTCGAGGGCGACGGGGGCGGGGGCGCGGCCGCCGGAAGGGCAGCGCCAGGGGTGCTCGCCGGCCAGTGCCAGGCCGGTCTGGGCGAGGGCGGCGAGGTCGCCGGTGCCGACGGCGCCGAATTCGTTGACGACCGGGTGGGCACCGGTGTCCAGGGCGTCGAGGAGCGCGGTGACGACGGCGGGGTTGAGGCCGGCGCCGCCTGCGAGGAGCTGGTTGGCGCGGACCGCGAGCATGGCACGGACCTCGCGGGCGGGCAGCGGGTCGCCGATCGCTCCGGCGTGGCTGCGCAGCAGCCGGAGCCCGTGTGCGGCGTCGGCGTGCTGGATGTCCTCGGTGCGGTTGGCGCCGACGCCGGTGCTGCGCCCGTAGACCCGGCCGGTGGCGGCGAGCCGGCGTGCGGTGTGCCAGGACTGCTCGGCGCGGTGCAGGGCTTCGGGATCCAGGGGGCCGGGGCGGGCGGTGCGGGTGGCGAGGGCGGCGACGTCGGCGGGGCGCAGGCCGCGGCCGTCGAGGGTGATGCGGGGCAGGGCGTGCCGCTGGGGTGCCTGTGGCACGGTGTCGCGGGGCGGGCCGTGGGGGTGGCCCGCGTCCCGGCCGGAGTCCGCCATGGGGGAAAGCATCGCGCTCAACTCCCTTGTCCAGCGCCCTTCGTGGAGGGAAGCCCGATACCGCGTCCGCACGGAGGGCCGGAGCAACAGGCGCACCGCGCCGGCCCATCGACTTCCATTCACTCACCTAAGACTCTGCATGACCATATGCAGGCCGGGCAAGGGGCGGCGACCGGTCGCCGGATCGCGTACGTGCCCGCCGCCGAGCCCGGGGGCGGGAGCAACGGGCCCAGGACCGCGGCCGGTCAGCCGGGGCCACGCCCCAGCGCCGAGCCCCGCTCCGACAGCCGCGGCGCACACAGGATGCGCTTACGGCGGACCCGGCGGCCCTCGATCGCCGCGACGGCCAGCCGCGCGGCCTCCTTGGCGATATCGGCCAGGCCCCAGTCCAGGGTGGTGAGGGGCGGGGTCAGGATCCGCGAGACGGGGTGGTCGTCGAAGCCGACGACGGACAGGTCACGCCCGACCGCGAGGGATGCCTCGGCGGCCGCCGCGTAGACGCCGTAGGCGATGGAGTCGGAGAAGCAGAAGACGGCGGTGGGCACGGCACGCCGGGCGCCCCCGCCGCCGGCGCCGTCCAGGACCCGCCGCGCGACCGCGGTCGCCTCCCCCAACTCCTGGGCGCAGGGCAGCACTTCGACCGTGAGGTGGAGCCGGTCGGCGGCCTCGCGGACGTAGACGTCGGCGGGCCGGTCGGGGGTGGAGGGCCCGGTGGGGGTCAGCACCGTGATGCGGCGGTGGCCCAGGCCCCTGAGATGGTCGAGGACGGTGTCGATGCCGGCGCGGTTGTCGAAGAGCACCTCGCCCGCCGTGCGGGCGCGGCGCAGCGAATCGCCGATGGAGACGACGGGCACCGCGTCGGCGATCTTCGCCCAGCCCTCGGCCGAGGGGTCGACCGGCGACACCAGGAGGCCGTCGACGCGCTGGTCGCGCAGCTGCTTGGCCAGCGCGAGTTCGCGTTCCGGGTCGCCGCCCGCGTCGAGGATCAGCGCATAGCGGTCGCCGGCCAGCAGCTCGCGGCCTATCGCGGCCATCAGCTGCTGCTGCCAGAGGTCCTGGAGGTCGCCGGAGAGCACGCCGACCATGCTCGTACGGCCGCCGGCGAGGGCGCGGGCGATCGGGTCGGCCTCGTATCCGAGGTCGGCGGCGGCCTTGCGCACCCGCTGCTCGGTCTCCTTGGAGACGTGCTTGCCGCGCAGCGCGTAGGAGACGGCCGCGGTGGAGAGTCCGGTGGCCTCGGCCACCTCACGGAGGGTGGTGCGCTTACTGGGCCTGGCCATGCCGAGAGCCTACCCAAGGCGGGCGGGCGACCCGTCGGTCACGGCCCCGCGGACGGCACACCGGCCCGGCCGCCACGTCCGCTCCGGCTCCCGTCCCGGCCCGGCGGACCCTTGACACCGCCTCGCGTTAAGCGTTTCACTTAATCGCATCAGTGAAGCGGTTAAGTTCCGTGCCCCCGTGGGCGGCCGGCCAGTTCACCCGCCCGCGGCCGGACACCGGGATCCCGCCCGGCCGCCGAGGGAGACGTATGCCGGCCGACGTCCACCAGCACATCTGGCCACCCGATTTCACCGCCCTGCTGCGCGCCCGCACCGCACCGCCGCGGCTGGACGGCTGGACGCTGCACCTGCCGGGCGAGGCCCCGTATGCCGTCGACCCGGCCGACCACGACATCGGCGCCCGGCAGCGCCTCGCCCGCGCCGACGGGCTCGACCTGGCGCTGGTCTCGCTCTCCAGCCCGCTGGGCATCGAGTATCTGCCGCCCGACGAGGCCGCACCGCTGCTCGCCGCGTTCCACGACGGCGCGCTCGCCCTGCCCGCGCCGTTCGGCGTCTGGGCCTCGCCCTGCCTGTCCGCGCCCCGGCCTGACCCCGGGCCCGTGCGGCGCCTGCTCGCCCGCGGCTGCGCCGGCCTGCAACTCCCGGCCACCGCGCTGCTCGACGCCGCCGGATGGGAGCGCTGCGCCCCGCTGATCGACGCCGCCACGGAGCTGGACCGGCCGCTGTTCATCCACCCCGGCACGGCCCCGCCCGCGGGCGCGGCACCGGCCTGGTGGCCCGCCCTGGTCCCGTACGTCCAGCAGCTGCACGCCTCCTGGTTCGCGTTCCGCGCCTTCGGCAGGCCGCGCCATCCGCGGCTGCGGGTCTGCTTCGCCGCACTGGCCGGCCTCGCCCCGCTGCACGGCGAGCGGCTGGCCGCACGCGGCGGCCGGGACCGCGGCCGGGTCGACACCGCCGCGTTCTACGAGACCTCGTCGTACGGGACGCGGGCGGTGGACGCGCTGGTACGGGCCGTCGGCATCGACGTCGTCGTCAGCGGCAGCGACCGCCCCTATGCCCGGCCCGCCCTTCCCGACCTGGGCGCGGAGGCCGCCCTGCACGCCCTGCGCACCGTCAACCCGGCCCGCCTGCTGGGCCCGGCGAAAGGAGCCCGCCCATGAACCGTCCCGCCCCCGACCAGGCCGTCCGCGCCCCCGAGCCGTTCGCCTCGCTGCCCGAACGCCCCCTAGGCAAGCGCGAGTTGCAGGACCTGGTCGACGCTCTCGCCGCCCGCCCCGGACTGTGGCGCACGCAGGTCGCCTTCTCCGACACCGAGCGGCACTACGCCTCGCTGTACCGCGACGCGTACGTCGACATCTGGCTGCTGTGCTGGACCCGGCGCAACGACACCGGCTGGCACGACCACGACCTCTCGTCCGGCGCGGTCCGCGTCGTCCAGGGCGCGCTGACCGAGACCAACCCGCGGATCGGCGGGGAACACCTGGCCACGACGGTCGGCGCGGGCACCTCGTTCTGCTTCGGGCCCGACCACATCCACCGGCTCTCCGGCGCCACCGACGACGCCGTCTCCGTGCACGCCTACTCGCCGCCGCTGTGGCGCCTGGGCCAGTACGACATCACCGAGGACGGGCTGATGCGCCGGCGCTCGGTGTCGTACGCGGATGAACTCCGGCCGGTCGAATCCCCGTCGCCGGCCGCCTGACCTGCGCGGACGTGGCGTCGCTGCGGCATCGCCGCGGCGCCGTCCGCGCCCCGGCCGACAGAAATCGGGCTCCACCTATTGACCTTCCATTCACACTGCGTTGATCCTGCATGAATCCATACAGTGAGGTGGCGCAACATGGCAGGCGTGGTGGAACGGCGGTCGATCGATGTCGTCCCGGACAGCGAACGGCACGGCAATGCCTTCAGCCAGTTCACCCTCTGGCTCGGCGCCAACCTCCAGATCACCGCCGTCGTCACCGGCGCGCTGGCCGTCGTCTTCGGGGCGACGGCCTTCTGGGCACTGATCGGGCTGCTTCTGGGCAATCTCGTGGGCGGGGCGGTGATGGCACTGCACTCCGCGCAGGGCCCACGGCTCGGCCTGCCGCAGATGATCACCTCGCGGGCACAGTTCGGCGTCCGCGGCGCCGTCGTCCCGCTCGCCCTGGTCATCGTGATGTACATCGGCTTCTTCGCCAGCGGCAGCGTGCTGGCCGGGCAGGCGGTGGGCGAGCTGACCCATCTCGGCGCGACCCCCGGCATCATCCTGTTCGCCGCCGTCACCGCCTTCGCCGCGGCGGTCGGCTACCGGCTCATCCACGTACTCGGCCGGGTCGCCGGGCTGGTCTGCGCCCTCGCCTTCGTCTACCTCGGCATCCGCCTCCTCGACCGCGCCGACCTCGCCGACCTCCTCCACGACCGCGGCTTCGGCCTGCCCGTCTTCCTCCTCGCCGTCTCGCTCTCGGCGTCCTGGCAGCTGGCGTTCGGCCCGTACGTCGCTGACTACTCGCGCTACCTGCCGCGGCGCACCTCGGCGCGGGCCACCTTCTGGTGGACGCTGTCCGGCTCGGTGCTGGGCGCGCAGTGGTCGATGACCTTCGGCGCGCTGGCCGCCGCGGCGGCCCCCGGGGCGTTCGTCGGCCACGAGGTGAGCTACATCGTCGGCCTCGGCGGCGCGGGCCTGATCGCCTCGGTCCTCTACTTCGTCATCGCCTTCGGCAAGCTCACCATCAACATCCTCAACACCTACGGCGGCTTCATGTCGCTGGTGACCAGCGTCAGCGGCTTCCGCGGGCAGCGCACCCTGACGCCGCGCGCCCGGTCCGCGTACATCTTCGGGATCATGGTGGCCGGCACCGCCGTGGCCCTGCTGGGCAAGGACTCGTTCCTCACCTCCTTCAAGGACTTCCTGCTCTTCCTGCTGACCTTCTTCACCCCGTGGTCGGCGATCAACCTGGCCGACTACTACCTGATCTCCAAGGAGCGCTACGACATCCCGGCGCTCAGCGACCCGGCCGGCCGCTACGGCGCCTGGAACATCAAGGCCCTCGCCGCCTACACCATCGGCGTCCTCGCCCAACTGCCGTTCCTGGCCACCGCGTTCTACACCGGACCGCTGGTCGCCCCGCTCGGCGGCGCCGACATCTCCTGGCTCGTCGGCCTGATCGTGCCCGCCGTCCTGTACTGGACCGTCACCCACCGCGACACCGCGCGGCTGCCGGAAGAACCCGCCGACGACACCCGGGCCGCGGCCGCACCGGAGGCGGGGACCACCCCGGCAGGCTGACCGCCGCCCGTCAGGAAGAGGGGTGCTGGCCCTACCGCGCGGGCCCGCCCCCGTCCGTAATCTCGGTTCCATGGCGACCCACGACCCCGAACTTGCCGACGAACTCGGCGCGACCCTCCGGGCCCGCAAGGACCTGGGCCCCGATTACGAGGCGGAGCTGACCGACGCCTTCCTGGAGAAGCTGGAGCGGACCGTCGACCAGCGCGTCCGGCGGGGGCTTGCGCAGTCCCAGCTCCAGGTGGCCCGTTCCGGCCGCCAGGACCGCGGCCCCGGCACGGGCGCGCCCTTCGGCGACGGCACGTTCGCCGCACGCTTCGGCTTCGTCACGGTCTCCCTGGTCCTGGCCGTCCCGCTGTCGGCAATCGCCGTGGTCAACGCCGGCCTGACCGGGCTGCTGGTGTGCTGGGCCGGCATCGTCGGCGTCAACGCCGCGCACAGCACGAATGCCGCCGGTCTGCTCCGCCCTCCCCGCCACGACAACGGCGCGTAGCGGAGCCGGGCCCCGCGCCGGGAAAAAGAAGGTGCGGGGACCGCCTCACCCCGGCCGGGGCCGGGGGCGGGACGACGGCGGTCCCCGCGAGGGACGTGTCCGGGCCAGGGCCGGACAGGACGTCCTGACGATGGCGGAGGCCCGGGAGCCGCTCCGGAGTTCCGTATCGCCGTGCTCAGTAATCTGCCCGACCCGTGTTAAGCCCGTGCTGCGGGCACATGACGCCTGCGTACCTCCTGCGCGGGCCCGGCGTTCACCTCGCCGGCGCCCGCCCCCGGCCGCTACTTGCCGGCCTCCCGCGCCAGGTACGCCAGCAGGTCCTGCCGGCTCACCACGCCCTTCGGCTTGCCTTCGACGAGGACGATGGCCGCGTCGGCGCCTTCCAGGACCGCCATCAGGTCGGCGACCGGCTCACCCGAGCCGACCTGCGGGAGCGGCGCGCACATGTGCTTCTCCAGCGGGTCCGACAGGGAGGCACGCTGGGCGAACAGGGCATCGAGCAGCTCGCGTTCGACGACCGAGCCGACGACCTCGGCGGCCATCACGTCCGGGTGCCCGGCACCCGGCTTGACGATCGGCATCTGCGAGACGCCGTACTCGCGCAGCACGTCGATCGCCTCGCCGACCGTCTCCTCGGGGTGCATGTGCACGAGCGAGGGCAGTGCGCCCTCCTTGTGCGCCAGCACCTCGCCGACCCGGGCCGCGGCGCCGCTGCCCTCCAGGAAGCCGTAGTCCGCCATCCACTCGTCGTTGAAGATCTTGGAGAGATAGCCGCGGCCGCTGTCCGGCAGCAGGACCACGACGACGTCGTCCGGGCCGAGCCGGGAGGCGACCTCCAGACCGGCCACGACCGCCATCCCGCAGGAGCCGCCGACCAGCAGGCCCTCCTCCTTGGCCAGGCGCCGGGTCATCTGGAAGGCGTCCTTGTCCGACACCGCCACGATCTCGTCGGCGACGGTGCGGTCGTAGGCGGTCGGCCAGAAGTCCTCGCCGACCCCCTCGATCAGGTACGGGCGCCCGGAGCCGCCGCTGTAGACGGAGCCCTCCGGGTCGGCGCCGATGACCCGCACCCGGCCCTCGCTGGCGTCCTTCAGATAGCGGCCGGTGCCGCTGATGGTGCCGCCGGTGCCGACACCCGCCACGAAGTGCGTGACGCGGCCCCCGGTCTGCTCCCACAGCTCGGGGCCGGTCGTCTCGTAGTGCGAACGCGGGTTGTTCGGGTTGCTGTACTGGTCCGGCTTCCAGGCACCCGGCGTCTCGCGCACCAGCCGGTCCGAGACGTTGTAGTACGAGTCCGGGTGCTCGGGGTCCACCGCGGTCGGGCAGACCACGACCTCGGCGCCGTACGCCCGCAGCACGTTGATCTTGTCCGTCGAGACCTTGTCAGGGCAGACGAAAATGCACTTGTAACCCTTCTGCTGGGCCACGATCGCCAGCCCCACGCCGGTGTTGCCCGACGTCGGCTCGACGATGGTGCCGCCCGGCTGCAACTCGCCCGACTCCTCGGCGGCCTCGATCATCCGCACCGCGATCCGGTCCTTGACCGATCCGCCCGGGTTGAAGTACTCGACCTTCACCAGGACGGTCGCCTGGATCCCTCGGGTGACGTTGTTGAGCCGCACGAGCGGGGTGTTGCCGACTAGCTCAATCATCGATTCGTAAAACTGCACGGTGGTCTCCGCGGTCGGGGGCACGCTGTCCTGCGCCCGTCCTGCCAGCCTATTGCCCGTCCCGTGCGTTGCGTTCGGTGCGCTACGGGGCAACAACTTGTTGTACGAGTTCCCGCCGTTTTCCGGAGCGCGCCGGCCGACCCGGCATGGCGCACCACGCACTGCACGGGGAGGTGCCCGGCCTATGCCGATGACGTTGTCCAGGGCGAGAGTGGCCCGGCGGATCGCGACCGCCGCCGCGCTCGGCGGCAGTGGGATCGGGCTGCTCGGGGTGGCCGCCGCCGGACTGCTGCTGACCGAGGTCCGGCTGGCCCGCCGTACCGTCGGCGGCTCCAAGGAAACCCCGCCGAGCGCCGACGGCCGCTACGGCGCCGCCTTCGGCCACCGCACCGGCCAGGCGCCGCTGCGGCTCGGCTTCCTCGGCGACTCCACCGCCGCCGGACAGGGCGTGCGCCGCGCCCGCGAGACACCGGGCGCACTGCTCGCCTCCGGCCTCGCCGCGCTGTCCGAGCGGCCGGTGGACTTCCGCAACGTCGCCCTGCCCGGCGCCCAGTCCGACGACCTCGAACGCCAGGTGGATCTGCTGCTCGCGGAGGGCACGCAGGCACCGGACGTCTGCGTCATCATGATCGGCGCCAACGACGTCACCCACCGGATGCCGCCGGCCCGCTCGGTCCGCCACCTGTCGGACGCGGTGCGCAGGCTGCGCGCGGCGGACTGCGAGGTGGTGGTCGGCACCTGCCCTGACATGGGGACCATCGAGCCGGTCTACCAGCCGCTGCGCTGGGTGGCCCGGCGGCTGTCCCGGCAGCTCGCGGCGGCGCAGACGATCGGGGTGGTCGAGAGCGGCGGCCGTACGGTCTCGCTCGGCGACCTGCTGGGGCCCGAGTTCGAGGCGCGTCCGCGTGAGCTGTTCGGGCCGGACAACTACCACCCGTCGGCGGAGGGCTACGCCACCGCCGCGATGGCCGTGCTGCCCACGCTGTGCGCCTCGCTCGGCCTGTGGCCGGAGAGCGAGCGCCCGGAGGAGGCCAGGCGCGAGGGCATCCTGCCCGTCGAACAGGCCGCTGCCGAGGCCGCGTCCGAGGGCGGCACGGAGGTCGCCGCCACCCGTGCACCGTGGGCACTGCTCAAGCACCGCAGGCGGCACCGGCTGCCGTCGCCCGAGGAAACGGACCAGCCGCCGGTCGTCCCATGAGCCGTACGGGCCGGGCACTCAAGGGGCGCCGCGCGGCCACGGCGTCCCTCTCCGCGTCTTCGCCCGGACCGGCACCCGCCCACGCATAAGCGCTCGCTTAGAAAAGAGTTCCGCATCACAGCACGCACCCCGTGACCTCTGCGGTACGTACCGGTAACTTCCCTCACAGTCTCTGCCCGCCGCCTCGACGGGGCCGCCGCGCCCCCTGCGCCCTGCACCCGCTCGACCGCACCGCACCCTCTCGACCTCATGGAGCCGTGATGCCCGAAGCCGTGATCGTCTCAGCCGCCCGCTCCCCGATCGGCCGCGCCTTCAAGGGCTCGCTCAAGGACCTGCGGCCCGACGACCTGACCGCGCACATCATCGAGGCCGCGCTGGCCAAGGTGCCCGAGCTGGACCCGGCCGACATCGACGACCTGATGCTCGGCTGCGGCCTGCCCGGCGGCGAGCAGGGCCACAACCTCGGCCGGATCGTGGCCGTCCGGATGGGGATGGACCACCTGCCGGGCTGCACCGTCACCCGCTACTGTTCCTCCTCCCTCCAGACGACCCGCATGGCGCTGCACGCCATCAAGGCGGGCGAGGGCGACGTCTTCATCTCGGCCGGCGTCGAGACCGTCTCCCGTTCCGTGAACGGCAGCTCCGACGGCATGCCCGGCACCCACAACCCGCTCTTCGCCGACGCCGAGTCCCGCACCGCGTCCCGCGCGGAGCAGGAGGGCGCCGGCTGGCACGACCCGCGCGAGGACGGCCTGGTCCCCGACGCGTACATCGCCATGGGCCAGACCGCGGAGAACCTCGCCCGCCTCAAGGGCATCACCCGCCAGGACATGGACGCGTTCGGCGTCCGCTCCCAGAACCTCGCCGAGCAGGCCATCAAGGACGGCTTCTGGGAGCGGGAGATCACGCCGGTCACGCTGCCCGACGGCACGGTCGTCGCCAAGGACGACGGCCCGCGCGCCGGCGTCACCGTCGAGGGCGTCTCCGGCCTCAAGCCGGTCTTCCGCCCGGACGGTCTGGTGACCGCGGGCAACTGCTGCCCGCTGAACGACGGCGCCGCGGCCCTGGTCGTCATGTCCGACACCAAGGCGCGCGAGCTGGGCCTGACCCCGCTGGCCCGGATCGTCTCCACCGGCGTCTCCGGCCTCTCGCCCGAGATCATGGGCTACGGCCCGGTCGAGGCCAGCAAGCAGGCACTCCGGCGGGCCGGCCTCGCCGTCTCCGACATCGACCTGGTCGAGATCAACGAGGCGTTCGCCGCCCAGGTGATCCCCTCCTACCGCGACCTGGGCATCGACCTGGACCGGCTGAACGTCAACGGCGGCGCCATCGCCGTCGGCCACCCCTTCGGCATGACGGGCGCCCGCATCACCACCACCCTCATCAACTCCCTTCAGTGGCACGACAAGCAGTTCGGCCTGGAGACGATGTGCGTGGGCGGCGGCCAGGGCATGGCGATGGTCATCGAGCGGCTGAGCTGAGCCGCAGCGGAGGGTAGGGGTCGCCTGAGGGACGAAGGCGGCACCTGCCCGCAGCGGAGGCGAAGCCCAGCGCGACCATGAACACGAGCGGCTGAGCTGAGCCGCAGCGGAGGGTAGGGGTCGCCTGAGGGACGAAGGCGGCACCTGCCCGCAGCGGAGGCGAAGCCCAGCGCGACCATGAACACGAGCGGCTGAGCTGAGCCGCAGCGCGACCTTGAGCGCGAGCGGCCGAGGGTGCGCAGGGACGGGTCAACTCCCCACCCCTGCGCACCCTTCGGCGTCGCGCGGGCACGCACGGCGACCCCCTGGTGACGTGGGTCACCCAGTGACAAGATCGCGACCCAATCGCCGCCAGGATTGTGACCAACGCCCCGAGTAAATCGGGTTCTTGCAGGTCAGCGGGGGGTCACTCGTTCATACGAGGCCCTAAGGCCCCTCCATTTCGGGACATAGCGCACTGGGAACGGTCGCCGACGACCGGCAGGCTGATGTAGAAGTCGAGGGACATTCTGCTATCAGGAGTACGCCAGTGAGCGAGCGCAGCAAGGAGGTCCCCGCGGCCGTCGGCCGGGGGCTGACCATCGACAGGCACGCGACCCGCGCATACGGGGCCGCCGAGCGAAGCGGGGAGGGCGCATGAGCGTCACCACCGTCGCCCTGCTCCTGGCCGCGGGAGTCGCCGTGGCCCTGGGAGCCGCGGCGCTGCACACCGTCCGTGCACTGCGCCGGCAGCTCACCGAGCTGCGCGCCGAACTGCTCGCCGCCCGGAACGGCGCCGCCGCCGGAGGACTGATCCCGGCCGCCCGGCCGGCCCCGGTGGCCGAGACGCCGCTGGCCGACATACGGACGGCGGTAGCCGAAGCGCTCGCCGATGAACGGGAGCGGGAACTGACGGAGGCCCGCGCGTTCTGGGCCGCACAGGAGGCCAGGGACGCCGCCGACACCCCGTCGCTGCTGGGCGGCCTGACCGGCCTCGGAGACGAGGGCCCGCTGGACGCGCGCACCGAGCAGCGCGAGTTCTCCGACCGGCTCGATCTGGACCACTTCGACAACCAGCCGTTCCTGCCCCGCCAGGCGGATCTGGCGGGCCTGGAGTCGTTCGCCGCGCTGGAGCCCGTCGACGCCCTGGACTCCCTGGACGCGACGGAGTGGGAGCCCGGCGACGACGCCGAGTCCGCCGAACTGGCCGCCGCCCGCAGGCGCCACCCCTCGCATCCGGACTTCTCCCCCGTGCCGGTGGTCGGCGATCACGAGCGCACCGTCGCACGCCTTGAGGAGCTGGCGGACCAGAGCGTCCCGCTCGCCGACGTCCGGCCGGGCCCGCTGGGCACCCTGGACGTCTACGTCTTCACCGACGGCACCACACTGTGTCTGACGCCGGGTCACCGCGAGACCTCGGAGAGCGTCGCGGACGCCCTGCGCGACGGCCACACCCCGGTCCTGCTGGGCGGCTCCGGCATCTCGGGCGCGTACGCGCTGACCTTCGCCTGGGGCGAGGGCCGGCAGCAGAGCGTCTACATCCTGGCCGACCGCGTCATCGCCTCGCTCTGACCCGGCCCGGCCCGCGCTACCAGCGCCCCGCCGTCTCCCGGACCTTCCCCACGGCCTCCGCCAGTTCACCGGCGGGGGCCGCGCTCGCGTTCCGCAGCGCTTCGGCCAGGTCGTGACCGGCCACCGCGAGCTGGTCGCCGACCGCGAACATCCCGGCGTCCGGCAGCACGTACGGCTCCCGCTGCGGGCTCTCGATGCGCTGCGCACGGTCGGCCAACTCCCGTGCGAGGGCGAGCGCTTCGGCCGCGGCGCCGCGGCCGAGCGTGCTCTGCGGCAGCGACCTGAGGCGGTCGGCGAAGGCGTCCACGGCATTCTGCAAAGGCGTTACGTCAAGCACGGCGTGAGCCTATGCGCCACCCACAGGTGGTTGCCAACGCTCGAACGCTCAGGCACGGTGTGCTGAAGTCCAGCATCGAACGCGTCCGGAGGCGCCGATGTCTCAGATGTTCTCCGAAGAAACCCACCGGAATCTGCTCTCCCGTATCCCGCACTGCACCGGCCGGGAAATCTCCGAATGGCTGCGCACCGTCGATGAGGGCCCTGCGCTCTTCCGCTTCGACGAACGGGTCAGCTGGCTGCGCGGCGCGCACCAGCTCGCGTACGGGCACGCCAAGGCGATCGTCCATGAGCACGATCTCAGGCGCGCCGCCCGCAAGCGCTGAGCCCGCCGGGAGCGGGAACGCCGAAGGCCCCGCGGGCAGTTGCCCGCGGGGCCTTCGTGCGCCGCCGCTGCCCGTCGCCGGGGACGCGGCCTGCCGGATCAGTCCCGGAGGATCGAGATCAGGCGCAGCATCTCCAGGTAGATCCACACCAGGGTGAGGGTCAGGCCGAACGCCGCCAGCCAGGACTCCTCGCGCGGGGCGCCGTAGGCGACGCCGTCCTCGACCTGCTTGAAGTCCAGCGCCAGGAACAGCGCGCCGAGGACCACACCCACCAGGCCGAAGAGGATGCCCATGCCGCCGCTGCGGAAGCCGAGGCCGTCCCCACCGCCGAACACCATGAACAGGCAGTTGACCAGCGACAGGAGCACGAAGCCCATGGCGGCGATCATCACGAAGCGGGTGAAGCGGGCGGTGACCCGGACGATCCGCGTCTTGTAGGCGATGAGCATGGTGACGAACACCGCCATGGTGCCCAGCACCGCCTGCATGGGCGCGCCGTTCATCTTCGGCAGGTCGTTGATGAACCCGCTGAGGGCGCCGAGGAACAGGCCCTCCAGCACGGCGTACGACAGGATCAGCGCGGGCGAGGGCTTGCGCTTGAACGACTGGACGAGGCCCAGCACCATCGCGACCAGGCCGGCGCCGAGGGCGAAGCCGAGGTTGTCGGTCAGGAAGAGCCAGCCGACGGTGGCGCCCGCGATGACCGTGCCGAGCGTCATGGCGGTGCGCGCGACGACGTCGTCCATCGTCATCGGGCGGGTCTGCGGCGTGTACTGCGGCGGTGCCTGGGTGGCGGCCTGCGCCGCGCCCTGGGCGTAGGGGTTGGTTCCTGCGTACGGGTCGGCTGCGGGGCCCCCGGCCTTCGGCGGCGCGTTGAAGCCCGCGTAGCCGGTGTCGCGGCTGAACCCCCGTCGCGAGAAGACCGGGTTGCTGCTCCTCATCTCACTCCTCCATGGCCGCCCTGCGCGGCCTTCCCCACAGGGTAATGGCTTGGCAAAGACATATGCCTACTTCTTGGGCATGATCTTCCCCTGATTTCCAGGGGCTTATCTACGCCACGAGGAGTACGTACGGGAGCCCGCAAAGGTGCCCGGCTCCCCGGGCCGGGTGAGGGGCGCCGTCCCCGATCGGGACGGCGCCCCTCACCCATGGGCCCTAGCGGGCGATGTGCCCGCCGCGCCCCGCGAGCGCTCCGGTGAGGCCCATCGGCACCGCCAGGACCACCAGGGCGATCAGCCCCGCGGTCCATGCGCCGGTCAGGTCGCGGGCGGCGCCGAACGCGGTGGGACCGACGGCCGCCAGCAGGTAGCCCACGCACTGGGACATCGCCGACAGCAGCCCCGCTTCGTGCGTGGTGCGGGCGCAGAGGGACATGTAGGTGATGCCCAGGGACAGCACCGCCCCCAGGCCGAGGCCCAGGACGGCGGCCCAGAGCACGGCCGCCCCGGTCGGCGCCGCGATCAGGCCGACGAAGGCGGCCACGCACAGCACGGTGCCCCACACCGCCAGGTAGCTCTGCTGCCGGGAGCGCTGCGCCCAGAGCGGCACCAGGACCGACGTGACCACGGCGGAGCCCATGCAGACCGCCAGCAGCACCCCGGCGCCGCCCTCGGTGTAGCCGTGGTCGATGTAGAACGACGGCAGCCAGGTGGTCGCGGTGTAGTACAGCAGCGACTGGAACGCGTAGAAGAGGGCGACCGCCCAGGCCAGCTTGGAGCGCCAGATCGAACCGCCGGCCTGCACCGGGACCGGCGGCTGCTCCCGTCCGCGCCGCAGCCGCGGCACCCACACCACCAGCGCCACCAGCGCCAGGACGCCCCAGACGGCGAGGCCGCCGGCCCAGGACAGCGGCAGCGCGTCCCGCAGCGGGACGGTGGTGGCGGCCGCGACCGCGCCGCCGCCGACCAGCATGGTGGTGTGCAGGCCGGACATCAGCCCGACCCGCTCCGGGAAGTCCCGCTTGATCAGCGCGGTGATGACGACGTTCGCGACCGCCACCGCGGTGCCGACCAGGAACGAGCCGGCGAACAGCGGGAACAGCTCCGGGATCAGGCGCACCGCGGTGCCGGCCAGCAGCACCGCGAGCACCGCCACCAGGGTGCGTTCCATGCCCCAGCGGCGGGACAGCCGGGGCGCGAGCGGCGCGAAGATGCCGAAGCAGATCAGCGGGAGCGTCGACAGCACGCCGGCACCGCCGTTGGACAGGCCGGTGACGTGCCGGATCTCGTCCAGCAGCGGGGAGACCGCCACGATGGCGGGCCGCATGTTGATCCCGACCAGCAGCACCGCCAGCGCGTACCAGATCAGGTGACGCCGGTTCGGGTGCGTGCCGGGGCCGGGGCCGGCCGCGGCGGGCAGGTCCGCGGTCTCGTGGGGCGGCGAAGCGGGGGCTGCCGGTTCAGGGGGTGGGGTCACGAGCGGTCCTTCCGGGGGTGCGCACCACCGGGCCGTCGCCTCCGACCGGTGCCGGGGAGGCAGGAGCGGAGCGGGCGACGGCCCGGTGGGCATGCGGGGGTGCTGTCGTCAGGCGGCGGTGGTGAACGGCACGGCTTCCCCGTCGCCGGGAGCGACGGCGTGCACGCCCCTGGCCTTGGCGGCCCGCAGGAAACGCCCCCGCACGTCGTCCTGTTCGGCGTAGTACGGCGGGTTGTCGAACAGCTCGTAGTGGATCGCGCAGGCGGTCTTCGCCCCGAGCACGACGGCCGCTTCGACGGCCTGCTCCGGGGTGAGCGTGGCGGGCTGGTTGGTGGGGGTGAACCCCTCGCGCTGGGTCAGCACCCCGGCGATCGGCAGGAACGCGACGTCGAAGGGGCCGTGGTCCTTCGCGATCTGCCACCACCGGCCGTGCCAGATGGTGTCGCCGAAGTGGATGATGCGCAGGCCCTCGGTCTCGACGATCCACGCGACCTGGTCGTCGCCGCGCCAGTCGTGGGAGGCCACCGGGATGGTGGTGAACGGCCCGATCTGCCGCTGCTCGCCCAGTTCCTGCGGGGTGGCGGTCACCCCCATCCCGTCCAGGATGCCGAGGATCGGGGTGTGGCAGCCCACGGTGCCGCCGTCGTCGGCGGCGATGCCGGCGAGCAGTTCCCGGTCGCAGTGGTCGGGGTGGATGTGGGTGATGACGGCGTGGGTGCGCACCCCGGGGGACGCCTCGATGTCGGGCAGGGGGCGCTTCGGCAGCCCCTGGAAGCCCGCGAGGTCCGCGGTGTTCTTGAGGGGATCGATGACCACCCGCCGGTCTCCGGCGGCCACTTCGACGCCGGCCCAGGCGAGCCGCCGGAGTGTGACGTTCTCGGCTGCACTCATGGTCTGCTCCTCGCGACGCTGTTCGTGATTACTTGCCGTTGACACCCAGGCCCCTGGCAACGCGGGCGCCCAGGTCCTTGTGGACGTGGTTCCAGTACGCGACGACGCGTTCCTTCATCGCCGTGTGCACCTCGGGCGCGGAGGCGTGCGCGACGATGTTGGTCACCAGGTGCGCGCGGTCCGTTTCGGTCAGGACCTTTTCCCAGAGGGCGCGGGCCTGGCCGAAGTCGTCGTCTTCGGTGCGCAGCCGGTGGGCGCTGCGCACCAGTTCCCCGGTGACCTCGTAGCCCTCGCCGGCCAGCAGGCCCGGGTCGCCGGCCGGGCCACCCGCGCTGTTGGGCGCGTACACGGGGTCGCTCGGGTTGTCGAAGCGCATGGCGCCGTCGCGGTTGTAGGAGTGCACCGCGTTCCTCGGCCGGTTGACCGGCAGCTGGAGGTAGTTGGCGCCGATCCGGTGGCGGTGGGTGTCGGGGTAGCTGAACAGCCGGCCCTGGAGCATCTTGTCCGGCGACGGCGCGATCCCGGGCACCAGGTTCGACGGCTCGAACGCGGCCTGCTCGACCTCGGCGAAGTAGTTCTCCGGGTTCCGGTTCAGGGTCAGGGTGCCGATGTCGATCGGCGGGTAGTCCTCGTGCGGCCAGATCTTGGTCAGGTCGAACGGGTTGAACCGGTAGTCCACGGCGTCCGCGAACGGCATGACCTGCACCTGGAGGGTCCAGGACGGGTGGTCGCCGGTGTCGATCGACCGGTGGAGGTCCCGGATGTGCGCGTCCGGGTCATCGGCGGCCGCGGCCGCCGCCTCGTCGTGGGTGAAGTTCTTGATGCCCTGGTCCGTCTTGAAGTGGTACTTCACCCAGAACTTCTCGCCGGCGGCGTTGTACCACAGGAACGTATGGCTGCCGTAGCCGTTCATGTGCCGCCAGGAGAACGGGGTACCGCGGTCGGACATCAGGAGCGTGACCTGGTGCGCCGACTCCGGCGAGAGCGTCCAGAAATCCCACTGCATGTTGTTGTCGTGCAGATGGTTGTCGGCACGGCGCTTCTGCGAGTGGATGAAGTCCGGGAATTTCAGCGGGTCACGGATGAAGAAGATCGGGGTGTTGTTTCCGACGATGTCGTAATTGCCTTCGTCGGTGTACAGCTTGACCGCGAAACCGCGCGGGTCACGCACCGTGTCCGCGAAGCCGAGTTCACCAGCGACCGTGGAGAAACGCAGGAACAGGTCCGTGCGCTTGCCGCGCTGGAATACGTTTGCCTTGGTGAACTGGCTGACGTCCTCGGTGATTTCGAGAACTCCGTAAGCGCCGCCGCCCTTGGCGTGCACGACCCGCTCGGGGACACGCTCACGGTCGAAGGCCGCCAGTTTCTGGATGAGGTGGTGATCCTGCAGCAGCAACGGGCCGTTGGAGCCGACGGACTGGGAATACTCGTCGCTCGATACCGGGATACCGCTGTCCGTGGTCGTCACCCGACGACGCTCGGTCATGCCACATTTCCCTTCGCTTGACGGATGGTCGGCACACGCGCCGAGAGCGGCACGGCCCCGGGGGGCCGTGCCGCTGGGACGGATGTGCTTACGCGAGTTCCGCGCGCAGCAGCCAGTTGCGCGCCACGCCCTTGACGTCGCGCGGCTGGACGGCGTACGGCCAGCGGGTTTCACCTGCGCCGGGCTCGCCCGGCTCCTTGAGTTCCCGGACGGTCCAGCCGGTGCCGGCCATGAACTCCTCGGGCTCGTCGGTGCCGAAGAGCCACGGAATTCCGTCTTCCTTGAGGGCGGAAAGGAAGATCTGGGTGGCCGGGCCGCGCAGCAGCGACTTGCTCAGAATGTCCACCGCGACCCAGCTGCCGGGGGCGGAATTGTCCGCGAAGGTACGCATCAGCGTGGCGGACTGCTCCTCGGTCAGGAAGAACAGCAGGGCCTCGGGAACCCACAGCGTCGGCAGCGAAGGGTCGAAGCCGGCGGCACGCAGCGTGGCCGACCAGTCCCCTGCCAGGTCCGCCCCGACGCGCCGCAGATTGACCGTCGGCTTCGGCGCCCCGAGCTGGGCGAGGCGCTTCTCCTTCTCGTCTATCAGGGCCTGGTGGTCGACCTCGTAGACGGTGACGTCGTCAGGGAGCCGCAGGCGGAAAGCGCGGGTGTCCATGCCGGCCGCGATCAGCACGACCTGCCGGATTCCCTTTCCGACCAGGTCATTGATCGTGTCGTCGAAATAGCGGGTGCGGACGGCCACGAACTCGACCAGGCCGCCGCCGCCGTACTTGTCGAGAAGCTCGAATCCACGCGGCTCGGCGAGCGGCCGGGCCAGCGGGTCTTCGAAAAGCGCGTCGCTCCGCTCGCTTTCCAGCGCGCGGGCGGCCGCGGTCCACTGCGACGTGTAGGACACAGTCTCCATGACTGGCTCCGTTTCTAGAGAGGGTCTCTGGTCAGGAGTTCTTGGGCCGGCACCGGAACCGGGCGTTGAGGATCAGCGTCAGCACCTCGGCTCCGTCCGCGTTCAGCAGACGTCCGCGATTGCGGACGATGCGGAAGTCGGGCGCGGAAAGGGACGGCAGGGACGCGATGATTTCGCACGTGCCGGTCAGCACGTCGCCCGGACGGACCGGTTGCAGGAAGCGGACTTCGTCCACTCCGGGTGAGCCCTCGACCGTGCCCTCGGCCGCGGCATCGGGCAGCAAGGTCGTCACATACAGGCGCATCCAGATCGCCGCGGTGTTCCAGCCGCTGGCGATCAGGCCGCCGAAGGCCGAGGCACGCCCCGCCGCCTCGTCGATGTGGTACGGCTGCGGGTCGTAGGTCTGGCCGAAAGCGATGATCTCTTCGGCCGTCACCTTGTGCGACCCGAGTTCGTGGCGGGCGCCTTTCTCGTAGTCTTCGGCGTAGAGCAAACGCCCCATCAGAAAAACTTCTTCTGGATGGCCGACAGCGTGCGGAAGTCGGCCAGATCGATGGCCTCACGGTCGATCTCCACGCCACTGGCCTCCTCGATCGTCAGGACGAACTCGACGAAGGAAAGCGAGTCGACGAAGCGAGCGGCGATGAGGTCTTCGTCCGGGGCGATGGATTCGCGCTCGGGGTGCTTGGCCAGAAGCCAGTTCCGCACTGCGTCAACGTTGGACGAGGTGGTGCTCGGCATGGAACGTCTCCTTATCCGTGGGGAATCCCGCCGCACCGGCTGCGACGGCGACGGCGAACTGGTCTTCGTGGGAAATGCTGACGTCGATGGCTTCGATGCCGGCTTCGGCGGCCCAGGTGCTCGCCGGCTCGCTGAGCCGGACGGTGGGCCATTTCCCGGTGGTCTTCAGAACTTCGATGGACTGCCAGGGAAGCGTGCGGTCGGCGACGTGCAAAAGCTTGAACACCGCTTCCTTGGCCGCGATGCGTCCCGCGACGCCGTGAAGGTCCCACCCGGTGGCGAAGCGGCTCAGTTCCGCTTCCGCCGAGGTGAGCATCAGATGCAGCGGGCCGCTGTCGCCCGCGTCGGCCATGGCCTGCACACGGGCGACGGGAACGAGGTCCACACCGACCCGGATCACGAGGCGGCGTCGACGGCGGCGCGGGCGCGCTTCAGATCTCCGTCGAACAGGTCGCTCAGGACCGCCAGCCACCGTTCCAGGCCGAATGCGACGCAGCCCGTGTAGGCGTGCTCGCCCGTGCCTTCGACGGTGATGTGGCACCGTTCGCCGAAGAAATTCCGGTGGGTGTTGACCGAGGCGATGGCCAGGCCGTCGGCCTGGAATTCGTGTTTGACCGGGCTGAGCCGCTGCAGGAGCGCGCGGCCGCTGTCGCGTTCGAAGAACGGGTCGGTGGCCACCTCCTTGATCAGCTCAATACCGAGGTCCTTGGCGAACCGCTCGATCCGGTCGGTGAAAAGCGCATTGATCTCCTGCGTGTGCTCCAGCGTTCCGATCGCCACGATCTCTCTCATCTGAAAGCTGAGCAGCCGCCGAAGACCTTCGTACTTGTCCTCGTTGCGGAAGCACCGGTTGATGAGAGTGAGGGTGGTGTCGGGAGCCACCGCCCGGTTCTCGACGTAGAGATAGGCGCCGTAGCAGGTGGAGTGCGGCAGCCCGAGGAACGGGGGCTCGACATCGCCGGACGCAAAGGCGCCCTGCACCGGCTTCGGCGGAGTGCCGCTCACGTCCAGCGGGCCGCCGACGAATTGCAGGTGCGGGAAGTTCTCGTAGACGTCGAACTTCTCCAGGTCGCGGAGCGGGTAGACGGGCGGCGGCATGATTTCCCGCGCGCCGGCCTCATGGGCCCAGCGGGTGAGGGTGCGGTCCAGTTCGCGCAGCAGGTCGGTCTGGTCGGGGTCGAGAATGGTGAGTGCGCCGCCCTGAGCCGTCGAGATCGACGCGGTCACGCGGCCCCCCGCTCTGCGGGCATCAGGTCCCGGTCCTGCAGAATCCCGGTCTTGATGAGGAAGTTCAGCGGCTTGCGGAACACCTGCTGCTGGAACTCCGCACTGCGCGGCGAGGCCAGCAGGCGCCGTCGTACGGCGAACGGTTCGGGAATTCCGGCGTCCCGGTAGACCTGCGGGTTGAACAGCGACTCGAAGCTGTAGTTCAGGTAACGCTTGACGTATTCCTGAATCTGGAGCAGCTGCTCTTCCGTCGCCTTCGACTTCAGGTCCTCGAAGAGCAGGGAGACCAGTTCGCGTCCGAAGGCGATGTGCCGGGACTCGTCCTGGTGGTGAATCCGGTTGACGGCGCGGATGGTGTCGTGCAGTTGCTCGTCGGCCGCCATCGTGCTGTTGAAGTGGTCGACCAGCTCCTCGAAGAGGAGGATGCGCACGAACACCAGGAAGCTGGCGGCCTCGGGCCACGAGTCCCCGTCCCCTGCGGGCTCCATCTGCCGGTAGAGCTTTTTGCCGTAACGCAGGCAGAACTCGGCGAAGAACCACATGTGCTCGTTCTCTTCACCGATGAAGTGGTGGAAGAACTCGGACGGAATCTCGAAGCCCCGGGTGTGGATGCGCCGGGTCACCTCGACAATCAGCTCACGGATTCCGTCCACGTTGAGGCTGTAGAAGTTGATGCTCTCGCATCGTGACAGGCGGTAGAGCTGCTCCTGATCCAATTCGGCGGCAACGTCGGTCCCGTACGTGGTCGTGAGCTGAGGGCTCATCCACCACCGGTTCTCCGGCAGGGATTCCGGCCAGTCGAACATACGGTAAGGGTTGTAATAGTCCTCGACCGACTTGCGATTCAGACGCTCCAGGATCTCCTGGAATCGATCGTCCTTGCTGATCAACTCTCCGATCATCTTACCTCCTGCGCTCGGGGAATTACCCTTGGGACGACAGTCTGGACAGGACGGATCAGACTCTGGAAAAGAAAGGAAGCACTGCCTGCTGTTGTGATTCACCTGGCTGCGGAAATGGGCTGCGGAAATCGTCACGCAGGGACCGGCACGCCGTGCGCACATCGATGAGTTCGCCATGCGATGCGTCTTATATCGAAGTCCCCCGTCCCGATTACATCCGATTGCTTCGCAGCGGGATGTCCGGCCGTGCCCGATCCACGCTTACGGCAGCGACAGTTCCATGGGGTGTCTCGAACAGTCCAATAAATCTGCTCTATAGCTCCATAGACGATCGCCAAGAGAGCAGGTTGGACGCCTTTTCGCGGCGCAAAATATGACGTGTGTCACATCACGGGGCGGTATGCCGGGGGCAGGAAGTTGGCCGACATGGGGCGACGGCCGCACCGCAGGGCTCAAGTATGGGTACCGGTGATCAGGCACAGGACCTGCACCGGAACCGGAAGCCGAACCCGCCGGGAAAGCGGAGGCATCGCCTCCAACTCGCCCTGGTCACTAAGGAGTTGACTGGACTCGGTCCTTGACTGGACTCTGTCTAATACAGCTAGACTCCTGACCGCCTGCGGAAAGGGTTTTTCGTAATGTGGATACCTTGTTAGCGGTCAACGCCCTCAAGGGCGTCATGCATGACAGGGCATGTGGACGACCGCTCCAAGCTGTCGAGGCGGGAGGCCGTGCGCGTGAAAGATGACGGGGGATCTGCACCGAACTTCTCCGGTTTACTGCGGCGACTGGAGTACTTCGTCGTCGTGGCCGACGAACTTCACCTGGGGAGAGCGGCCCAGCGCTGCCAGGTGAGCCAGCCCACCCTCTCGCACCAAATGAAGGTGCTGGAGGAGGAGTTGGGCGCAAAGCTGCTCAGCCGCAGCAGCCGCCGGATGTCACTGACCCCGCCGGGCGAGGCGTTACAGGAGGAAGCGCCACTGCTCCTGCAACGCACCTACGCGATCAGGGCCCGGATCAAGGACGCGGCCGCGGGGCACCGGCGTCCGGTACGCGTCGCCTTCAGCCTCTCGGGACACGCCCTGCTCCAGCGCGAGATGGTCGCGGAGTTCCGCGCCCGCAACACCGCCCCGGTCTCCGTCGAATCCGGCTGGTCGGAACGGAACATCGGCCTGGTGCGCGCGGGGCAGGTCGACTTCGCGTTCGTCAGGCCGCCCGTCGAGGCGGATGACCTGCGGCTGTCCGTGGTGGGCGACTCGGAACTGGTCAAAGTCCTCCCGGGCGGCGAGGCGGCCGGCCGCGCGGCGGAGGGGAAGCCGGAGCTGGATCTTCCGCTCCTCATGTGGCCCCGTTCGCAGGCCCCCGGGCTCTACGACCGGGTCCTGGACGTCATCCGGCGGGAGCGCTCCCCCCAGGTCGCATGGGAGGAGCCCGACTACATCAACCTTGCCGCGGCTGTGGCCTCGGGCGCCGGCATGTCGTACATGGACCGCGGCATCGCCGAGTGGCTGAGCCTCAGCGCGGACCTGCGCGTACGCCCGCTGGGTCCGCCGGGGCTCCGGACGGACATCGCCGTGGTCTGGCGCCACGACCAGGAACTGGCATCACGGTTCATCGCCGCGTGCCGCCGGGTCGGAAACACCCCCGGCACGGACCGCGGATCACTGGTGCGGAGGGCGACCGGTGCCGTCGTCCGCGGGACGCAGGCCCCGCCACCGCTACGGGCCGGCCCCGCGGAGGCCAAGCGGGCGGCGGCGGGCCACCGGGACCGGACGGCCCATCAGGACGCCGGCTGCGCCCCCGTACCGCGGCACCGCGCCCACCCGTAAGCCAGCCCCGCACCGGAAGGAGAACTCGTATGAACTGCTACGACTGCCACGCCACCGAGAAGGCCGACACGTCCGCGGTCGCCATGTGCCACTGCTGCGGATCCGGCCTCTGCCCCGACCACCTCCGCATGATCCGCCCGGTGGTCCACCGCCTGAACGGCATGGGCGTCGCCCACGGCCCCGCCCTCGCCCGGCAGCTGCTCTGCGTCACCTGTCACGCCGCCCAGGCGACCGGTCTGCCCGCCGCCTAGATGAGCGAGCCGAAGTCGTGTCGTCCGCCCGGAGGCGGGCCTGGCGGGGTCTGGTGCGTGTGATCGCAAGGCGGAGGAGGGAGGCGACGCGGAGCCTCGGCGCGTGACGACAACGCCGCGAGCGTGCCTGCCAGACCCCGCCAGGCAGGCACGACTTCGGACTCACTCATCTGGGCAACCGGGGCGGTCCCGCACGGCGCGAGCCCGCGGAGCCGCCCGCCAGGCGTGCGTCCTGTGGTGGCGGGGGTGATCCCGGGACAAGTCCTGTACCACTCCGGAACATTCAGGAGGGTTTTTTTCGGCACGGTCGCGCGCTTCGTAAACGGCCTTCACTCGCACGGTCGACCACGGCGTATCGCGCCCTTTGACCGGATTCCCGGAAAGATCCCGGCGCGGTGCATTCCGGGGCGCGCGCTTACCACTCGGCCGACGGCTGGCAGCACGTTCCCGTCGCGCCCCGTCACGTCACCCCGAGCTCCCGACGCAGGCCGGGCGAACGCCGGAGACCTGAGCATTTCCGCAGGTCAGGGGCGGATCTAGGTCGCTCTTGGTGGGCGTGCCCGGAGCCGGACTTGAACCGGCACGGCCCGAAGGCCAGCGAGGTTTAAGCTCGCCGTGTCTGCATTCCACCATCCGGGCCTGGGCTCCCCCATGGCCCCTCAAAGAGGGCAGCACGAGCGTAGCCCGCAGGGCACTACGCACTTCGGCCAGCGACCCCGAGGTTGTCTTATTTTATTGGCAACTGAGGGTGCATCAGTGACGGGTACAGGCCGTTGTCACATGCCTGATGGCCCCCTTCGCCGCAACCTTCCGAAACGCATTCCGTGCCCGAATTGACGGAAAGTCGATGCCTGCTCGACGGCCCTCGGGGGCGCCGCCTCCAGGCGTGTGCGGGGCGCGTCGCTCAGCGGCCGTCCTCAGGGTCCGTCTCCTCCCAAGGGATGACGGCCGCCGGACCGGCTACGCCGCAAGGCTCCCCCAGGACGGTCACACGGGCTGACGTCCGTGCCCCTTCTCCTGGCCGACGATGGAAGGGTCCTCCGGTACACCCGGCGGACCGCCCGTACCGCCGCCGTCCCGACAGGAGCACTTCCCCGTGACCACCACCCACTCCGGCGTCTCCACCGCCACCCGCGCCACCGCGGTGGCCGCCCGCGCCACGGATCTCACCAAGGTCTACGGACAGGGCGAGACCCAGGTGGTCGCCCTGGACGCCGTCTCCGTCGACTTCCGCCAGGCCCAGTTCACCGCGATCATGGGCCCCTCCGGCTCCGGCAAGTCGACGCTGATGCACTGCATGGCGGGACTTGACGCGATATCGGGCGGCTCCGCCCGGATCGGCGACATCGAGCTGACCGGCCTGAAGGACAAGAAGCTCACCCAGCTGCGCCGCGACAAGATCGGCTTCATCTTCCAGGCGTTCAACCTGCTGCCGACCCTGACGGCGCTGGAGAACATCACGCTGCCGATGGACATCGCGGGCCGCAAGCCGGACCGCGCCTGGCTGGACCGCGTCGTCGAGACCGTCGGCCTTGCGGGCCGCCTCAAGCACCGCCCCAGCCAGCTCTCCGGCGGCCAGCAGCAGCGCGTCGCGGTCGCCCGCGCCCTCGCCTCCCGGCCGGAGATCATCTTCGCCGACGAGCCCACCGGCAACCTCGACTCGCGCTCCGGCGCCGAGGTGCTGGGCTTCCTGCGCAACTCCGTCCGCGAGCTGGGCCAGACCGTCGTCATGGTCACCCACGACCCGGTCGCCGCCTCCTACGCGGACCGCGTGGTCTTCCTCGCCGACGGCCGGATCGTCGACGACATGCCCGACCCGACCGCCGACCTGGTGCTGGAGCGCATGAAGGGTTTCGACGCCAAGGGGCGTACGAGCTGACCCGCAGCAGCCGCCGCCCGTACCTCGGACCTCTTCTTCAGGACTGACTCACCCATGTTCCGTACCGCCTTGCGCAACGTGCTTGCGCACAAGGCCAGGCTGCTGATGACCACCCTCGCCGTGATGCTCGGCGTGGCCTTCGTCTCCGGCACCCTGGTCTTCACCTCGACCATCTCCGACGCCTTCCAGGCCAGCTCCCAAAAGGGCTACGACTCCGTAGACGTCGCCATCCAGCCGCACCGCTCCGACAGCGCGGCCGGCAACCCCGGCGCCGCCCCCGGCCTCGACCACAAGCTGCTCGACAAGGCCGGGAAGCTGCCGGGCGCCGCGTCGGCCACCGGCAGCGTCTCCGGCTTCACCGCCGTCGCCGACAAGCACGGCAAGCTGATCGGCGACGGCTTCTCGACCCTCGGCGGCAACTACTACCCCGGCGCGGACGGCAAGGACGCCCGCTACCCGCTGCGCGACGGCGCCGCCCCCCAGCGGGCGGGCGAGATCGCACTGGACGCCAAAACCGCGGATCGGGCCGGCTACCGGGTCGGCGACACCGTACGCATCTCCGTCGACGGACCGGTCCGCAAGGAGAAGCTGACCGGCATCTTCACCACCGACGACGGCGCGGTGTCCGCGGGCGGCAGCCTCGCGCTGTTCGACACCGCCACCGCGCAGCAACTCCTCGGCACCCCGGGCGAGTTCGACGAGATCGACGTCCGGGCCGCCCCGGGCACCTCGCAGCAGGCGCTGAAGACCGCGGTCGACGCGATCCTGCCGCACAACGCCGCCGAGGCCACCACCGGCAGACAGCTCGCCGACGACCAGGCGAAGCAGATCGCCCAGGGCATGGACGGCATGAAGACCGGCCTGCTGGCCTTCGCCGGCATCGCCCTCTTCGTCGGCATCTTCATCATCGCCAACACCTTCACCATGCTGGTCGCCCAGCGCACCAAGGAACTGGCACTGCTGCGCGCGGTCGGCGCCAGCCGCCGCCAGGTGACCCGCTCGGTGCTGATCGAGGCGGTCGTGGTCGGCGCCGTCGCCGCCGTCGCCGGTCTCGCCGCGGGCATCGGCATCGGCGCCGGGCTGCGCGCGCTGATGAACGGCACCGGCGCCACGGTGCCCGACGGGCCGCTGGTGATCTCCCCTTCCACCGTCCTGACCTCGCTGGTCGTCGGCATCGTGGTGACCGTGCTGGCCGCCTGGCTGCCGGGCCGCAGGGCCGCGAAGATCCCGCCGGTCGCCGCGATGAACAGCGTGCACGCCGCCGCCACCACCAAGTCGCTGGTGGTCCGCAACACCCTCGGCGCGCTCTTCGCCGGCGCGGGCGCCGCTGCCGTCCTGGCCGCCACAGGCATGGACGACGGCAAGGCCCTGATGGGCCTGGGCGCGGTGCTCCTGCTGATCGGCGTCTTCATCCTGACGCCACTGCTGTCCCGCCCGCTGATCGCACTGGCCTCGCCGGTCCTGCGGATGTTCGGCATCTCCGGCAAGCTCGCGCGGCAGAACGCGGTGCGCAACCCGCGCCGTACGGCCGCCACCGCCTCCGCGCTGATGGTCGGCCTGACGCTGATCACCGGCCTGACGGTGATCGCCGGCAGCGTGCAGAAGGGCATCGACAAGATGGCCACCGACTCGCTGAAGGCCGACTACATCGTCTCCATGGCCGGCATGACGCCGCTCTCGCCGGACGTCGCGAAGAAGATCGGCAGCCTCGACGAGGTCACCGCCTCCAGCCCGCTGCGCAACTCCCCCGCCCGCATCGGCTCCGTCACCGAGTACCTGACCGGCGTCAACGGCAAGGACTTCGGCGCGCTCACCCGGCTCGACTTCACCAGCGGCGGCCTGAACGGGCTGCGCGGCGACGCGGCCGTGGTGGACGCGGACACGGCCAAGGAGAAGGGCTGGCGGGTCGGCTCGCACGTCCCGGTGACGTTCGAGGACGGCAAGAAGGGCGCGCTGACCGTCTCGGGTGTCTACGAGGGCAACGAGATGATCAAGGGCATCATCCTGGACAACGGCGTCCTGGCCCCGCACCAGAAGCACGCCGCCGACATGCAGGTGATGGTCAAGACCCAGGCCGGCGTCTCCGACGCCGGCAAGGACTCGCTGGTCAAGGCGCTGGGTGACAATCCCGCCATTGCCGTCCAGGACAAGAAGGACGTGTCCGACGGCATCGCGCAGATGATCAATCTGATGCTGAACATGCTCTACGGCCTGCTGGCCATGGCGGTGATCGTCGCGGTGCTCGGCGTCGTCAACACCCTGGCGATGTCGGTCTTCGAGCGCTCCCAGGAGATCGGCATGCTGCGCGCCATCGGCCTGGACCGCTCCGGCATCAAGCGGATGGTGCGCCTGGAGTCGCTGGTCATCTCGCTGTTCGGCGGGGTGCTCGGCATCGGCCTCGGAGTGTTCTTCGGCTGGGCGGCGGGCGAGCTGATCGCCGGCTCGCTCGGCACCTACGAACTGGTGCTGCCCTGGGGCCGGATGGGCCTCTTCCTGGCCCTGGCCGCACTGGTCGGTGTCCTGGCCGCACTCTGGCCGGCCCGCCGCGCGGCCAAGCTGAACATGCTGGCGGCGATCAAGGCGGAGTAGGCGGAGCAGCCGCCGCCCGTTACGGATGAGGGCCCCGCACCACAGGTCGTGGTGCGGGGCCCTCATCCGTACAGCGGCAGGGCGGTGGCCTCAGCCCCGCCACTCCCGCGGCCGCAGTGGCAGCCCTGACGTGCCCGACTCCGGCGTACGCACCGCGAGCACCTGGTTGATCCCTATGCGGTTGCGCTCGAAGGACAGCGCGGACGCGGCCATGTAGAGCCGCCACACTCTGGCCCGCCCCGGAGTCGTCAGCTTCACCGCCTCGCTCCAGTGCTCCTCCAGATTGGCGACCCAGCGGCGCAGCGTCAGCGCGTAGTGCTCGCGCAGCACCTCGACGTCCCGCACCTCGAATCCGGCGTCCTCCAGGGCCCCCGCGGTCCCGCCGATCGGGGCCAGCTCGCCGTCGGGGAAGACGTACCGGTCGATGAACTCGTCGACGTGGTAGGCGTCTTCGTCCTCCAGCGGCCGCCGGGCGATCTGGTGGTTGAGCAGCCGGCCGCCCGGCTTCAGCAGGGCGTACAGGGCGCTCGCGTACTCGGCGTAGAGCGCCCGCCCGACGTGTTCGGCCATCCCGATCGAGGAGATCGCGTCGAACGGCTCGTCGTGGATCTCGCGGTAGTCCTGCACCCGGATCTCGATACGGTCGGCGAGCCCGGCGTCCGCGATGCGCTTGCGCCCGTAGGCGGCCTGCTCCTCGGAGAGGGTGATGCCGACCGCGCGCACGCCGTACTCGCGGGCTGCGTGCAGCACCATCGAGCCCCAGCCGCAGCCCACGTCCAGCAGCCGCTGGCCTTCCTTGAGGCCGAGCTTGCGGCAGATCAGGTCGAGCTTGTCCCGCTGGGCGTCCTCCAGGGAACCGTCCGGAGTGTCCCAGTAGGCGCAGGAGTAGACCATCGACGGGCCGAGCACCAGCTCGTAGAAGTCGTTGCCGACGTCGTAGTGGTGGCTGATGGCTTCCTTGTCGCGCAGCAGGGTGTGCAGCGGGCCGCGGCGGCGCCTGGCCTCCTCGGCGGGCGGCGCGGGCGGGACCGGGGCGCCCGCGAGGGTGACCAACTCCTTGACCGCGGCCCGGATCTCGGGGCGGGCCAGGGCGCGCAGCAGCGGCGCGCGCTGCGGGGCGGGGGCCGCGGTGCCGCGCTCCCAGATCAGCCCGGCCAGCAGGTCGAGGGCCTCGTAGAGGTCACCTTCCACGTCGATGTCGCCGGCCACCCAGGCGCGGGCCAGGCCCAGCTCGCCCGGTTTGAACAGCAGGCGGCGCAGCGCCCTGCGATTGCGGAAGACGAGCGCGGGGGCGCCCGGAGGGCCGGACTCGCTGCGGTCCCAGGCGCGAATGCGGACCGGGAGCGGTGTTCCCAGCACCTCCTCGGCGAGCTTGGTGAGCCGTCCAGCGGCGTCGGCCATGTCGCACACCTCCGTGTTGACGTGGGGCAAACAAGTTTCACCCACCACGTAAACGCCAATTGGGCGCCGAATTAGTCCCGTTCATGCGTAAGGGAACAGCAAAAGGCACGGCGGCCGCTACGGCGCACACGCCGAAGGGCGCCCGCCCCACGGATGGCGGACGCCCTTCGGGCTGGTCGGATGACCCCGACCGAGGTGTCAGGAAGCCTTGGCCTTCGGCTTGTCGGCCGCGGCCGCGGGCTTCGGCGCCGGCTTCGCCGCCTCGTAGAACTCCTCGCGGGGGTTCTGCATGGCGCTGAGCGAGACGACCTCGCGCTTGAGGAACATCGCGAGGGTCCAGTCGGCGAAGACCCGGATCTTGCGGTTGAACGTCGGCATGGCCATGCCGTGGTACGCGCGGTGCATGTACCAGGCGAGCCGGCCCTTGAGCTTGATCTTGGTCTTGCCCAGGACGATCATCGCGACGCCCTTGTGCAGGCCGAGACCGGCGACCGCACCCTTGTTGGCGTGGCTGTATTCCTTCTGCGGGAAGCCGCGCATGCCGGACACGACGTTGTCGCCGAGGACCTTGGCCTGACGCAGCGCGTGCTGGGCGTTCGGCGGGCACCAGGCGTTCTCGTTGCCCGCCTTGCGGCCGACCATGTCCGGGACCTGGGCGTTGTCGCCTGCGGCCCAGATGTAGTCGGTGCCCTGCACCTGGAGGGTGGCGCCGGTGTCCACGTGACCGCGCGGGCCCAGCGGCAGACCGAAGCGGGAGAGCGCCGGGTTCGGCTTGACACCCGCGGTCCACACGAGGGTGTTGGAGTCGACCTCAAGGCCGTTGTTCAGCACGACGTGACCGTCGACGCAGGAGTCCATGCCGGTCTTGAGGTAGACCTCGACGCCACGGCCCTCAAGGTGCTCCTTGCCGTAGGCGCCGAGCTTCGGGCCCACCTCGGGGAGGATCTTGTCGGCGACATCGACCAGCAGGAAGCGCATGTCTTCGCGCTTGACGTTGTTGTAGTACTTGGCGGCATCGCGCGCCATGTCCTCGACCTCGCCGACGGTCTCCGCACCCGCGAAGCCGCCGCCGACGAACACGAAGGTCAGCGCCTTGCGGCGGACCTCTTCGTCGGTCGTGGAGTCAGCCTTGTCCAGCTGCTCCAGAACGTGGTTGCGCAGGCCGATGGCCTCTTCCACGCCCTTCATGCCGATGCCGTTCTCGGCCAGGCCGGGGATCGGGAAGGTACGGGAGACCGCGCCCATCGCGATGACCAGGTAGTCGAAGGGCAGCTCGTACGCCTCGCCCACCAGCGGGGCGATCGTGGCGACCTTGCGGTCCTGGTCGATGGTGGTCACCCGGCCGGTGAGCACCTCCGCCTTGGGCAGCACGCGTCGTAGCGGAACCACGACGTGGCGGGGAGAGATGCTGCCGGCCGCAGCTTCAGGGAGGAAGGGCTGGTACGTCATGTACGAGCGCGGGTCGACGACCGTGACGGTCGCCTCGCCATACCGCATCTTCTTGAGGATGCGGCGTGCCGCGTACAGGCCTACGTACCCACCGCCTACAACGAGGATCCTGGGACGCTCCGTGGTGCTCATGCAATCGAGTATCCACCCCTGCCTGGGGGGTCGCTCGTGAGCCCCTTCACAAGCACTCGGGGGCTATCTGCTACACTCCGCCACCCCCGTGACGGATGCCATAGCGCACCCCGGGAACCACCGGGTGGGGTGAGGCGTTGGATACCCCTGTTGATCAGGGGTTGTGAACGCACGAGCGACTGAACCACACGCCCTGTAAGCGCGGAAAAGGCCCTCCGGAAGCCGGACATTCCCCGGCTCCAGAGGGCCTAGGACCTTCGAATGAGGGCCCGAGGGCCGCTTTGTTCGGCCATCGGGCACCTTTTTCATGTGAAGAGTTTCACGAACTTTCTCGGCGACCCCGCACCGCGCACCCTCCAGAGGCCCCGGAAACCCCTCCTCGGCCGCCCGACCGCACCCCGGCACGCTCAGAAACCGGCGCCCCCGCGGAGGCGCTCCCCGGCCTCTTCAGGCGATGCTCCAGGCGATGCCGTCCAGGATGTCGTGCTCGCTGACGACGACCTCCGTGGCGCCGGTCCGCTCCATGATCGACAGCAGGACGAGGGCGCCCGCGGCGATCACGTCGACCCGGCCGGGATGCATGACCGGGCTCGCCGCGCGCTCCGCGTGGGTGGAGGCGAGCAGGTCGGCGGTGATCTCCTGGACCTTGGCCAGCGGGATCCGGGCGTGGTGGATGGCCTCGGAGTCGTAGTGGTCAAGGCTCAGTGCGAGAGCGACGACGGTGGTCACCGAGCCCGCCAGGCCCACCAGCGTCGCCGCTTCGGCCAGCGGCACGGCCTCCTCCGCGTGCTCCAGGGCCGCGCCGATGTCCGCCCGTATCGCGGCGATCTGCTCGGCGCTCGGCGGGTCGCTGATCTCGCCGTCCCGCAGCAGATGCCGCTCCGTCATCCGGACGCAGCCGACGTCCACCGACCGCGCGGCCCGCACGGAGTCCGAGCCGAGCACGAACTCGGTGGAGCCGCCGCCGATGTCCACGACCAGGTACGGCTGCGCAAGATCGGTGCGGCCGGTCAGCTCCTTGGTGGCGCCGGTGAAGGAGAACTCCGCCTCCTGGTCGCCGGTGATCACCTCGGGCTCGACACCCAGGATGTCCAGCACTCCGCGGACGAAGTCGTCGCGGTTCTCGGCGTCCCGGGAGGCCGAGGTCGCCACGAACCTGACCTGCTCGGCGCCCAGCCCCTTGATCACCGCCGCGTACTCCCGGCAGGCCGCGAAGGTGCGCTCCAGCGCCTCGGGCGCCAGCCGCCCGGTGCGGTCCACGCCCTGGCCCAGCCGGACGATCTGCATCCGGCGGTCCAGCTGCTTCAGTTCACCCGTCGCCGGATCGACGTCGGCGACCAGCAGGCGAATGGAGTTCGTACCGCAGTCGACGGCGGCCACCCGCTTCATTCGGCCGCTCCTTCCGGGGCGCCGGAGTCCTGGCACGGCGAGACGCACGGGCCCTTGCGCCACCACTCCGGCAGCATCGCGATGGCCTCGTCGCCGAGCGGGTTGACACCGGGGCCGGCCGCCAGCGAGTGGCCGACCAGGACGTGCAGGCACTTGACCCGGTCCGGCATCCCGCCGGCGCTGGGGAAGCCCTGGAGCACCTCGATGGCGTCCCGCCGCCGGATGTAGTCCTCGTGCGCGGCGCGGTAGGCGGCGGCCAGTTCGGGGTCGGTCGCCAGCCGCTCGGTCATCTCCTTCATCACGCCGTCGGCCTCCAGCGTGCCGATCGCGGAGGCCGCGCGCGGGCAGGTGAGGTAGTAGAGCGTGGGGAAGGGCGTGCCGTCCTCCAGCCGCGGGGCCGTCTCGACGACGTCCGGCTGCCCGCAGGGGCAGCGGTGTGCGATGGCCCGCAGGCCGCGCGGCGGGCGGCCCAGCTGTTCCTTGAAGGCGGCGATGTCCGCGGCGGTGGGTTCGGTGGGCTCGGTCTGGGGCGGGGCGGTGTCCATGTGCGCTTTCGGTGGGATCGGGGTCCGCGGGCGGACGGGGGCCGAGGCGGCACGTGCGCCGCCTGCGGCGGGGACAGGTCGGGTCGGGGCGGGCGGGACGGTCAGGTCGGTCACCTCTTGTCGGCCGAGTCGACGCCGTCCCAGAGATTCTTGTACCAGGGCCGCTCGGCCGCCCCCGCGCCCCGGCGCCCGGCGCCCGTACCGGCGCCGGTGCCGTCCTGGACGATATAGCCGGTCTCCCCCGGTTTGACGAAGTGCAGGTGCAGCCTGGCCTGCTGCTCGACGTACGCGGGATCCTGCCAGCGGGCCTTCTCGTCGCGCAGCCGGTCCAGCGTCCGGCCCGCTTCCTGGGCCTTGCGACGCTGGTCGGCGATGTCCGAACGCTGCGACACGTACTGCCGTATCGGGTAGGCGAGCGCCACGACGAGGGAGCACATCACCAGGGCCAGCAGGGCGGCGCGGCCGGTCAGCCGGTTGCGGCGGGGCCGGCGGGCGCGGTAGACGCGGGCCGCCGCCTGTTCACCGAGCGCCTTGAGCCGGGTCGCGGTCGAGAACCGGTCCGCGGGCACGTCGCCTCCCCTGGATTGCCGTCTTCCCGGAGGTACGGACGTACGCTCCGCGGCCACGCTCCGGGCCGGGCCGAGCCGTTCGGAGACAAAGCCGTCCCCGGCAACGGTACGGGACCGTTGCCGGGGACGCTGCGAGGCGGGACGCCACGCTCGGGCGGATCAGCCCTGCCGTTCGGTCAGTTCGCGGGGCACTGCGTCTGATCAGTTCGCGGGGCACTGCGTCCGATCAGTTCGCGGGGCGCTGCGTCCGATCAGTTCGCGGGGCGAAACCGAGGGAAGGCGGAGCGGCCGGCGTAGACGGCGGCGTCGTCGAGGATCTCCTCGATGCGCAGCAGCTGGTTGTACTTGGCGACGCGCTCGGAGCGGGCCGGGGCGCCGGTCTTGATCTGGCCGCAGTTGGTGGCGACGGCGAGGTCGGCGATGGTGACGTCCTCGGTCTCGCCGGAGCGGTGCGACATCATGCACTTGAAGCCGTTGCGCTGGGCCAGCTCGACGGCGTCCAGGGTCTCGGTCAGCGAGCCGATCTGGTTGACCTTCACCAGCAGCGCGTTGGCGGAGTTCTCCTCGATGCCGCGGGCCAGGCGCTCGGGGTTGGTCACGAACAGGTCGTCGCCGACGAGCTGGACCTTGGTGCCGAGCTTCTCGGTGATGACGTGCCAGCCGGCCCAGTCGTCCTCGAACAGCGGGTCCTCGATGGACACGAGCGGGTAGTCCGCGACGAGGCCCTCGTAGTACTCGGTCATCTCGGCAGCCGAGCGGTCCGAGCCCTCGAAGGCGTACTTGCCGTCCTTGTAGAACTCGGACGCGGCGACGTCGAGCGCAAGCGCGATGTCCTGGCCGGGGACGTAACCGGCCTGCTGGATGGCTTCCAGGATGAGGTCGAGCGCCTCACGGTTGGAGCCGAGGTTCGGGGCGAAGCCACCCTCGTCACCGAGACCGGTGGAGAGGTTGCGCTCCTTCAGGACCTTCTTGAGGGTGTGGTAGACCTCGGCGCCCCAGCGCAGCGCCTCGGAGAAGGACTCCGCGCCGATCGGGGCGATCATGAACTCCTGGATGTCGACGTTGGAGTCGGCGTGCGACCCACCGTTGAGGATGTTCATCATCGGGACGGGCAGGACGTGCGCGTTCGGGCCACCGAGGTAGCGGAACAGCGGCAGGTCGCTGGCCTCGGACGCGGCGTGCGCGACGGCGAGGGAGACACCCAGGATGGCGTTGGCGCCGAGGGAGCCCTTGTTGTCGGTGGCGTCCAGGTCGAACATGGCCTGGTCGATCAGCCGCTGCTCGGTCGCGTCGTAGCCGACCAGCTCCGGGCCGATCTGCTCGATGACGGCGAGGACGGCCTTCTCGACGCCCTTGCCCTGGTAACGGCTGGGGTCGCCGTCGCGGAGCTCGATGGCCTCGAAGGCGCCGGTCGAGGCGCCGGACGGAACCGCGGCACGGCCGGTGCTGCCGTCGTCGAGGCCGACCTCGACCTCGACCGTGGGATTACCTCGCGAGTCGAGAATTTCGCGGGCTACGACGACGTCGATCGACGGCACGTTGTCTCCTTCATGAGTGTCTGGAGTTCTGCAGCACGAGCCTAACGGCCTGTTGCCGTTCCACTCGCCCGCGGCCCACTCGGCGGGATGAAGAGTGACCCAAAGGCCCAGTTGGCGGGAGATCGGGCCGCCTCGTCCGCCGGGCGGGAGGGGCAGCTGTAAGGGGCGGTCACGACGCTGTGTCCGGCACCAGGGTACGGAACGGAGAAGCCCCGCCGCGGCGCGATGCGGGGACGAACACGCCGGACGGGACATCTCGCGGGAAGAAAGCAGACAGAGCGGGAGGAGAGAGCACGAACCGCACCAAATGCGTATTGCTTGCGCTTGGTGCGGTTCGGGAGATATGAGCGGACTCCCGGGCGCCTTCCGGCTCTTCGGCCCCCGCCGCCTCCCGGGTGAGCGGTTCGTGCGGACCGCCGTACGCACGAACTGCTGCGGTCATCCGGGAGGAGGCACCGGGCACGGAGCCCCGCTCAGGGCCCTGCCAGGGGGTGGGCTCAGATGCTGAGCTTCTGGCCCGGGAAGATCAGGTTGGGGTTGCCGCCGATGACGGACTTGTTGTTCGCGTACACCGACTTCCAGTTGGTGCCGTGCGCCTTGGCGATCTTGGCGAGGGTGTCGCCGGCCTTGACGGTGTAGTTGCCGTGGGAGTCGGACTTCGGCGCCGGCTGGGTCTTCTGCTGCTGCGGGGCCGGGGCGCTCTTGTGCTGCGGGGCCGGGGTCTCGGCCTTCCGCTGCGGGGCGGCCTGCTGCGGGGCGGCCTTGCTCGTGCCGGAGCCCGCGGAGGTGTCGACGTTGGCGGCCGGGCCACCGGAGGTCAGGTTGCCGGCACCGGCGCAGGACCAGGCGCCCGGACCCTGGATGGCGAGCAGCTTCTCGGCGACGGCGATCTGCTGGCTCTTGGTGGCCAGGTCGGCGCGGGCCGCGTACTGGGTACCGCCGGCGGCGGCCCAGCTGGAGTTCGAGAACTGCAGGCCGCCGTAGTAGCTGTTGCCGGTGTTGATCGACCAGTTGCCGCCGGACTCGCACTGGGCGACAGCGTCCCAGGTGGAGACCGAGGCGGCGGAAGCGGAGGAGGCGCCCATCAGCGGGACGGCCACGGCAGCACCGGCGACACCGGCGAGGGTGGCGACGCGGACGGCCTTGGACGGACGACGGTGCTTGCCCTTGTTGATCAGCATGGTTTTGTTTTCCTCACCGACGCCTACGAGGTGAGCTGTCGGGTTCGGGCTGTGAGCTGCCCGGCCGTGTGTGCTTCACACACGTCTTCACCCCAAGCCGGCTGGCCCGCTTTCACGGGCGGGGCCGGCACTTACCTTGGTTCCCCCGCTCCTGCCTTCGGCGCTTGCGCGTCGACCGCCTTCACCCACCGGCAGGATTCGGCGTGTGAGCGAAGGGCCCGCTTTGGCGAGCGGTCCTGACCGTAGACATGAACCCCGGTGTGGTTCAAACCCCGTCTTCTGTACCCAGTTGACCGTCATTGATCACAGAGGGCTCATATTTCCGCAGGTAGGACACGGTATGGATTCAACGGACGGGTCGGACACCGCGGGCACCGACGAGAGCCATGTCTCACTTTCGCCAAAAGGGGCGAAAGCCGACTAACTACCCGCTCAGCGCCCCAGATCGAGACGTTGGCCAGGGTGGATGAGGTCCGCGTCGGGGCCCACCACGTCCTCGTTGCGCTCGTACAGCGCGGGCCATCCGCCGGGCAGCTCCTGGGCCTCGGCGATGACTGACAGGCTGTCACCCGGGCGCACGGTGTAGTCGCCGTCGGCCGGCTGCGTACGCTCCCCGCCGCCCCGCGAGGCGTGCCGGCCGGAGGCCCTGCCGTTGTCGCCCGCACCCTCGCCGCCGCGGTGCTTGCCGGGCGGCAGCGGGTCGGCGCTCCCGTCGCCGGAAGTGCCGGAACCGTCGGAGTCGCCCGCGCCGGGCGCCCGGTGGCCGTCGCCCCCGTCCTTGGCCTTGCCGTTCTTGCCCTTGCTGTCGCGGCCGTCGCCGGTGCGGCCGGAGTCCGGTGCGCCGGGCCGGGTCGTGGTGTCGGACGAGTCGGCGGGGTCGTGCGAGCCCGAGGTGTCCGACGGGTCGGATGGGCCCGATGAGTCCGACGGGCCCGATGAAGGCGGCGGGTCGGACGCGGGGGGCGAATCGCGCGAATCAGTTGAACCGGAAGTATCGGTCGAGTCGGCCGGGTCGTCGGTGTTCCGGCCGTGGCCCGAGGGGGCGGGGGTCGGCGTGCCGGTGCCGCCCGGGTCGATGTCCGGTGCGCGGCCACCCTGGGAGAGGCCGGCGTCGACGGCGCAGCGGGGCCAGGCGTCGGGGCCGCGGTCGGCCAGGATCTTTTCGGCGACGGCTATCTGCTGGGCGCGGCTGGCCAGGTCGGGGCGCGGCGCGTACGACAGTCCGCCGTACTCCTGCCACATGTCCTTGGTGAGCTGGAGCCCGCCGTAGAAGCCGTTGCCCGGGGCGCTGCTCCACACCCCGCCGCTCTCGCACTGGGCGACGCGGTCCCAGGTGGCGGTGTCGGCGGCGTGCGCGGCGCCCGCGCCGAGCAGGGGCAGGGCGATGCCCGCGCCGGTCACTCCCGCCGTGACAAAGAGGGCCGGTGCCTGACGGGGGCGACGGTGCCGGCCGTTCCCGGAGCGCATGCGGTTGCCTTTCGAGCGGCGGTTGAGTTGTCGCTCCGGCGGATGCCGGCCGGCCGAGGCTTCGGCGCGGCCGTCCCGCCGGGGCGGTCGAGCGTTGGTTCGGTCGAAAGGTAGCCGGGCTCACGGGTCGTCACAAGCCGGTGTAGCGGAGATCACGTGTAGGTCACGTAGCTGACGCTCCGTCAAGAACTGGAACGTCAGGGCCCTCATCAGGCACGTCGTCGGGCCGGTAGCGGACCGGCCCGCGCGGCCGTCACCGGGCCCGCCGCCGGGCGGCGTCGGCCCGCGTCACGGTGCCGGGGTGAACTCCACCGGGAGGGAGCGCAGTCCGCGCATGATGAGCCCGCCGCGCCAGCGCAGCCCGTCGGGTTCAGCCGCGAGCCTGAGGTCCGGCAGCCGGGTCAGCAGCGTGGCGAGGGCGGCCTGTCCTTCGAGCCTGGCGAGCGGTGCGCCCAGGCAGTAGTGGATGCCGTGCCCGTACCCCAGGTGCGGGTTGTCGCGCCGGGCCAGGTCGAGGGTGTCCGGCGCGTCGAACCGCTCGGGGTCGCGGTCGGCCGCGGCCAGCACGACCAGTACGGGGTCGCCCTCGGCTATCCGGGCCCCGCCGATGGTCAGGTCCTCGGTGGCGAACCGCCAGGTCGCCAGCTCCACCGGGCCGTCGTAGCGCAGCAGTTCCTCGATGCCGGTGGCGAGCAGGTCGTGGTCGCCCGACTCCAGGGCCTTCTGCAGCAGGGCGCGCTGTTCGGGGTGGCGCAGCAGGGCGTAGGTGCCGTTGCCGATGAGGTTGACGGTGGTCTCGAAACCGGCGAAGAGGAGGATGAACGCCATGGCGGCCACCTCGTTCTCGGTGAGGTGCTCGCCGTGGTCGGAGGCGCGGATCAGGCCGGAGATGAGGTCCTCGCCGGGGGCCGGGTCGCGGGGCAGTTCGGCGCGCTTGCGGTGGATCAGCTCGGCGAGATAGCCGCGGATCTTCTTCACCGCCTTGGCCACGCCGCCGCGCGGCCCGCCGGCCTGGCCCGCCTTGGTGTGCCGCAGCATCATCCCGGCCCAGTCGCGGAAGTCGTCCTGGTCCTCGCGCGGTACGCCCAGCAGGTCGCAGATCGCGTAGATGGGCAGCGGGAAGGCGAACTCGTGGATGAGGTCGGCCTCGCCGCGGGCCGCGAAGGAGTCGATGAGCGTGTCGGTCAGCTCCTGGACCCGGGGGGCGAAGGCGGCGACCCGGCGCGGGGTGAACGCCTTGGAGACCAGGCGGCGCAGCCGGGTGTGGTCGGGCGGGTCGATGTTGAGGAGGTGGGTCATCAGGTTGGCGCTGCGCTCGCCGGGGATGCCGACCTTGCCCTTGCCGTGTGCGGCCTCGCTGTGGTGCACGGGGTTCTTGGAGAGCCGGCCGTCGGCGAGCGCCTGCCGGGCGTCGGCGTACCGCGTCACCAGCCATGCCTCGACGCCGCTGGGCAGCGCGGTCCTGCGCACCGGCGCGTGCTCCCGCAGCCAGGCGTACGCGGGGTACGGGTCGGCGGCGAACTCCCAGCTGAACAGCTCGGGGGCGGGCGGCGGCGCCGGGGCTGCGGGGCAGCGCGCGGGAGGGCCTGCGGGGGCGGCGTCGGGGGCGGTGTCGGGCGTGTCGTGCACCTTTCGACGGTAACCGCTCCGCCGCCGACCGCCTGCCGCGCGCCCGTCCGGGGCTCGGACCCGGGCTCTCAGCCCGGGTCCACCCCGATCCCCTCCAGGAACGCGGCGGCCGCGGGCGACGGGCCGAGCGCGTGCCACACCACCCGCTCGTTGCGCTGCGGTGCCGGGCGGACGCGGAGGACGTGCAGCCCGGCCAGCTCGCCCGCGATGCCCTCGGGCACCATGCCGACCCCGAGCCCCGCGCGCACCAGCTTCGCCAGGAGTTCGACGGTGGTCACCTCGAAGGCCACGTCAGCGCTCAGCCCGGCGGCGCGGAAGGCGTCGTCGCGCTGCCTGCGGGCGGCCGAGCCCGCCGTGAAGTCGACGAAGGTCTCCCGGGCCAGCCGCGCCAGGCCGGTCCATTCCTGCCTGGCCAGCGGATGGCCCGGCGGCACCACCGCGACCAGCTCGCCGCGCGCCAGTTCCTTCTCCCGCACCCCGGTGACCCGCACGCCCGGCGCCAGGCCGACGAAGGCGACGTCCAGGGCGCCCTGCCGGACCTTCTCGATCAGCTCCTCGGTCATCTCCATCCGGAGGCCGACCCGCACCTGGGGGTAGCGGGTACGGAACGCGCCCAGCTCCTGGGCGAGATCGACGGCCGACACGGTCGAGATCGCCCCGACCGCGAGCCGCCCGCGCACCTCGCCCGCGACCGCCTCCACCTCGGCGCGGGCCCGCTCGGCTGCCGCCAGGGTCTGCCGGGCGACCGGTACGAACGCCTCACCCGCCGCGGTCAGCCGGACGCTGCGGCTGGTGCGCTGGAAGAGCCGGGCGCCCAGCTCCTTCTCCAGCCTGGCGATCTGGTGGCTGAGCGCCGACTGCACCACGTGGCAGCGCTCGGCGGCCCGGGTGAACCCGCCGGTCTCGGCGACCGCGACGACGTACCGCATCTGTTGCAAATCCATCCGCGGAGGATAGCCATCCATCGTGATTCGCGATGGATGCGATGACGATGATGTGTTGGACTCATCGATGCCCGTGCCCGCAGGCTGGGAGAGTCCGCCGCCGGGGAGGCGGCACGCAGAGGATCAACAGGCAGGAGGGGACATGGAGTCCGAGGGGGAGCCGGCACTCAGGGCACCCGAGGCGGCGGGGGCCGCGGAGGCGATGCCGCCGGCGGCCGGGCCGCAACGGCTGGGCCGCGGCACGCTGCTGCTGATGTCGGTCGCCACCGGCCTGTCCGTCGCAGGGAACTACTTCGCCCAGCCGCTGCTCGACGTCATCGGGCACGATCTGCGGCTGTCCGCCTCGGCATCCGCGCTGGTGGTGACCGTCGCCCAGATCGGCTACGGCCTCGGGCTGCTGCTGCTCGTGCCGCTCGGTGATCTGCTGGAGCGGCGCCGGCTCGCGGTGACGCTGTGTGTGGCGACGGCGCTGTTCCTGACCGTCACGGCGAGCGCGCCGAACGCCGCGCTGCTGCTGACCGGCACCGCGCTGACCGGCCTGGCGTCGGTCGCCGCACAGGTGGTGGTGCCGTACGCGGCGACCCTGTCGGCTCCGGAGGAGCGCGGCCGGACGGTCGGCACGGTCATGACCGGACTGCTGCTGGGCATCCTGCTGGCCCGCACGGCGGCGGGGCTGCTGGCCGATCTGGGCGGCTGGCGCACCGTGTACTGGGTGAACGCCGTGCTGATGCTGCTGATGGCGGTGCTGCTGCGGCTGCGGCTGCCCGTCCTGCACACCACGGCGGGGCTGCGCTATCCGGCGCTGCTGCGCTCGACGCTGGCGCTGTTCGGGCAGCAGCCGGTGCTGCGGTGGCGGGCGGCGCTCGGCGCGCTGGCGTTCGGGACGTTCAGCGTGCTGTGGACGGCGCTGGCCTTCTTGATGTCCGGGCCTTCCTACGGCTGGTCGGAGTCGGCGATCGGACTGCTGGGGCTGGTGGGCGCGGCCGGTTCGCTGTCCGCTTCGGCGGCCGGACGGCTCGCGGACCGCGGCCTGGTGCACCGGGTGACCGGCGCGGGGGCGGTGCTGCTGCTGGGGTCCTGGGGGCTGCTGGCGGCCGGCGGCGCGGGCGGTGCCTGGGCGCTGGTGGCCCTGCTGGCTGGGGTGATCGTGCTGGACCTGGCGGTGCAGGCGGTGCACATCAGCAACCAGAACCTCGTCTACGCGGTCAGCCCCGAGGCCCGCAACCGCCTCAACTCGGCCTATATGACCGTCTACTTCGTCGGCGGGGCGGTCGGCTCCGCGCTCACCTCCGCGGTCTGGAGCGCGGCCGGGTGGCCCGGGGTGTGCGCGGTGGGCGCCGCGCTGTCGGCGGCGCTGGTCGCGGTGTGGTGCGCGGAGCGGCTGAGCAGCAGGCCCCGGGGCGGCGACGGAACGCGCACCGGGGCCGTGGCGGACTCCCCTGCGGCCGCCCCTTCGGTCACTCCGTGACGGTGTCCGGCTCCGCTCCCGGGGCATCCCGCTCGGCGGCCAGTACGGCGTCGCGGTCGGCGCGGGCCGCGGCCCGCAGCGCCGCTTCCGGATCCACTCCGTCCGCCTCGGCCTTGATGGCCATCGCCAGCAGGGCGTACCCGACGCCCTGGCCCTCGGGCGGTATGACGTCGAGCCCCGCCGTCCGCACCCGGGACGCGAGCTTCGCCGCCAGCGCCAGGCCGGGCTGGGCCACCGGAATGCCCTCGGTCACCGAATCCCGCTGCTTCTCCTCGGCCTTCCTCCGCAGCCAGTGGACCTTGACGTCCTCGGGGGTCTCGGCGCTTTCGTCGCCGAAGACGTGCGGGTGGCGGTGGATGAGCTTGTCGACGATCGTGCCCGCGACGTCGTCGACGGAGAACGGCGCGTCGGGGTCGTCCTGGGCGATCCGGGCGTGGAAGACGACCTGGAGCAGGACGTCGCCCAGCTCTTCGCGCAGCGCCTCGCGGTCGCCTTCCTCGATGGCCTCGACGAGTTCGTACGCCTCCTCCAGGCCGTACTTGGCGAGGTCTTCGTGGGTGCGGATGCCGCTCCAGGGGCAGGCGGTGCGGATCCGGTCCATGACCTGGACGAGATCCAGCAGCCGGGCGCCCGGCAGGTCGTAGGAGCCGGGCAGCAGCTCCAGGTCGGGCATGGTCTCGCGGCCCGACCCGGCGAGCCTGGCCAGCCCGTCGGTCAGCGCGCTCTCGCCGTCGGCGGAGGTGAGGACGACGACGGTGCGGTCCGCGGCGACGCAGTGGTCGACCAGCTCGCGGGCGGTGGGTACGGCGGCGTCGACGGTGATGCCGGCCTCGCGGAGGTAGGGCAGCTGCGGGTGGCCGGCGTCGGCGCACAGCACCGCGTCGGCGGCGCGCAGCGTCTGCCAGGCGTTCCAGGACAGCAGGCCGGGGGCGACGCGGTGGCTGGTGGTGAGCAGGACGAGGCGTCCGGTGCCGCCGCTCTCGGGGCGGGCTTCGGCGCCGGCGTCGGCGAAGGAGGCGTCAGCGTTCACCCCTCGAACGTAGCGCACCCCACCGACAACGCCCCGGGCCGCCCGCGCCCGCGGGGAACGCCCCGCAGGCACGGGAAGGCGCCGCCCTACGCCTGCTGCTTGGTGGCCGGGGCCTTGGTGATCCAGGGGTCCTTGGCCTGGCCGAGAATGACCTGCTTGTCGTTCCACTTTCCGAAGCGCGGGTTGACGTCGATGCCCATCGCGCGGGAGGTCGTGGCGAGCGCGTCGGCGAGCTTCTGCTGGCCCTGGGGGCTGCCGCGGTCCGCGCCGATCTTCTTGGCGAGGCCGTCCAGGAGCAGCTGGTTGCGGACGGTCGCGTCGATCGCGTCCGGGGCGATGCCCTGCTGGAGCCACATCGCCCGCAGCCGCGCGGCGCCGCCCGCACGTTCCTCGGCCGCCGACCGCCACTTCTGCACGTCGTCGCGGTCGACCGTGACCCCCGCCTTCCTGGCGCCGCGCTCCAGGACCCGGTCGAAGATCATGCCGTTGAGGGTGGCCAGGCTGAGCCGGCCGGTGCTCGCGACGAGTTCGGCGCCCTGCGGGGACCTGCCCTGGGCCTCCCGTACGTCCTTCACCTTCGCCTGGAGCTGGGAGACGGTGATCCGCTTGCCGTCGACGATGGCGGCGGCACCGGGGTGCGCTTCGCTGCCGCAGGCGGTCAGCAGCGGGACCGCGGCGAGCAGACCTGCGGTGAGGGATACGGAGAGCGCTGTCCTACGGCGGAACACTTGGCCTCCCGGCAAAGATCGTGAACGAGGCGGCGCGGGGCGTGCGCCCGTGCGGTGGCGGTCGAAAGGGGCGTCCCGGCGGTTGCCGGGACGGTCGGCTCATCGATCTGGCGTTGATCGATGGTAAGGAGTCCCCGTGGTCCAGGCCACTGTTTGGCCAACGATTGCCCGTGAATTTGGGTGCGCACCGTGCCCGCAACGACCGTGCCGGACCGCCGAGTTCCGCTCCGCCCGCCCCGCCGCCGCTACTTGGCGGAGAACCGCGCCGGCGCCTCCGTAGGACTGCCGCCGCCCGGCAGCTTCTCCTGGGGGCAGGTGTCCAGCACCTTCCGCATCGCGTCCCGCTCGCCCTGCGTGACCCACAGGCCGTACTTCTTCTTCACCGCCACCTGGTGCGCCACGTACGTGCAGCGGTACCCCTTGTACGCGGGCAGCCAGGTCGCCGCGTCGCCGTCGCTCTTCTGCCGGTTCGCCGATGCGTCCACCGCGATGAGGTTCAGCGGGTCGTTGGCCAGCGCGATGCGCTTGCGCGCGGGCCACTTCGCGGCGCCCTTCTGCCAGGCGTCGGACAGCGCCACCACGTGGTCGATGTCGACCTTGCTGCTGCCGCGCCGGTAGCGCACGCTCTCGCCCGTGTACGGGTCCTTCTCCAGCGTCCCGGCGACGACGACGCAGTCCCCGCCGCGGAACGAGGGCGCGCGCAGGTCCCGCTTGAGTATGTCGTCGCGGGTGCCGCAGCCGTTGCCGTCGGTGTCGGCCCAGGCGCTGCCGAACCGGTTCCTGGCGTAACCGGTCTTCGGCGCGCGGCCCTTGACGGGGAGCGACGCCACGGCGGCCAGGGCACTGCCCGGCTGCGCGGTGGCGGACCCGTCCCCCTTGGCGTCCTTTCCGCTCCCGTCGGGCGAACAGCCGGTGAGGGCGAGCAGCGCGGCCAGGGCGGCGGCCGTGGTCGCGGTGAGGGTGGCGGGGCGGGCGGGGAGCGCGGTAGGTATCAAGTCGGTTGTCCCATCCGGTTGCTGAGGTCGCGGGCGCGGCCGCGGCGCCGGGCGGACGGGTGTCAGCCGGGCCGGTGGCCGGTCCCGGCGGAGGAGCGTACGCGCGGACTGATGCGCGTGCGCCGGGGCCGTCCTGTTCGACGGCTTCGAGTATCTTTCCGGAAGTTGAGAGTGAGGACCCTCATGGAAACGGCCGCAGCAACGGCGAGGGGGGACGCGGCACCCGCCACCGGAACCGCAGCCTCCGGCGGCCCGGCGCCCGCCCGCCCCCCGAGGCAGCGCGCCGCCCCGCAGGACAGCGGTCCGGTACGGCGCACCGCGCACCGGCTCGGGGAGCGCACGGCGGCCCTGCGCGCGCCCCGTCTCGACCCGTACTGGACGGCCGCGCTCCTCTTCGTCGCGTACGCCGTGATCTCCCTGTGCCGCTACCGCACGATGACCACGGCCTCCTGGGATCTGGGGATCTTCGAGCAGGCCGTCCGCGGCTACGCCCACCTCCGGGCGCCGATAGTCGACCTGAAGGGTCCTGGCAGCAACATCCTCGGCGACCACTTCAGCCCGGTCCTGATCGTGCTCGCCCCCTTCTACCGCCTCTTCCCGTCGGCGATGACGCTGCTGACCGCGCAGGCCGCGCTGTTCGCGCTGTCGGCGCTGCCGGTCACCCGGGCCGCCGCCCGCCACCTCGGCCGCGGCCGCGGCCTGGCCATCGGCGTCGCCTACGGACTGTCCTGGGGCATGCAGAAGGCCGTCGACTTCGACTTCCACGAGATCGCCTTCGCGCTGCCGCTGATCGCGTTCGCCCTCGAAGCGGTGCTGCGCGGCCGCTGGACGGCCGCGGTGTGCTGGGCCGCGCCGCTGGTGCTGGTCAAGGAGGACCTGGGGGTCACCGCGGCCGTCATCGGGGCGCTGGTGCTGATCCGCTCGCGCCGCGCGGTGCCGCTCGCCGTCGCCCTGGTCGCCTTCGGCGTCACCGCGACCGCCGTCACCCTCGGCGTGATCATCCCCGGCTTCAACGGCGCGGGCTCGTACGACTACTGGACGAAGCTCAGCGGTGACGGCGCGGGCGGCCCGGTCATTCCCGTCGACACCGCCGTCCGCACCCTGCTGTGGATCGTGCTGCCCACCACAGGACTGCTCGCGCTGCGCTCCCCGCTGCTGCTGGTCGCGCTGCCCACCATCGGCTGGCGGTTCCTCTCCCACGAGCCGCACTACTGGAGCATCGACTGGCACTACAGCGCCGTCCTGATGCCGGTGGTCTTCCTCGCCCTCGTCGACGCCCTGCCGCGGGCCCGCCGCGCCGCCCGCCCGTGGCTGCGGTCCTACGCCCTGCACCTGCCGGCCGCCGTACTGGCCGCGGCGCTCGCGCTGACCTGCGCCCTCCCGCTGTCCCGGCTCACCGAGGCGGCCACCTACCAGGTGCCGCCGGGCGTCACCGCCGCCGAGCGCCTGCTGGACACGATCCCGGACGGCGCGACGGTCGAGGCCGACATCCAGCCGCTGAGCCATCTCACCGGCCGCACCCGCGTCTTCTGGATCGGCGACACCCGCGGCATCTCCCCCGACTACATCGCCGTCCAGCTCCACGACGGCCGCACCCCACAACAGGCACTCGCCGACGCCGCCCACCGCCACCCCGGCTCCACCTACGTCCCGGCAGGCCATGCCGCGGACCTGGCGGTATTCCACCGGACGTCGGCCCGCTGAGGGGCCTACGGCGGCGCGATGGCCATCGACGTGATCGTTCTCAACGGCGGCTCAGGCTCCGGCACTTCCACGCTCGCCCGCGCCTTGCAGGACGTACTGCCCGGGCCCTGGCCTGCTTTCGGCGTCGACGCCTTCATCGAGGCGCTGCCGCCTGCCCTGCCGGACGCACCGGACGGACTGGTCCTCGGCCCCGACGGCGGGGTGTCCGTCGGCCCGGCCTTCCGGGCGCTGGAGGCTGACCGGCGGCGTGGCATCGCGGCGATTGCGCGGGCCGGGAGCGGGGTGATCCTCGACGAGGTGTTCCTCGACGGCGGGGGCAGCCAGGGCCGGTGGCGGGCGGCGCTGGACGGGCTGTCCGTGCTGTGGGGCGGCGTGCACTGCGCCCCGGCCACCGCCGCCGCCCGCGAGCGGGCCCGTGAGGACCGGGTGACGGGGATGGCGAAGTCCCAGGCCACGCGGGTCCACCGCGGCAGGGACCACGGCCTGGAGGTCGACACCACACACACCGACCCCCTGGAGTGCGCCCGCCGGATCGCGGCCCACCCGGCCGGACGGACGCGGCCCACGACGGCCCGCTGGGGCGTGTCCGGCCGGGAGCGTCCCTACGCATCGGCACGGCCGCTCACGAAGAGGGAAAGGGCCGTGGCGCACCCTCTGCCGACGGTCCCGTCCCTCACCCGCCCAGGATCGTCGTCAGGAACTCCCCCACCCACGCGAGGAGTTCGCGGCCGACCAGCGGCTTGCCGCCGATCTTGCCGGTGGTCGGGCGGGGGACCAGGATCTGCTGGGTGGCGGGCTTGAGGACCGTACGCGGGTGCAGCCGCTTCAGCCGCAGTTCCTGGGACTCGCGCAGTTCCACCGGGCCGAAGCGGATGTTGGAGCCCTGGAGGGTGATGTCGGCGACGCCGCAGGAGCGCGCCAGCATCCGCAGCCCGGCGACCAGCAGGAGGTTCTCGACCGGCTCGGGCAGCTTGCCGTAGCGGTCGGTGAGTTCCTCGCGTACGGCGGCGATGTCCTCCTCCGTCGACGCGGACGCGATGGCGCGGTACGCCTGGAGGCGCAGTCGCTCGCCGGGCGCGTAGTCGTGCGGGACGTGCGCGTCGACCGGCAGCTCGATCTTGACCTCCAGCGGCGGCTCCTCCGCTGCTTTTCCGTCGGCACCCTCCAGTGACGCCCGGTAGTCCGCGACGGCCTCGCCGACCATCCGGACGTAGAGGTCGAAGCCGACGCCGGCGATGTGGCCCGACTGCTCGCCGCCGAGGAGGTTGCCCGCGCCGCGGATCTCCAGGTCCTTCATGGCGACGTACATGCCCGCGCCCATCTCGGTGTGCTGGGCGATCGTCGCCAGCCGCTCGTGGGCGGTCTCGGTGAGCGGCTTCTCCGGCGGGTAGAGGAAGTAGGCGTAGCCGCGGTCCCGGCCGCGGCCCACCCGGCCACGCAGCTGGTGCAGCTGGGAGAGGCCGAAGTTGTCGCCGCGTTCGACGATCAGGGTGTTGGCGTTGGAGATGTCGATGCCGGATTCGACGATCGTGGTCGAGACCAGTACGTCGAACTTCTTCTCCCAGAAGTCGACGACGACCTGTTCCAGCGCCGTCTCGCCCATCTGGCCGTGCGCGGTCTGGATGCGCGCCTCGGGCACGATCTCGCGCAGCCGCGCGGCCGCCCGGTCGATGGACTCGACGCGGTTGTGGATGTAGAAGACCTGGCCCTCGCGCAGCAGTTCACGCCGGATCGCCGCACCGATCTGCTTCTGCTCGTACGGGCCGACGAAGGTCAGGACCGGGTGCCGCTCCTCGGGCGGGGTGGTGATCGTGGACATCTCGCGGATGCCGGTGACCGCCATCTCCAGGGTGCGCGGGATCGGCGTCGCGGACATGGTCAGCACGTCGACGTTGGCGCGCAGCTTCTTCAGCTGCTCCTTGTGCTCGACGCCGAACCGCTGCTCCTCGTCGACGATGACCAGGCCCAGGTCCTTGAACTTGGTCTCGGACGAGAACAGCCGATGGGTGCCGATGACGAGGTCGACGGAGCCGTCCCGCAGCGCCTCCAGTGTGGCCTTCGCCTCGGTGTCGGTCTGGAAGCGGGACAGCGCCCTGACGTTGACAGGGAACTGGCCGTACCGCTCGGTGAAGGTGCCGTGGTGCTGCTGCACCAGGAGGGTGGTGGGCACCAGGACCGCGACCTGCTTACCGTCCTGGATGGCCTTGAAGGCGGCCCGCACCGCGATCTCGGTCTTGCCGTAGCCGACGTCGCCGCAGATCAGCCGGTCCATCGGGACCGACTTCTCCATGTCCTCCTTGACCTCGGCGATGGTGGTGAGCTGGTCGGGCGTCTCCGCGTACGGGAAGGCATCCTCCAGCTCGCGCTGCCAGGGGGTGTCGGGGCCGAAGGTGTGGCCAGGCGCCGCCATCCGCGCCGAGTACAGCTTGATCAGGTCGGCGGCGATCTCCTTGACGGCCTTCTTGGCGCGCGCCTTCGTCTTCGTCCAGTCGGCGCCGCCGAGCCGGTGCAGCGTCGGGGCCTCGCCGCCGACGTACTTGGTGACCTGCTCCAGCTGGTCGGTGGGGATGTAGAGGCGGTCGCCCGGCTGGCCGCGCTTGGCGGGCGCGTACTCGACGAGGAGGTATTCGCGGGTGGCGCCCTGGACCGTGCGCTGCACCATCTCGATGTAGCGGCCGACGCCGTGCTGCTCGTGCACGATGAAGTCGCCGGCCTGGAGGGTCAGCGGATCGATGGTCTTGCGGCGGCGGGCCGGCATCCGGCCCAGCTCCTTGGCGGCCGCCTTCTGCCCGGACAGGTCCGTCTCGGTGAGCACCGCCAGGCGCAGCGCCGGGTCGATGAAGCCGTTGTCGAGGGAGCCGCAGGCGACGTGCACGACGGCGGGGGCGAGCGCGGTCAGCGTGGCGTCGAGCCGGGCGGCGATGCCCTCGCCGCCGAGCACCTCGACGGTGCGGGCCGCGGTGCCGTGCCCCTCGGTGACGAACACCGTGCGCCAGCCGTCGGCCAGCCAGCCCTTGGTGTCGGCGAGGGCGCGCGCGGTGTCCCCGCGGTACGTGTCGGGCGCGTGCATCCCCAGTTTGAGGGTGTCGCCCGCGTCGGGCGCGGTCTCCTCGTCGGCGGCGAACGGGCTCACCGACCACCACATCATGCCCAGTTCGCGGGCCCGCTCCCGGACGTCGGCGATGCCCCACAGGGAGGCGGCACCGACGTCGATCGGCGCGTCACCTCCGCCGGCACTTGCCGCCCAGGACGCCTGGAGGAATTCCTGGCTGGTCGCCACCAGGTCGGCGGCCCTGGTGCGTACTCGCTCCGGGTCGCACACCACCGCCATGCTCCCGGCGGGCAGCACGTCCAGCAGCAGCTCCATGTCGTCGACGAGGACCGGAGCCAGCGACTCCATGCCCTCGACGGCGATGCCCTCGGCGATCTTGCCGAGCAGTTCACCCAGTTCCGGGTGCTGCTCGGCGAGCGCGGCGGCCCGCTCGCGCACCTCGTCGGTCAGCAGCAGCTCCCGGCACGGCGGCGCCCACAGGCCGTGCTCGGCGACCTCAAGGGACCGCTGGTCGGCAACCTTGAAGTAGCGGATCTCCTCGACGTCGTCGCCCCAGAACTCGACCCGGAGCGGGTGCTCCTCGGTCGGCGGGAAGACGTCCAGGATGCCGCCGCGTACCGCGAACTCGCCGCGCTTCTCGACCAGTTCGACGCGCGCGTAGGCGGCCGCCGCCAGCCCGTCGACGACCCGGCCGAGATCGGCGCTGCCGCCCGTGCGCAGGCTGACGGGCTCCAGGTCGCCCAGCCCCTTGACCTGCGGCTGGAGCACCGAGCGGATGGGCGCGACGACGACCGAGACGGGCCCTGCCGTCGGGTCGTCCGCACGCGGGTGGGCAAGGCGGCGCAGCACCGCGAGGCGGCGTCCGACGGTGTCCGAGCGCGGCGAGAGCCGCTCGTGCGGCAGCGTCTCCCAGGAGGGGAACTCCACGATGGTGTTCTCCTCGCCGGCAGGCACCAGGCTGCGCAGCGCCGCCGCGAGATCCTCGGCCTCCCGGCCGGTCGCGGTCACCGCGAGCACCGGGCGTCCCGCGTCCCTGGCGAGGGCGGCCACCGCGAACGGGCGGGCGGCGGGCGGGCCGACCAGATCCACGTGCGGCCGGTGTCCGTCGGCCGCGGCCTGCACCGCTTCGGCGAGCGCCGGGTCCTTGACGACGGCGTCGAGCAGTCCAGCAAGGCTCATGAGAAGGTTCCGTCCCAGCGAGGCGAACAACGCGAAAGGCCCGACACGTCGTACGGGCCGGGGTTGCCCACCTTACGCCCGCCCTCCGACATCCCGCCCCGCGAGCGAACGGCCGCCCCGGGGCGTGCGCCTCTGCCCCCGGGAAGCACCGTTTCGCACGCCGACCCGGCATGGAAGGGTGTCGGCTACACACAACGGCGCCGGTGGGCCGCACCGGCGGGGCAAGGGGGCCGGGTGAACCGCAGCGCCAGGGACAACGCCGTCGGCGGCAGGGCACGCCGCACGGGCACGGGCCGCGCATCCGGCGGCGGCCAGGACACGGCGGCGGGCGCACATGCCGGGCGGCGCGGCCCGGTCGTCGCCGCCCTGATGCTCGGGATGGCGCTGGCCGCGCTGGACTCGACGATCATCGCCACCGCCATCCCGCAGATCGTCGGCGACCTCGGCGGCTTCGCCGTCTTCTCCTGGCTGTTCTCCGGCTACCTCCTCGCCGTCACCGTCACGCTGCCCGTCTACGGCAAACTCTCCGACACCTTCGGCCGCAAGCCCGTCCTCGTCACCGGCATCGCCCTCTTCCTCGTCGGCTCCCTCGCCTGCGCCGGCGCCTGGGACATGGCCTCCCTGATCGCCTTCCGCATCGTGCAGGGCCTGGGCGGCGGCGCCCTCCAGGGCACCGTGCAGACCATCGCGGCCGACCTCTACCCGATGGCGGAACGCCCCAAGATCCAGGCGAAGCTCTCCTCGGTCTGGGCCGCCTCGTCGGTCGCCGGGCCCGCCCTGGGCGGCCTGCTCGCCGGCTACGCCGACTGGCGCTGGATCTTCCTGGTCAACCTGCCCGTCGGCGCCCTCGCCCTGTGGCTGATCGTGCGCTACTTCACCGAGGACCCGCGCAGGGCCGCGGCCGGGGAAACGGGCCGCTCCCCCGGCGCCGCCGCGAAACCGCGGGTGGACTGGCCCGGCGCGCTCGCCGTCTTCGCCTGCGGCGGGCTGCTGCTGACGGCCCTGGTCCAGGGCGGCACCGCCTGGCCCTGGCTCTCCCCGCCGTCGCTGCTGCTCTTCGCCGGCAGCGCACTGTGCGCGGCGGCCACCGTCCTCATCGAGCGGCGCGCGGCGGAACCGGTCATCCCCGGCTGGGTCTGGCGGCGCCGCACCATCGCCGCGGTCAACCTCTCCCTCGGCGCGCTGGGCCTGCTGATGGTCGCGCCGACCGTCTTCCTGCCCACCTACGCCCAGTCGGTGCTCGGCATCGGCCCGACGGCGGCCGGCTTCGTGCTGTCCGTGATGACCCTGAGCTGGCCGGTCTCCGCCGCGCTGAGCAGCCATGTCTACCGCCGCATCGGCATCCGCAACTGCGCGCTGCTCGGCATCTCGGCCGCCGCCCTGATCCTGCTCGCCTTCCCCTTGCTGCCCTACCCGGGCGCGCCCTGGCAGCCCGCCCTGATCATGCTGGCGCTGGGCGCGGCACTCGGCCTCTTCCAGCTGCCGCTGATCATCGGTGTGCAGTCCTCCGTCGGCTACTCCGAACGCGGTACCGCCACCGCCTCGATACTCTTCTGCCGCCAGGTGGGACAGTCCATCGGCGCGGCCCTCTTCGGCGCCCTCGCCAACACCACCCTCAACGACCGGCTGGCCCACGCCCCTTCGGACATCCGCTCCGGTCTGCCCGGCGACCTCGACGCGGTCTCGCACGCCCTGGAGCACGCCGGAGGGCTCACCGCCCGCGCCGCCGACTATCTGCGCCGCTCCGTCGCCCTCACCGTCGACCACGTCTACCTGGGCGCCGCAGCGGCCGCCGTCCTCGCCCTGATCGCCCTGCTCCTGCTGGCCCCGCGCCGCTTCCCGGTCCACGCGGACGCCCACGCGGGCCAGGAAGCCGGACCCCGTACGGGCCAGGAGCCCGCCACCCGTACGGATGCGGGGGCCGAACCCCGTACGGGGGACGGGGCTCCCGCGGGCGACGGGGGCGAAGGCGGGCGCGGCGGGGGCCCGGCCACCGGCTGAGCCGCGCCGCGCCCGGCTCCGTCAGCTGGGCACGCGGGGCAGCTCGGTCTCGATGGTTTCCTCGTTGTCCGGGTGAACGGGGGCACGCCGGTCGGCTGCCGCATCATCCTCGCCGGCCTCCGCGGTCTCCCCCGTCCCGACGGGCTCCGCAGCCCCTGCCGTCCCCGCGGCCTCCCCCGCCGCAGGCCCGGCCGACGGCCCCTCCGGCTCCTCGCCCGGGTCCTTCCCCGTCAGCACCGCGAGGCTGTTGCGGACGTGCTTCATGTGGGAGCGGACCTCGTCGCGCTCCTCCTTGTGCTCGCGCACTATCCGTTCGGTGGCCCGCTCGATGCGCTCCACCTCGACCCGGGCCTGGGCCAGCAGTTCGGCCCCGCGGGCCTCCGCGTCCTCCTGGCGGTGCCGCGCCGCCTCCTGCGTCTCGGCGTGCCGGCGCTCCGCATCGGCCACCACCGCGCGCCCCCGCTCGTCCAGCTCCGCGACCCGCTGCGCCAGCTCCGCTTCGAGACCGGCCAGCTCACGGCCGGCCTCCTCCCACTCCTCGGCCTGCCGACGCTCCTGGTCCCTGAGCATCTCCGTGGTGCGCCGGCCCATCTCCTCGCGCGCGGCCACGGCTTCGCCGCGCCACTCCTCGGCGTCCTTCTTCGCCGCCGCCACCCGCGCCGCCGCGTCCGTCCGCGCCGCGTCCACGGCCTGCTGCCCGCGCTCCTCCGCGTCCTTGCGCCGGGCGCGCGCGACCTCGTCCGCCGCTTCCCTGGTCTCGCGGACGTACGCATCGGTCCGCGCGCGCAGCTGTTCGGCGGCCTCTTCCGCATCGGCGCGCAGCCGCGCCGCCTCGGACTCCGCCGTGGTCAGGATCAGCCGGGCCTGGTCGCCCAGGGACTCGTACGTCTGCGGCGGCATCTTCGCGAGGTGAGCGCGCAGTTCCGCCAGCTCCGTCTCCATCTCCTTGGCGAGCACCGTGAGCCGCGCGGCGCGCTCCCAGCACGAGTCGCGGTCGACCGAGAGGCCCTCCACCCGGCGGTCCACGTCGTCCTGCCGGTAGCCGCGCCCGCGTACGGTCTCGAAACCGTGCGGCGAAACCGATGCACTCATCGTTCAAGCCCCTCTCCGGCGCGCGATCCCCTCGCCCGCCTCCGCGCCGTCCCGCCCGGCCCGCTCGGTCCGGTCAGTCCCGCACACATCTCTCTGGACAGGTCCGAAGTGGCCGCAATGCGACACTCCGCCTTCCTCATCCCACCAGGATGCGTCAATTGTTGTCAGAAGTCGGAATTGGATCATCATCGCGCAGAGCCTGGAACAGCCGCCGCGCGCCCCGTTCGTCCCACTCCAGGACGTCGCCCGCGCCCCCCACCACCACTCCGGGCCGGGCCACCGGCACCGTGACCGCACGGCCGCCCCCACCGGTGATCTTCTTCATCGACCGTCCCATACCCACCAGTTCGGCGACACCCGCCCCCTCGTCCACACGCACCGCGGACAACGCGGCCCCGGCCACCGGCATCCACCGGAACGGATTCAGATACACCCCGGACCCGAGCATCCCGCCCGCCACCGCCGCTGTCAGCCGCCGCTGCCGCCGCACCCGTCCGATGTCGCCCTCCGGGTCGCTGTACCGGGCCCGCGTGTACGCCAGCGCCTGCCGGCCGTTCATCTCCTGGCAGCCGGCCCGGAAATCCGCCCCCGACCTCGCGTCCTTGAGCGGCTTGTCCAGGCACATCCGCACCCCGTGCAGCGCGTCCACGACCCGCACCAGGCCCAGGAAACTCACCTCGGCATACCGGTCGATCCGCAGCCCCGTCGCCTGCTCCACGGTCCGCGTCAGCAGCTTCGGACCGCCGTCCGCGTACGCCTCGTTGATCTTGCGGCGGCCGTGCCCCGGCACCCGGACGTAGCTGTCCCGCGGAATGCTGACGAGATACGGGCCGTGGCCGCCGGAGTGCAGCACCATCACCGTGTCGGTGTTCCGCCCGCCGTCGTTGCCGACGTGCAGCTCCTCGCGCTGGGCCGGCGTCAGACCGGCCCGGCTGTCCGAGCCGACCAGCAGCCAGTTCGTGCCCTTGCCCGCGGCCGGCCTGCCCGCGTAATCCCCGATCGCCGCCACCTGGCGCAGCCGCCCGTCCGCCCACACGTACAGCGCCGCGCCGCCCGCGAAGACCAGTACCACCAAGACCGACAGCACCACCAGAATCCGCCGCCACAGCCGGCGCCGCCCGCCACGGCCCCGCCACCGCGCCCGGCGACCGGCGCGGTACAGCGCCGACGACGACGGTGGTGGCGGTATCGGCTGGCCCATATACGCATCGTCAGGGCCCCGGGCTCGTCCCGCAGCCCGAGCGCCCGCCACCGCGACGCCGCCGCCCGGCACCCGTCACGGAAACGGACGCCCGGCCGCCGCGCACCTCCGGGCGGGCACCGTGCCTACAGCAGCCCGTCCCACATCTGTTCCAGCAGGACCGACCACCACGTCTCCGGCGAACTCAGCGCCGGCGGATCCAGCGCGACCAGCTGCGCCTGGAAGTCGACCGTCCAGTGGCCGGCCTGCTCCGGCGTCAGCCCGTACCGCAGCCGCCACATCCGCCCCAGCATCGCCAGGCAGCGCATGAACTCCGGCAGCCCGCTGTTCACGAACTGCGGCGCCGCAGGCTGCCCGCCCGGCCCCGCCTCCACCGGCACCGCCACGATGTTCGCCGTGCCGTACTGCACACACAGCTGACGGCCGAAGTCGTTGCCCATCACCAGATACGAGCCCGCGTCCGCCGCCGGCTGCACCCCGCGCTCCGCCGCCAGCTCCGCCAGCGTCGGCACCGGACGCCCCGGCTGCGCCTGCGCCCAGAAGAACGGCCCGAAGTCGACCGGCAGACCGGCCCACACCAGCATCTGCGCGACCACGTCGGGCACACCCTGCCGGGACACCGCCCGCTGATCGAAACGGAAGATCCCCTGCGGGCCGAACGACTGCTCCAGCTCCTGCCCGACGGCCTGCGGCGGCGCCGGAGGCACCGGCTGCACCTGCGAGGGATGCGGCAGCGGCACCCGCACCGGCGCGGGCCGCGCGGGACCGTCCGCCACCTGGTGCAACTCGCCCTGATGCTCGACGAGATGACGCACGCCCTGCTGCCGCGACGCGTGGTCCCTGCCGTACGCGGCGGTGTGACTGATCCGCACCTGCGGCCAGGTGTCCCGGATCATCCGGGCGCAGTAGCCGCCCGGCAGATCGCAGCACTCCAGCTCGGTGTGCAGCTCCAGCACCTGCTGCGGCGGAATGTTCATCCCGCGCAGCTCGTGCAGCAGCTGCCACTCCGGATGCGGCGTACCCGGAGCCGACCTGCGCACGATCTTCTGCTCCGAGCCGTCCGGCGCGCGATAGCTCAGCACCGCCATGTAGCCGGGCCCGACAGTCGGCACACCGGCCGGCTGCGGATAGCCGTACGCACCCGGGCCGCCGCCCTGCTGGGCAGGGGGCACAACGGGCGGCCCCGGAGGCGAACCCGCAGGCCCGGCCCCCTGCGGCCCGCCTTGACCACCCGGCCCAGGACCGACGGGCCCAGGACCGGCAGGCCCCGGCGCGACCGCGCCACCTGCGAGCATCGTCGCCGCCGCATGCACCCCGCCACCGGCACCTGCCGACGGCGCGGGGGCAGGCGCGGGCGGAAGCGGCGGGCCACCCTGCCCCGAGGCACCGCGGCCACCCGCCTGCGCCCCGGGCCTGCCGGGCGCACCCGGCGGCTTCGGCGCACCCGGAGGCGCGGGCGGCGGCGGCACACCCGGCCCACCCGCCGCACCACCGGGCCCCGCAGCCCCGGCCGCCCCATCCGGCAGCACGACACCGCCGGCCAGCATCGTCGCCGCCGCGTGCACCCCGCCCCCGGAGCCCGCGCCCTCACCACCGGACGCACCGGACGCACCGGACGCGCCCGCATCACCGGATCCGTCCACCGCGCTCAAGTCCAGCCCACCCGCGTCCAGTTGCGACACCAGCTGCGTCGGCACGTACCCACCGGCCGGCGCACCCGGCGCAGGCTCCTGACCCGCCGCCGCATCGCCCGCCACCGCAGCCCGCGCACCGGGCGTACCCGGAGCTGTGGGCGGCGGCGGAACAGCCGCACCCGCGCCGGGCCCGCCCAACGCGGCACCGTCCGCAAGCATCGTCGCCGCCGCATGCACCCCGCCACCGGCACCTGCCGACGGCACGGGCGGAGGCGGCGGCGGACCACCGGGCCCCGACCCGCCCGGCGCCCCCGCAACCGGCGGCACGGCCCCACCAGGCACCGCACCATCCGGCGGCGGCACATCGGTGACCGGCGCACCGGACGGCGGCGGCAGATCCGACAGCCCCGGCACACCGGGCGGCACCGGCGGCGCGGACGGCATCGGCGGCACGGCACCCGGCCCACCCGCACCCGACGCCCCACCGGACCCGCCCAGGCCCTGCGGCCCCCCGGCACCCGGCCCGTCCGCCGCGGCCGCAATCTGCGTATGCGGCAACTGACTCCCGCCCCGCAACAACTCCGTCTGCGCCTCGGGACGCGCACGCAGCTCCGCCCCGTCCCCCTCACCGGCCTCGTCGATCTCGTCGATACCGGCGAGCGGCGGCGCGAACACCGTCTCGGGCAACCCCACCGACCGGTCCCCGTCCTCCTCGCCCGCACCCGGCTCCCCACCGGCCCCCGACGTCACATTGACCTCGGCCCACGCATCGGCCGACCCACCGGTCCCCGGCACGGCCGACGGCGCGGGCCCGCCCTGCGCCGCACCGCCACGCTCCGCACCACCGGCCGCGTCCGCCACCTCCTGCAACCACTCCGGCGGCGTCAGCAGGAACGACGTCGCCTCCAGATCGATCCGCTGCGGCGCCTCCGCAACCCCGCGCCCCCCGTCCGCGACCGCGCCGTACTCCTCCTCGTACCGCCGGATCACCTCACCCACCGGCAGACCGGGCCACAACGTCGTCTCACCGCTGTCCCGCGCGATCACCAGCCGGCTCCGCCCGCCCTCACCGTGCGGACCGCCCTCCCGGTCCTCCGCCCAGGCCACGAAACCCAGATCGAACTCCCGCACCCGCACCTCACGCTGCTGCGGCCCCGGCACCTCGCCGTTCACCCACAGCTCGGCACGCTCCTGCGCCTGCGCGAACGTCACCACCGCGCTCACCCCTCCACCGGAACGGCCTGCGCGAAGCCGCCGTCCACCATCAGGTTCGCCACCGTCTCCAGCTCCGGCGGATTCCCCGCAAGCCGCAGCAGGAATGCGTCGAAATCCGCGCCGCACGGCAGCAACAGCCGCTCGACCCGCTCCTGAACCGACCAGCCGTCCCGGTCCCGCGCATCGTCATACGGGCAGAACCACACCGAACCCGGCGCCGTACCCCGCACCTTCACCGCGACCACGCCGCCCTGAACGAACGCCACACCCAGAAAATCCTTGGTGAAGTGGTCCCGCAGACACTTGTTCACATAGACCAGATCGTTCACCGCCGCGTCATCGCGCACCGTGAAGAACGGCTGATCCACCAGCAGCCCCAACTCCGCATCCAGCGCCGCCCCCACCGGAGCACACCCGCCCGCCGCCTTCAGGAACGACCGGTACGCGCCCGGCAACCGGTACCCGAGCGACTCCTCGGCCTGCGCCACCTGCTCCTCGCCCACCGAAAGCCCCCGGTGCGGCAGCCCGAAATGCACCGGCCGGGTCTCCTGCAACGGACGCGTACCCCGCTTGTCGTGCGCCACCGCCGCCGTCGCCAGCCCGCCGTGATGCCGCAAAAGCGCCTTCACCTCGACCGGAACCAACTCCAGCCGCCGGGTACCCGCGACGTGATGCCACGTCCAACCGTGCGGCGTCGCCACCGCAGCACCATCGGCCCACAGCTCGTGCCCCTGCGCGTGCATCGCCGCATTCGCCGACACATAGTCCGTCAACCGCAGCTCATCGACGCCAAAACCCTCCGGCGGCTCGGCAATCTCCACCGCCGCCCGCGCGTACGGCGAGAACACCGGGAAACCGTTCCCGTCCATCCGCACACCAGCAGGATGCCGCGCAGCACGGACCGGGTCCGGAAAATGCACAACCTGCCCGGCATAAGCGGTGTTCGGTGGCGCGGCACGCTGCCCGAGCCGACCTGTCGTCATCGCGGTGCCCCCTGGCTGATTCTGGCTACTGCGCACAGCCTATGCCGTGCCGCAAGACCGGACACCGCCCCCGCGCACCCGCGCAGACACGCCCGCGCACACCCCGAACACCCCTCCGCACCCCACCCGCACCACCCCGCCCGACCTGCCCAGTTACCCCTCGCCCGACGAACCGTCACCCACCGGTGACCTCGCCAACAGCCCCCTCGACTACCGCAACACCCAGCACATTTGGCAGGCTGACCCACGCAACCGGGGGGTTTGCAGGGAGGGAAAGCACCATGAGCACCACGGCACACCACACCGCCACCTCAGGCGACCCCCGCATCGGCTGGAGCGGCACCGCCGACACCGAGCGCACCCCCACGCTCCGCCACCGGCGCGACGGCATCCTCCCCACCGTCGGCGCCGCCCTCTCCGTACGCGGCCACACCCTCACCTGCACCGCGAGCAAAGGCGAGCACCCCGCCGCCCTGCACCCCCTCGTCCAGGACTTCCTCGACACCCTCGCCACCGCGCAACGCGAGCGGTTCACCGGACGCTGCCCCGAAGCCGTCCTGCTCTCCCGCCACCTCACCGCCGTCGAAGGCAACCGCGGCAAACGTGCCTCCCGCAAACCCCTCACCAATGGCGAAGCCCGCCGCTCCCTGAAACACTCCAAGATCACCGCCCGTCACATCCGCGAGGACGGCGACCCCCTGCACGGCAGCTACGCCCCGCCCTGCCGCTCCTGCGACGCGCTCCTCGCCCACTTCGGCGTCATGCCCATCGGCAGCACGCCCGCAGGGAGCTGACCCACACCATGCCGCCCGCCGACCCCCGCGACCAGCAGGGCTCCCCCCGCTTCGCCCCGCCCGTCGACATCGCCCTCCACAACGCCGGCTGGACCCCCGGCCGCTGGAACATCAAACAGGCCGAGCACTGGGCCGACGCCCTCCGCGACCACGCCTCCCCCGCAGGCCACCGCCACATCGTCTTCCCCGCGGCCGTCGAAGCCTGGGCCGAATTCGGCGGCCTGCACATCAGCGCCACCGGCCCCGGCCGCCACATCGCCCCCACCCCCTTCGCCGTCGACCCCCTGCACGGCCTCCACCTCGCCCGCACCCTCGGCGACCTCGGCCGCGCCCTCGACACCCACGTCGCCCCCCTGGGTCAGGAACTCCTCAACAGCAGCCAGGCCGCAGGCTCCCCCCGGGCACTCCTCGCCAACGACACCGAAGGCCGCATCTACAGCCTCGACCACACCGGCGACTGGTACCTCGGCCCCGACATGGACCACGCCCTCAGCACCCTCATCCTCGGCACCCGCCCCACCCGCCTCACCACACCCCCGAAACCCGAGCCGGACGCGGCCGCAGCACCGGTCAGCTCCTAGCCGGGCGGTCCGGCCTGCTGGGGCGGTCCGGCCTGGCGGGGCGGACGGGCCTGGCGGGATGGACAGGACGGATGTGACGGTCGAAGAAGTCGGGGCGGCCGGGACGTACGGCGCAGCAACCCTCCGCAGGCACCCCGGACTCACCCCTCCCGTACGCCCCCGGAAACACCAGGCGCCACACCCGCGTCAACGTCGGCGCCCCCGCCCACACCGGATTCACCGACATCGCCCCCATCACCGGCATCACCCGAGCCGCCGCCCACCGGAACACGGTCCGCACCGCCCCCCTCACCGGCAACGCCACCCCCCGACGACGCACCCGCCGAAGCCACCCCCGCCGGCACCACAGCCGACACCCGGAAACCCCCCGCATCCGTCGGCCCCGCAACGAACACGCCCCCCAGCGCCGTCACCCGCTCCCGCATCCCGACCAGCCCGTTCCCCCCGCTGGGCAGCCCCGCATCCACCGTCCCGCCGTCCGACGGACCGTTCTCCACCTGCACCGCCACCTCATCCGCACGGTGCGCCAACCGCACCCGCACCCGCGCACCCGGAGCGTGCTTGTGCACGTTCGTCAGCGCCTCCTGCACCACCCGGTACACGGCCTGCTCCACACCCGCCGCATACCGCCCCCCGGCACCCTCAGCACCCTCGACCGACCGCTCCACCGCCATCCCCGCCGCACGCGACTGCCCCACCAGATCCGCCAGCAACGCCAACGACGGCCCCTCGGCCTCGCCGCCCCCCGCCCCCGAAACCGGCGCCGCCCCCGCACCACCCGCACCACCCCGCCCCGGCCCAGCAGCCGCGACCGACACCCCCGCCGCCGTCACCCCACCCGACACAGCCCCGGCCGGCACCCCGGCCTGCGACGTGGTCGCCTTCGACGCCACCGCGACCAACCGCTCCGGCTCATCCGACGGCCGCGCCACCCGGCCCCCCGAACCCTCCGCCGTCCGCAGCACCCCCAGCATCTCCCGCAACTCGGTCAACGCCTGCCGCCCCATGTCCCCCACCAGACCCGCGTTCCTCGACGCCTTCTCCGGATCCTTCAACGCCACCGCCTGCAACGCCGCCGCGTGCACCACCATCAGACTCACCCGGTGCGCCACCACGTCGTGCATCTCCCGCGCAATCCGCGTCCGCTCCTCGTTACGGGCCCACTCCGCCCGCTCCTCGGCACGGTCCGCCAGCAGCGACAGCTCACGCTCCAGACCGTCCGCCCGCTCCCGCAGGCTCTCCACCAGCCGCCGCCGGGCGCCCACATACAGCCCCCACAACACCGGCGGCGCCGTCACCACCAGCCCCACCGCAACCGACATCACCGGCACGAACCACATCGGCGGATTGAAGTCCTCCTCCGACAACACGTCCTGCCGCAGGCTCAAAAACGTCGAGACCAACGTCCCGACCACCGTCATCCCCGCAAGCAACCCCGTGATCCGACGCGGCACATCCGACGCGGCGAGCGTGTACAGCCCCACCACACTCAGCAGCGCACCCATCTCCGTCGGCATCACCGCGATCGACACCAACACCACGGCAACCGGCCACCGCCGCCGCACCAACAGCACCGGGCCGACCACCAGCCCCAGCAGCATCCCCACCCACACCGGCAGCCGCGCCTCGTCCGAAAAACGCGCCCCCTCAAGCACACACTCGAACGTCGAGGCCACCGCCAGCAACACGTCCAGCACGGCACTGCGCCGGCGGCCCCACCACCACGGCCCGCCCACAGGCGCACCCCGCACGCCCTCTCCTGCACTTGCCCCCGTTGCGGTCATACCGACCAGCGTACGGGCGCCCACCCTGGTCCCCCCGAGCAGTGCCCGAGCACGTTCCCGACCCGTTACGGGCGCTAACCCATGGTTATCCCTCGAACTATTGAATCGTCCACATTTCCGCCCCTTTCGCGCACCCGTACCCGACACCCCGTTCCCATGCCGCACGCCCACGGGAAACCCGACCACGAATCCTTACGCCCCCACGCCGCGGCCCTCCGCCACGCCGGCCTCAGCCGCCGCCCGGAGAACGAGCCGCCCGCGTGGACGAAGCACCCCAACGCCAGGGACGCGAAGCGCTTGAGCGCGCGCCCTACGGTCACAGGGACGGACCTACGACGAGATCCGGGCCGAGCTTGGTGTGTCGAAGAGCTCGATCTCGGCATGGGTCAAAGACCTGCCGAAACCAAAGCCCCGGTGGAAGAAGGTCGAGCAGATGCAGCGCCTGGACACCGCCCACACCGCGTTCCGTGAAGACCGGGACGCTGAACGCCGGCGTTTGACTCGTGAGGCCACTCAGGAGATCGGCGAGATCAGCGACCGGGAACTCTTCCTCATCGGAGTCGGCCCGTACTGGGCCGAGGGCTCAAAGGACAAGGAGTACGCACGACGCGAGAGCCTGACATTCATCAACAGCGATCCGCGCATGATCCAGGTGTACGTGCGCCGGCTGGGCCTGCTTGGCGTTGACCACCACAGGATGCGGTGCAGCCTCCACATCCACGACTCCGCCGACATCTCCGAAGCAACTCGCTTCTGGTCCGAGATCACCGGCGTCCCGGCCGAAGATTCCCTCAAGCCCGGCATCCGCATCGACAACCCAGGCACAAATCACCTCAATCGTGGCGATACATACCGAGGTTGCTTACGGATCTACGTAACGAACCGCGCACGGCTGTACCGGCAGGTGGAGGGACGGTGGAGGCGAATCTCAACCTCGGGATCAACGCCCGCGACCGACGGCACGTCGGGTATCGTCTGACGCGCTGTCCCCCGTGGTGTAATCGGCAACACTGTCGGTTTTGGTCCGACCATTAGAGGTTCGAGTCCTCTCGGGGGAGCTAGCGGCACAGACGCAAAGTCCGGGCCCTGACCGCCAGGTCAGGGCCCGCCCTCGTTTCGACAACAAAACGCACCGGTATCCTTCGGATGACCACCACCCGAAGTAGCCAAGAAGCCGAAGGGCATCCCCGTGAGCGCCAACAGCCCGGCAGCCATCGTCGTTCTCGCAGCGGGTGAGGGAACCCGCATGAAGTCGGTGACACCCAAGGTTCTGCACGCGATCTGTGGTCGCTCCCTTGTGGGGCATGTGGTCGCCGCCTCCCGTGAGCTGGATCCGGAACATCTCGTCGTGGTCGTCGGGCACGCCCGCGATCAGGTGCAGGCGCACCTCTCCGAGATCGACCCCGGCGTGCGCACCGCGGTGCAGCACGAGCAGAACGGCACCGGGCACGCCGTGCGGATGGGCTTGGAGGAGCTGAGCGCGGGCGGTGTGGCGCTGGACGGCACGGTGGTGGTGGTCTGCGGTGACACCCCGCTGCTGACGGGTGAGACGCTGCTGCAGCTGAGCGAGACGCACGCGGCGGACGGGAATGCCGTCACGGTGCTGTCGGCCGAGGTGCCGGATGCGACGGGGTACGGGCGGATCATTCGTGACGGGGCGAGTGGCGCGGTCACGGCGATCGTCGAGCACAAGGACGCGAGCGAGTCGCAGCGGGCGGTCCGGGAGATCAATTCCGGGGTGTTCGCGTTCGATGCGCGGCTGCTGACCGAGGCGTTGGGCAAGGTGCGGACGGACAACAGCCAGGGTGAGGAGTACCTCACGGATGTGCTGGGGATTCTGCGCGCGGCGGGACATCGGGTCGGTGCGGCGGTGGCCGGTGATCACCGGGAGATTCTGGGGATCAACAACCGGGTGCAGTTGGCCGAGGCGCGGCGGTTGCTGAATGAGCGGTTGCTGGAGCGGGCGATGCTGGCCGGTGTGACGGTGGTGGATCCGTCGTCGACGTGGGTGGATGTGTCGGTCGGTTTCGAGGCGGATGCGGTGGTGCATCCGGGGACGCAGCTGCTGGGTGCAACGCAGGTTGCCGCGGGGGCCGAGGTGGGTCCGCATTCGCGGTTGACGGACACGGTGGTCGGGGAGGGCGCGGTGGCGTCGTTCACGGTTGCGGAGGGTGCGCGGATCGGTGCGGGAGCCCAGGTGGGTCCGTATGCGTATCTGCGTCCTGGTACGGATCTCGGGGCGAAGGCGAAGGCCGGTGCGTACGTCGAGATGAAGAATGCGGCGATCGGTGAGGGTACGAAGGTGCCGCATCTGTCGTATGTGGGGGATGCGACGATCGGTGAGTACACGAATATCGGCGCGGCGAGTGTGTTTGTGAATTACGACGGTGAGGCGAAGCATCACACCACTGTCGGGTCGCATTGCCGGACGGGGTCGGACAACATGTTTGTGGCTCCTGTCACGATCGGGGATGGTGCGTACACCGCGGCCGGCTCGGTCATCACCAAGGATGTGCCCCCGGGTTCGCTGGCGGTCGCGCGCGGCCAGCAGCGGAATATCGAGGGTTGGGTCGCGCGTAAGCGGCCCGGGAGCGCCGCCGCGCAGGCCGCTTCGACCGCTCGCCAGGAGTCCGAAGGCGAGCGGTGACCGTGCAGGGGGTGCGCCGTGCGGGGCGTACCGTGATTAGCGCACGCAAACAGGGATTCGAGGAGATTTGCTGTGACCGGGATCAAGACGACCGGCGAGAAGAAGCTGATGCTCTTCTCCGGCCGCGCCCACCCCGAGCTGGCCGAGGAGGTCGCGCACCAGCTGGGTGTGGGCCTGGTCCCGACGAAGGCGTTCGACTTCGCCAACGGTGAGATCTACGTCCGTTATCAGGAGTCGGCGCGTGGTGCGGACTGCTTTTTGATTCAGAGCCACACGGCTCCGATCAATAAGTGGATCATGGAACAGCTGATCATGATTGATGCGCTGAAGCGGGCTTCGGCCCGGAGCATCACCGTGGTCGTGCCGTTCTACGGCTATGCCCGTCAGGACAAGAAGCACCGTGGCCGTGAGCCGATTTCGGCGCGGCTGATCGCGGATCTGATGAAGACGGCGGGTGCGCACCGTATCGTCACGGTCGATCTGCACACGGATCAGATCATGGGCTTCTTCGATGGTCCGGTGGACCATCTGTTCGCGCTGCCGGTGCTGGCGGATTACGTCGGCGCGAAGGTGGACCGGGACAAGCTGACGGTGGTGTCGCCGGACGCGGGCCGGGTGCGGGTGGCGGACCGCTGGTGTGACCGTCTGGGTGCGCCGTTGGCGATCGTGCACAAGCGGCGCGACAAGGACGTGGCGAATCAGGTCACGGTGCACGAGGTCGTCGGTGATGTGAAGGACCGGGTGTGTGTGCTGGTCGACGACATGATCGACACGGGTGGCACGATTTGTGCGGCGGCAGATGCGCTGTTCGCGAATGGTGCGTCGGATGTGATCGTGACGGCGACGCACGGTGTGCTGTCGGGTCCTGCGGCGGATCGTCTGAAGAATTCGAAGGTGAGTGAGTTCGTGTTCACGAATACGCTGCCGACGCCTTCGGAGCTGGAGCTGGACAAGATCACGGTGTTGTCGATGGCGCCGACGGTGGCGCGGGCGATCCGTGAGGTGTTCGAGGACGGTTCGGTGACGAGCCTCTTCGAGGAGCAGTGACGCGGGTTGCCTCGCGGCTGTGATGTAGGTCGGCATTGATCGACTTTGGGGCGGCCTCCCGGCCGGGTAGACTCATGGAGTTGCTCGGCGAGGGAGGCCGCACTTTTGTGTGTGGCTGGTCCGTAATCGACGCGCTCTTCGTAGCAGGTCTGTCGTGGGCCGGGTAACGGTCAGCGGTTTCCTGAGATACGAGGAGTGCAGTCATGGCTGAGGTCAAGCTTGCCGCCCAGGTGCGTACCGATTTCGGTAAGGGTGCGGCGCGTCGTGCGCGTCGTGCGGACCTGGTTCCCGCGGTCATTTACGGTCACGGCGCCGAGCCGAAGCACGTGGCGATTCACAACCACGCGCTGATGATGGCGCTGAAGACCCCGAACGTGCTGCTCCGCCTGGACGTGGACGGCAAGGACGAGCTGGTCATCCCGAAGGCCGTGCAGCGTGAGGCCATCCGTGGCTTCCTGGTGCACGTGGACTTCCTGGCCGTGACCAAGGGCGAGAAGGTCACCGTCGAGATCCCGATCCTGACCGAGGGTGACCTGGCGCCGGGTGCGAACCTGCTGGAGCACCTGCTGAACACGCTGCCGGTCGAGGCCGAGGCGACGCACATCCCGGAGTCGGTCACCGTGTCGGTCGCGGGTCTGGACGCGGGTGACGCGGTGCAGGCCAAGGACATCACGCTGCCTGCGGGTTCGACGCTGGCCGTCGAGGACGACACGGTCGTGCTGCAGGTTGTCGCGGCGCAGGCCGAGGCGCAGGCGGAGTCGGCCGAGGGTGAGGCCGCGTCCTCCGAGGGCTGAGCCGTCGTCCGGTAGGGCGTTTTCCAACCGCTGCCGCGCGCCTTTGGGTGCGGGGTGGCGGTTGGGTTGTTTGGTGGCCCGGTGCCGTGTGGTGCGGGTGGGTTGGCCGGCTCGGCGGTGGCGGGGCCGGATTCGTGGCTCGGTGGGTTGCCGGGCGGATGTGGGAGACGTGGAGATGACGGACGCCGATCCGTGGCTTGTGATGGGGCTGGGTAATCCGGGTCCGGAGTATGCGGGTAATCGCCACAATGTGGGTTTCATGGTGGCGGATCTGCTGGCGGAGCGGATGCGAGGGCGGTTCAAGGCGCACAAGGCGCGGGCGCAGGTGGTGGAGGGGCGGGTGGGTCCTCCGGGTTCTGCGGGGCGTCGGGTGGTGGTGGCGAAGCCGTTGTCGTTCATGAATCTGTCGGGTGGTCCGACGACGGCGTTGCGGGATTTCTACAAGGTGCCGGTGTCGCAGATCATCGCGGTACATGACGAGTTGGACATCGATTTCGGTGCGTTGCGGCTGAAGCTGGGCGGCGGGGACAACGGTCACAACGGTCTGAAGTCGATCACGAAGTCGCTGGGTGCGGAGTATCACCGGGTGCGGTTCGGGATCGGGCGGCCGCCGGGCCGTATGCCGGTGGCGGATTTCGTGTTGAAGGACTTTGCGTCGGTGGAGCGCAAGGAGCTGGACTATTTCGTGGACCGTGCGGCGGATGCGGTGGAGGCGCTGGTCCTTGAGGGTCTTGAGCGGGCGCAGAGTACGTACAACTCGTAGCGGTTCGTGGGGAGTTGGTGTGGTCCCGTGCCCCGTGGGGTGCCGGTCGGAGGTTGACCGGGCGCGGTTCGATGGCCAAGGATCCCGCCATGTCCAGACGGAGTTCGCGCACCAGTACGGTCAAACGGAGTCGTACCCGGCGGGCGGGTGAGAGCGCTTATGGGGTGGTGCTGCTCGTCCGGACCGGGGTGTTGGCGTTGCTGGCGTTGTTGTTGCTGGTGGCGGGGGTGTGGACGTCGTGGGGTACGGCGCAGTACGCGATGCTGGTGAAGGCGCGGGAGCGCGGCACGATGACGGTGGCGGCGTGTGCGGATGACCGGTGTACGGGGCCGTATGTGCCGACGGAGGGGGACGGGCGGCGGCGGGCGAAGGTGTCGGTCGCGCGGGCGGCGGCGCCGGGCAAGGGGCAGCGCGTCGAGGTGACGGTGAAGCCGGGGACGGCGGATGCGGTGCGAACCGGGCTTGCCGGGATTCTGCATGCGTGGGTGCCGTTCGGGGGTTCGTTGTTGCTGGCGGCGCTGGTGGTGGCCGGGGGGCTGCGGTGGCGGCGGACGGCGTGGGCGGTGGGGTTGTGCGGTGCGGCGCTGCTGGTGGCGGCGTTCGCGGCGTTGTAGGGGTACGTAGCGGCGGACGGCGGCGGCCCGCCTCCTGGTGAGTGCCAGGAGGCGGGCCGTTGTGGTGTGCGGGGTGGGTCAGCCGGTGTTGCGCAGGCCGGCGGCGACGCCGTTGACGGTGAGCAGCAGGGCACGGGCGAGGACCGGGTCGGCCTCTTCGCCGCGGGCTGCGGCCTCGCGCTGGCGGGCCAGCAGGGAGACCTGGAGGTAGCTGATCGGGTCGAGGTAGGCGTCGCGGATGTGGAAGGTCTGGCGCAGGACCGGGCTGGAGTCGAGGAGTTCGCTCTCGCCGGTGATGCGCAGGACTTCGGCGACGGTGAGTTCGTGCTCGGCCTTGATGACGTCGAAGACGTGCTTGAGCTCGTCGGGGACGAGGGTGTCGACGTAGTGCTGGGCGATCCGCAGGTCGGTCTTGGCCAGGGTCATGGCGACGTTGGACAGGAAGTTGCGGAAGAAGTGCCAGTGTTCGTGCATTTCGTCGAGGACGGTGCCGAGGCCGGCTTCGCGGGCGGCCTTGAGGCCGGTGCCGACGCCGTACCAGCCGGGGACGATCTGGCGGGACTGGGTCCAGCCGAAGACCCAGGGGATGGCGCGGAGTCCGTCGAGCCCGGCGCCGGAGTCGGGGCGGCGGGAGGGGCGGGAGCCGAGGTGGAGTTCGGCGAGCTGGTCGACGGGGGTGGAGGCGAAGAAGTAGGCGGGCAGGTCGGGGTCTTCGACGAGGTTGCGGTAGGAACCGTGGGCGGCGTCGGAGACGGTTTCCATGGCGGCGTCCCAGCGGGCGAGTGCCTCGTCGGACTGGCGGGGTTCGGTGTGCAGGGCGGACGCCTGGAGCGTTGCGGCGACGGTCAGTTCGAGGTTTTCGCGGGCCAGGGACGGCACGAGGTACTTGTCGGAGATGACCTCGCCCTGTTCGGTGACCTTGATTTCGCCTTCGAGGGTGCCGTAGGGCTGGGCGAGGATCGCGTCGTGGGAGGGGCCGCCGCCGCGGCCGACGGTGCCGCCGCGGCCGTGGAAGAGGCGCAGGCGTACGCCGTGCCGGTGGGCGACGTCGCGCAGCAGGCGCTGGGCGCGGTGGATTTCCCACTGGCTGGTGGTGATGCCGCCGAACTTGGAGGAGTCGGAGTAGCCGAGCATGACTTCCTGGACGTCGCCGCGGAGGGCGACCAGGCGTCGGTAGGAGGGGTCGGAGAGCATTTCGTCGAGGAGCAGGTCGGCGATCTTCAGCTCGTCGGTGGTTTCGAGGAGCGGCACGATGCCGATCTTGGCCCAGCCGGCGTGCAGGTCGATGAGGCCGGCTTCGCGGGCGAGGACGGCGGCGGCGAAGACGTCGTCGGAGCCGGCGCACATGGAGATGATGTACGACTCGATGACCTCGGGTCCGAAGGTCTTCTTGGCCTTGAGGATGGTGCGGAAGACGCCGAGGGTCTTGGCGCCGGCTTCGTCGAGGGGGGCCGGGGTGGGGGCCAGGGGGCGGCGGGAGCGCAGTTCCTTGGCGAGGAGCTTGCGGCGGTAGTCGCGGGGCATGTCGACGTAGCGCCAGGATTCTTCGCCGAGGCGGTCGAAGAGCTGGCCGAGTGCGTGGTGGTGGGCGTCGGCGTGTTCGCGGATGTCCATGGTGGCGAGCTGGAGGCCGAAGGCGGCGATGGTGCGCAGGGTGCGTTCCAGGCGGCCGTCGGCGACCAGGCCGCCGCGGTGGGCGCGCAGCGAGGTCTGGATGAGGGCGAGGTCGTCGAGGAGTTCGGCGGTGCCGAGGTAGTCGCGGCCGGGGACGTGCGGGGTGTCGCCGGCGAGCCGGTCGCGGGTGTTGACGAGCTTCTGCCGGATGCAGGTGGCCTTGAGGCGGTAGGGCTCTTCGGAGTTGAGCCGCTTGTAGCGGGGGCTGATCTCGGGGAGGAGTTCCAGGTCGCGCTGGAGGGATTCCAGGAGTGCGTCGGTGGCGCCGCAGTTGCGGATGGAGTTGGAGAGGGCGCCGCGCAGTTCGTCGACGTGCTCCAGGGCGTCGGTGATGCCGTGTTCGTGCTGGAGGATCAGGACGTCCCAGGTGACCTGGGGGGTGACGTTGGGGTTGCCGTCGCGGTCGCCGCCGATCCAGGTGCCGAAGGTCAGCGGGCGGGTGCCGGCGGGGAGTTCGGTGCCGGCGCGCTCCAGTTCGGCGGCGAGGTCTTCGAGGACGTCGCCGACGGCGCCGCGGCCGAGTTCGTCGAGGTAGTAGATGGCGTTGCGGGCCTCGTCGGTGGGCTCGGGGCGGGCGACGCGCAGTTCGTCGGTCTGCCAGATGAGGTCGATGCTCTCGGCGAGGCGGAGGTTGGTGCGGCGGCGCTCGGTGATGTCCGTGTGGTCGAGGAGTTCAGCGACCTTGCGGAGCTTGGTGAGGACGGAGCGGCGGGCGGCTTCGGTGGGGTGTGCGGTGAAGACGGGGCGTACGCCGAGGTGGGCGGCGGTCTCCCGGAGGTGTTCGGGGTCGGCGTCCTTGAGCATGTCGGCGGTGCGGCTGAGGATGCCGCCTTCCGCGGCGCGCCTGGCGCGCAGCTCGCGGCCGCGGTGGACCTGCTCGGTGACGTTGGCGAGGTGGAAGTAGGTCGAGAAGGCACGGACCAGCTTGGCGGCGGTGGCGAGGTCGGTGTCGCCCAGGAGCCGGGCGGCGGCCTCGCCGTCGGAGCGGGTCAGGGCGCGGACCTGTTCGACGAGGTCGAGGAGTTCTTGCCCTTCCTGGCGGACGAGGGTCTCGCCGAGGAGGTCGCCGAGACGGCGGATGTCGGCGCGCAGGGCGATGTTGTCGCTGCGCTCGCCCTCGGCGGCAAGGCCGTTGGCCCGGCCGTTTCCGCTGGACGTGGGCTCGGCGGCGGAGGTGTTGTCGGCACTGCTCACAGGTGCGGCTCCTTGCAGCTCTTCAGGAGGGGGCGTCACACCGCGACGGTTTCCAGGGGGCGGACGGCGCTCCCTGGGGGCGGCGCCCGCGTCTCCTGCGGGGTGGCGGGTGACGGGTGGGCACGTCTGGGCTTTGTGGGCGGGGTGCGGACCGCGCTGTCCGACGCCCCCAGGATAGGTCTCCCGTTCGGAGGGTCGTCACACCGTCCGCTGTGTGGGCATCTGTGCGGGTGGGGCCCGGGGCCGGGGCAGTGGTCGCAGGTCACGGCTTTGCGGGTGTCGGGGTAGGGGTGTCCGCGTGGTGGGTACGGGCCTGTCACGGCCTTGCCCGCGGCCTCGGCGCTGCCATACTTACGAGACCGTAGGTTACGGTCCCGTAGCCGTAGCCGTGCCCCGAGCCCCCGACGAGGGACACCAACATGACCGCTGGTCCAGAAGCCGTCGAAGAGTCACCCACACCGGCCGGCGCACCGCTGCCGTCCGCGACGCTGGGCGGTGACAGCAAGCGCTCCCTTGAGCAGATCACCCTGCTGCTCTTCATCACGGTGCCGTTCCTGGCGCTGCTGGCCGCGGTGCCGCTGGCGTGGGGATGGGGGGTGAGTTGGCTGGATCTGGGGCTGATGGTGGCGATGTACTACGTCGGCTGCCACGGCATCACGATCGGCTTCCACCGGTATTTCACGCACGGCGCGTTCAAGGCGAAGCGGCCGCTGCGCGTCGCGCTGGCGATCATGGGGTCGATGGCGGTGGAGGGGCCTCTAGTGCGCTGGGTGGCGGATCACCGCAAGCACCACAAGTTCTCGGACGCGGAGGGCGACCCGCATTCGCCGTGGCGGTTCGGCGAGACGGTGCCGGCGCTGATGAAGGGCCTGTGGTGGGCGCACATCGGCTGGATGTTCAACGAGGAACAGACGCCGCAGCACAAGTACGCGCCGGATCTGATCAAGGATCCGGCGATCCGGGCGGTCTCCCGGCAGTTCATCGTCTGGACGACGGTGTCGCTGCTGATTCCGCCGTTGGTGGGCGGCCTGGTGACGATGTCCTGGGCGGGTGCGCTGAGCGCGTTCTTCTGGGGTTCCCTGGTCCGGGTGGCGCTGCTGCATCACGTCACGTGGTCGATCAACTCCATCTGCCACGCGGTCGGCAAGCAGCCGTTCAAGTCCCGTGACCGTTCCGGGAACGTGTGGTGGCTCGCGGTCCTCTCCTGCGGTGAGTCGTGGCACAACCTGCACCACGCGGACCCGACGTGCGCGCGTCACGGCGTGCTGAAGGGGCAGCTGGATTCCAGCGCCCGGCTGATCCGCTGGTTCGAGAAGGCGGGCTGGGCGTACGACGTGCGGTGGCCGAACGCGTCCCGGATCGATGCCCGGCGCAAGCAGAAGGCGACCCAGGCGGCATGATTGACGGGTGGCGATCGACGGCAGCAGCGTGAGCAACGGCAGCAAGGGAACCTCCTCCGGCGCGGGTACCAGGCGGACCCGCCGCGTCCGGATGACCGGAGCGGAGCGCCGTGAGCAGCTGCTCGACATCGGTCGCACCCTCTTCGCCGAGCGCGGCTTCGAGGGCACGTCGGTCGAGGAGATCGCCGCGAAGGCCGGCGTCTCCAAGCCCGTGGTCTACGAGCACTTCGGCGGCAAGGAGGGCCTCTACGCGGTGGTCGTGGACCGCGAGATGCGCCGGCTGCTGGACATGGTGACCGGCGCGCTGACCGCCGGCCACCCTCGTGAGCTGCTCGAACAGGCGGCGTTCGCGCTCCTCGACTACATCGAGACCTTCACCGACGGCTTCCGCATCCTGGTGCGCGACTCCCCCGTCGCCCAGTCGACGGGCACCTTCGCGTCCCTCATCAGCGACATCGCCACCCAGGTCGAGGACATCCTGGGCCTGGAGTTCAAGGCCCGCGGCTTCGACCCGAAACTGGCCCCCCTCTACGCCCAGGCCCTCGTCGGCATGGTCGCCCTCACCGGCCAGTGGTGGCTCGACGTCCGCAAGCCCAAGAAGGCCGAGGTCGCCGCCCACCTCGTCAACCTCGCCTGGCACGGCCTCGACGGCCTGGAGGCGAAGCCCCGGCTGATCGGCCATCGGAAGAACTGAGGGCGGGGCGCTTGTGGGTGAGGCGTTGGCGGCCTCGGAGGAAAACTTTTCATTTCCCGGATAACCGGTCATGGGCGACATCTCGGATTTCCCGCGATGTCGCCCATCCAACTCCCTTTCCGGGCCCATTGCGGCTCCCTCTTGGCCGAATATCAACATGCCTCGATGCAGGTCACGCCGCTCATCACGATACGGTGACAGCGACGTCGACATCGGGCACGGCACCCCTGCACTGACCCCTCATTCGACCGTCGTCGAAAACACCGGGCGAGCACGAGGAAATCAGACATGTCCACCGATTTCAAAATCGACGTCGGCCGCATACAAGAAATGCTGAACAAGCTCGCGCATGCAGACGAACGCATGCGGGACGCTCAGCGACGCCTGAACAAGGTGGGGCCGAAGGCTTTGGGCACCGACGGCCTGGATGATGCCTGCGATGAGTTCCAGGACCAATGGGGCGATGGCATCAAGCGCATCGCGGACGCCGCCAAAGACATCCACGAAAAACTTGGGACGACGCTGGATGCATACAAGGCGGGCGAAGAAGAGAACGCCAAGATGCTCGGCAAGAAGTAACTGCGGAATCAGCAAGAAGATCGGTCCGGAGGGGCATCCATGTCTTGGCGCAGCATGTTCATCGAAGACGACTCGGCCTGGCCCGGCGTCGGGTTCAACCCCGCAAAGGGAGACCTGCACGCGATCCAAGCCCTGGCGTCCGACGTGAAATCCGTCGGTGACGAACTGGACGAACTGGATCACCTCCTCAAGACCGTCGGCAAGAGCGACGGTGCCTGGGAGGGAGAAGCAGCCCAGAATTTCGCGAAGAAACTTGGCGAGCTTCCGAAATTCCTCAAACAGGGCACCGATTCCATGCACGACTGCGCCAAGGCGCTACGCGGCTGGCACACGCATCTCCAGGAATTCCAGGACAAGGCAGGCAAGATCGAGACGGAGGCAGCCTCGGCCCGTAAGCAGGCAGATGCGGACCACGATCACTACAACGACCTCTATCAGAAGTACCTACCGTACTTCGGCCGGCCCATGGAGCCCGAGAAGGCAAAGAGGATCAACGACGAGATGGATGCGGCGTCCGACAGGTCGAAGCATTCCAAGGACAAACTCGACGACCTCGTCCGCGAAGCGGAGCGCATCCGGTCCCAGTGGAAGGACCGCGCCGGTGAAGCCGAGCGCGCCATCCTCAAAGCCTCGGAGAACCGCCCACCGGACATTCACTGGTGGAAGCGGGCCGTCGACGGCCTCAAAAAAGGCTGGCGGGAGTTCAAGGACTGGCTCGTCGACCATGCCGACCTCTTGTCGACCATTTCGGCGGGCCTGGCCGCAGCCGCCCTGGCCTGCCAGGTGGTACCGGTCGGCGGCCAGGTCGTCGGCGCTCTGCTCGGTGGGGCTTCCGCGGCCTGCGCGGCCGGTGCGATGGCCGGCCACTGGATGGGAAACGCGCGGGGCAACGGCACGCCTGGCTGGAAGATCGGGCTGGATGCGCTGGGGGTGATTCCGGGTGTGGGGGGCCTGGCCAAGGGTGCCACCGCGGGCTTCAAGGGAGCTGCCAAGGGCGCGAGTCTCTTGGGGAAACTGGGCTCGGCCGGCCGGGGGCTGGGTGGCGCGAGAACGGCCGAGGAGATCGCCAAGGGGCTCGGGCAGCCGCTGAGCATGAGGGCGGTCAACTTGGGGCTGAAGAAATCGTTCGGTGAAGCGGCTCAGCTCTCGGACAAGGCACAGGCCGCCACGCAGTTGGTCATCAAGGGCGGCTCCACGGTCAACGGCACTGTCCATCAGGTTGCGGAACATCTTGGCGGCGACAAGCAGACGGTCGCGCCGGGGCCGTCCGGTCAGCAGTTCCACAAGACCCTGGCAGCCTGAGCAGAGAAGAGATCAACAGGTGTCGTACGCAGTCGCCGAAGACGGCGGAACAGCAACAGTGCTGCCGCCCGAGCGGCAGCCCTCCCGGCTGCACATAGGCTGGATCATGCCGCCCTTCATCCGCGAGCTCCCGGTGGACGCGCCGGACGCGGACACCGCCGCGGAACGCCTGCACGCACTGGCCACGGAGCTTCTGCCCGACCACTCGGTGGACGATCAGTACCTCTTCGCGCTCATGCTCGGCGCGCAGCTGGAGCCGATGGCGGAAGCCGATGTGATCTATGCCGGTCTCTGTGTCCTCGAATCGGATGGTCAGCCCAGCGCCTCCACCATCGTCGTCAGTCAGGTACCGCACGAGAGCGAGGATGACGAGCGGTTGCTGCGGCAACTCCACGAACTCCTTGAGCGCAAACACCCGCAGGATGATTACCGGCGGGTGGAACTGCCTTGCGGACCCGCATTCACCCGCATCGGCTCATCGGATTTCGTTCTTGCCGCGGGGGTGTCGCCCACCGGCCAGGATCTCCCTGTCCGGCAGTCGCAGATCCAGGTGTACATCCCCCTGCCCGGCAGCCGGGAAATGCTGATCTTCGCGCTCGACAGCCCGTCGGCAGATGCCTGGGGCCTGCACTCCGAACTGTTCGCCGAGATCCTCAAAACCATCGACTGGGGCACGGACCAGGAGATCGAGGATTACCGGGCCATCCGGCAGGGCGGCCCGGCGGCGGCCACGGCGCCGGACCCTGTGGTGGAGCAGGAGCTGTACTGGCACTCCAGTCGCCTGCTGGACGTGGTCGCACTGCGCGGGCGCGTGGACGGAGACGGAAAGGTCAACTCGATTACCTGCGAAGCGTGTTGGGGCAAGGGGCTGCGCACCTCTTGTTCTGCCCAGCACAACTGGCGTGTCTCCGGGGTGGAGACCAGTGCTCTCCCGGATGCGCTCTCCCGGATCACCGCGTCGTTCACCGCCCAGGGGTGGCAGACAGAATCTGCGGGAGCGGGCCAGGGAATACGTGCGCTGGCCGGAGATTCCGCGCCACAGCGGTCATTGGGTTTCACCTTCATGGTGTCCGCAGAGGCGGCGGAGGGCGCACTCACGGCCGTGGTGAAGTCCCCGTGCAGCCGCGTTGCCACGGCCGTTGATTCACTGTTCGGCTGACGGCGCCGGCAGCAGGGGATGACCATGTCACGGCAGGGAACGTGGCTTGGTACCTCATTCCGCCTGCCGCACCTCTGGCATTCCGATGACGACATTTCAAGGGGTTGGCATATATGTGGGACAAGCTGGAGCGAAAAATTGTGGAGGCCCTGGAAAGCGGGGGGTGTGGGGCCTTCGCCGGTGGTTTCGCCGTTGACCGGACCGGCACCAACAGCGGCGAGGCCGCCGGCTACGTGCCGCGGGCGAGGAGACCTGAAGTTCTGGTGGGGCACGGCGGGGCCTGCGCGCCTTTGGTGAGGCTCGGAAGTGTTCTTTTCGGGATCCTGACCAATGATGTGCCGGCCCTGGCGCCCACCAAGGCCACCGACGACCTTGCGGTACGGAAGCAGCGGCAGGCGGGCAACGGGGCGTTCTTCGGCACCTGGGACAGCCTGGCCGGGCAGTGGCTGGCGGCCGGTCAGCCGCACAGCGCATCGGGGGTGACCACGGCGGTGGCCCTGGCCGGCGACCGGATGCGGTTTGTGTACGTACAGTCCCGGCGCGTGTCGGGAAAGCTGGGAGATGCGGTGGAGTTGGGAGCGGAATTTCCGCGTGCCGCGCTTTCCTGGACCCGACTGCGGGACAGTTCCAAGGACGTCCAGTTCGGGTTTGCGGACGGTTCGTGGGGGACATTGCTCGTGCCCGATATGGATGATTTCCTGGAGCATTTCCCGGAGACGCTGAGCCGTAAAGAGCCTATTCCGTGACGGTGCCTGTCGCTTCCAGGAACTCCAGTCGGTTCCCCGCCGGGTCGATGGCGTAGCAGCGGCGGTGGCCCGGGAGGTTGTCGTCCCAGGTGATGGGGGTGCCGGTGGTGGTGAGGCGGGCGGCGAAGGCGGTGATGTCGTGGACGCGGATGCCGGGGTGGGCCTTGGGGGACGGGTGGTGGTCGGGGTCGATGCCCAGGTGGAGGTGGGCCGTGCCGGACCGGAACCAGCAGCCTCCGCGGGCGGCGAGTGCCGGGGGCTTGGGGACTTCGGTCATGCCGAGGGTGCCGGCGTAGAAGGCCCGTAGGGCGGGTTCGCTGCCCGGGGGTGCCGCGAGCTGGATGTGGTCGAGTCCGGTGATCACGGCACACCTCCTGGTGGGCGGATTACGGCCGGCGGGGCGTGGATCCCCCGCTCACGGCTTGCGTGCGACCGCGAAGATGCGGCGGAAGGGGAAGGCCGTGCCGTGGCGGCCGGGCGGGTATGCCTTGCGCAGCAGGTCGCGGTATTGGGAGAGGAATTCGTCGCGGGCGGGCAGGTCGTCGGCGAGGGCGGTGAGGACGGGGCGCAGGGCGGTGCCCTTGACCCAGTCGAGGACCGGGTCCTCGCCCTGGAGCATCTGCACGTAGGTGGTTTCCCAGACGTCGGACGTGCAGCCGAGGTCGGTGAGGAGTTCGAGGTAGCCGACGGGTTCGAGGATGTGGACGTAGCGGCGGCCGTGGTCACCGAGGCGGGCGCGCCATTCGGGGGCGTCGCACAGCTCGCCGAGCAGGGCGTGGCTGGGCGAGGTGAAGTTGCCCGGCACCTGGAAGGCGAAGGTGCCGCCGGGGGTGAGGGCGTCGATCCAGCGGCCGAAGGAGTCGGGGTGGTTGACGACCCACTGGAGCGCCGCGTTGGAGACGATCAGGTCGTAGCGCTCCGTGGGGGCCCAGTCGGTGGCGTCGGCGGGGCCGAAGTCGATGAGGCCGCCGCCGGGGGTCGGTCCGGCGTAGGAAGCGGCCTGTTCGAGCATGTGGGGCGAGCTGTCCAGGCCGGTGATGTGGGCGTCGGGCCAGCGGTCGGCGAGGAGGACGGTGACGTTGCCGGGGCCGCAGCCGAGGTCGGCGATGCGGGCGGGACGGCCGGCCGCAGGCAGCTCCGGTATGCGGGTGAGCAGGTCGCGGAACGGGCGGGTGCGGTGCCCGGCGTGCCGCAGGTACTGCTGTGGATCCCAGGTGGGTGCAACGTGCATGGGCAAAACCCCTCTGCTGGTACAGGGCCGGTACTGGGCCGTCGCGGGTTCGGTTCAGGCCAACCCGCCGGAATCACGGGTTCCCGCCGACATGCCCAATAGTCGGCGAAAATATATCTCGACGTCAAGAGACTTCATGTCGACAGACCCTTTACACTGATCGTCATGGAGGACGAGGTCGACCGACTGGTCGCAGCATGGCGCCGAGAGCGCCCGGACCTCGACGTGGAACCACTTGAGGTCCTCAGCCGAGTCTCCAGGCTGGCCAGGCATCTCGACCGGGCCCGCCGCATCGCCTTCTCCGAGGTCGGCCTCGAACCCTGGGAGTTCGACGTGCTCACCGCCCTGCGACGGGCCGGCGCACCGTACCAGCTCTCACCCGGCGCGCTGCTGACGCAGACGCTGGTGACCTCCGGGACGATGACCAACCGCATCGACCGGCTCGCCAAGAAGGACCTCGTCGAGCGGCTGCCCGACCCCAGCGACCGGCGCGGCGTGCTGGTCCGGCTGACCCCGGCAGGCCGCGACAAGGCCGACGAGTCACTGGCCGGACTCCTCACCCAGGAGCGCGCCATTCTCGCCGAACTCTCCCGCCAGCAGCGCGCCGAACTGGCCGGTCTGCTGCGCCGGTTGACCGGACCCTTCGACAACATTCCGGGGTGAGCGGCGGGGTGCCACCGGTGCCCGAACCGCAACCCGGCCGCCCCGGGAGCCGTGCGGGTCCGGCAGCGCCCCCGTCCGACTCCTGCCCGCCGCCCGGAACGGCCGCCTCCCGCTCTGACGGCCCCTTGCCCGGCGCCGTCCGGTGGGCTTGGATCGCGCCATGAGTCCGCGCGCACCACACCCGGTATCCGGTGGCCCCTTCGGCAGGCGGTTCCAGGGCCGTACGGTCGTGGTGACCGGTGCCGCCGCCGGTATCGGGGCGGCCACCGCCGACCGGCTGGCGGCCGAGGGCGCCGCGGTGCTGCTGCTGGACATCGACGACCCGCGCGGCGAGCACGTCGCGCGGCGGATCAGGGCGGCCGGCGGGCTGGCCTCGTTCGAGCACTGCGACGTGGCGAGCGAGGACGGCTGGCAGCGTGCCGTGGACGCCGCGCGGCAGCGGTACGGACCGGTCGACGGGCTGGTCAGCAACGCGTTCCTGCCGTACGTGGCGGCCGCGGACGACACTCCGCTCGCGGACTGGGAACGGCAGCTCGCGGTCAACCTCACCGGCTCCTTCCTCGGCGTCCGCGCCGCCCTCGGCGATCTGCGCGAGCGGGCCGGATCCGTGGTGCTCACCTCGTCCGTGCACGCCCTGATCGGGCTGCCGGGACGGCCCGCGTACGCCGCGTCCAAGGCCGGACTGACCGGTCTTGCCCGCCAGTTGGCCGTCGAGTACGGGCCCGAGGTGCGGGTCAACAGCGTGCTGCCGGGGCCGGTGCTCACCGCCGCCTGGGACGGCATCGGCGAGGAGGAGCGGCGGGCCAGCGCTGGGGAGACCGCGGCGCGGCGCCTTGGCCGGCCCGAGGAGGTCGCCGCGGCCATCGCGTTCCTGCTGTCCGGCGAGGCGTCGTTCGTGACCGGCGCGAGCCTGGTGGTGGACGGCGGCTGGAGCGTCTACAAGAACTCTTCCTGAACATCGGGCCCCGGCCCGCGCCACGCCTTGAAGCCGGGCGCCGGAGGCTGAATGCTGAGCCGGAGCTGAGCCTGCATCCTCAACCGGCAGGGCCACGGCCCGCCGGATCCGACCCAGGGGGTCCGATGGGCATCCGATTCGGCGGCGACTACAACCCCGAGCAGTGGCCCGAGGAGGTGTGGGCCGAGGATCTGGAGCTGATGCGGACGGCCCGCGTCTCGATGGTCACCGCCGGGATCTTCTCCTGGGCCAGGGTCCAGCCCCGGCCCGACGTATGGGACTTCGGCTGGTTCGACCGGGTCATGGACGGCCTCGCCGGGGCCGGCATCGACGTCTGCCTGGCGACGATGACCGCGTCCCCGCCGCCGTGGCTGAGCCACGCGCACCCCGAAATGCTGCCCGAGGACGCGGACGGGCGGCGGCGCTGGCCGGGCGCCCGGCAGCACTACTGCCCCTCCAGCCCCGTCTACCGCAGCCACGCCGTCCGCCTCGTCGAGCAGCTCGCCGCCCGCTACGCCGGACATCCCGCGCTCGCCCTGTGGCACATCGGCAACGAGTACGGCTGCCACACCCGGCAGTGCTTCTGCGAGGTGTCAGCCGCCGACTTCCGGCGCTGGCTGCGGGACCGCTACAGCACCGTCGACGCGCTCAACGCCGCCTGGTCGACGGCCTTCTGGTCGCAGGCGTACGGCGACTTCGACGAGGTGCTGCCGCCGCGCACCGCACCCACCTTCCCCAACCCCGCCCAGCAGCTGGACTACCTGCGGTTCGGCGACGAGGCGCTGCGGGCCTGCTATTTGGCCGAAAAGGACGTGCTGGACCGCCTCTCGCCCGCCATTCCCGTGACCACCAACCTGATGCCGCAGCACAAGCCCGTCGACGCGTTCGCCTGGGCGCCGCACCTGGACACGATGGCGCTGGACTTCTACCAGGACCCGCACGTGCCCGACGACCACATCCGGGCCGGCTACGCCTTCGACCTGATGCGCTCGGCGGGCGGCGGGCGGCCCTGGCTGCTCCTCGAACAGGCGCCCGGCGCGGTCAACTGGCGGCCTCGTAACGGCCCCAAGCCGCCCGGCACGATGCGGCTGTGGAGCTGGCAGGCGGTGGCACAGGGGGCGGACGCGGTGCTGTTCTTCCAGTGGCGGCAGTCGCTGGGCGGGGCGGAGAAATTCCACTCGGCGATGCTGCCGCACGCCGGGACCGACACCCGCATCTTCCGCGAAGTCACCGCTCTGGGGCGCGAGTTGGCCGCCGTACCGGAGATCGCGGGGACGCGGTCGCGGGCCGACGTGGCGCTGCTCGCCGACTGGAACAGCTGGTGGGCGCTGGAGCTGGACTCCAAGCCGTCGACCGCGCTCGACCTCGCGCAGCTCACGCTGGAGCACTACCGCCCGCTGTTCGAGGCCGGTGTGGCCTGCGACATCGTGCCGCCGGGACGCGACCTGACCGGCTACCGCATGGTCGTCGTCCCACACCTGTATCTGCTGACCGCCGAGGACGCGCGGCGGCTGACCGGATACGTACGCGACGGCGGGCGGCTGGTCGTGTCGTTCTTCTCCGGCATCGTCGACGCCCACGACCGGGTGCACCCCGGCGGCGCCCCCGCGCCACTGCGCGAGCTGCTGGGCCTGCGGGTGGAGGAGTTCTGGCCGCTGGCCGCCGGAGTGTCCGTCGCGGTGGGCGGCGGCTACACGGGGCGGGCGGACCTGTGGTCGGAGGCGATCGACCTCGAAGGGGCCGAGGCCGTGGCCCAGTTCACCGAGGGCGACCTCGCGGGGCGGCCCGCGGTGACCCGGCACGGCTACGGGCGCGGCACCGCCTGGTACGTCGGCACCCGCCTCGAACCGGCCCTGCTGCGGGCCCTGTGGGACGACGTACGGGAGGCGGCCGGCGTGCTGCCCGTCCTGCCGGGGCTGCCCGACGGAGTGCAGGCGGCGGTCAGGGAGGGCGCGGGCGGGCGGTTCCTGTTCCTGCTCAACCACGGGGGCACGACGGCCGATGTCGCGCTGCCCGAGCCGATGCGGGACGCGTTGGCCGGGGACGCGGCGGCCGTGGAGCGGGTCACGCTGGCCGCCCGGGGGGTCGCGGTCCTCACCGCGGTGGGGCAGGGCGGCTGACCGGCCTGTCCTGAGCTTCCCTACCGCAGCGACACGGGCGCGGCTGCGGTCGGCTCCACGGGGCCCACCCCGGCGCGGCGGGCCAGTGCCACGGCGGCCAGGGTGGAGTGCACGCCGAGCTTGCCGAGGACGTTCTGCATGTGGGTGCGAACGGTGTGCGGGGAGAGGAAGAGCCGCTCGGCGACCGCCTTGCGGCCCAGGCCCGCCACCATGCAGCGCAGCACCTCGCGCTCGCGCGGGGTCAGCGACTCCACCAGCCGCTCGCTCTCCGTACGGTGCTTGCGGGCCGCGGTCAGCTCGCGCAGCACGCCGGTCAGCAGGGCGGGCGGCAGATGCGTTTCCTCCCGCAGCACGCCGCGGATGACGGACAGCAGCCTGGAGAGCGAGCAGTCCTTGGCGACCCAGCCCTGGGCGCCCGCCAGGAGGGCGGCCGCGGCGCGGCGCGGGTCGTCGCGTTCGGCGAGGACGACCGTGCGCAGCGCGGGATGGCTCGCGCTGACCGCGGAGACCAGGGTGATGCCGTCGAAGGCGGTGGCACGTACGGCGCCGTCCCGGGCCGCGGGCTGCGGAGGCACCGCGGTCAGCTGGGGCGCGGGGCCGTTGAGGTCGGCGTCGGCCAGCAGGACGTCGAAGGGACGGCCCTCGGCGGCCGACCGGTCGAGGGTGCGCAGCGCGGCGTGGCCGCTGCCTGCCGCCGCCACGCAGACGTCCGCCTCTGCCGCCAGTGCGGCGGCCAGGGATTCGGCGAAGATGCGGTGGTCGTCGACCACCAGTACCCGGATGCGTTGCACGAAGACCCCCTGTCTCGGGGAACGGACCTTAGCGGGCACGGGGCCCGGGGGACAGTTCACCGCAACTGCACGGCCGCCGCCGTGCCGACATGGTTACCCCGCCCCGGACGCCGTACCCGCCCTCCGCGGCCGTGTCGGGCGCCGAGGGGTACCGCTCTCCCCTGATCGACGCCGGCCCCCACCGGCGCTGATCTCAGCATACGGACGGGTTCGTACGGTGGGGGAAAAATGCCGAAACTCGTGGCGCGCGGCTCCTGTTCACGCCCGCGCGCAGGCCGGTCCCGCGCGCCGCCCGGTGTCACGCGAGGCGGCGCGCCCCGGGTCCTGGGACCGCGGTGAAGATCCGCGGCGCGGTATGTCCGGCCGCCGCGAAGGCCGCGGTGACGGCCGCGTCCACGGCGTCCGCCTGCACGTCGTCGACGAGCACGATCGCCGAGCCGCCGAAGCCGCCGCCGGTCATCCGCGCCCCGACGGCGCCCGCCGCGAGCGCGGCGTCGACGGCCAGGTCCAGCTCGGCGCAGGAGACCGCGAAGTCGTCGCGGAGCGAGGCGTGGCCCGCGGTCAGCAGCGGCCCGATGGCGCGGATGTCGCCCGCGTCCAGGTGCGCGACGACCTCTTCGACCCGGCGGTTCTCGGTGACGACGTGCCGCACCAGCGCACGGATGTCCGGCGCGTCCGCCAACATCGCGAGCGCATCGGTCAGTTGGGCGTAGGGGACGTCGCGCAGTGCGGGCACGCCGAGCACCCGCGCACCGCGCTCGCACCCGGCGCGCCGCTCGGCGTACGCGCCGTCCCCCAGCTCGTGCTTCACCCGGGTGTCGACGACCAGCAGCCGCAGGCCCTGGGCGGCCACGTCGAACGGGACCTGGCGGCTGTGCAGGTCGCGGGTGTCGAGGAAGAGGGCGTGGCCTTCGGTGGCGCAGGCGGCCGCGGTCTGGTCCATGATCCCGCAGGGCACGCCGACGAACGCGTTCTCGGCGCGCTGCGCCAGCCGGGCCAGGCGCTGCGGGGCGAGGCCGAGCGCGTAGAGGTCGTTGAGGGCGAGCGCGGTGACGACCTCCAGGGCGGCCGACGAGGAGAGGCCGGCGCCCGTGGGCACGGTGCTGTCGAAGTGCAGGTCGGCGCCGCCGACCGGCAGTCCGGCTTCCCGCATCGCCCGGACGACACCGGCCGGGTAGGCGGCCCAGCCTTCCGCCCGTCTCCCGTCACCGCCCCAGGTGGAGGCGCTTCGCGCCGCAGTGTCCCTTGGCGCGGGCCGCAGGTCGTCGGTGCGCAGTTCGACGATGCCGCCGTCCACGTTGCCCGAGTGCAGCCGCAGGATGCCGTCGGTGCGGGGCGCGGCGGCGGCGATGGTGGTGTGCGTCAGGGCCAGGGGCAGCACGAAGCCGTCGTTGTAGTCGGTGTGTTCACCGATGAGGTTGACCCGGCCCGGCGCCGCCCAGATTCCTGCGGGGGCGGCGCCGTGGACCGCGCGGAAGGCCGCTTCGGTGGGCGCGGCGCCGTGTTCCGCGGCCGGTGCGGCGGCTTCGTGCGCGGTCATGAGGGGCTCCTTGGTTCGGGTCTACTCTGCCGGGCGCCGGGTGAACTCCCAGGCATCGGCGACGATTTCGGCGAGGTCGGTACGGGTGGGGCGCCAGCCGAGGCGGTCGGTGGCGGTCCGGGCCGAGGCGACCAGGACGGCCGGGTCGCCGGCCCGGCGCGGGGCGGCGATCTCGGGGACGGGGTGCCCGGTGACCTTGCGGGCGGTCTCGATGACCTCGCGGACCGAGAAGCCGTTGCCGTTGCCGAGGTTGCAGATGAGGTGCTCGCCGGGCGACACGCGGCGCGCGGCGCCTCCCGCGCGGGAGGCCGGCGGGCAGGAGGCCGCTTCGAGGGCGAGGAGGTGGGCGTCGGCGAGGTCGGCGACGTGGAGGTAGTCGCGTACGCAGGTGCCGTCGGGGGTCGGGTAGTCGTCGCCGTAGACGGAGATCGCGGCGCGCTTGCCCTGGGCGACCTGGAGGACGAGCGGGATGAGGTGCGATTCGGGGTCGTGCCGCTCGCCGTAACTCCCGTACGCGCCCGCGACGTTGAAGTAGCGCAGCGACACGGCGGCCAGGCCGTGGGCCGCGGCCTCGCCGCTGATCATGTGGTCGACGGCGAGCTTGCTCGCGCCGTAGGGGCTGGTGGGCGCGGTGGCGGCGGACTCGGTGATCGGGGTGGACGCCGGCTCGCCGTAGGTGGCGGCGGTGGAGGAGAAGACGAGCGTGCGGACGCCGGCGGCGCGCATCGCGGCTAGCAGGTCCATGGTGCCGCCGACGTTGTTGCGCCAGTACTTCTCCGGGTCCGTGACGGACTCGCCGACCTGGGAGAACGCGGCGAAGTGCAGGACGGCGTCGTAGGAGGCGTCGAGGTGCGCGGCGGCGTCCTGGATGCGGCCCTCGATGAAGCGGGCGCCTTCGGGGACGCCTTCGCGGTGGCCGGTGGAGAGGTCGTCGAGCACGGTCACGTCGTGGCCGGCCTCCAGCAGATGCGCGGCGACGACGCTGCCGACATATCCCGCTCCGCCCGTGACCAGGTACTTCTTGCTCACTTGCTGGCTACCTCTCGCAGTCGCTCGGCCGCGGCTTCCGGCGGCACATCGTTGATGAACACGTTCATGCCGGATTCGGAACCCGCGAGAAACTTCAGCTTTCCCGGAGTACGGCGAATGGTGAAGAGCTCAAGGTGGAGCGCGAACTCGGCGCGGTCCGCGGCGCGTACGGGCGCCTGGTGCCAGGCGGCGATGTACGGGGTGCGGGCGGCGCCGGGTGTGCGCGGTCCCCGGCCGTCACCTTCGTCGAAGATCCGGTCGAACCTCCGCAAGAGTTCCAGGTAGACCTGTGGGAACTCTGTGCGGGCCGCGTCGTCCAGGGCGGTCAGGTCGGGCACCCGGCGGCGGGGGTAGAGGTGCACCTCGTAGGGCCAGTGGGCGGCGTAGGGGACGAAGGCGGTCCAGTGGTCGCCCTCCAGGACGATGCGGCGGCCTGCGGCGCGTTCGTCGGCGAGGACGTCGTCGAAGAGGTTGCGGCCTCCGGTGGCCTCGCGGTGCGCGGCGAGCGAGGCGAGCATCCGCTCGGTGCGGGGGGTGGTGAAGGGGTAGGCGTAGATCTGGCCGTGCGGGTGGCCGAGGGTGACGCCGATCTCGGCGCCGCGGTTCTCGAAGCAGAAGACCTGGGCCACCTGTGGGAGTTGGGACAGGGCTGCGGTGCGGTCGGTCCAGGCGTCCAGGACCAGGGCGGCCTGCGCGGGGGTGAGGTCGGCGAAGGACGCGTCGTGGTCGGGGGTGAAGCAGACGACCTCGCAGCGGCCGCTGTCGCCGGCGAGCGAGGGGAAGCGGTTCTCGAAGACGACGACGTCGTAGTCGGCCTCGGGGATCTCGGAGAGCCGGCCTGCGCGCGAGGGGCAGAGCGGGCATTCGTCGGCCGGCGGGTGGTAGGTGCGGCCCTGGCGGTGCGAGGCGATGGCGACGGCGTCGCCGAGCAGCCGGTCGTGGCGGATCTCGGACGCGGTGGAGACCGGGTCGAGGGGGCGGCGGTCGGGGGCGGTGCGGGCGGGGGCGGCGCGGGAGTCGTAGTAGATGAGCTCCCGGCCGTCCGCAAGCCGGGTCGTCGTCTTCTTCACGGGAGCTCCTCACCAGCGACCAAACACAAACGAACACAATGAAGCACAACCCAACAGCGCCGTCAACACAGCGCCGACGCAGGGGTGTTTGGCGCTCTCCAGCCGGACGTTACCCGGCCTTTCGGGGCAAACAGTCCGTCGCGATCTCCCTTGGCCAAACTGAAACGAACAGAAGTGTTCAGTTTCCAGAACCTCGCGCGTAGGTTTTTGTGCGTTCCACGCGAGCACAACGATGTGTCCCGGGGGGGGCACCCCCAGACCCCCGGAAATGAGTGCCCACATGATCACCTTGGCCGAAGGGCTCCGGCTCCCCACCAACGCGCTCGACTACACGATCCTGGCCCTCTACTTCGCCGTCGTCCTCGGCATCGGCATCGCCGCCCGGCGCAGCGTGAAGACGAGCCTGGACTTCTTCCTCTCCGGCCGGTCACTGCCCGCCTGGGTCACCGGCCTCGCATTCGTCGCCGCCAACCTCGGCGCCACCGAAATCCTCGGTATGGCCGCCAACGGCGCGCAGTACGGCGCCTACACCGTCCACTGGTACTGGATCGGCGCCATCCCCGCGATGGTCTTCCTCGGCCTGGTGATGATGCCGTTCTACTACGGCTCCAAGGTCCGCTCGGTGCCGGAATTCCTGCTGCACCGCTTCGGCCCGTCCTCGCACCTGCTGTCGTCGGTGATCTTCGCCGTCTCGTCCGTGCTGATCGCCGGCGTCAACCTCTACGCCATGGCGATCGTCCTCCAGGCGCTCCTCGGCTGGCCGCAGTGGGTCGCGATCGTCGTCGCCGGCTTCTTCGTCCTCGCGTACATCACGATCGGCGGCCTCTCCTCGGCGATCTACAACGAAGTGCTCCAGTTCTTCGTCATCCTCGCCGCGCTGATCCCGCTGACCATCGTCGGCCTCAAGCGCGTCGGCGGCTGGCACGGCCTGACCGACTCGCTGTCCTCCTCGCACGGCGACGCCTTCCTGACCGCCTGGAAGGGCACCGGCATCGGCGAGGCCAACCCGCTCGGCGCCAACTGGCTGACCATCGTGCTCGGCCTCGGCTTCGTGATGAGCTTCGGCTACTGGACGACCAACTTCGCCGAGGTGCAGCGCGCCCTGTCCGCGAAGAACCTCTCCGCCGCCAAGCGCACCCCGCTGATCGCCGCCTTCCCCAAGATATTCATCCCGCTGGTCGTGGTCGTCCCCGGCCTGATCGCCCTCGTCATGGAGCCCTCACTGGGCAAGTCCGATGACGGCCTCCAGTACAACGACGCCATCCCGGTCCTGATGCGCGACCTGCTGCCCAACGGCGTGCTCGGCATCGCCGTGACCGGCCTGCTCGCCGCCTTCATGGCCGGCATGGCCGCCAACGTGTCGTCCTTCAACACCGTTTTCACCAACGACATCTGGGCCGCGTACCTCAAGAAGGGCCGCCCGGACGGCTACTACCTCAAGACCGGACGCGTGGTCACCGCCGTCGGCGTGCTGATCGGCATGGGCACCGCCTTCATCGCGTCCAGCTTCAGCAACATCATGAACTACCTCCAGACGCTGTTCTCCTTCTTCAACGTCCCGCTGTTCGTGGTGTTCATCATCGGCATGTTCTGGAAGCGGACCAGCGCCGCCGCCGGATTCTGGGGCCTGCTCTCCGGCACCGCCGCCGCGATGATCAACTACTTCTGGCTCTACAAGCAGGGCATCATCGCCATCCCCTCCGAACAGGGCGCCAACTTCGTCTCCTCGATCGTCGCCTTCGTCGTCGGCGCCGTGGTGATGCTGATCGTCACCCTGCTCACCGAGCCCAAGCCGGCCGAGAAGCTCGCCGGACTCGTCTACGGCACACGCTCCCCCGACATGGAAGAGCTGCCCGCCGACGGCGACGACGCGTGGTACCGCAAGCCGGCCCTGCTGGGCTGGGGCGCGGTCGTCCTCGCCGCCCTCTGCTACATCCCCTTCTCCTTCTGAGCCTGCCGAGGACTGCACCCATGAGCGACTACCAGCACGAAGTCGAGGAACTGGAACGCGAGTCCGCGACCGCCGCGCGGCTCTTCGACGTACGGCGCATCATCGGCGGCCTGTTCGTCGTCTACGGCGTGATCGTCACCATCGCGGGCATCACGGCATCCGACGCCGACCTCAAGAAGGCCCAGGACATCAACATCAACCTCTGGACGGGCCTGGGCATGCTCGCCCTCGGACTGTTCTTCCTCATCTGGCTCAAGCTGCGGCCGGCCGTCCCGCCGACCGCCGAGGAGATCCGCGAGGACCTGGCGGACGGGCCCCCGGCCCACTGACCTGAGCGGCCCCACGGCGGGGACGGCTGACCGCGGCGCCCACCCGGGCCGCGGTCAGCCGCCGGCCCCCGCCATCCGCTCCAGCAGCCCCGTACGCGCCGCCAGCGCCGCCGCCTCAAGACGCGAGCCGACCTCCAGCTTCATCAGCACCCGCTGCACATGCGTACGCGCGGTGCTCGGCGCCGTCCCCATCCCCGCCGCGATCTGCCGGGTGTCCTCGCCGTCGGCGACCCGCATCAGCACCTCGACCTCCCGCGGGGTCAGCAGCGCCAGCAGCCGCGCCCCCTCGTCGTCCGGCTGCGCCACCGGATGCAGCAGCTCGTCGAACGCCTGCTGCAACAGCTGCGGGGCGACGGCCGCGTCACCGGCCCGCGCCCGCAGCATGGCGCGCTCCACACCCTCGATCCGCTCGTCGTGCCGGACATAGCCGGACGCCCCGGCCGCGAAGGCCGCGCCGATCCCCCGCGGGCTGGGCACCGGGCCCAGCACCACCACGGCGATCTGCGGCCGCTCCCTCTTGATCCGCGCGACCGGGTCGAACGCGCCCTGCGCGGCCGGCTCGGCCGTCCCCAGCAGGCACACCTCAGGCGCCCTGCTGACCACCAGATCCGCGGCCCCGGCACACGGCGCGGCCGCCGCGAGCACCCGGTGACCGCGCAGTTTCAGGGCCGAGGCGAGCGCCTCGGCAAGCAGACGGTGATCGTCAACCACCATGAGCCGCACGCCCATCCAGCACCCTCTCCATCCGGCGGGGCCGCCCCCGGCCCCCGCCGGGCCCCTCCGTCCACGGGAAGCTACACGCTCGTAGGGCGATACGCGCCCCCGCGGTACGGAAGTCGGCCGGATTACCGGGATGCGGCGGCCACGGGGCCGGTTGCCGCCGGTGCCCCCGGGCCGCGGCCCGGCGCCCCGCGGCTCAGGCTTCCTCGGCCAGCTCCAGCCAGCTCATCTCCAACTCCTCGCGCTGGCCCGCCAGTTCACGCAGCTGCGCGTCCAGACCCGCGACCTTCTCGAAGTCGGTGGCGTGCTCGGCGATCTGCGCGTGCAGCTTCGCCTCCTTGTCACCGATCTTGTCCAACTGCCGCTCGATCTTCTGGAGTTCCTTCTGCGCCGCGCGGTTGACCGCCGCCGCCTTCTTCGGCGCCGCCGCCTGCGCGGGCGCCGGAGCCGCCGCCTCGCTCATCCGCTGCCTGCGCTCGATGTACTCGTCCAGGCCACGCGGCAGCATCCGCAGCGCCGCGTCACCCAGCAGCGCGAACACCCGGTCGGTGGTCCGCTCCACGAAATACCGGTCGTGGCTGATGACGATCAGCGAACCGGGCCAGCCGTCGAGCAGGTCCTCCAGCTGCGTCAGCGTCTCGATGTCGAGGTCGTTGGTCGGCTCGTCCAGGAACAGCACGTTCGGCTCGTCCATCAGCAGCCGCAGGATCTGCAGCCGCCGCCGCTCACCGCCCGACAGATCGCCGACCGGCGTCCACTGCTTCTCCTTGCTGAAGCCGAACTGCTCGCACAGCTGCCCCGCGGTCATCTCCCGGCCCTTGCCGAGATCCACCCGCTCCCGCACCCGCTGCACCGCCTCCAGCACCCGCAGCGCCGGATCCAGCTCGGCGACCTCCTGCGAGAGATACGCCAGCTTGACGGTCTTGCCGACCACCACCCGGCCCGCCACCGGCTGCCGCTCGCCCTGCGAACGGGCCGCCTCCGCCAGCGCCCGCAGCAGCGACGTCTTGCCCGCGCCGTTCACACCGACCAGACCGATCCGGTCGCCGGGGCCCAGCTGCCAGGTCAGATGCTTCAGCAGCACCTTCGAACCGGCCTGGACCGTGACGTCCTCCAGCTCGAACACCGTCTTGCCCAGCCGGGAATTGGCGAACTTCATCAGCTCCGCGGTGTCCCGCGGCGGCGGCACGTCCGCGATCAGCTCGTTCGCCGCCTCGATCCGGAACCGCGGCTTGCTGGTACGCGCCGGGGCACCGCGCCGCAGCCACGCCAGCTCCTTGCGCATCAGGTTCTGCCGCTTGACCTCTTCGGTGGCCGCGATCCGCTCCCGCTCGGCCCGCGCGAAGACGTAGTCGCTGTAGCCGCCCTCGTACTCGTGCACGTCACCGCGCTGCACGTCCCACATCCGCGTACAGACCTGGTCCAGGAACCACCGGTCGTGCGTGACGACCACCAGCGCCGAGCGACGGGCCCGCAGGTGCTGGGCCAGCCAGGAGATGCCCTCCACGTCGAGGTGGTTGGTCGGCTCGTCGAGCACGATCAGGTCCTGCTCGGCGATCAGCAGCTTGGCCAGCGCGATCCGGCGCCGCTCGCCACCCGACAGCGGCCCGATGACGGTGTCCAGACCCTGCCCGAAACCCGGCAGGTCGAGGCCGCCGAAAAGACCGGTCAGCACGTCACGGATCTTGGCGTTGCCCGCCCACTCGTGGTCCGCGAGATCGCCGATGACCTCGTGCCTGACCGTCGCCTCCGGATCGAGCGAGTCGTGCTGCGTCAGCACCCCGAGGCGCAGGCCCCCGGAATGCGTCACCCGGCCGTCGTCCGCGCTCTCCAGCTTCGCGAGGATCCGGATCAGGGTGGTCTTGCCGTCCCCGTTGCGCCCGACGACGCCGATCCGGTCCCCCTCGTTGACGCCGAGCGAGACACCGTCGAGCAGGGCACGCGTCCCGTAGACCTTGCCGACGGCTTCCAGATTGACGAGGTTGGTGGCCATTGCTCTCCTGCGCTTCCCCACGATGCGCTTCACATCGATCGACCGTTCCAGCCTAGTCGGCGCGGGAAAGGGCTCAGCCCGGACGTGAGCATCCGTACCGATGCCGGGCAGGGCCCGACGGACATAGCGTGCCCTCATGAGCAATGAGCAGACGCCCGCCGTCCTTCCGCCGTCGGCCGGGGACCGGTCCGCACCCGTGGTGCCGTCCGTCGCGGGCCGCGTCGTCATCGGCCTGCTCCTGCTGGGGTTCGCCGGGGTGACGGCGCTGTTCGGGCCGTTGCTGGTGATGGCGGGCGACAACTGCTTCGAGGGGGATGCCCGTGCCATCTGCTCGCCGGGCGGACAGCGGACGGTCGGCGCGCTGCCGCTCGCGGCCGGTTTCGCCGCCGCCGTCCTCACGGTCGCGGGGCTGAGCAGCCGCCGTAGGACGGGCGGGATCTGCCTGGCGGCCGCGGTGGTCCTGCCCGCCCTGGCGTGGGGGGTGTCGCTGGCGATCGTGGGGGCCTGAGACCTGCGGGCCGACAGGTCGATGAAGGATCCCCGCCCCTACGGGGAGCGGCGGGGCCGCTGGATACCGGCGGCCTCAGCAGCGCCCGCCCCCACCGGACGACCACGCGTTGAGTGTCCTCACGGCCTCCTCCAGCGCCTGGCGTCTGGCGTCCTGATCCGCAGGACACTGCCGCTCCTCCGACGCGGGTACGTACGCGGGCACGTACGGCCGGACGAGGCGCTGGTCCTCGCCGCACAGGAGGAACAGGCCGGGCGGCACCCGGGCGGCGTATACGAGGCGCCGCCTCAACGACTGGCTGCCTTACGCAGAACCTCGGTGAGCTGGCGCGCAGTAGCCGCGTTGCAGTTGCCGAGGGCGACGAGCGGGACGCCGTAGCTGCCCGCGAATCCGGGCAGGTCGATGCCGAGCGACGGCAGCGTGATGCCGTTGTCCTTGAGCGCGGTACGCAGCTCCTCGGCGCTGTCGTGTACGTCGTCGGGGGTGAAGTGGTGAATGGGCATGCGGCTACACCTTCCTGTGCGCTGCGTTCGGCGCGTTGACGCTTGGAACGCCCCTTGGATCGGGCCGCCCAACGGGCATGCAGACGGCGGCACTTGGGGAGTTCCCCGCGTGCTGCACGGCACTACTCGGACCGTAGGGGCAAATATGCGCCGTAGCAATGTTGGCGCCCAGCATTAGCTAGGTTGGGTGGACCGTCCGCACCGTCACGCGCGAAACTGTGCGCAAAAAGGGGAAGGTGACATGCCGCCGAGGGACAACCCAACGGCCCGCCAAGTTCGACTCGGGTGCGAGCTACGCAAGTTGCGTGAGCGCGCGGGCAAGACCGCCCGAGAGGCGGCGGGGATGGTTTCGACCGACCAGGCCAAGATCAGTCACATCGAGTCAGGGCGCATCGGAGTCAGCGAAGACCGCATCCGCCGGCTCGCCGTCTTTTACGCCTGCGATGACGAGGCCCTTGTCGAGGCGTTGTGCGCCATCGCGCGCGAGCACCGTGGACAGCACTGGTGGGACGACTATCGCGGCGTGCTCGCTCCCGGGTTTCTCGACATCGCTGAGCTTGAGCACCACGCCACAGGTCTGCGATATCTACAGCCCGTCACGTTTCCGGGCATTCTCCAGACCGCGGACTATGCACGCGCCCTGTTCACCGGCGCCATTCCGCAGCTTCCCAACGACGAGCTGAAGGCCCGCGTCGAGCATCGCATGAAGCGACGGGAAATCTTGGATCGAGATGATCCGCCGAAATTCCTGGCCGTCATTCATGAAGCGGCACTGCGCATGCGTGTAGGCGGCCGAAAGGTTGCGCGCGGGCAGCTCGAACACCTCTTGTCCATGTCCGAGCACCCCGGCTTGACCCTCCGGGTCATCCCGTTCACGAGCGAGGACTTCATCGATGTGACACAGACAGTGATGTACGCGAGCGGCGTCGCCCCACAGCTCGATACCGTTCACATCGACACCGCAGTCGGCGACAGCCTCTTGAATGCAGCCGCCGACCTCGACCGCTATCGCACACTGCTCGACCGCGCCGAACAGGCGGCACTCACACCCGAAGAGTCACGAAGATTTATCCACCACGTCACAAAAGAACCGTGAGAGTCAGGGAATGAACAGCGAAATCAAGTGGCAGAAGTCGAGCTTCTCCAACTCCAACACGCAGTGCCTCGAAACAGCCATAGTCGCCGGTGAAATACTCCTACGCGAAAGCGACGACCCCACCACCATCGTCAAAACCACCCCGGAAAAACTCGCCGCCTTCATCCTCGGCGTGAAGAACGGCGAGTTCGACCACTTCGTCGGCTAGTGGACCGTCGCTAGAGGACCGTCGCCCCCACCGCCGGTGAGACCGCCGTGCGTACCGCGCCGCAGGTGCCCGACGCGGTCAGGGCTGCCGCCACCCGCTGTGCCGCCTCCGGGTCCTTGACCAGGAACGCCGTCGTCGGGCCGGATCCCGAGACCAGGGCGGCCAGGGCGCCCGCCTCCGTGCCGGCGTCGAGGGTCGCGGTGAGGGAGGGGCGCAGGGACAGGGCGGCGGGCTGGAGGTCGTTGGTGAGCGCGCCGGCGAGTGCGGTGGCGTCGCCGGACTCCAGTGCGGTCAGGACCGCGGCGGACGCCTCGGGCGCGTGGACGTCCGTGCCCTGTGTGAGGCGGTCGAACTCGCGGTAGACGGCGGGGGTGGACAGGCCGCCGTCGGCTACCGCGAAGACCCAGTGGAAGGTGCCGCCGACGGTGAGCGGGGTCAGCAGCTCGCCGCGGCCTTGGCCCAGCGCCGCCCCGCCGACCAGGCTGAACGGCACGTCGCTGCCCAACTCGGCGCAGATGTCCAGGAGTTCCTCGCGCGAGGCGCCCGTCGACCAGAGGGTGCCGCAGGCCAGCAGGGCACCGGCCGCGTCCGCGCTGCCGCCCGCCATGCCGCCGGCGACCGGGATGTCCTTGGCGAGGTGGAGGTGGACGCCGGGCGCGATGCCGTGCCGGGCCGCGAGCAGTTCGGCGGCGCGGGCGGCCAGGTTCGTCCGGTCCAGCGGGATCTGGTCGGCGCCGCGGCCATCGGCGGTGATCCGCAGGGTGTCGGCGGGGGTCGCGGTGACCTCGTCGTAGAGGCCGACGGCGAGGAAGACGTTGGCCAGGTCGTGGAAGCCGTCCGGGCGGGCGGCGCCGACCGCCAGCTGGACGTTGACCTTCGCCGGTACCCGGACCGTGACCGATGCGCTCATGCCGCGCCCCCCTTGGCCTGGCGGATGCCGGGCGCCCCGCCTGAGCCCTTGTGCTCGGCGATCCGCGCGAACTCCTCGACGGTCAGCGCCTCACCGCGGGCCTGCGGCGAGACGCCGGCGGCGACCAGCGCGGCCTCCGCTGCCGCCGCCGAACCCGCCCACCCCGACAGCGCGGCCCGCAGCGTCTTGCGGCGCTGCGCGAACGCGGCGTCGACGACGGCGAAGACCTCGTCCCGGGTGGCGGTGGTCTCGGGCGGCGCCGCCCGGCGGACCAGCGAGACCAGTCCTGAGTCGACGTTCGGGGCGGGCCAGAAGACGTTGCGGCCGATCGATCCGGCGCGCTTGACCTCGGCGTACCAGTTCGCCTTGACGGACGGCACGCCGTAGACCTTGTTGCCGGGACGGGCGGCGAGCCGGTCGGCGACCTCGGCCTGGACCATGACCAGGGTGCGGTCGATGGTCGGGAACGTCGCGAGCATGTGCAGCAGCACCGGCACCGCGACGTTGTACGGCAGGTTGGCGACCAGCGCGGTGGGCGCGGCCCCCGGCAGCTCGGTGACCTGCATCGCGTCCTGGTGGACCAGCGCGAAGTGGTCGGCGCGGCCGGGCATACGGGCCGCGACGGTGGCGGGCAGCGCGGCGGCCAGCACCTCGTCGATCTCGACGGCGGTGACCCGGTCGGCGGCCTCCAGCAGCCCCAGGGTCAGCGAGCCGAGGCCGGGGCCGACCTCGACGACGACATCGTCGGGCCGCACCTCGGCCGTCCGTACGATCCGGCGGACGGTGTTGGCGTCGATGACGAAGTTCTGGCCGCGCTGCTTGGTGGGACGCACGCCCAGCGCGGCGGCCAGCTCGCGGATATCGGCGGGGCCCAGCAGGGGGCCGGACTCGTCGCTGGTGCTGCTCTCACTCATCCCGAAGCCTCGCCGCGCGCCGCCGTGGTCACCCACGGTGCGCGCCTTTCCGTTGTTCGCTCGCTGCGCTCGTTCACCGCTGAAGCTTACGGCCGCGCGCGGGCACCCGGCTCCCGGCGGCCCGGCTGCTGCGTCCGCGGTCAGTATCCGAAGGCGCGCGCGGTGTTGGCCGCGACCGCGGTGGCCAGTGCGTCCTCGGTCAGGCCCTTGACCTCGGCCATCGCCCGGAGCGTGACGGGGATGAGGTAGGGCGCGTTCGGGCGGCCGCGGAACGGCGCGGGGGTGAGGAAGGGCGCGTCGGTTTCGACGAGGACCAGTTCGGCGGGGGCGACGGCGAGGGCGTCGCGCAGCGTCTTGGCGTTCTTGAAGGTGACGTTGCCCGCGAACGACATGAAGTAGCCCGCCGCGGCGCAGATCCCGGCCATCTCGGCGTCGCCGGAGAAGCAGTGGAAGACGACGCGCTCGGGTGCGCCCTCCTCGCGCAGGATCCGCAGGACGTCGTCGTGCGCCTCCCGGTCGTGGATGACCAGGGCCTTGCCGTGCCGCTTGGCGATCTCGATGTGGGCGCGGAACGAGCGCTGCTGTGCGGCCATGCCGTCGGGCCCGGTGCGGAAGTGGTCGAGGCCGGTTTCGCCGACGCCGCGGACCTGTGGCAGGGCGGCCAGCTCGTCGATGCCGGCCAGGGCCTCGTCGAGGGCGCCGTCGCCGCCGGCCTCACGCGCGCCCTGTCGTGGGGTGCCGTCGGGGTCGCCCAGGACGATGCGGGGCGCTTCGTTGGGGTGCAGGGCGACGGTGGCGTGCACGGCGTCGTGGGCGGCGGCGGTCTGTGCGGCCCAGCGCGACCCGGCCAGGTCGCAGCCCACCTGGACGACGGTCGTCACGCCGACGGACGCGGCCTTGGCGAGGGCCTCGTCGACGGTGCCCGCCTGCATGTCGAGGTGGGTGTGCGAGTCGGCGACCGGCACCCGAAGCGGTTCGGGCAGCGGCGGCGGGGCGTCATTCCGGTCCATGGCCGCGATCCTATGAGGACCGCGGCCATGCCTCACGTCCGGGCGCAGGGCAGGACGGCGGGCCGCGTGCCCTGCGGGGTCATCGCGTCACTTGCGGTGGTGGTGGAAGGGGTGCAGCAGGTCGGAGAGGTGCCAGTGGTGGTCTCCGGCGCTCTCGGCGGCCGTGCTGCCGGTGCCGCGCACCGGGCGCTCCGCTTCGGCGGACGCCTCGGCCTCGCTGACCGGCTTCTTCGCCGCGTGACCGGTGTGACGCTGGTACATGCTCTCCATCGCGTGCGACACCGTCGAGACCCGGCCCGCACGCATGATGCGCACGACGTTGCTGGTGCAGTTGCCGCACTTCGGGCTGGTCAGGGGCGACGGCACCCGTTCGCCGTCCGCGTAGTAGACGACGTGCGTGGCACCGGTCGCGTCTATGTGGTGCTCTATCTCGTACGCCTGCTCCCAGCCGTATCCGCATCGCATGCAGGCGAAGGCATACGCCTCGTGCGCCGCGGGCTCGGTCCTGGGCTCGGGGTGGGTGCCGGTGGTGGGGATATCCGCGATGTCGCTCATGTGCCGCTCCTCTTGTCCGCAGGACAAGGTCTCCGGGGACCGTGCGTCCCACCTCCCAGTGGACGCCCTTCCCGGCTGCGGTGCAGCTGACGTTCTTACCTATTGGCCCAGATTTGGCCCTACGCAGGGAGAACGTCTCACTGCTCGGCCCTTCCTTTACCTTCCAGGGTAGTCATTTACCCGCCCGAGGACAGATCGAGATCATTTCCCCGCGGAAGGGGCGGTCCTGGCCGCGTTCTTGGCCGCAACGACGGCATCGAAAACCTCGCGTTTGGGCAGCTTCGCCTCGGCGGCGACCGCGGCGATGGCCTCCTTGCGCCGCTCCCCCGCCTCCTCACGGACCTGCACCCGGCGCACCAGTTCCTCGGGCCCCAGATCCTGCGGCCCGGTGTCCGGCGCGCCCTCGACGACGACGGTGATCTCGCCACGCACGCCCTCGGCCGCCCACGGCGCCAGCTCGCCGAGCGTGCCGCGCTTGACCTCCTCGTACGTCTTGGTCAGCTCGCGGCAGACGGCGGCCCTGCGGTCGGCGCCGAAGACCTCGGCCATCGCGGCGAGGGTGTCGTCGAGGCGGTGCGGGGCCTCGAAGTAGACGAGGGTGCGGCGCTCGTTTGCGACCTCGCGCAGCCGGGAGAGGCGTTCGCCCTGCTTGCGCGGCGGGAAGCCCTCGAAGCAGAAGCGGTCGACGGGCAGTCCTGACACCGCGAGCGCGGTCAGTACGGCGCTCGGGCCCGGTACGGCGGTGACCTTGACGCCGCGCTCGACGGCGGCGGCGACGAGGCGGTAGCCGGGGTCGGAGACGGACGGCATCCCGGCGTCGGTGACCAGCAGCACCCGCGCGCCGCCGGCCAGCGCGTCGGCCAGCTCGGGCGTCCTGGCCGCTTCGTTGCCCTCGAAGTAGGACACGATCCGTCCGGTCGGGGTGACGCCGAGCCCCTGCGTCAGCCGCCGCAGCCGCCGGGTGTCCTCGGCGGCGATCACATCGGCGGCCGCCAGCTCGGTGGCGAGCCGCGGCGGCGCGTCCGCCAGCTCACCGATGGGCGTCCCTGCAAGTACCAGCGTTCCAGTCACTCCCCCATCCTCCCAGCCGCGGGCCGCGGCCCCGACCCGTCGGTACCCGCCGGGCGGCGTGCGGCGCCGTCCACAGGCCGTTTCCCTACGATGGGCCGGGTGACCAGTGACACCGCGACCGACGCCGTAGCCCGCAGCGCCGACGAGCAGGCCCGCCGGCCGCCCGCGTGGCAGCGCAGGCTGCGCCGCTTCGGGTACGCCGGGTGGCCGCAGACCGATGTGCGCACCCGGCTGGTGCCCGCGTTCCCCGAGCCGGGGACTCGGCTGTGGGAGGTGTGCGGCGCGGGGCCCGCGCTGGCCGGCCGGCTGGCCCGCTGGTCGGGCTGGGGCGGCCCGCTGCTGGTGACGCTGTTCGCCGGGCTGCTGCGCTTCTGGAACCTCGGCAGCCCGCACAAGGTGATATTCGACGAGACGTACTACCCCAAGGACGCCTGGGCGCTGCTGCAGTTCGGGTACGAGGGCACCTGGGACAAGAACGCCAACGACGCGCTGATCGGCCACCCGGCACGGATCCTGCTGAACTCCGATCCCTCGTACGTCGTGCATCCGCCGATGGGCAAGTGGCTGATCGCGGTCGGCGAGTGGGCGTTCGGGATGAACCCCTTCGGCTGGCGGTTCATGGTGGCGCTGCTCGGCACCCTGTCGGTGCTGCTGGTCTGCCGGATCGGGCGGCGGCTGCTGCGGTCGACGGCACTCGGCTGCCTGGCCGGCGGGCTGCTGGCCGTCGACGGGCTGCACTTCGTGATGAGCCGCACCGCGCTGCTGGACCTGATCGTGATGTTCTGGGCGGTGGCCGCGTTCGGGGCGCTGCTGCTGGACCGGGACCGTACCCGGGCCAGGCTCGCAGCCGCGCTGCCGGTCGACGGGGACGGCCTGGCGCGGCCCGACGGGCAGGTCGGCGACCGGCTGCGGCTCGGCCTGCGGCCGTGGCGGCTGACGGCCGGCCTCTGCCTGGGCCTGGCATCGGCCACGAAGTGGAACGGCCTGTACTTCCTCGCCGCGTTCGCCCTGATGTCGGTGCTGTGGGACGTCGGCGCGCGGCGTACGGCGGGGGCCAGGCGGCCGTTCCGGTCGGTGCTGCGGCTCGACGTGCTGCCGGCCTTCGGCTCCACCGTCGTCCTCGCCCTCGCCACGTATCTCGCGTCCTGGTCGGGCTGGATCGCCACCAAGGGCGGCTACTACCGCACCTGGGCCACCACACCGGAAGGCCGCGGCGGTTCCTGGACCTGGCTGCCGGACTGGCTGCGCAGCCTGTGGCACTACCAGACCGAGGTCTACTCCTTCCACACCGGACTGACGACCCCGCACACCTACCAGTCCAATCCGTGGAGCTGGCTGGTCCTGGGCCGCCCGGTCTCGTACTTCTACGAGGACCCCAAGGCCGGGCACGACGGCTGCACGGCGGCGGAGGGCTGCGCCCGCGAGGTGCTGGCGCTGGGCACCCCGCTGCTGTGGTGGGCGGCCTGCTTCGCGCTGCTGTACGTCCTCTACCGCTGGCTGTTCAAGCGGGACTGGCGGGCGGGCGCCATCGCCTGCGGTGTCGCGGCCGGCTATCTGCCGTGGTTCCTCTACCAGGAGCGGACCATCTTCCTCTTCTACGCCGTGGTGTTCGTGCCGTTCCTGTGCCTGGCGGTGGCGATGATGATCGGCGCGATCGTCGGCCCGCCGGGCTCGACGGAACGGCGGCGTGCCGTCGGCGCGGTGGGCGCGGGTGTCCTGGTGCTGCTGATCGTCTGGAACTTCATCTACTTCTATCCGCTCTATACGGGGCTGCCGCTGCCCAAGTCGGCGTGGCATCAGCGGATGTGGTTCGACAGCTGGGTGTAGGAGACGTCAACACCCGCTGTGTCACAGGCTGTCGACTGCGCGTCACCCGACCGTGCCCTGATCGAGACACTCCGGTCTCTCGCGTCCCATAGAGTGCGAAGCACGTTCTTGTGTGCGTATTCAGGAACGAGGATCTGGGAGGGGAACGGACGCATGCGCCGTGAGGTGAAGTACGGACTGATCGGCGGATCGGCGGCGCTGGTCGCGGGGGTGGTCGGCGGGTTCGTCCTGTTCGACGGCTCCGACGGGTCGTCGTCCCAGGGGGTGCGGGCCGCGGGCGCCGGGGAGAACCGGCCGCCGGTGAAGACGGGGCCGCTGGACGCCAAGGAAGTCCGCACCACGGCCCAGGAGTTCCTCACCGCCTGGCAGTCGGCCGACGCCGCGAAGGCCGCCGAGCTGACCGACGACCCGGGCTCCGCGAAGAGCGCGCTGGGCACCTTCGCCCAGCAGGCGCACTTCTCGAAGGTCACGCTCACACCAGGCGCCCCGGCCGGCGAGAAGGTGCCGTACACGGTCACCGCGCAGATCGCCTACAAGGGTCACCAGGCGCCGTTCTCGTACACCGGGACGCTCCGCCTCAAGCGCGACACCACGACGGGCAAGCCGCAGGTCGGCTGGGCGCCCGACGTGCTCTACCCGGGCCTGGGCAAGGGCGATTCGCTGCGTACCGGCGAGGCCGAGGCGCCGCCGATCAAGGCCGTGGACCGCAACGGCAAGGAGCTGACGGCCAAGGAGTACCCGGAGCTGACCGGCATCCTGGCGAGCCTGCGGGAGAAGTACGGCGACAAGGCGGGCGGCAAGCCAGGACTGGAGCTGGCCGTCCACCACGGCGACGGATCCCCGAAGGCCAAGCAGCCCGGCAAGACGCTCAAGGAGCTGACCAAGGGCACGCCCGGCACCCTGAAGACCACGCTGGACGCCACGCTCCAGGCGACGGCGCAGAAGTCGGTCGACGCCAAGAAGGGCGCGGCTGCGGTGGCCGTCAAGCCCAGCACCGGTGAGATCCTGGCCATCGCGCACTCCCCCGCGACGGGCTTCAACGTCGCCATCGGCGGCGCGCTCGCCCCCGGTTCGACGATGAAGATCGTCACGGCCGCGATGCTCATCGACAAGGGCATGACCTCGCCGGACAAGCCGCACCCGTGCCCCAAGTACGTGACGGTCGGCGGCTTCAAGTTCCACAACGACGCCATGAGTTCCCTCCCGCACGGCACGTTCCGGCAGTCCTTCGCCGCGTCCTGCAACAACGCCTTCATCGGGCAGGCCAAGGACCTCGGCGACGACGACCTGACGAAGGAAGCGCGGGACGTCTTCGGCATCGGCCTGAACTGGCAGACCGGCATCCCCACCTTCGACGGCGCCGTGCCGGTGCAGAGCGACGCCCAGATGGGGGCCTCGCTGATCGGCCAGGGCGGGGTGCGGATGAACCCGCTCAACGTCGCCTCGCTCGCCGCGACCGCCCAGTCCGGCAGCTTCCGGCAGCCGTACCTCGTCTCGCCCGACCTGGACCACCGGACGCTGGCCACCGCGCCGCGGAAGATGAAGCCGGACACCGCGGCCGCGATCAAGTCGCTGATGAACACGACCGCGACATCCGGCACCGCCGTCGAGCCGATGGCCGGGCTCAGCGGAGACATCGGCGCCAAGACGGGGTCGGCCGAGGTCGACAACCAGAAGAAGCCGAACGCCTGGTTCACCGCCTACCGCAACGACCTCGCGGCGGCGGCGCTCGTCCCGGCGAGCGGTCACGGAGGCTCCAACGCGGGCCCGGTGGTCCGCGCGCTGCTCTCCGCGGGCTGATCGCTGTGCTGCCGGGCGGCGCACTGCCGTCCGGCGGCCGTGTCACAACTCACTCGCGTGGCCCGTACAGCTTTCGCTAGCGTGCGGGGCATGAGCGATTCCGCGTCAGCGCCCGTCCCCGAAACCGCCGCCGACCAGGCCCACCCCCGCTTCGCCGAAGCACTGCGGGAGTTGGGCCTGAGCGTCGAGGTCCGCCGCTTCCCCGACGCCACCCGCACCGCCGCCCAGGCTGCCGCCGCCGTTGGCTGCGAGCTCGCCCAGATCGTCAAGTCCCTGGTCTTCTCGGCCGACGGCGAGCCGGTGCTCGTCCTGATGGACGGCGCCTCCCGCGTCGACGTGGAGCGGGTGCGCGCCGAGCTGGGCGCGGCGAAGGTCGGCCGCGCCGACGCCGACCTCGTACGCGAGACCACCGGATACGCCATCGGCGGCGTCCCGCCCTTCGGTCACCGCACCCGCACCCGCGTGCTGGCCGACCGCGGCCTGCTCGTCCACGGCACGGTCTGGGCCGCGGCCGGCACCCCGCACACCGTCTTCCCGCTGGATCCCAAGTCCCTTGTGGAGTACGCCCGGGGCCGCATCGTGGACGTGCGCGAGCGCACCGCATGACGCCGCTCGTCGTCGTGGCCGTGCTGATCGCCGCGGTCACCCACGCCAGTTGGAACGCCATCGCCCACGGCATACGCGACCAGCTCATCGCCTTCACGCTCGTCGGAGGCGGCGGCGCGCTCTGCGGCCTGGTCATGGCCGTCTTCACGCCGCTGCCCGCCGCGGCCGCCTGGCCGTTCCTCCTCGGGTCGGCCGTGCTGCACGTCGTCTACCAGGCGCTGCTGATGCAGTCGTTCCGGCTGGGCGAGTTCGGGCAGATGTATCCGATCGCGCGCGGCACCGCGCCGCTGGTCGTCACCGTCCTCGCCGCCGTCTTCGTCGGGGAGATCCCGGACCGCTGGGCGCTGGCCGGGGTCGCGCTGGCCTCGGCAGGTCTGGTCGGCGTCGCCCTCTGGGGCATCCGCGGCTCCGGCAGCCGGCCGCACTGGCCGGCGATCCTGGCGGCGCTCGCCACCGGCCTGGCCATCGCCTCGTACACCACCGTCGACGGCCTCGGCGTCCGCGCGTCCGGCACCTCGCTCGGCTACATCGCCTGGCTGATGCTCCTCGAAGGTCTGGCCATCCCCGCCTACGCGCTGGCCACCCGCCGCCGCGAACTCCTCGTCCAGCTCCGCCCGATCGCCCTGCGCGGGCTGGCCGGCGGCATCCTGTCGGTGTTCGCCTACGGCCTGGTCCTGTGGGCCCAGACGCGCGCACCGCTCGCCCCCATCGCGGCCCTGCGGGAATCGTCGATCATCGTCGGGGCGGCCATCGGGGCGCTGTTCTTCAAGGAACGCTTCGGCGCGCCGCGGATCGCCGCGGCCGGTCTGATGGTGGTGGGGATCGGGCTGATGCTGCATGCGGGCTGAGCTTGTTCTTCATGGCGCGCCGTCCATCGCTCCGCGCCCGCGCCGGTGCCCAGCCGTCAGCGTGTGAGGTCCACCGGTGTGGTCACCGGGCCGTCCGCGCACAGCAGCACGTCGGTCAGCTCGGACAGCGCGTCCCGCGCACGGTCAGGCAGTCGAAGAGGTCGTCCCGGAAGTGGGGCGCCACCGCGAACGCTTCCGGCCGGCCGCCAGGTTGCCGCAGATTCCCCCACGGCCTTCGTGCTGGTCACGTGCCTCTTCGGTCGGGGCACAGGATCAGACGAAGGCCGTGTTCACGTACCCGGAATCCTCGTACGAGCGATCACGTTCGGGAATCGTTCGAGGTCAGGCCGTGAGGAACAGGCTCAGCGCATCCACTCCGAGTAGAAGTTGGGGAGGCCGGGCTGGGGGTCGCTGACGCAGGTGGCCTCGTGGTACTGGGGGCTCAGCGGCAGGTCACTCTGCATCTGGTCGTAGCAGGCCTGCCAGGAGTCGAACGACTCGCCACCGACCGGCTGCCAGCCGTCACCGGGCGGAGGGCCGGCGGCGAAAGCGGCCGAGGCGGTCAGCGGCACGGTGACCACGGCGGCACCCACGGCGAGACCGAGAGCGATACGAGTGCGCCAGGACTTCATGAACTCCTCCATCGGATATCTTCACGTCTTTCTCCGCACAGCTCTCCTGGAGAGGCGCCGCGGCCAAAAGCCGCCAACTCTGTGCGTCGTTCACCAGGTTGGACGCGCGCACCGGGCCGGATAGTTCTACCGGGTGGCGAGTTCTTCGGGCCGGTCTGCCCGGGGCCGGGGAGGAGGCGCCGGCAGACTCATTCCCCCGGCCTTCGTGCTGGTCAAGCGCCTCTTCGGCCGGAGCACAGGATCAGACGGAAGCCGTTTTCACGTTCGGGGAATCGTTCGAGGTCAGATCGTGAAGAACGAGCTGAGAGCCGGTGCCGGATCCCGGACACCGGCTCCGAGGCGTCGGGCCCGTGGGTGGGGTGGGTCGGAGCGGCCGTCGGCGGGCCGTCCTCAATTCCTCAACTGCCTTGCGCCTGCGGCCCGTTGGCCTCGCCCGTTGTGCGACATGGACGTGCGGGGCCGATCGCCGGTGGGGGTGAGGGTCGAAGTGCGAGGCCGGTGTCAGGTTCCGGGGGGTCAGGGCGTCGGAAGGGACTTCACCAGGGACTGGGCTCGGGGGTCGGCGGTGATGCCGCGTTGCATGCCGTTGGTGATGTAGGCGAAGGCCAGGCCGGATTCGGGGTCGGCGAAGGCCAGGGCGCCGCCGCGGCCGGGGTGTCCGAAGGAGCCGGGGGCCAGGAGGGGGGAGGCGGCGCTGTGCAGCATGAAGCCCAGGCCGAAGCGGGTGTTGACGACGAGGGTGCGGTCGGGGCCTGCGGATTCCTCGGTGCGGGCGAGGGTGAGGGTGGCGGGGGCGAAGAGGCGGGGGTGGCCGTCGACCGGGCCGGTGAGGGCGGCGTAGCAGCGGGCCAGGGAGCGGGCGGTGGCGATGCCCGCCGAGGCCGGGAGTGGGGCGGCGCGGTAGGCGGGGGCGTTCTCGTCCGGGGGCGGGGTGATGGCCCCGAAGGCGCGGCTGGTGAGGGATTCCGGGTCGCCGTACGCGTCGGCGACCGAGCGCTTGGGGCGTACCCGCAGGCCGCCGGATGCGGGCTGGGGCGGCGTTTCCACGGCGCTCAGGCGGCCTGCGCGGGACTGCTGGTCCTGCGGGAGGCCGAGCCACAGGTCGAGGTCCAGGGGGGTGGCGATTTCCTCGGCGATCCAGTCGCCGATGGTGCGGCCGGTGACCCGCAGGACGAGTTCGGCGAGCAGCCAGCTGTAGGTCTGGGCGTGGTAGCCGTGGTCGGTGCCGGGGGTCCAGGCGGGGGCCTGGGCGGCGAGTGCGGCCGGGCCGCTGACGCCGTCGATGGCCTGGGCGGGGGTGAGCGGGGTGTCCAGGACGGGCAGGCCCGCGCGGTGCGACAGGAGGTGGCGGACCAGGACGCGGTCCTTGCCCGCGGCCTTGAACTCCGGCCAGTACGTGCCGACCGGCGCGTCCAGGTCGAGCAGTCCGCGCTGGTGGAGGAGGAGCGGGACGAGCGCGGCGATGCCCTTGGTGGCGGAGCGGATGACCTGCGCGGTGTCCGCCTGCCAGGGGGTGTCGGGGCGGCCTGCGTCGCGGGGGCCGAGGTCGTCGCCGCCGTCGCCGTGCTTGGTGCCGGCCCACAGGTCGACGACCTTGCGGCCGTGGCGGTAGACGGCTACGGCGGCGCCGCGCTCGCCGCGGCGGGTGAAGTTGGCCGTGAATGCGTCCCGGACCGGCTCGAAGCCGTCCTCGACCGTGCCCTGGACGTCCACCACTGTTTCCCGCTTCCCACTGTTCCGTCGCTTTGGTGACCCATCAATGGTGCAACGCGCAGATCAGTGCTGATGACCAGGGCGGCATCCCGTGGGCTTCGTCACAACGGATTCAGCGGGCCGGTTCGGTCGCCGAACGGGGGTCGGATCCGAAGGGCGGTTCGAGGCGGTGGGTGTGCGTCAGGACCGTGTCGCGGAGCAGGTCGTGCGGCCCGCCCGTGCGGTGCCTCCCGCGAAGCGGCCGCGAGGGCGCCCGTGACGTGGAACGGGGCGGCGGCCGTCGCGGTGGCGGGCCGCGCGGGGACCGCGGCCGGAAGCGTGCGGCGGGGTGCGGGCCGAGTTGCCGCGCCCCGCCCGCGCCGAAACGATGGGTGGGTGAGCGACGCACGCGAGGCCGTCGGGCCGCACTCGGAGCCGAATCCCGCGAGACCTCCCGGACGGCTGCGCAGAATGCCCGCGCCACCGGGCCCGCCGCCCCCGTCGTATCTGCGGTATCCGCATCTGCACGGCGACATGGTCTGTTTCGCCGCCGAGGACGACCTGTGGGTGGCGCCGGTCGCGGCGGACGGCGCGCGGCCGGAGCGGGCCTGGCGGCTGACCGTGGACCGTACCCGGGTCGGCCACCCGCGCTTCTCGCCCGACGGCCGGCACATCGCGTTCACCACCTGGCGCAGCCTCGACCCCGAGGTGCATCTGGCGCCGGTCGACGGCGGTCCTGCGCGGCGGCTGACGTACTGGGGCAGCACGGACACCAGGGTGTGCGGCTGGACGCCGCCCGACGAGGACGGCAATGCACAGATCCTGGCGGTCTCCTCGCACGGTCAGCCGTTCTCGTACTACTCGTGGGCGTACAGCCTGCCGCCGGACGGCAGTCCTGGCGGGCGGCTGCCGTGGGGCCCGGTGTCCGACATCGCCGTCGCGGACTTCGACGGGGAGCGGCGCACGCTGCTGCTGAGCGGCAAGCCGCCGCACGAGCCGGCCGCATGGAAGCGATACCGGGGCGGCGCGATGGGCCGGATGTGGCTGCACGGCACCCGGCTGATGCCGGATCTGCGGGGGCATCTCGACGCGGTGATGTTCGTCGGCGGCCGGATCGCCTTCCTCTCCGACCACGAGGGTGTCGGCAACGTCTACTCCTGCCTGCCGGACAGCACGGACCTGCGGCGGCACACCGACCACGGCGACTTCTACGCCCGGCACGCCTCGACCGACGGCGCGCGCATCGTCTACCAGTGCGCGGGCGACCTCTGGCTGATCGACGACCTGGGCCCGCAGGCGCTGCCGCGGAAGCTGGCGGTGCGGCTCGGCGGCCCGCGCGCCGGGCGCCGTACATACCAGGTGCCGGCCGCCTCGCACGTCACCTCGCTCGCGGTGGACACGACCGGGCGGGCCAGCGCGGTCGGGGTCCGCGGCAGCCTGTACTGGCTCACGCACCGCGACGGCCCGGCCCGCGCCCTGTACGACGTGCCCGGTGTCCGGGTCAGGCTGCCGGAGATGCTGGGGTCCAGCGGCCGGATCGCGTACGTCACCGACGCGGAGGGCGACGACGCGATCGAGATCGCCGGGCTGCCCCGGGCCAGCGGGGTGGGTGAGCCGCGCAGGCTGGCGGCCGGGGAGCTGGGCCGGGTCCAGGAGATGGTCGCGTCGCCGGACGGCGAGCGGGTCGCGGTGGCCTCGCACGACGGCAGGCTGCTGCTGGTGGACGTGACGCGGCCGGAGGACCGGGAGGAGGGCGCCGGGGCGGGCGCTGCGGAGGAGGCCGGTGCGGGTGTCGGTGAGGAGGCGGGCGAGGAGGTCGGCGAGCTGGTCCGGTCCACGAACGGGCCGGTGCGCGATCTGGCGTTCTCGCCGGACTCGCGGTGGCTGACCTGGTCGCATCCGGGCATCGGCAGGTCGCTGCGGCAGATCAGGATGGCGAAGCTGTCGGACCGGACGATCGTGGACGTCACCAACGGGCGCTTCGAGGACGAGCAGCCGGTCTTCACCCGCGACGGCCGCTATCTGGCGTTCCTGTCCTGGCGGGGGTTCGACCCGGTCTACGACGTGCACACCGGCGACCTGTCGTTCCCGCTGGGCTGCCGCCCGTACCTGGTGCCGCTGTCGTCGGCGACGCCCTCGCCGTTCGCGCTGTCGCCGGAGGGCCGGCCTGCCGCCGGCGGCCTGGATCCGGCGGAGAACCCGCCGGTGGGTGAGGGGCAGGTGCTGGTCGAGGTGGAGGGGCTGCCCGAGCGGGTCACGCCCTTTCCGGTCGCCGCGTCCAAGTACTCCTCGCTCTGCCCGGTCAGCGGCGGCGGCCTGGTGTGGCTGCGCTGGCCGATCTCCGGGGCGCTGGGCGAGACGTTCGCCAACCCGGACAACACCTCGGGCCAGCCGACCCTGGAGCACTTCGACCTGACGAAGGCCCGGCGCACCGAACTCACCAGCTCCCTGGACTCGTTCGCGCTCAGCGGCGACGGTTCCCGGCTGGTCGTCAACGACGAGGGCGAGCTGCGTGCGGTGCCCGCGACCGAGCCGCCGGACAGTGACACGACGGTCTACCTGGACCCGCGGCGGATCCTGCACGAGGTGCATCCCGAGGCGGAGTGGCGGCAGGCGTTCGAGGAGGCGGGCCGGATCGTCCGGGCGTACTTCTGGGATCCGAAGATGTGCGGGATCGACTGGGACGCGGTGCTGACGCAGTACCGTCCGCTGCTCGAACGGGTCGCGTCGCCGGACGAGTTCGCGGATCTGCTGCGGGAGGTCCTGGGCGAGCTGGGCACCTCGCACGCGTACGTGGTCGGCGCCCGGCGCAACGAGGGGCCGCCGCACTACCAGCGCGCCATGGGCCTGCTCGGCGCCAACCTCGTGCCACGGGACGGGCGTTGGGTGGTCAAGCGGATCCTGCCCGGTGACTCGTCGGACTCCAAGGCCCGTTCGCCGCTGGCCGGTACCGGCATCCGCGAGGGCGCCGCGCTCACGCATGTGGACGGCCGCCGGGTCGACCCGGTGAGCGGCCCGTATCCGCTGCTGGCGGCGACCGGCGGCACCACCGTCGAGCTGACCTTCACCCCCGCCGAGGGCTCGGGCCCGCCGCGCCGGGTCGCGGTGGTGCCGCTGGTCGACGAGCGGCCGCTGCGCTACCAGGACTGGGTGGCCAAACGGCGGGAAGTGGTACGGGAGTTGAGCGGCGGAAAATGCGGCTATCTGCACATCCCCGACATGGGCGGCTCGGGCTGGGCGCAGTTCAACCGCGACCTGCGGATGGAGATGTCGCGGCCCGCGCTGATCGTGGACGTACGGGGCAACGCGGGCGGCAACATCTCCGAGCTGGTCATCGAGAAGCTGACCCGGACCATCATGGGCTGGGATCTGACCCGCGACGCCCAGCCGGTGTCGTACACCAGCAACGCGCCGCGCGGCCCGGTCGTCGCGGTCGCCGACGAAATGACCTCGTCCGACGGTGACATGATCACCGCGGCGTTCAAGCTCCAGGGCATCGGCCCGGTGGTCGGGATGCGCACCTGGGGCGGGGTGGTCGGGATGACCGGCAGGCACCGGCTCGGGGACGGCACCGCGATCACGGTGCCGATGAACGCCGCCTGGTTCAAGGTGTTCGGCTGGGGCGTGGAGAACCACGGTGTCGAGGTGGACATCGAGGCGCTGCGCTCGCCGCTGCACTGGGCCGAGGGCCGGCACCCGCAGCTCGGCGTCGCGGTCCGCACCGCGCTCGACCTGCTGGAGCGGCATCCCGCCGCGTCCCCGCCCGACCTCGCGGACGTGCCCGACCTGCGGCGGCCCGAACTCCCGCCGCGCCGTGCCGACATGACGTAGGACGCGCCGGGAAGGGCGCGCCCGGTTGCGCTCGGGCACGCCCTTCCGTCCCCCCTTACCGGTCCGCGCGTGCCTTCTCGTCGGCCTCGCCGCCCGCGCCGACCAGGCCGATCCGCATCCCGTCGACCCGGTCGCCGAAGCGCCGCATCTCGCGCTGCCCGGCCGTCCCGATGACCGTCGGCAGATACCCGCGGACCGACTGCATCCCGCGCAGCCACCACTGCCCGTAGACGTGCGCGGAGCGCCGCGCGATGCCGTCCACGATCCGGTCGACGGCCGGGCCCAGCGGGTACGTCTTGTTGGAGGGCCAGGGCAGCCGGGAGCGCAGTTCGCGCATGACGTCGTCCTGGTCGGCGCCGCGCACCATGTCGGTGTCGGTCCAGCTCAGGTAGCCGACGCCGACCCGTACACCCTTGTGGCCGACCTCGGCGCGCAGGCTGTGCGCGAAGGCTTCGACTCCCGACTTGGACGCGCAGTACGCGGTCATCATCGGGGCCGGGGTGATCGCGGCGAGCGAGGCGATCTGGAGGAAGTAGCCGCGGGACTCCATCAGGACGGGCAGGAAGGCCCGCCCGGTGACCGCGCCGCCGATGAGGTTGACCTCGATGACCCGCCTCCAGGCGACCGGGTCGGAGTCCACGAACGGTCCGCCGGTGGCCACTCCGGCGTTGGCGACGACCGCGTCAACCTTCCCGAAGCGCGCCTTGACCTGGCTCGCGACCTGCGCCATCGCCTCGTGGTCGGTGACGTCGGCGTACCAGTGGTGGGCCGGGCCGTGCAGCGAGGCGGCGACCTCGCGCAGCGCGTCCGGCTCCAGGCCGACCAGCGCCAGGGTGGCGCCGCGCGCGGACAGTTTGCGGGCCAGCAGTTCGCCGACCCCGCGCGCGGCTCCGGTGACGACGACGACCTGGCCTTCCAGGTTCCTGCGTGCGCTCATGCCGCCTTCTCCTTCTTCTGACGCTTCTGCTGCGACGGTGGCCGGTCGGCGGCGGACTGTGCCGTCAGGTGGCCCGCGACGAGTTCCCGCAGCCGCCCGGACACCGCTCCGGCGTCCTCCAGGGGCACCATGTGGCCGAGCCCCGGCAGCTCGGTCACGCCGCGGCAGTCGGGCAGCACGGAGGCGAGCCGGCGGGCGTGCACGAGCGGGGTGAGCCGGTCGGCGGTGCCGATGACGACGGCGGTGGGCAGCTCCAACCGGGCGGCGCCGCCGGTCAGTTCGAGGCCGTACAGGACGCGGCCCCAGCGGGAGCGCACGGCGGGCGGGCAGGCGTGCACGATGCGGGCGCACGCCTCGATCTGCTCGGCTGACGCGCCGGCGCCCATCGTGGCGTAGCGCAGGGTCCGCCTGGTGAGCGCGCTGACGGGCCCGAGAGGGGCGCGGGAGGCCAGCATCAGCTTGTGGGCGCGGCGGCGGCCCGCGGGGGTGCGCAGCGGGATCACCCGGGACTCGGCGGGCAGGTCGGCGCTGCCGGTGCTGCACAGCAGGGCGGCGGCGGCCCGCTCGCGGAACACGGACCGGTCGGCGGCGGCCATGATCGTCATGCCGCCCATGGAGTGCCCGCCGACGACGGCGCGTTCGCCTGGCTCCAGCGTGGCGTCGAGGACGGCGGCGAGGTCGTCGGCGAGCGCGCGGGTGCCGTAGCCGCCGGGGCCGACGGCGGGGGTGCGGCCGTGGCCGCGCAGGTCGTACAGGATCACCTTGTGGTCGTCGGCGAGGTCACGGACGACCGGTGCCCAGAAGGCGGTGGAGCAGGTCCAGCCGTGTACGAGGACGACGGCGGGGGCGTCGTCGGGCCCGTGGATCTCGGTGTGCAGCCGGGCTCCGTCGGAGGAGGGCACGGTCAGCGTGCGGCGCGGGGCGGGCGGGGCGTACGGTCCGCCGGTGGCGTGTCCGGGGCGGCTCATGCGGCGACCTCCTCGGTCGTTGCGGGGGTGCGCCGCCCGGCCGGGGGACGCAGCAGTTCGTACTCGGCGAGGTCGACCTGCCGGGTGACCTTCTTGAACTCGGCCGTGGTGCCGGGCCAGGCGGTGGTGTTGCGTCCGTTGGCGTCGAGGTACCAGCTGTCGCAGCCGCCGGTGTTCCACACCGTGCGCTCCATCCGCTTCTGTATGCGGCGGGTCCAGTCGGCGACGGCTTCGGGGCGGGCGTCGAGCGCGATCCGGCCGCCGAGTACGTCGAGTTGGCGGAGGTAGTCGGCCATGTAGGTCAGCTGGGCCTCGATCATGAGGATCATCGAGCTGTTCCCGAGGCCGGTGTTGGGGCCGATGATGGTGAGGAAGTTGGGGAAGCCGGCCGCGCTGGCACCGCGCAGCGCCTCCATGCCGTCCTTCCACTCCTCGGCGAGTGTGGTGCCGCGGGCGCCGGTGACGCGGTGTCCGATCGGCATGTCCGTGACGTGGAAGCCGGTGCCGAAGATGATCGCGTCGGCCTCCGTCCGGCTCCCGTCCGAGCCGATCAGGGTGTTGCCCCGCACCTCCTTCAGACCGGCCGCGATCACGTCCACATTCGGCTGGGCGAGCGCCGGGTAGTACGTGTTGGAGAGCAGGATGCGCTTGCAGCCGATGCGGTAGTCCGGGCTGAGCTTGGCGCGCAGCTCGGGGTCCTTGACGGCCTTCTTCATGTGGGCGCGGCCCAGCACTTCGATCAGGCCCAGTTCGTCGGGCCGCTTGGTGAAGGCGCTGACCTGGAGTTCCCTGATGCCCCAGAGCAGGCCGCGGCGGGCCGCGCGGGTGGCGGGGATCCTGGTGTGCAGCCACTGCTCGGCCGCGGTGATCTTGCGGTCGGCGCGCGGCAGGACCCAGGCGGGGGTGCGCTGGAAGAGGCTGAGGCGGCCCACGTCGGGCTGGATGGCGGGCACGATCTGGATGGCCGACGCGCCGGTGCCGATCATCGCGACCCGCTTGCCGCGCAGGTCGTGGTCGTGGTCCCAGCGCGCGGAGTGGAAGACCTTGCCGGGGAACGTGTCGATGCCGGGGATGTCCGGGATCTTCGGGTCGGACAGCGGCCCGGTCGCCGAGACGACCACATCGGCCACCAGCGGCCCGCTCGCCGTCCCGATCTCCCACCACAGGTCCTCGTTGCTCCACCGCAGGCTCTGCACCTCGGAGTGGAAGCGCAGGTGCGGGCGGAGCCCGAAGGTGTCGGTGACGTGCTCCAGGTACGCGCGGATGTGCGGCTGCCCGGAGAAGTTCCGTGGCCACCGGGGGTTGGGCGCGAAGGAGAACGAGTACAGATGCGAGGGCACGTCGCAGGCGCACCCCGGATAGCTGTTGTCCCGCCAGGTTCCGCCCACCGATCCGGCCCGTTCCAGGACCACGAAGTCGGTGATTCCCTGGCGCCGCAGCCGGACGGCCGCCCCCAGACCGCCGAATCCCGATCCGATCACCGCCACACGCACATGCTCCCGCTCGCGCTCGGCCATGCCGCCGCCTCCCGAGGTCGCTCCGTGTCCGTCCCCATCGCGCCAGCAATCACTGGCACGATTGGAGAGTAGGGCAGCGCCGTACTGAGCGGTAGGGGTCGCGGGGTGGGAAGTTACCGCCGGTTGCACTCGGATCGGCCGAACGTCACCCGCATAGGGTGAACGCGTGGCTGCGAACGAGAACCCGCACGAAGTGCCCAAGGACCGCGAATTCCGGATGGCCGAACTGGCCGACGAAGCCGGCATCACCGTCCGTACGCTGCGCTTCTACCGCGAGCGCAAGCTCATCCCCGCCCCGCGCCGCGAGGGCCGCATCGCCTGGTACAACGAGCACCACCTCGCCCGCCTGCGCACCATCGCCGCCCTCCTCGACCGCGGCCACACCCTCGGCGGCATCGCCGAACTCCTCTCCGCCTTCGAGAGCGGCCGGGACGTCGGCGAACTCCTCGGCCTGGAGCAGACCTTCGTCTCCCCCTGGTCCGACGAGACCCCGGTCCGCCTCACCCCCGAGGCCCTGGCCGACCACTTCCGCGACGACGTCACCGCCGAAAACCTCGCCGCCTCCCTCGACATCGGCTACATAGCCGTCGACGGCGACGAGTTCGTCCACATCAGCCGCCGCCTGCTGGACGCCTCCACCGCCCTCGTCGCCAAGGGCGTCCCCCTGGCCGACGTCCTGGAAGCGGGCCGCGCCGTCCGCACCCATGCCGACGCCATCGCCGGCATCTTCACCACCCTCATCCGCACCTACCTCCTCACCGACCCCCCGAACCCCACCGCCCAAGCCCCCCTCACCCCCCACGACACCGACCGCATCACCCACACCATCGAAGAACTCCGCCCCGTCTCCGAGGCCGTGGTCGACGCAGAACTCGCCATGGCCATGGACCGTCGCATCCGCGCAGAACTGGAGGCTTGGGTAGGCGGCGACGGCGGGCGGGAGGGAGCGCCGTAGGCCGGGCCTCACAACGGCCACGCACGGCCCGGATCGTCCAGCCACGCCGCCTCGCCACCGCCGGACACCGTCAGCCCGAACCGGTCGTGCCCAGGCCGCCCGTTCTCCGTCCACCAGCGGAACGCGGCCTCCGCCTCGTCCCACAGCCGCCGCGGCCCGTGCTGCCAGACCCGGGCGGTGCCGCCGTCCCGGAACATGCAGCATGCCCAGGAGCGGTCGGCAAGGCCGTAGAACCACACCGGCCGGGCGCCCTCGCGCTTCTCGGCCAGGACGCGCAGGCAATCCGGTACGCGCAGGCCCAGCGCGAACTGCTGGGGGCCGGACCGCTCCCCGATGAACTCCGCTTCCGTGAGGCGCGCGGAGGTCTCGGCACCGTCGGCCACGCTGCCGGTGACGTACGCGGAATGCACCACGGGCGGCAGGCGCTGAGCACGCAGCTTCATGAATTCCACCGGCCCGGTGAACCGCCCCGAAGCGCTCAGCCCGTCCTCCGCGACCCGCAGCCGGGCCACCGCGTCACCGTTGCCGAAGTGCGTCCCCCACGGAGCGACGACGAGCCCGCCCGGACGGCACTGCTCGATCCAGGCCCACGGGACGCGCCGGATGCCGCACGTGGCCACGACGCGATGGAAGGGCGCGCCCGGCGGATACCCCTCGGCCCCGTCACCGTGCACGACCGACGCACCACAGCCGAACGCCGCCAGCCTCGCCCGCGCCGCCCCGGCCACCGCCCCGTCCACCTCCACCGTGACGACCCGGCCCCGCCCGGCCCTGCGGCTCAGGAGGGCGGCGTTCCACCCCGTGCCCGTACCGATCTCCAGCACCTTGTGCCCCGGCCGCAGGTCCAGGTCCTGAAGCATCCGGAAGACCACGCTGGGCATGGACGCGGAACTGGTGGGCACCTCGCCCGGCCCCGGGCCGTCATGCGCGCCGTCGTCCCACTGAACGGTGACGGGGCAGTCGGAATCCACGTACGCCTGCCACACCTCCGGGTCGTCCGTACGGGAGACGGCCACGCTGCGGCCGCCCGCCATGTCGTAGGGCCAGATGCGATCGGGCAGAAACGCACCCCGCGGCACCGCCGCGTACGCACCCGCCCAGTCAGGAGACAGCGCGCCGCCCGCCATCAGCGCACGCCCCCACTCCGTACGCCCGAAGGCGCCTTCCCTGCACACGCTGCCACTCATGGCGAAACGCCCTCCTCCACCGGCCCCTGTCGGCCTTGACCGGCCTTCGCCAGCCTTCTCCGCTCTTCGCGTTCTTACGTGCCCGGCCGCCCCGCTGTCCGCCCGCGATCCCCCAACTCCCCCTAATGAGCTACCAGTTCCACCACTCCGAACCCCCTCTACGGCCCACCCGGCACCGGCATGTGCGGCGGCCAGACATTGACGGCGTTGGTGATCAGCCGGGCGGTCGCCGCGCTGAAGGGCCGGTGGATGCGGACGCACGGCATCCGCCCGTCCGGCTCGGCTGCCCAGACGTTGACCGCATACCCGTGCGCCGCCAGCGCGCCCGCCAACTCCCGCGCCGCAAAGGCACCTTGCCGGTAGCCGGGCGATCCGGACCCCCGCACGTCCGGGGCTGCGGCGCGGCACATCCGGCGCGAATGACCGCGGCGAGACGACGAGCGGCAGCGGCATGCACCGCCCCCAGCGGCAGCCAGCCGGTGGGCAGCGGCATCACGACGGCACCGATGCCCGGCCAGTCCAGACGCGCATCATCGGCCGCCTGAAGCAGTTCACGAAGGGCGTCGGATGCGGGGACCTGATCCACCGAATCAGCCATGGGCAGCATCACGCTCCCGCCACACTCCGGCACCCGGTACCACCCCGTGATCACACCGGGCGATCTCGACATTCCTGTCCACGGCCGCCGACAGATCGCCCCGCCCGCGCGCCTCGTCCCGTAACCGAACGCGAGCCAGGCAAGGGCCACAACTCCCGTCCACCACCGGGTCCTTGAGCGGAAACGGATCACCGGTCGGCTCGAAAGGCAACCCCTGCCTCCGCTCCCCCGCGCCCGTCACGCCACCACCCCGCCCGTCGCCTCCGCACCCCGGACACCGGCCGCTTCCCTCTCGGCCCGCGTCGCCAGCCGCAGCGCGACGGGATCGGCCTCCCACTCCGTACCGCCACCCGGCCCCCGCAGTGCGACCCGTTGACCGAATTCGCCCATCACCTGACCGAGCCGCCCGCTGACGCTGTCGATCACCCATGTGCCTTCGCGATAGGTCATCGCACCTCCCTCGCTCCCTGTGCTGCACCTGCTTGTGCACAAGTAACGAGACGAACCCGGGCACCGGAAAGGGGAATCGGCACCCGACCTGCGCTTTGGGTGTTCTGGCATATGCGTACACATGTGACCGTGCGAAACATTTCCACCACAGTGAGTGACCAGTTCGATGGTCAGGGGGCAAAATGAGTGACCAGCACGACGCGCCGGGGAGCGCGGAGGCCGTGGAGGACCCGCGCCGGGTGTTCGCCGAAGAGTGCCGCAACGACCGGGAGTTGTACCCGGAGCGGCGCCTGAACCAGACCCAGCTGGCAAAGATGGCGCGAGTCTCCAAGAGCACGATCTCCCGAGTGGAAGCAGGCACCAGCCCGATCCCACCGGAACTGCCCGCACTCCTGGACCAGGTGTTCAAGACGGATGGGAAGTACAAGCGGCTGTACGCGGACATCACGGCGCAATCGTTCGCGATGCACTCACGGAGGCGGATCGAGCTGGAGCCGAAGGCCCTGAGCATCACGGAGTGGTCGCCGACGGTCGTGCCCGGACTCTTGCAGACCCCCGGCTACGCGCGAGCCGTTCTCCGCGGTGGTAATCCCCGGGCCAGCGAGAAGGAGCTGGCAGAGAAGGTGAACAGCCGAATCGCCCGGCAGAGGATCCTGGAGGGAAGCGCGCCGCCCGACTTCTCCGTCGTCCTGTGCGAGTCGGTCATCCGGCGGACGGTCGGAGGCAATGAGGTGATGCGGGAGCAGTTGGCAGCCCTCCTGGCCCAAGGCTCTCGCCCGACGATAGTGCTCCAGGTGCTTCCCCTCGACGCGGGCGCACACGGTCTGGTGGACGGCTCCATGTCGATCCTGACCACCACGGAAGGCCCGCCCATCGCGTACGCGGAAGGCGTTCGCTCGGGCGCCGTCATCGAGGAATCGGCAGAGCTGCGGCAGCTTTCGTGGTTCTACAATGTCCTTACCGCATCAGCACTTTCGCGCGACGCGTCAGCCCAGATGATCCGCAAGTCCATGGAGGCACTGTGACCCCGCCCGTGAACTACTCCTGGATCAAGTCCAGCTACAGCAGCGCGGACAACGGCAACTGCCTGGAATGGGCTCCCACTTCCATTTCCGCCACCGGCGCGGTCCCGATCCGGGTCCGGGACAGCAAGACCCCCGACGGCCCCACCCTCTCCTTCCCCGCCGCCTCCTTCGCGGGCTTCATCGCCGGCGTCAAGGCGGGCGAGTTCCCCGCGTAAGCAGCACGGCACCCAGCCATTAGCCCCGTGTTAGCGACGCAACAGCGGTGACCGACAGGCTTACTCCTGTTCGCACCGATCACCCGGCGCCGACCGGCCGGGTGGCACTCGCCAAAGGGGAACGTCCATGTACCGCTCCACCGCACGCCGGGCCGGCCGCCTCGCCACCGCTTCGCTGCTCGCCGTCGCCGCCGTCGGACTGACCGCCGCCGTCAGCAACGCCGCCACCGCCCCGGCCACGCCCGCCGCGCACACCTCGGCCGTCGCCCACGGCGTCAGTGGCACCTGGCACGGCACCCTGAAGTACCTCGCCCCGGGCAAGATGACGGTCGCCCCGAAGTCCGGTGCCGAGCAGGGCTTCTACGTCGGCCCGCACACCAAGGTGCTGGGCGCCGCGGCGATCTGCTCGTCCGACGGAAGCGTCACCATCGACAAGCAGGGCTACGGCACCTCGAAGTGCACCGAGGCGCAGCTGACGAAGGCCGCGAAGACAAACAGCGTCCGGATCCGCGTCACGGTCAAGAACGGCGTGGCCACCACGGTCGCCGAGCACTACCACCCCTGATCGGGCAGGGGCCGGGGGCGGCCCTGATCCGATGCACGGGGGCGGAGGAGCGCAACGGCACGCGGCACCGTGGTGGGTGAAGCCGCGTGCCGTTGCCAGGGGCGGCACAGCACGAAAGCCTCTGAGAATTCCGAAAGCCCTTGTGGATACCGACCGTTCGCCCGTGGGGTCCGCACCGGGCGAGAGGCGAGAACGGCGGCGCCCGGGTCACCTCGCGTCCCGGACTTCCCGAGTTCCGTCATGGACCGTACCCAGGGGTTGTCACTCGGGTCGGGCGGCATGGGCTTCCCGGCCAGGAACGCCTCGAACTCTCCCCGTTCCTCTTCCACGTCGTGGACGCTGAGAGTCTCCAGCCGAAAGGCGGTGTGCCGGAAGGTTCCGAAGATCCGGCCGAACGCTTCACCGTCGAGCATGGAAGTACTCCTCCAGGACAGCTGCGGGAACCATTACAGCCGTCTCCCCCTCGGGCAGGTCGAGTTGTTCCAGTCGCGCCACGTCGGTGATGACATGCCCCTGGGCCACGTAATGATCGGAGTCCTCGGTACCCCATAAGGTCGGGCACGTACCGTTCTTGCAGTCCGGTTCACCGGAGAGTTTCCGAAGCATCCTCACCCCTCGTCGCCTCGTCTGTCGCGTTCGATGCCGGCGACACAGCGGCTACGGGTTCAAGGACTACGGCTTTCCGGAACGGGAAAGGGCAGCTGCCCCCTCCACCTCAGATCTCGTAAACCACCGTAACCGGCGCATGTTCGCTCCACCGCTCCTCGTGTCCGCCACAGCCCTTCAACGGCACACCAGGTGTGGCCACATGGAGACCCCCACCGGCAGGGAAGGGGAACCGGTGGGGCTCTGCTCTGCTCGACCCCATTCGCGGGCTGAGCTTTCAGGACGCTGCTCCACCCGGCACGCCGAGGTGTTGTCGCTCGGCGCCCTCAGCCGGCCCGGAACACGGCTCAGGCAGCCATCTCGCTCCGTATCTGCTCCAGAGACTGCGAGGCCGCGGCATGCAGAGCGGGCAGCCGGGTTCCCGCGGTACGCGTGATCCGTTGGAGCTGATGGGGCAGGCGCTGCGTGGCCGCCTCTCGGATCGCGCTGCCCAGCGACTCGGCGGCGCCGCCGCGGTCGTCGGCAAGCAGCTGGACGTGAGCGACGGTGATCAGCTCGATGACACGCCACTGCGGGGCCACGCCCGTCGTAGGCGCCGGGCTCTGCTCCACCAGCCGCATGGCCACGTCCGTTCGTCCTGTGGAGACGAGACCGCGCAGACGGATCTCGTGGAGCGAGAAGGGGTTGAACAGGCTGGTGTGGTCGACGCGGGAGAGCAGGTCGTCGGTCTCCCGCATCACGCGGTCGAAGAGCCGGCCGTTGCGCAATGCGCCGGCCGCACGGGCGAGGAGTGGCAGAGCGGCGGCTCGGGCGGTGTCGTTGGGCGCGGTGGCCGCGGCGCGGCACAGTCGCTGGACGGCCGCTCCCCGCAGGCTGGCCTTGCGCAGCTCGTTACCGTGCATGCGCAGCGCGTACGAGGTCATGCCCGGGTCCTGGAAGTACTCGGCAATGTTCAGGCTCTTGGCCGTCCAGTGGGCGCCGTGGCGAGACGCTCCTCGGGCAGCACGTTTCCCAGGGCGACGCCGAGGCCCACACGAGCCCGGGCGAGTAGGTACAGCACGTCTCGCTCGGTGTGGCCGTCATCGATGCGGGCTTCGAGCCGGGCGACGAGCGGCCACAGTTCGGCGACAGCCTCGGAGGCGTGGCCGGACTGGCGGGCGATCTCGGCGAGCCGGACGGTGGACTCCCCGAACTGCAGCATCGCCTGGTGGTCCGTATCGGCGGGGTCGGTGATCCCCAGGACGTGCGGCGGCAGTTGCAGAGCTGCGCAGATGCGGCGGCGGGAGCCGACGTCGTCGAGGGCGCGCTTCCCCAGTTCGAGGGCGGAGATGTAGGTCTTGTCGTAACCGAGGAGGTCGCCGAGGGAGGTCTGGTTGATGCCGTGCACCCGCCGGTAGAACCGCATGATGGCAGCCAGATCCCGCGTGGCGAGGATGAGTTGGGCCTGCGGGGTCGCCCAGTGCCACTGGGCGTGTCGGGCTGAGGGCCGGGGCGTCGGGGTCCGGCTCGTTTCCGTTCGCTGCACGATCTCGCCCCCGGCCGTCGTCGACTACATCCGCTCGGAGTCGTCCAGGTCTGACGGGTCCGCGTGCCTGCGGCCGAACCAGGCGGCGATGGCCTGTTTGTAGCCGTCGGGCATGTTCAGCCCGGACACCTCGTCGGCGGCGAACATGCCGAGCTGCTTGTGCTCGTGGCTGACGACCGGCGGCCGGTCGGGGGTCAGCACGGCGCAGCCGTAGGTGACGATCAGCACTCTCCGCCCGGGGATCGGCTGGTAGATCCACGTCCCACCACCGATCAGCGGGCCGGCCTCCACCTCCCAGCCGGTCTCCTCCTGGATCTCCCGTTCCAGCGCGGCCTCGGGACTGGCGTCCGTCGGTACGGCGCCGTCCGCACTGCCGATCTCCAGGCGGCCGCCGGGCAGCTCCCATTCGTCGCGCTCGTTCTTCAGCAGCAGTACGCGGTCCCGCCCGTCGAGCGCGACGCCCTTCACGGAGACGGGCCAGAGCGGCGGCATGTAGGTCATGTCGGTCCTCGTGTCCTGCGGTATGCGGCCCGGGCTTTCGGAACGTAGCACGCATCACCCAACCCGCCTCCGCCGCGAGCGATTTGCCCGAGTCGACAATCAGTCGCTTTACCCCGAGAGCCCCGGATCCCCACCCTGATCACACCTGCCCCGATCGAAGGAGTACGGCGATGCGCGATGCCACAACAGGCTGCGAGACGTTCTTCGCTGACCACTACGTCACCATCCGTGCCCCGCACGCCGACGACGTGCTCGCCGCCCAGCTTCGCGAGACCGGCCTCGTCACCGTCGACGGACTCCGGACCCGGAACGAGGTCCTGATGTTCGCCACACGGCTGATGGCCGTCACACCGCACCCGCACAGCGCACCGGATGGTCTGACCCTGATCCGCGACACGGGCAGCCATGCCCACCGTGCGGGCTTCGCCGGACTCGGCAGCGGCGAACTGCCGGCGCACACAGAACGATCCGGCGTCCCCAAGCCGCCACGCCTGATGCTCCTGGTGTGCCTGCGCCCCGCGCCCAGGGGCGGTGACGTCCTCCTCGCCGACGGGCGCGATGTCCACGACCTGCTCGTGGGCAGGTGCCGAGAAGCAGCCGTCATGTTGGCCCAGCCCCGTACCGCGCACTTCGGGGCCGGGGCCGGCCACACCACCCAGGTCCTCACCGCCCACGCCGACGGACGGATCTCCATACGGCTGCGCCAGGACGGACTGGCCCGGTGGAGTCCCCTCGCCCGGCCGTACCTCGCCCGCCTGCGCGGCGCCGTCGCCGACAGCCGGCGCCGCATCACCCTCCGGGCCGGGCAGGGTTATCTGCTCGACAACCATCGCTGGCTCCATGCCCGCACCCCCTTCTCCGGAGACCGGCAACTGCTACGCGCACTTGGTGAGCCGCACTTCGCCCTCCCCGAGGGGTTCGCCCCGCATCCACACTCCCCGGCCACCCCGTCGCCCCTGTTGGCGAGGGTAATGAGCGTGACCGACACCAGGCCATGGGCTGTCCTGCGGCAGAGCGCAAGGCATCGCGCCCGGCCGAACCGCCCCCTGCCGCAGAGCGTACGACCGCCGCCGGTTGCTTGGACGAACGCAGCCGGAGGCGCCAGGGCGACATCGAAAGTTCGTCAGCACCACTCGAATCAACAAGAGGAGCACGAAATGAGCACCACACAGACCCCGGAACGCGTCGAACTGGCCAAATTCTTCACGGTGAGCGCCCAGCAGTTGGAGACCGGCCGCCCCGCGCCACAGATGTTCTGCCCCGTCATCGACGCCGAATGGCACCGCCTGCTGCACACCGCCGAGTACGCCGAGTTCAGCGCCCGGCACGCCGGGCAGATGCTCGGGCACATGAGCAGCCACGGGAACGGCCGGATCTCCTGGACCTCTGGGTACGAGGAGAGGTACGGATCGCTGCCGGAGATCTGGTTCACCGGCAGTGACGGCCAGGTCGACGAGAACCGACTCACCCACTACCGGGAGACCGGTGAAGTGGTCGCCGAATGGGACTGTTCCCCCGCCCCTGGCGATGGCGGCGATGGTGTCCCGAAGCGGCGCAAGGTCACCGCGTCGTGACCGCCCTGCACGCCGACGGAGCGCTCCGGCCTACGGCTGGGGCGCTCCGCCTCATCGAGGAACGCGCCGTCAGGCCGAAGACGGTGGACGTCGCCGGCTACGTTCGCGCGGTGTCGGCACACTGTCCGTATCTGGCGCCGTCGATGGCGCGGGGGCTGACGGGGTGGACGGTGTACGAAATCGCTGGAGATGCGGAGTCGGCCGAGGCCGAGGTGTTCCACGCCGGTGTGCAAGCCGCGGAATGGGTACGGCCGTTGACGACCCGGTCGCACGGCGCGCTTGTGTGCGAGAACATCGTTCTCCTCGGCGGTGACGGGGTCGGCCCTGGCGAGCTGATGGCCTGGCCACACTGGGCGTTGAAGAACCTGTACGGGCCGGTTGGGCTGATGTTCGGAAAATTCTGGGCGGGCGAGCAGGGCAGCAACCGCTACGGCCGCAGTATCCCGGCACCCCCGTTTTCGTTCCTCCCCGTGCGGGTGGCTGTACGCCCTCGCGATCCGCGACGATTTCTGAGCCGGACACCGGAGCTTGCCGTCGCCGTGGCGCGTGCGGTGGACGATGGACGCGAGGTGTTCAGGGACCTCTCGCAGGACTGGAAGGTGGTACGCCCATGGGCGAAACAGCTCCTGACCTGACGGCGCCTCCACACGAGGCAACAGACCTTCTGTCCGAACGGTTCGGCTCTCCTGTCACCGCTGATCTGCTCAGCGACCGGCGCGGTTCCAGGGCCTGGAAGGTGACCACACCGGCCATGCGTCTGGCGCTCAAGGCCAACGCACCCGGCAGCGACGATGCCCGGGACAAGGCCGCGGGAAGGGACCAGGAAAACCGCCACCTCATCCGCCTGACGCAGGCGGGCGCCATCGACTCCGCCTACCGGATCGACGCCGGCCCGTGGGAAAGCGGCCGATGGCTTGCCGTGCGATGGATCGAAGGCGTCCCACTGTGGCGCGCCCTGGCCCTCACCCGCGGCCCGGAGGGAAACCGCCCCTCCGTGCGTCCCTGGCTGCTGGGCATCACCCGGACCTGGGCCCGGCGTCTGGACGCCCTGCACGCTGCCGGATGGGCACACGCCGACGTGCAGCCCACCAATACCCTCGTCACCCTCGTCGATTCAGGCGAAGTGCACCTGATCGACTACGCGCTGGCGTGCGGCCCCGAAGAAGCCGAACGACTGCCGTACCGGGGCGCGCTCACCCACACCACCGCCCCCGAAGTCGCCGAAGCCCTCTTGTCCACCAGCGATGACACGCACGTCCGCGTCCAGCCACCGGCCGATATCTGGGGCCTGGGAGCCTCGTTGTTCTGGTGCTGGACCGGGCGTCGCCCCGTGGCGTACGAGGGGGAAGCAGACCGCACGGCCAAGCTCCAGGCCATCGCGCAAGGCCACACCGTCCCGCTCGAAGACGCCCGGCCGTGGCCCTTCCCCACGTTCGAGAACCTCATCGCCGCATGCCTGGCCCCTGACCCCGACCGGCGACCTTCCGCCACCGAGGTGGCTGCCCTGCTTACGGAGGCCTGACCTTGATCGAACTGCGAGACCTCACCCCGGGCGACGCTCCGGCCGTCCAACGGATCTACAGCGGCGCCTCGGTGACCTTCACCCGCACTCACGGAATGACCGCTGAAGAGGCCGCGGACTACGTGGAAAACGCCCTTGCCCACGCCCGCACGACTCCTCGTGAACGATGGTGCTTCGCCATCACGGTCGGCGATGACGTCGTCGGATTGGTGAAGTTCCGCAACCGCGGGCACAGACACGCCGCCGCCAGCTACATCCTGCGCGAGAACACCTGGGGCAACGGCTACGCAACGGAAGCCCTCAAACAGGCCGTTGGCTACGCCTTCACCCATGCGGGGATCATCCGTCTCAGCGCCAAACACCATCCCGACAACCCGGCATCCGGCCGCGTCCTGATCAAGGCCGGATTCATCCGGACCGGCACTGTGCCCACCGGCCCCGCACTCGGCCGACCCGGGGTCGACTTCCTGGTGTACGAAATCCGCCGGCGCGACAACCAGACATAGCCGCGTACGGACTCGGGCATGGGGCAACGAACGAGATCACCGGAGGAGTGGTCACCCTGAACGACGACGGATCCACCAGCGGTCCGGTAGACGGTGGGGCAGTCGTCGTTGTTGCCGTTGCCGGTAAGCCGGGTCGGTTGCTCACGCGCCATGCTGAAACCCTCTTGTGGACGGGCCTTGTTGGGCCTGTCGAGCATGACCGTACGAGGCTCGGGAAGCGCCGTCCGTGCACGAACGCGGCTATGCGCGATGCCGGGTGAACCAGAGCCCCCGCCGACGGCACGGCCTCACAGTGCGGACGCTCGTCACACGTCGAAGGTCACCGTAACCGGCGCATGATCGCTCCACCGTTCCTCGTGTGAGGCGGCCCGTTCCACGGATGCCTTCAGTGCGCGCCGTGCCAGGCCCGGCGTCGCCATGGCGTAGTCGATGCGCCAGCCCGCGTCGTTGTCGAAGGCCCGGCCGCGGTACGACCACCATGAGTACGGGCCCTCGGTGTCCGGGTGCAGGGCGCGGACGACGTCGACGTATCCGCCGGACGACTCCGTGAGGACGTCGGTCAGCCAGGCGCGCTCCTCGGGGAGGAAGCCGGCCTTCTTGCGGTTGGCCTTCCAGTTCTTCAGGTCGGCCTCCTGGTGGGCGATGTTCCAGTCGCCGCAGACCACGACCTCGCGGCCGTCGGCGGCCGAGCGGGTGCGCAGGTCGACGAGGTAGGGGAGGAATTCCGCCAGGAAGCGTTCCTTCTCGTCCTGGCGGTCGGTGCCGACCTCGCCGGATGGCAGGTAGAGGGAGGCCACGGTCACGCCGGGCAGGTCCGCCTCGACGTACCGCCCGCTCCCGTCGAACTCCGCCGAGCCGAATCCCACCTGGACCCGGTCCGGCTCCCGACGTGTGTAGAGGGACACACCGGCCCGCCCCTTGGCCGCGGCCGGTGCGTGCACGACGTGCCAGCCGGCGGGCTCGCGTACCTCGTCGGGCAGCTGGCCGGGCTCGGCCCGTACTTCCTGGAGACACAGCACGTCAGCGCCGGTCTCCGCGAGCCACGGCACGAAGCCCTTCTTGGCGGCGGCGCGCAGCCCATTCACATTCACGGTCGTCACGGTGAGCATCCCGGCACGATACCGAGCCGCCGCCGCGGACCGGGCATCGCGCCGGGTGCCTCCCGCTCCCGCTCGTACACCCGTACGCTTTCCGGAATGGAGATAGTCCCCGTTCGTTACGACCACCCCGACGCGGTCACACTCGATGCCCTGGTGCAGCAGGAGTACGTGCGGCGCTACGGCGAGGGTGACATCACGCCGCTGGATGCGGCGATGTTCGTGCCGCCGCGCGGCGCCTACCTGCTGGCGTACGACGGCGGGCGCCCGCTGGCCACCGGCGGCTGGCGGGTCCAGGAGGACGCGGCCGAGGGGTACGCGCCGGGGGACGCCGAGATCAAGCGGATGTTCGTGGTCGACCGGGCCCGTGGGCGCGGGCTCGCGCGGCGCATCCTGGCGGCGCTGGAGACGGACGCGCGGGCGGCCGGACGCACGCGGATGGTGCTGGAGACCGGCACCGAGCAGCCCGAGGCCCTCGCCCTGTACGCGTCGTGCGGGTACCGGATGGTCCCGAAGGCGGAGAAGTTCGGGCTGTTCCGGGCGTACGAGGACAGCCGCTGCATGACCAAGGATCTGACGACCGCCTGCTGACCGGGTGTCCGGCGCCCCGGCCTGCGCCCTCCTCCGTGCGTTGTTTGACAGGGCTCCGGGCCGCTCCCCATACTCATTCCACTAATCAACTAGCTAAAGGGGGGATCCAGGTGAGCGACCCGAGCCCATGGGCGATCGAGGCCGAAGGTCTGGGGAAGAAGTACCGCCGCGGCTGGGCGCTGCGGGACTGCTCGTTCCGTCTCGGCGCCGGCCACATCTGCGCGTTGGTCGGCCCCAACGGCGCGGGCAAGAGCACCTTTCTCGGCTCCGCGACCCGGCTCGTGCAGCCGACGACCGGCAGCCTGCGGCTCTTCGGCGTGCCGGTGTCCGATCCGGCCGTTCTCGAACGGGTCGCCTTCCTCGCGCAGGACAAGCCGCTCTACCCCCGCTTCACGGTGGCCGAGACGCTGCGCCTGGGCCGCGAGCTGAACCCGCGCTGGGACCAGGCCCTGGCCGAGCGGATCGTGCGGGCGGGCAACGTCCCCCTCACCGCCCGGATCGGCACCCTCTCCGGCGGCCAGCGCACCCGCGTCGCCTTCGCGCTGGCCTTCGGCAAACGCCCCGATCTGCTGCTGCTCGACGAGCCGATGTCCGACCTCGACCCGCTGGCCCGGCACGAGATGTCCGGCCTGCTGATGGCCGAGGCCGCCGAGCACGGCACGACCGTGCTGATGTCGTCCCACATGCTCTCCGAGATGGAGGACATGTGTGACTACCTCCTCGTCCTCGCCGAGGGCCGGCTGCGGATGGCGGGCGGGACCGACGAACTGGTGCCCGCGCACACCCTGGTGACCGGCGTGGCCGCCGGTGACGGCGTGCCGGAGGAACTGACCCGGCGGCACACCGTCGTCGAATCCCGGGTCACCGGGCGGCAGTTCACCGCACTCATCCGGCCCGGCGGCCCGCTCTCCGACAGCTGGGAGGCGCAGTCGCCCAGCATGGAAGAGGTGCTGCTGGCCTACCTGCGGTCGCCCGAAGCGCCCACGATGATCGCGGACGAGGCGCGGCTCGACGGCCCCCGTGCGGCCGCGGCATGAGCGGCACCACACAGGCGGCGAGCCCGTCGCGTACGGAGCGGGCCGTGGCGCCGGACGGCGGTTCCGCGGCGTCCGGCGCCCGGCGCGAGCTGCTGCACAAGCTCCCCTGGCTGGTCTGGCGGCGACACCGCGCAGCCCTCCGCCTCGGCCTGCTGATCACCGTCGTGGCCTGCGCGGTCTTCGCGTACCAGCGCATGGGGATCATGGACTTCCTCGGCGGCAGGAGCGCCCCCGACCTGGACGGGCAGCAGGCCGAAGAGTTCCAGAACCGGTTCAACTCGACGTTCAAGTTCGACCTCGCGTTCCTGACCTTCCTGCCCGGCATCGTCGGCGTCTTCCTCGGCGCCCCGCTGATCGCCGGCGAGCAGGAGCACGGCACGCTCAAGCTGGTCACCACGCAGTCCGCGAGCCGCGCCCGGTGGATCACCGCCACCCTCGTGCTGCCGCTGGCCGTCGTGGTGGTGTGCACCACCCTGCTGTCGGTCGTCTTCCACTGGATGTGGGCACCCGCCCACGAAATCGCCGCCTTCGGCGACTGGCTGGACAGCGGCATCTTCGAGAGCACAGGGCCGGTCCTGCCCGCGCGGACCCTGCTCTTCACGGTCTGCGGCATCGCCATCGGCATGCTGGCGAAGCGGGTCGTGACGGCGATGGCCGTCACCGCCGTCTTCGCCGCGGTCTTCAGCGTCATCTGGGCGGCGAAGGTGCGCCACCAGCTCGGCACGCTCCGCGACTCCGTCTACCCGTACGACGGCGACGGCCCCGACCTGCCGCCCGGATCCATCCGGATCGACGACTGGCTCTCCACCGCGGGCGGCGACCTCTTCGGCATCAGCACCTGCAACGACGACGAAACCGGTGCCTGCCGGGCAAAGCTGGGCATCGTCAACCGCGTGACCCAGTACTTCGACTACGGACAGATGACGGGGATGCAGTGGCTGGGCGCGGGGATCCTGCTGGCACTGACCGTGGCGGCCCTGGCGTTCGTCATCTGGCGGGCCCGCCGGCGGCCGCTCTGAGACCCGGCCGGGACGGCGCTTTGACACCCGGTACGGGCACACCGATCATCAAGCGGTCGGACAGCACGGCCCGTCCGGCGCGGAGTGCACGCGCCGCGCGGGCGGACGAGGTGGAGAGGTGGTGAGCGTGGTCGAGTTCCGTATCGACCGCCGCAGCGGCGTCGCCACCTACCTCCAGATCGTCCAGCAGGTCCAGCAGGCGCTGCGGCTGGGCATCCTGGTGGAGGGCGACAGGCTGCCGACGGCCGCACAGGTCGCCGCCACCACCAAGGTCAATCCGAACACCACCCTGAAGGCGTACCGGGAGCTGGAGCGGGAGGGCCTGGTCGAGCCGCGGCCCGGCCTTGGCACCTTCGTCAGCCGCACGCTCGCCCGGCCCAAGTCGGCCGCGGACGCGCTGCTGCGCGAGGAGTTGCGTTCCTGGATGGACCGCGCCCACGAGGAGGGCCTCGCCCGCGAGGACGTACAGGCGCTGCTGAACTCGGTGCTGGAGGACAGGTACCCGGGGGCGTGAGGGGACCGGAAGGCTGCGGGGCGGGGCGGGGCGGCGGGTGCGCCCCGCCCCGCAGCGCGTCCGGCGCCCCCGGCCCCGGCGTTCCATGCCCGTCCCCCGGCACCCTGGTTGACCCTCCCCCCACGTCAGGCCGCAGTCTGAGCCCCGAGCAGGTGACGGGCCGGGACGGCCCCAGACGAAAGGCGCTGCCGCGATGAGTTACCCGGTCGGCCAGGTATCCGGATTCGCCGGTATCACGGTGCGCACGCTGCACCACTACGACAAGGCCGGCCTGCTCTCCCCCAGCGACCGCAGCCCGGCCGGCTACCGCCTCTACAGCGAGTCCGATCTCGTCAGGCTGCAACAGATCCTGTTCTACCGGGAGTTGGGCTTCCCGCTCGACGAGATCGCCACGATCATCGCCGACCCGCAGGCCGACGTACTCGACCACCTGCGCGCCCGCCACCGCCTCCTCAACGAACAGATCGCCAAGCTGCAACGGCTGGTCGAGGTCGCCGAACAGGCCATGGAGGTCCAGCAGACCGGGGTGCGGCTGACGCCCGAGGAGCGCTTCGAGGTGTTCGGCGAGGTCGCCTTCGACCTCAGCTACGCCACCGACGCCCACCGGAAGAAGCAGCACAGCGAGGGCTACCGGCGGTCGATGGCGCGGGCCGGTACACACTCCAAGGAGGACTGGGCACGGATCATGGCCGAGGCCACGCAGTGGCGACAGCGCCTCCTGGCGGCCTTCGACGCCGGCGAACCACCGGAAGGGCCGACGGCGATGGACCTCGCCGAAGACCACCGCAGTCACCTCACCCGCTGGTTCACCCCCTGCCCCACCGACATGCACGGCCGGATCGCCGACGACTTCGCCGCCGACCCCCGCGCCTTCGCCCTGATCGTCCCGCCGTCCGAACAGCGCCCCGGCCTCGCCGGATACCTCAGCACCGCCGTGCACGCCAACGCGGTACGCCAGGCGGAAGCGCCCGAGGCCGCACCGGAACCGCCCGCCGACGACACCACCCCCCGGGACGCACGATGAAGATCCTGATCACGGCCGCCGGCTCGTACGGCGACATCGCCCCCTACACCGGCGTCGGCGCCGCCCTCACCGCGGCGGGCCACGAGGTCACACTCGCCACCCACGACACCTTCGCCCCACTGGTACGTGCCGCGGGCCTGGAATTCCGCCGGCTGCCCGCCGACCCGCGCGCCCGCCGCCCCGAGACCGGCCCGGACGCCCAGGCAACACCCCCGCCGAACCTCGCATCCGGCAGCAAGCGGGCCCTGATGCGCACCGCCGCCGCCTTCCTCCAGGAACTGGGCACCGGCATCGCCGACGCCGTCACCCCCGGCACGGAACTCCTGCTGCTGTCCACCACCACCGCACCGCTCGGCCGCGACCTGTGCGAGGCGCACGGCATCCCCGCACTCGACCTCCCCCTCCAACCCACCGCGCCCACCGGCGACTTCGCCCCGGTCATGGCCGGCGGCCGCTCCCTGGGCCGCCTCGGCAACCGCGCCGCGGGCCGCTTCTCGCTCCGCATCGTCGACCGCCTCTACGCCGACGCCTCCCGCGACCTGCGCGCCCGCCTCGGCCTGCCGCCCGCCACACCCGGCGCGGTACGCCGCCGCACCGAGACGGCCGGGCAGCCGGCCCTGCACGGATTCAGCGAGGTCCTGGTGCAGCGGCCCGCCGACTGGCGCCCCGGCCTCGACATCGTCGGCAACTGGTGGCCCTGGCACGACCGGGACACCCAACTCCCCGCCGCCCTTGAGGACTTCCTCGCCGCCGGCCCGCCGCCGGTCTTCATCAGCTTCGGCAGCATGGCGGCGGGCCAGGGCGAACGGCTCGGCGCACTCGCCGTACGGGCGCTGCGCCGCGCCAAGATCCGCGGCATCCTCCAGTCCGGCTGGGCCGGCCTCACCGCAGATGCCCGCCCCGCGCACTCCCCCGACATCCTCACCATCGGCGAGGTCCCGCACGCGCTCCTCTTCCCCCGCACCGCCGCCGTCGTCCACCACGCGGGCGCGGGCACCGCAGCGGCCGGGCTACGGGCCGGCGTGCCCGCCGTCCCGGTCCCGGTCACCGCCGATCAGCCCTTCTGGGCCGCCCGGTTGGCGTCCGTGGGCGCCGCGACCGCGCCGATCCCCTTCGCCGACCTGTCCGACGAAGCGGCCGCCGACCGGCTGGCCGACGCCCTCGTCCGCGCCACCACGGACCCCGCCCTGCGCACCCGCACCACCGAAGCCGCCCGCCGCATGGCCACCGAACACGGTACGCAGGCGGTCGTCCGCGCCGTGGAGCACCGCACGCCCTGACGCACCGCCCCTCCCCTTCCGGCCCCCTGACCGGTTCCCGCCACCCGGCCCCCGTGACTCTGGTAGTCCTTTTCACCGGGGGACGGGCCTGCGCCCGTCGCAGCGACCTCTGGGGCGCCGCAAGGGAGGGGATGGACATGAGCACCACCACGCGCGACGAGATCATCGCCATCGAGCAGAAGGCGGTGGACCGCGCCTACGACTGCTACAGAGCGCGGCTGGACGAACTGGAGGGAAACCCCGTCGCGTTGGCGTCGGCGAGCGGCAAGGACAGCGTCGCCAACCGGCTCGGCGCCCAGGAACGGGCGGCCGCGTACGACGGCCTCGGCAACGAATCGCTGGTCATCAGCCGCGTCGACGTGAAGGCGGAGCCCACGCCTTTCTACGTCGGCAGGCGCGCCGTCTCCGACGTCCGCACCCGCGACACCGTCGTCGTGCTGTGGACCAGCAAGCTCGCGAAACAGTGGTCCGACGCGCTGCCCGAAGCCCCCGGCGAGGTGCTGCTGCGGCGGCAACTGCGGTGCGACCGGCACGTGGTCCAGGACTACTTCGACGAGATCGCCGTCGCCGCCCCCGTCCCGGCACCGCGGCCGCCCGCCGAAGACCGCACCGGCGCCGAACGCCCGACACCCCCCGAAGCCGCGCCGGTACCCGAAACGCCCGCCCCCGCGGCCGTCCCCCGCAAGCGACGCCCCAAGCCCCAGCAGCCCGACGACTTCCTCCTGCGCGAACTCCAGCGCTCCCGCAGCGGCCGGATGCGCGACATCGTCGAGACGATCCGCCGCGACCAGATGGCCCTGGTCACGGAGTCGCCCACCGACGTCCTCGTCATCCAGGGCGGCCCCGGCACCGGCAAGTCGGCCGTCGGCCTGCACCGCGTCACCTGGCTCGTCGACAACGGCCACTTCCACGCCCAGGACATCCTCGTCGTCGGCCCGCACCAGCGGTTTCTGGACTACGTCGGCCACGTCCTGCCCACCCTCGGCACCCGCAACGTCAACGCCGTCCAGCTGACCCGGCTGTGGGACGGCGAAATCCTGGGCACCGACACCCCGCAGACCCGCGAGGTGAAGTCGGACGAACGGATGGCGGCCGTCCTCCGGCGCCGCGTCGAACACGCCTGCCGCCCCGAAGCCCTCGACACCCTCACCGCGCCCCCCGCCTACGAGGGCGACGAACCGGCGTTCACCGTCACCGCGGGAAGCACCACCCTGCGGATCCCGCGCTCCGCGGTCCTCGCCCTCCTCGACGAGGCCCGCGGCGGCAGCGGCGCCTACCGCGAACGCCGCGACCGCTTCCGCAGCCTGCTCGTCGACCGGCTCCTGCAGGAACTCGTCCTGGCCGCCCCGCGCCGCAGCCGCGACGGCACCATCCGCCGCGACCTGGAACGCAACCGCCGCGTCGGACAGCTCATCGACCGCGTCTGGCCGTCACCGGGTGCCAGGGAAGCCCTGCGCAGCCTCTACGACTCGCCCGATCTCGTCCGCACCTGCGCCGCCGGCCTCCTCGACGCCACCGAACAGGCGGCCCTGCACCGCCCCCGGGGAGCCTCCGCCGACGACGACCCCTGGACCCTCGACGACCACGTCTGCCTCGAAGAACTCCGCTACCTCATCGCCGGCGAAGTCCCGCAGCGCTACGGCCACATCGTCGTCGACGAGGCACAGGACCTCACCCCCATGCAGGCCCGCGCACTGCGCCGCCGCTGCGCGGCCAACGGCTCGATGACGGTACTCGGCGACCTCGCCCAGGCCACCGGCCCCCACACCCCCACCAGTTGGGACCGCCTCGGCACGCTGCTCTCCGACCACGGCGACTGGCGGATCGCCGAACTGCACACCAGCTACCGCGTACCGGCCGAAATCATGGCGTTCGTCGCACCCCTGGCCCGCGCCGTCGCCCCCGCACTGCCCTACCCCCAGGCCGTCCGCAACGCGGGCGACGACGCGGTACGGACCCTGGCCACCGAACCGTGGAAGCTCCTCGACGACACCGTCACCCAGGCCATCCGCCTGGTGGGCACCAGCGACGGGCGCACCCTGCGCTCGGTCGCCGTCATCGTCCCCGACGACTCGGGCTGGCTCGACGAGATCGGCCGCCACCTCGACGAGAGCGCCGACCTCACCCGGCAGGGCCGCGAGGCGGTGTCCGTCCTGGCCGCCGCGCAGGCCAAGGGCATGGAGTACGACCACGTCCTCGTCGTCGAACCGGCCACCATCGCCGACCGCGGCCCGGCCGGCCTGCGCCAGCTCTACGTCGCCCTCACCCGCAGCACCCAGAGCCTGACCGTGCTGCACACCGCCCCGCTCCCGGAAGCCCTCACCACCACCGACAACGCCACCGTCCCGCCGCCCACCGCGCCCGGCCCCGGCCCCGGCCCCGCGCAGGAAGACCTCCCCGAGATCGGCGCCGACCTCCGCGTCCAGGTCATCGGCCCGCGCCCCGGCGGCCGCTACAAGGTCAAGGCCCTCTCCCCGGAGATGGACCGCCCCCTGGTCCTGGCCGTCCGGCACGGCTCGGTCCCCCCGCGCGCGGGCGACGAACTGACCTGCTGGGTCTTCGCCAACGAGACGAACCACAGCGTCCTCACCACCGACCAGCGCGGCCGCCGCCCCATCTCCCCCAAAATGGCGGAACGCTACGCAGCGGCCCTCGGCGTCCTCGACGAGCTGCTGACCGACGGCAGCACCACAGAAAACCCCCGCGCCCGCCTCTCCGAACTCCAGGGCATGGCCCACCGCGTCCTCCGCCGCGACCAGGCGGACTGGGTGGCAGTACGGCGCCTGCTCGGCTCCCCCGACCGGCAACGCCTGGGCGCCCTGCGCGACCTCGCCGCAAGCACCCACCGCGCACTCAAGGACGACGCACTGGACACCGGCCGCCTACGGGACGAACTGACGGCATCCGGCTGGGCCCCGGCCCTGGCCGCAGCACGGGCAACCCTCGCCACCCGCCTCGCCGCCGCGCCCGAACCCGCCCCCGCACCCCAGCCCGACCAGAAGGAAACCGCACCCGTGCCCACCGTCGAAGAAGCCCCCGCCGCACCGGCCGTGACCACGAAGGAGGCTTTCCACCGCGCCCTGGAAACCGCGGCCGCCGCCGACCGCACCAGCAAGAAGCACGAGGCCGTACGCCACGCCCTGAAGTCGGCCCTGCTCTGGGCCGACCTCCAGCCCACCGACTCCCCCGTCATCGACGTCAGCTGCGCCACCTCCGACGGCCTGTACCTCTACGAAGTCCTGGGCTCCGGCTGCTCCACCTACCCGGACCTCCGCGCCGGAGCCACCCGCCTCCTCGAAATCAACCACACCCTCCCCACCCCGGCCGACAGCCTCTACCTGGTCCTCTGCGAACCCCCCGCCGAGAACTGGTCGGCCGACACCGTCCACGACGTCTTCGGCATCCACGTCCTGTGGCGCACCCAGGAAAGCTGGGGCGGCCGCCACACCCATTCCGCCCTGTGCCTGGAGCCGCAATAAACCTCCGCACGTGCGGCCCCTGCCGTACTGCACGTCAAAGCCCCCACCGGGTAATCCCGGTGGGGGCTTTGCGTGCGGTGGACCTGAGGGGATTCGAACCCCTGACCCCCTCGTTGCGAACGAGGTGCGCTACCAGCTGCGCCACAGGCCCTTGCGACGAGTGAAACTCTAGCATCTCGTCGGCGGTGCTCGGAAATCGCTTCCGGTGCTGGTCAGCGGATGGCTACTCGTTCGCGGCGCGCGGCCGGTCGAGGTCGTCGGGGTATCCGGAGTCGCGGTCGGCGGCCGGCGACGGGTTCGCGTACTGGTCGAAGAGCGGGGTACGGCCCCGGGTGCGGCGACCGGGTCCTGCCGGGCGGCGGGTGGCATCGTCGGGGCGGTCCTGCTGCGGGGTGCCGGGGCGGTCGGCGGCGGCGCTGGAGCGGGCGGAGCTCCAGGCGTCGTCGGCTTCCAGGTCGACATGGCTGGTGGCGCGCGGGGCGACCGGGGCGGTGACGTAGGTGGGAAGCGGGACCGGAACCGGCTCCCAGGTGCCGGAGACCGGACGCGGGCGTTCGCGTTCGCGCTGCTGATCGACCCACTCGGCGTGGTCGGTCTCCTCGACGAGGGCACGGCGGCCCGCGGCCTGGGCGGGCTCGGGGCGCGGCTCAGGGGCGGGCTCGGCGGGAGCGTCAGCGCGGTGGGCGGCTGGGCGGTCGTCGGCGGGCGGCTCGTCGGCCGCCCGCTGAGGGTGGGGCCTGCCCTCCCGCAGTCGCTTGGCTGCCGCCTCCGCCTTGCGCTGGTCCATGGTGAAGGTGAAGCGGCGGCGCTCCTGGGTGCGCAGGTAAATGATGTACGCGCTCAGGAGGAGGGCGGGCAGGGCGGGCGCCCAGAGGAAGGCGATACCGCCGACAGCGGCCACGACGGCGCCGATGGTGAAGGCCAGGAAGAGGATCGTGATGGTGCGCCGGCGCCGGGCCAGGACCTTGGCGCGCTTGGTGCGTTCGGCGACGGAGGGGTGCGGCGGGGCGGCGACCCGGGCGCGGGATTCGGTCGCGGGGTCGTCGAAGGCCCGGAGGTCGGCCTCTTCGGCCGCGTAGTCCGGGTCCTGCTCGTCGGCGGCATCGTCGGAGGGACACTCTTCCTGCCCCTTGTCGTAACGCCGCTGCATGGCCGCGCGTCCCGACAGGAGTCGGATGGCAGTGCTGAAGCGCTCGGTGGGACGCGCCTCGTTCAGTTCGTCCTGCCTACGGAGCCACATCGGCACCAAATAGGCAGCCCAGGCCCCGACGATGACTGCGTAGATGAGGCCGCTGCTTCTCACAACTCACACGGTAGAGGGGTTTGCGCGGGGCCATCCGCCAATTGAGCCGGTGTGTCGCACGATCTGGCTGATATCTCGAACTTTTTTTGTGATTGTTGAGATCAGCACTCTTCGAATGTGGCCGAAACGGCGATAAATTCGAACATCTATTTTATTTGTGGGGTGCGCTGGGTTTCTGCCGGCGCCAGCGGTGGAGCATCCCCTCGGGCACCTCTTCCGCGGTCAGTGCGAATACCGCGTGGTCGCGCCAGCCGCCGTCGATGTGGAGATAGCGCGGCCGCAGGCCCTCCTCGCGAAAGCCGAGCTTTTCCACGACGCGGCGGCTGGGGATGTTCTCCGGCCGAATGCACACCTCGATGCGGTGCAGTCCCACGGAGCGGAAGCAGTGGTCGACGGCGAGTGCGACGGCGGTCGGAATGACACCGCGGCCGGCGACTCCCCGGTCCACCCAGTAACCGATGTGGCCCGAGCACATGGATCCCCAGGTGATGCCGGCGACGGTCAGTTGGCCGACGAGCCGGCCCTCGTATTCGACGACGAACGGCAGCATGCGGCCGGCATACGCCTCGGACCGCAGATGGCGGACCATCTGACGGTAAGTGGGTCGGTGCGGGGCGGGGATTCCCGGAGGGGGCGGCGGGACGGTGGCTTCCCAGGGGCGCAGCCAGTCGCGGTTGCGGCGGTTGACCTCGCGCCAGTCACGCTGGTCGCGCAGCTTTATCGGCCGGAGGGTGACCTCTCCGTCGGTCAGGACGACCGGCCAGGGCGCGTTCAGTGCCGGCTCCGCGGGGGTCTGGGGTGGTCGCCGCCGCGGATCTGGTCCACGGCGTGCGGGAGGAGGTCGGCGAGTACGGTGAGGCCGTCGCGTACACCGCCGGTCGAGCCGGGGAGGTTGACGATCAGGGTGTGGCCGGCGAGGCCGGCGAGGCCGCGGGAGAGGGCCGCGGTGGGGACCTTCGTACGGCCTGCGGCGCGGATCGCCTCGGGGATGCCGGGGATGTCGTGGTCCAGGACCCGGCGGGTGGCTTCGGGGGTGCGGTCGGTGGGCGAGAGGCCGGTGCCGCCGGTGGTGAGGACGACGTCGTAGCCGTCGGCGACGGCCGCGCGCAGGGCGGCCTCCACGGGGTCGCCGTCCGGGACGACCTGCGGCCCGTCGACCGTGAAGCCCATGGCGGCCAGGCCCTCGGCGAGCAGCGGGCCGCCCTTGTCGGCGTAGACGCCGGCGGCCGCGCGGTGGGAGGCGGTGACGACCAGGGCGCGCGGGGCGGGGCTCATGCCCGGCTCCAGTCGCCGGACTTGCCGCCGGTCTTCGTCTCGACGCGGATGTCGGAGATGACCGCGGCCTTGTCGACGGCCTTGATCATGTCGACGACGGTGAGCGCGGCGACGGAGACGGCGGTGAGGGCTTCCATCTCGACGCCGGTGCGGTCGGTGGTCTTGACCGTGGCGGCGATCTCGACGGCGTCGTCGGCGACCGAGAGGTCCACCTGCACGCCCGAGACGGCGAGGGGGTGGCACAGCGGGATCAGGTCGGGGGTGCGTTTGGCGCCCATGATGCCGGCGATCCTGGCGGTGGCCAGCGCATCGCCCTTGGGGACGCCTTCACCCCGCAGCAACTCGATGACCTGCGGCGATACCAGGACGCGGCCGCGGGCCACGGCGGTGCGGGCGGTGACGTCCTTGGCGGAGACGTCGACCATACGGGCCGCGCCCGCCGCGTCGAGATGGGTGAGGTGTTGCTGGCCGCTGCTCATCGTTCTCCTGGTCCGGACTGCCGCCTGTGCGACGACACCGTACCCCCGGCCCGACCCGGAGGAGAGGCCCTACCCGAGCAGGACGACGTCGACGGTGCCGCCCGCGGCGACCTCGGTGGTGTCCTCGGGGATGACGATCAGCGCATTGGCGTGGGCGAGTGCCTTGATGAGGTGGGAGCCGGGGCCGCCGACGGGGGTGACCGTGCCGGCGGCCGGGTCGTACGCGCCGCGCAGGAACTGGCGGCGGCCCTCGGGCGAGGAGGTGAGGGCATCGGTGCACGTCGCCGGGGTGGTGGGGCGGTGCACGTCGGGCAGGCCCATCAGGGCGCGGATGGCGGGGCGGACGAACAGTTCGAAGGAGACGTAGGAGCTGACGGGGTTGCCGGGCAGGGCCAGCAGCGGGATGCGGTCGGGGCCGATGAGGCCGAAGCCCTGGGGCTTGCCCGGCTGCATGGCGAGCTTGCGGAACTCGACCGTGCCCTCCTCGGCGGAGAGGTCGGTGAGCGTCTCCTTGACCACGTCGTACGCGCCGACGCTGACGCCGCCGCTGGTGACGAGGATGTCGGCCCGGATGAGCTGGTCCTCCAGGGTGGCGCGGAGGGTGTCGGCGTCGTCGGCGACCGCGCCGACGCGGTAGGCGATGGCTCCGGCGTCCCGGGCGGCCGCGGTGAGCTGGAAGCTGTTGGAGTCGTGGATCTGGCCGGGGCCCAACGGCTCGCCGGGCTGGACCAGTTCGCTGCCGGTCGACATGACGACGACGCGGGGGCGGGGGCGTACCCGCACCGTGCCGCGGCCGATGGCGGCGAGCAGGCCGATCTGGGACGGACCGAGCACGGTGCCGGCGCGCAGCGCGGATTCGCCTGCGCTGACGTCGCTGCCCCGGGCCCGGATGTGGGCGCGGGCGGCGACCGGGCGGTGCACGCGGACCTCGCCCGACGCGCCCTCGGGGGCCGCGCTGTGCGCCCGCATGCCGTCGGCGGGGCCCCGGCCGCTGCCGCCGTCGGTCCATTCGACGGGGACGACGGCCTCGGCGCCGGGCGGGAGGGGCGCGCCGGTCATGATGCGGGCCGCCTCGCCGGGGCCGACGGCCGGGAGATCGCCGCTGCCCGCCGCGACGTCACCGATGACGGTGAGCGCGGCGGGGAACTCCTCGGTGGCGCCCGCCACATCGGCGACGCGGACCGCGTAGCCGTCCATGGAGCTGTTGTCGAAGGGCGGCAGGGCCACCGGGACGGTGACGTCCTCCACCAGGACGCAGCCCTGGGCGTCGAGGAGTTGCAGCTCGATCGGCTCCAGGGGATGGATCTTGGAGAGGACGTCGTCGAGGTGGTCGGCCACCGACCAGACGCGGTGCTGGTGGCTGGTCCGGTCGGTGGTGCCGCTCAAAGCCCTACAACTCCTCGGTGACGTAACTCCGCAGCCAGGTCCGGAACTCCGGGCCCAGGTCCTCACGTTCGCATGCCAGTCTGACAATGGCACGGAGGTAATCGCTACGGTCGCCGGTGTCATAGCGGCGGCCCTTGAAGACGACGCCGTGCACGGGCCCGCCCAGGGACGGGTCGGCGGCCAGTGCCTGGAGCGCGTCGGTCAGCTGGATCTCGCCGCCGCGGCCGGGGTCGGTCGTACGCAGCACGTCGAAGACGGCCGGGTCCAGGACGTAGCGGCCGATGATGGCGAGGTTGGAGGGGGCTTCGGAGACGGCGGGCTTCTCGACCAGGTCGGAGACCACGACCAGGTCGTCGTCGCCGGTGGGGGTCGCGGCGGCGCAGCCGTAGAGATGGATCTGCGCCGGGTCGACCTCCATGAGGGCGATGACGGAGCCGCCGTGCTCTTCCTGCACCTCGACCATGCGCTGGAGCAGCGGGTCGCGCGGGTCGATGAGGTCGTCGCCGAGGAGCACGGCGAAGGGCTGGTCGCCGACGTGCGGGGCGGCGCACAGGACGGCGTGGCCGAGGCCCCTGGGGTCGCCCTGCCTGACGTAGTGCATGGTGGCGAGGTCGCTGGATTCCTGGACCTTGGCGAGGCGGGACTCGTCGCCCTTGCGGTGCAGGGCCTCTTCCAGTTCGTAGTTGCGGTCGAAGTGGTCTTCCAGCGGGCGCTTGTTGCGGCCGGTGACCATGAGGACGTCGGAGAGTCCGGCGGCGGCCGCCTCTTCCACCACGTACTGGATGGCGGGCTTGTCGACGACCGGCAGCATCTCCTTGGGTGTGGCCTTGGTGGCAGGGAGAAAGCGGGTGCCGAGGCCGGCTGCCGGGATGACAGCCTTGCTGATCCGAGTATGCGATGGAGTCATGCGCAGAACGATAACCGGCTCATTGGTAAAGACCATCAGTGTCCGGTGAATACTGCCTGAGAGCGGGAGCAAGGCCACACGGTGAGCACAGACCACGATAGGAAACACAGGTTGCGGCGGCGTCTCCTGGAGGTGAGGGGCGCATTGCCGGACGATGGCGCGGCGGTGGCAGGTGCCGGGCTCGCGGACCGCGCGCTGGGCCTGCCGGAGCTGGCGGGCGCGGGCACGGTCGCCGCGTATGTGTCGGTGGGGCGCGAGCCGTCCACCCGCGCGCTGCTCGACCGGCTGCGGGACGCCGGGAGGCGGGTGCTGCTGCCGGTCCTGCTGCCCGACAACGATCTGGACTGGGCCGTGTACGAGGGGGCGGCCGGTCTGGTGAAGGCCGGGCGGGGGCTGCTGGAGCCGGCCGGTCCGCGGCTCGGCCCGGCGGCGGTGACCGAGGCGGACGTGGTGCTGCTGCCGGGCCTGGCGGTGGACCGGCACGGGATGCGTCTCGGGCGCGGGGGCGGCTCGTACGACCGGGTGCTGGAGCGGCTGGAGCGGGCCGCGGTGCATCCGGTCCGGGTGGTGCTGCTGTACGGCGGCGAGGTGCTGGACGAGGTCCCGGCGGAGCCGCACGACCGGCCGGTGGACGCGGCGGTGACGCCGACGGATGTGTACCGGTTCATGACGTAGGGGCGCACCGGTTCATGGCGTAGCTGCGTCCGGGGGCGGTACACGACCGGCGCGGTGCGGCGGTCGTTGCGGGGCGCTTCGTCGATACGCCGCGTGACGACGGATCGGCGAACCGGCGGCGAGATTGGCCGGAATCCGATGGCCGGAAAACGGCCCGGCCTCCCTCCGTCGCAGGGACGGAGGGAGGCCGGGCGGGGCCGCTACGGGGTCACGGCGTCAGCGTCAGGGTGTCCTTCGCGCCCTTCTTGACGGCGTCCTCGCCGAAGGCCCAGGGGAGCAGTTCACCCTTGGCCCACTTGTCGGTCTGGTCGTAGTAGTGGGCGTCGTAGGCGTGGCCGGAGGCGCCGGTGAGGTTGATCCAGCGGGACTTGTCGAGGTCGGCGAGGTTGACGACCATCCGCATGGAGGGCACCCAGGTGACGCCGTAGCCGCCGGCCGCGTTCCAGCCGGTGGCGTTGACCGCCGCCTCGCCGCCGCCGACGTTCCACGGGCCGCGGTTGAACAGGCCCTGGAGGATGCCGGGTCCGTCGGTGCCGAGGGTCTGGTTGTTCAGGAACATCTGGTGGAGGCGGCCCCAGCTCCAGTTGTCGATGTTCTTGCCGAGCTTGGCGGTCAGCTCGTAGCGGGCGTCCTTCATGGCGTGCGCGAGGAGCTGGTCGCGGTTCTTGTCGCCGGGGTGCCCCGGGCGGTCCTCGGTCTTCCACCAGGCGTTGGTGGGGTCGTCGAGGATCTTGCGGACCACCTCGTACCAGCGGTCGCCGCCGTCGGGCTGGGCGGTGTCACGGGCGCGCTCGCCGCATTCGCGCACCAGCTTTTCGCGGTCGTCGGCGGGGCCGGTCTCGTTCGCCGGGCGGACGTTGAGGCACTGGCCTTCGACGCGCAGTTCCTTGGGCATCTTGTTGCCGAAGGCGAGCTTGAGGAGGTTGCGCCAGACGCCGTTGAAGTAGGCGGCGGCCGCGGAGTCGGGCTCCTGGGTGAAGTCCCAGCCGTCCAGCAGCTGCTGGGCGTCGCGGACGTACTTGTCCTTGATGTCGATCTTCGTCAGGTAGGGCGTCAGCAGCCGGGCGATCTCGCTGCTGTTGTCCTGCTGGAAGCTCTGCATGTCGTCCGTGGAGACCTTGCCGCCGTCCTTGGTCTTCGACTGGATGAGGTCGTTGATCCGCTGGCTGCGGGCGCCGTAGCCCCAGTCCTTGGTGAGGAGGTAGGGGTACTTGTCCTGGTCGACGACGGCCTGGTTGGCGGTGACGATGTAGCCGCGGTCGGGGTTGTACTCCCAGGGCAGGGCCTTCTGCGGGATGTAGCCGGTCCAGAGGTACTTCTTGTCCCAGCCGGGCGCCGGGTAGGTGCCGTCACCCGCGCCGCGCACCGGGATTTTGCCGGGCGCCTGGTAGCCGATGTTGCCCTTGGTGTCGGCGTAGATGAGGTTCTGGGACGGGACCTCGAAGTCGGCCGCGGCCTTGCGGAAGTCCGTCCAGTCCTTGGCGCGGTTCAGCTCGAAGACGGCGTCCATGGACTTGCCGGCATCGAGGGCGGTCCAGCGCAGCGAGATGGCGTAGCCGTCGCCGCGGTCGGGTGCGGCGTTGCCGACGGGCGCCGCCTTTCCGACGGTGGCCAGCTCGTCGTTGCGGTCGGAGACTATCGGCCCGTTGTTGGTGGAGCGGACGGTGATCTCGTGGCTCGCCCCGTCGGCGACCTTGATGGTCTCCTTGCGGGTGAGGAACGGCCGCTGCCTGCCGTCGAAGAGGTAGCCGTCGGCGTTGATCTTCTCCAGGTAGAGGTCGGAGACGTCGGCGCCGAGGTTGGTCATGCCCCAGGAGATGTCCTGGTTGTGGCCGATGACGACGCCGGGCATCCCGGAGAAGGTGTAGCCGGAGACGTCGTAGCCGCACTTGGGTCCAACGGTGCGGCAGTGCAGGCCCATCTGGTACCAGAGCGAGGGCATCTGGGGGGCGAGGTGCGGGTCGTTGGCGAGCAGCGGCTTGCCGGTGGTGGTGTGGTCACCGGAGACGACCCAGGAGTTGGAGCCGATGCCGCTGCCGTTGGGGCCGAGCAGGGCCGGGATCTCGTCGAGGCTCTTGGAGAGCGAGGAGAGCTGGGACCGGAGGCCCTGGGTGGCGCCGGTGCCGCCGCCGTTCTGGGTGGCGGGGGTGCTGCCCTTGGGGTCGAACTTCTTGGTGACCGGGTCGACCGCGCCGTCCTGGACTATCGGCTTGTTCCGCTTGTACGGGTATGCCGGGTACAGCTCGGCGATCTGCTTCTCGGTGAAGCGGCTGGTCATCAGGGAGCGGTCGATCTCTTCCTGCATGTTGCCGCGCAGGTCCCAGGCCATGGCCTTGAGCCAGGCCACCGAGTCGACAGGGGTCCACTTCTCCGGCGTGTAGTCGTTCTGGAAGTCCAGTGCCGCGTACTCCAGGGACAGCGCCGAACCCTTGTGGTCCTTGAGGTAGGAGTTGACACCGGCCGAGTACGCCTGGAGGTACTTCTTCGTGCTCGGCGACAGCTTGGTGTCGTATTCCTTCTGCGCGACCTCGTGCCACCCCAGGGTGCGCAGGAACGAGTCGGTCCTGACCTGGTCCTTGCCGAACATCTCGGAGAGCCGGCCGGACGTCATGTGCCGCCGGACGTCCATCTCCCAGAAGCGGTCCTGGGCCTGGACGTATCCCTGGGCGCGGAAGAGGTCCTCGTCGGTGTCGGCGTAGATCTGCGGAATGCCGTTGGCGTCGCGCTTGACCTCGACCGGGTCGGTCAGGCCCGCGAGTTTGAGCGAACCGGTGGTCTGCGGGAGCGAGGCGCGCACGGTGCTCACGCCCCAGAACGCGCCGAAGGCAACGCCCGCCACGAGCAGCAGCACGACCGTGATCGCGACGAGGCGGCCGCGCCGCCCCTTCTTCTTTTTGGGGGCCGGACCGGACTTGTTGGCGGGCATCTCTGTCCTTCGAGGGGCAGGGTGGCAGTGCTGGAGCAACCATAGGCGCACGGCTCCGGCGACCCCTACGCGGAGTCACCACCGGCGCATCCGACATTCAAGCAATGGTAAATTGTTAGTCTCAGTAACTAGATACGGTAAGGAAAAGCCCTCACCCCGGCTCCGGCACGCGCGCGGAAGGACCAGCTCCTGACTGTCGACCATCTCAATCAACTCCTGCTGATCTGCTCGCTCGTACTGCTCGTCGCGGTCGCCGCGGTACGGCTCTCCTCGCGCAGCGGACTCCCCAGCCTGCTCATCTATCTGGGAATAGGCGTCGCCATAGGGCAGGACGGCCTCGGCGGCGTCGTCTTCGACAACGCCGAACTGACCCAACTCCTCGGCTACGCCGCCCTGGTCGTGATCCTGGCCGAGGGCGGCCTCGGCACGAAATGGAAAGAGATCAGACCGGCGCTGCCCCGGGCGGCGCTGCTCTCGACGTTCGGCGTCGCGGTGAGCGTGGGGGTCACCGCGGCCGGAGCGCACTATCTCGCCGGTCTCGAATGGCGCCAGGCGCTGCTGATCGGCGCCGTGGTCTCCTCCACGGACGCCGCCGCGGTCTTCTCCGTGCTGCGCTCCGTGCCGCTGCCGGCCCGCCTGACCGGCGTCCTGGAAGCCGAATCCGGCTTCAACGACGCTCCGGTGGTCATCCTCGTCGTGGCGTTCTCCACGGCGGGACCGGTGGAGCACTGGTACGTCCTGCTCGGCGAGATCGCCCTGGAGCTGGCGATCGGCGCCGCCATCGGCCTGGCGGTCGGCTGGCTCGGCTCGTACGGCATGAAGCACGTGGCGCTGCCGGCGTCCGGCCTGTATCCGATCGCCGTGATGGCCATCGCGGTCGCGGCGTACGCGGCCGGTGCCCTGGCGCACGGCTCCGGCTTCCTCGCGGTCTATCTGGCCGCGGTGATCCTGGGCAACGCCAAGCTGCCGCACTCCGCGGCGACCCGGGGCTTCGCCGAAGGGCTCGGCTGGATAGGTCAGATCGGCATGTTCGTGCTGCTCGGCCTGCTGGTGACGCCGCACAACCTGCTCGACGACATCGTGCCGGCGCTGGTGATCGGCATGATCCTGACGCTCGTGGCCCGGCCGACATCGGTGTTCCTGAGCCTGCTGCCGTTCCGGGTGCCCTGGCAGGAGAAGACGCTGCTGTCCTGGGCCGGGCTGCGCGGCGCGGTGCCCATCGTCCTGGCCACCATCCCTATGGTGGGCAAGGTCCCGGGCAGCGAACGCGTCTTCAACATCGTCTTCGTCCTCGTCGTCGTCTACACCCTCATCCAGGGCCCGACGCTGCCCTGGCTGGCCAGGCGGCTGCGGCTGGGCGACGACGAAGAGGCCGCCGACCTCGGGATCGAATCGGCGCCCCTGGAACGGCTGCGCGGCCATCTGCTGTCCACCTCGATCGGCCCGTCGTCCCGGATGCACGGCGTCGAGGTCGGCGAACTGCGGATGCCGGCCGGCGCCGCCGTCACCCTGGTCGTACGGGACGGTGCGAGCTTCGTGCCCGCGCCGGCGACGGTGCTGCGGCACGGCGACGAGCTGCTGGTGGTGGCCACGGACCCGGTGCGGGACACCGCGGAGAAGCGGCTGCAGGCGGTGTCGCAGGGCGGCAAGCTGGCCGGCTGGCTGGGCACCGGCGGGGCGGAACCCGCGGGCGTCCGGGCCCGCGCGTCCCGGAATGCCCGACGCCGCACGGCCCCCCGGGATGTGCGGTAAATCTCCATCGGTCCCAAGGAAAACCCGCGTGAAGCCCTGGTCACCCCCAGGGCTTCACGTATGTGGGCCTGTATCCTTCACATGGCACATCTACGAACCCACTCTGCCTGAAGCAGAGCTGGCGCGACCGCTCGGCGGCCGCGGTCCCCTGCCCAGCGCAGCCACCCTCCCGGTGCGGACCACGCGGTATCACTCGGTCCCGCGCGAGAGGACAGCTCTCGGCGCGTTACCCGTGACGACCTCGCGGCTGCGCGCTACCAGGCAGCGGAAAGGCCCGGCCGTGGCATCCGCGGTCCAGGACTCCCGTCCCGGTTACGGACAACTGCTGCGCACCCCCGGTGCGTGGACCTTCCTCCTGCCCGGCTTTCTGGCCAGGCAGCCCTTCGCGATGCTGACCATCGGCATCGTGCTGCTCGTCGAGCACACCACCGGCTCCTACGGCACCGCGGGCGCGGTGTCCGCCACGACCGGTGTCGCCATGGCCCTGTTCGCCCCGCAGAGCGGCAAGCTCGCCGACCGGTTCGGCCAGCGCGCGGTGCTGCTGCCCGGCGTCCTGGTGCATGTGGCCGGCGTCAGCGCGCTGATCAGCCTCGCGCTCGCGCACGCGCCCCTGTGGGCGCTGCTCGCCGTCGCCGTCCCCACGGGTGCGTCGACCCCGCAGGTCGGCCCGATGGTGCGGGCCCGCTGGGCGTCGCGGCTGGGCGGCAGCCCGCTGATGCCGACGGCCGCCGCCTTCGAGTCGGTCACCGACGAGTTCACCTTCGTCGTCGGCCCGGTGCTGGCCACCGCCCTGTGCACCGGGGTGCACCCGGCGGCCGGGCTGATCGCCGAGGCCGCCCTGACACTGGCCGGCGGCCTGCTCTTCGCCTCCCAGCGGCGCAGCCAGCCGCCGGTGCACCGGGCGCACGCCGACGGCGCACGGCCCGTCTCCGCGCTCTCGGTCCCCGGTGTCCGCGTCCTGATCGTGGCGTTCCTGGGCATCGGCGCCGTCTTCGGCGGCATGCAGGTCACGCTGACCGCCTTCACCCAGGACATCGGCCGCCCCGGCATCAACGGCGTCCTCTACGGCATCTTCGCGGCCGGCAACATGCTGGCCGGCATCGCCTGCGGCGCCATCGCCTGGAAGGTCGGCCCGCGCCGCCGGCTGCTGGTCGCCTACGGGCTGCTGGCGCTGGCCACCACCCCGCTGTGGGCGGTCACGGCGGTGCCGCTGCTCGGCGCCGTCGGCCTGGTCGTCGGGCTCTGCATCGCCCCGGCGCTGATCACCGGCTACACGCTCGTCGAGTCGCTGGTGCCCGCGGGCGCCCGCACCGAGGCGTTCACCTGGCTGACCGGTGCGGTCGCGCTGGGCCAGGCCGCCGCGGCCACCGCCGCGGGCCAGCTGGCCGACCGCTACGCGCCGAGCACCGGCTTCCTGGTGCCGCTGGCCGGGACCGTGCTGGCGCTGACCGTGCTGCTGGTGCTCCGTGCCCACCTGCTGCCGCGTTCCACCGGCCGGATCGTGGCGCCCGCCACCGGGGAACCCGCTGCGGACGGCGGCCTCCGGGCGGCGGCAGGCGACGGTCCGTCCGAGGACGGCGCGGAGCGTGGGGTCGGTCACCGTACGACGGTCACAGTGGACTGACGCGCCGGAATACTGCACTATGGATCGTCGTTAGCACTCATCGAGTGAGAGTGCCAGGAGGAAGTCACAGTGCCGACCTACCAGTACCAGTGCACCGAGTGCGGCGAGGGCCACGAGGCGGTGCAGAAGTTCACCGACGACGCGCTCACCGAGTGCCCCAGCTGCAACGGACGCCTCAAGAAGGTGTTCTCCGCGGTCGGCATCGTCTTCAAGGGATCCGGGTTCTACCGCAACGACAGCCGCGGCTCGTCGTCCAGCAGCAGCCCCGCGAAGTCCGGCTCCGCGACGGGCACTTCGGACGCGTCGTCGTCCTCGTCGGGTTCCGACGCGAAGTCGACGTCCTCGTCGTCCGACGCCAAGCCCGCGTCCTCCTCGACGTCCTCCAGCAGCACATCGGGCTCCAAGAGCAGCAGCTCGGCCGCCTGACCCAGACACCTCCCGGACCCCGCCGTCGCAGCCGACGGCGGGGTCCGGCGCGTCCGCCGGAGTGACCGCCCCGATAGTGTGAACGGCATGGCTGACGCGGAGATTGGCGTTATCGGCGGATCGGGTTTCTACTCGTTCCTCGACGACGTGACCGAGATCACGGTGGACACTCCTTACGGGCGCCCCAGCGATTCGCTGTTCCTCGGGGAAGTGGCGGGCCGCCAGGTCGCGTTCCTGCCGCGGCACGGCCGCGGACACCACCTCCCGCCGCACCGCATCAACTACCGCGCCAACCTGTGGGCCCTGCGGTCGGTCGGCGTCCGCCAGGTACTCGGCCCGTGCGCCGTGGGCGGACTGCGCCCCGCATACGGGCCGGGCACGCTGCTCGTCCCTGACCAGTTGGTCGACCGCACCAAGGCCCGCGCCCAGACGTACTTCGACGGTGAGCCGCTGCCCGACGGCAGCGTCCCGAACGTCGTCCACCCGACCTTCGCCGACCCGTACTGCCCCGTCGGGCGCGCGGCGGCGCTCGCGGCGGCGCACGGCCGGGACTGGGCGGCGGTCGACGGCGGCACCCTGGTCGTCATCGAGGGCCCGCGCTTCTCGACCCGCGCGGAGTCGAAGTGGCACGCCGCCCAGGGCTGGTCCGTGGTCGGCATGACGGGCCACCCCGAGGCCGTGCTCGCCCGCGAACTGGGCCTCTGCTACACATCGTTGACGCTGGTCACGGACCTGGACGCGGGCACCGAGACCGGCGAGGGCGTCTCCCACCACGACGTCCTGGAGGTCTTCGGCCGGAACGTCGGGCGCCTGCGTGAGGTCCTCTTCGACGCGGTCGCCGGCCTCCCTGACTCCGCCGGCCGCGACTGCCTGTGCACCCGCGCCCTCGACGGCTGGGACCTGGGTATCGAGCTCCCGTAGGACGCGCTGCCCGGGGGCGCCTCCTGATGGCGGGCACCCCGATCCCCTCGCACGGGTGACGGAGTTGTCCACACCCTGCGGGGCCGTCCACAGGCCGGCACGGCCGCGGGGAAAAGCAGGCACGGTGGTGATCGCCGGGTCCTTTTCCTCCACCGCAGGCGGTGATCACCGTGTCCGTCCCCGCGCCCCGACCGTCCCACCCACTCCCCTTACCCTCACCGCTGTCCCCGGCCGCGCCCGTCGCCGACCTTCCCACCCCCACCCCGTGTGACGTCCCGCACTTCGCACCGCTGCGGATCGGCGGCGCGCGGCACCGGGGGCGGCGGTCCCGGCAGCGGCGCCTGCTGGCCGCCGGGCTGGCGATGGCCGCCGCAGCCTGGGCCGGGGGCGCGTTCCAGGACGCCGACCGTGCCGCACCCGCGGTCGGCTGCCGGGCGACGACGGACTCCGGGGAGCGATAACCCATGACGCAAGATCGAGTTGTGTCCGCTTCGTCTGCACGCGTAACTTTTGGGGTCGGCGGGATTGTTGCCGCATCGTTCCGAGGGCGCTCGCCCTCCGTCGCCGGCATCGCCGCATCGATCCGCACTGACGCTCTGGTCGATCGCTGGTTCGTGTTGCGCGACTGGACACCTCTCCCCCGCCCTGACGTAAGTTGCGGTGCTGATTGTTGGTGCACCGCCCGTACCGAACGTGGAAAGAGGCTGACTGGTGAGCGACGAGAACAAGGGCGTCCTGCAGGGATTCAAGGAATTCCTGATGCGCGGAAACGTCATCGAACTCGCGGTCGCGGTGGTCGTCGGTGCGGCGTTCACGAACATCGTGAACTCCGTGGTCAAGGGCGTGATCAACCCGATCATCGGCGCCCTGGGTTCGCAGAACCTCGACAACTACAAGGCGTGCCTGACCACGTGCACCGTCGACAGGAAGTCGGGCGAGTTCACCGACGGGATCTACATCCTGTGGGGCTCGGTGCTCAGCGCCGCGCTGACCTTCCTCATCACCGCAGCGGTGGTCTACTTCCTCATGATCCTTCCGATGAACAAGTGGAAGCAGCGCCAGGAAGCCAAGAAGCCGGTGGACGACACCCTGGCCGCACCGACCGAGGTCGAACTGCTGGCGGAGATCCGCGACGCCCTGATCGCGCAGCGCAACGGCTCCTCGTCGGCGACCGGCACGGTCATCACGCAGAAGCAGCCGCAGTAGCGGGACCGCAGCAGCGTCCTACGCCGCCCCACTGCCTCGCTCAGAGGTGGTGGGGCGGTTTTTCGTCGAGGAAGCGGGCGAGGTCGGCGGCGCCGCCGGAGGGCGCGGGGCGGTCACCCCAGCCTCGGTCGGTGTCGTCCGACGACTGCTGGTTCAGCGGGTCGTCGAAGATCAGAGCCGCCTTGCGGCGCGCGGCGGGAGGGGGCGCTGCGGCGGCGGTGGTCCGGGGCGCGGGCCGGGCCGTGGCCTGGCTCGCCGGGGTGGTCTCCTCGGGGGCCTCCGGGGGGCCGGCCTCCGGGGCGCCTGACGCGGGGGCTTCGGCCTCGGGGGCGCCGGTGGTTCCGGTCCCGGGGCCTGCGGGGGCGGGGGCGGCCGGGTCGGGTGCGGGGGTGTTGCTCACCTCTTCAGGGTACGGCCGCGGGAACGGCCGCCCTCCGGCTGCGGCCGGTCCGGCCGGATCGGGCCGGGCGGCGGGCGGTGACGGGCCAGGCGGTGTTGCGCATACGGACGGTCGCGCCTGCCCTGTTGATCTCTTGCGGCCGGGTGCTCGTGGGCCTCGCCGTGACCCGCCCGGACGCCCCGCTCCGGGTGCGCAGGACGCTGGAGGGCGGCGCCCCGGGTTCGCGGCGGTCAGGAGTCCGTCACCCGCTGCCTGGATGCCGAGTGGCGCCGCGGTCGGCCGGCGGAGCACAGCGACACGGCCGTTACGGGAGTCCCGGGCCCGCGCAGCGGATGTCGGTGGTGGGCGTGGTTCCGTCGATCAGGTAGTCGGCGACCGTGTCGTCCACGCAGGGGTTGCCGCGGCTGGCGAAGACGCCGTGCGAGTAGTCGTTGTCGAGGGTGATCAGACGCGAGCCGGGGAGGGTGCGGCGCAGTGCGCGGGCGCCGGCGGCCGGGGTGACCGGGTCGTGGGCGGAGGCGACGAGGAGGACAGGGGGTGCCTGGGGGCTGCCCAGCGGGGTGCGGTGGGTGGGCTTGTGGTGCCAGTAGGCGCAGGTGGTGGCTTCGAGGCCGGTGAGGAGGGGCAGCGGGTCGGTGCGGCGCAGTGCGCGGATGTCGGCGAGCACGGTGTGCGGGTCGGGCCCGGGTCCGTCGGCGCATGTGACGGTGCGATTGGCGGCTTCGTAGGTGCGGGAGGCGGGCGCGGCGAAGTCGTCGGCGGGCCGGAGTCCGTCGGCGGTGCCCTCGTGGAGGTATCGGCGCAGGCCGTCGCCGAGCGGGGCCCAGCGTTCGGTGCGGCCCAGCGCGCGGTAGACGGCGCGATCGAAGGCGGCCGGGCCGAAGCCGTGGTCGGGGTGTGCGGCGAGGGCTGCGCGGGCGCGGGTGTAGAAGGCGCGTACGGCGCGCGGGGTGGCGCCGAGCCGGTAGCGGGCGGGGTCGCGGGCGAGCCAGGCGAAGAGGGTGTCGCGTTGCCGGAGCAGGGCACGGGCCTGGCGGACGTCGAACTCGTGCCAGTCCCAGGGGCCGACGACGCTGTCGAGGACCATGCGGTCGATGCGGTGGGGATGGGCGGCGGCGTAGGCGGCACCGAGGTAACTGCCGTAGCTGACGCCGAGGTAGCTGAGGGCGGGTTCGCCGAGGGCGGCGCGCAGGTCGTCCATGTCCTCGGCGGTCTCTTCGGTGGAGAGGTGGGGCAGCGCGGCCCCTACGCCGCGGGCGCAGTCGTCGGCCAGGGCCTTGAGGCCGCGCAGATGGGCGCGTTCGGCGGGGCGGTCGCGGGGCACCGGGTCGACGCCCGGGGCGTCGAAGAGGCCGCCCATGGGGCCGCAGTCGGCGGGGTCGCTCGCGCCGGTGCCGCGGGGGTCGAAGCCGATGATGTCGTAGGCGCGGCGCACCTGTTCGGGGAGTTTGGCGCGTTTGGTGACGGCGTAGGGGAGGCCGGAGCCGCCGGGCCCTCCGGGGTTGACGAGGAGGATGCCGCGGCGTTCGGCGGGGGTGCCGGTGGCACGGACCCGGGAGACGGCGATGCGTAGGTGCGGGCCGTCGGGGCGGGTGTGGTCGAGGGGGACGGCGAGTGAACCGCAACCGACCCGGGCCGGCGGGTCCGGCTCCGGCACGGAGTCGGGGCAGGCGCTGAAGGCGATCCGGGCGACGGGGCGGGCGGCAACGGGACGGGCGTCGGCGGGACGGGTACCGGTGGAACGGCCGTCGATGGGGCGGCCGTCGCTGGGGCGGCCGTCGGCCGGGACAACGGAGGCCGGGACAACGGAGGCCGGGTGCGCGTCGGCGGGACGGGCCCCGGAGGGACGGCCAACAGCCGTGACAGCAAAGGCCGGACCACCCCCAGCCGCACCGGCACCAGCCATGGCACCCGACGCCGAACGGCCCTCGGCCGTCACCAAACCCACCGCCGCACCACCCCCACCAGCCACCAACCCCACCGCCACCCCGCTCCCCCGAGCCGTCGGCCCCATAGGTGCGCCCGCCTCGCCCGGTCCGCTCGCCGTCGGGCCGACCCCCGTGGCGATCAGGAAGCAGCCGACTCCGGCCCCGATGGCTGTGGTTCGGCGGCGGGTGGGGCGAGGGGACGGCAGCGGGTGGGGGTGACGGGGGATGGGCATGGGGCGCTCCAGATGGGCAGACTGAACATGACAATGAAAATGATTATCGATACCGTGGGGGTTCGGTCAACACGGGTCCGCGGCCCCGGGGGGCTTCCCTCGGCCTGCCCGGACCCCCGGCACGGCAGCGATGGGGAGTCATGGGGCATCTGTTGATGGTCGAGAGCTGGGTCGGTGCGATGAGCCGGCTGCTGCCACGTGCAATCACCGAGGCCGGGCACACGTTCACGTTCCTCACCCGCGATCTGCACCACTACCTGCGGTCGGCACCCGAGGGAGTCGCCCATCCGCTGCTCGGCGCCCGCAATCTCGTCACCGCCGACACCAACGACCTCGCAGCGCTGCTCCCGCAGGCCGAACGGCTGCACGGGGCGCTGCACTTCGACGGGGTGCTCAGCTCCTGCGACTACTACCTGCCGACGGTGGCGGCCGTCGCCGGGCACCTGGGGCTGCCGGGCCCCGCGCCGCAGGCCGTCACCGCCGCCTGCCGCAAGGACGAGACCCGGCGCACCCTGCGGGCCGCCGGTGTACCGGGGCCGCGCTTCGCGGTCTGCGACGGGTTCGCCGCCGCGGCGGTCGCGGCCCGGGAGATCGGCTACCCGCTGGTGTTCAAGCCGGTGGACCTGTGCGCGGGGATGTTCGTACGGCGCGTCGACGACGAGCGGGAGCTGGCCGTCGCGCACCGCGCGCTGGACGCCTTTCCCATCAATGCGCGCGGCCAACTGCGGTCGCCAACCGTCCTGTTGGAGGAGTTGCTGGAGGGGCCCGAGGTCAGCGTCGAGACCGTGTCGTGCGGCGGGCGGGCCCGGGTCGTCGGGGTCACCGACAAGAGCGTGGGCGGCGCGCCGGGGTTCGTCGAGACCGGCCACATGTTCCCCGCGGGGCTGGCCGCCGAGGACACGGAGGCGGCGGCGCGCACCGCGGTGGACGCGCTGGCGGCGCTCGGTCTCGATCAGGTCGTGGCGCACACCGAGATCAAGCTCACGGCGTCGGGCCCCCGGGTCGTCGAGGTCAATCCGCGGCCCGCGGGCAACCGCATCACCGAACTCGTGCGGCACGTCACCGGCATCGATCTGGCCGCCGCCTGCGTGGACCTGGCGCTGGGCCGGCAGCCGGATCTTGCGCCGCGCGAGACCGGCGTCCCGAGCGCGGCGATCGGCTTTCTGCTGCCTGCGACCGACGGCGTGCTCACCGGGTACGACCTGGCGGGGGACGACGGCGCTTCCCCTCCGGACGAAGTGCCGGATGTGACGGCCGAGTTGGAGGGCGCTCCCGGGGTCCTGGAAGTACGGCTGGCCGAGCCGGGCACGCGGGTGCGGGCCGCCGCCGACAACAACGGCTACCTGGGCCATCTCATGGCGACCGGTTCCGGTCCTGGCGATGCCCGTACGCGCGTCGCGTCGCTGCTCGCCGCGGTCCGGCCGCGCGTGGTGGCGGGCCGATGAGCACCCCGTCCGCGACCGCAACGGCCGCCACCGCCGACGACCGGGAAACCCTCGCCCCACTCACCGGCTGGCCGAGCCTCGACGTGCTCCAGCAGGCCGTCCTCGACACCGAGTTCGGGCCCGACCCACGGCAGCTGCGGATCTCCACGGCCTTCGCGACCACCCAGGCCGTACGGCACGACGGGCGGGCCGGCGGCTACCGCAATGAAGTGCTCAGCCTGCGGCTCGGCGCGGTCGTCGGGTCGTGCGCGGCCGAACCCGGAGCGCTGCCGGATGCGGCCGTGGCGGACGCCGTCGGCGCGGACGTGGCGACGCTGCTCGGCCACCGGCTGCCTGTGGTGCGGATCGCCGCGCTCGACGCGTACCTGATGCACTGCGCGCCGCACGTCCCGGAGCACGGGGCGCGGCCGGTGCCGCTGCCCGCCGGATCCTCGCTGGAGAAGTCCCTGGCCAGGGCGCGGGCCGTTGTGGAGCTGCTGGCGCCCGCCGTGCCCGCCGGGGGCCGGGTGCTGGTCGTCGGGGTCGTCAACTCGCTGCTGGAAGCGCTGCGTTCGTGCGGGCTGCGGTATGTGCCGTGTGACCTGAAGGGCGGCGTGACGGAGTGGGGCGAGCCGGTGGTGACCGATGCCCTGGCCGCCGCCGCGGGCTGCGACGCGGTGCTCGCGTCGGGGATGACCCTCGGCAACGGGAGTTTCGGCCCACTGCGCGCGCTCGCCGCCGAACGCGGGCTGCCGCTGGTGCTGTTCGCGCAGACCGGCAGCGCGGTGCTGCCCCGCTTCCTGGGCGCGGGGGTGCACGCCGTGTGCGCCGAGCCGTATCCGTTCTTCTGGCTCGACGGCGGCCCGGGAAGCATCCACCGCTACGGGGGGAACCGATGAACGCCACGACAACCACCCCGCCGTGTACCGGGCCCGCCGATGGCGGCGCGGCGGCGAACGGCGGGCCCGGCGCCGGTGCGCACCTGCTGGGGCTCGTCGGCCGGACGCCGCTGGCGCGGATCGGCGGCGAACTGCCGGGGCCGCACCCCGGGTTCTGGGCGAAGCTGGAGGGCCACGGCGTGGGCGGCATGAAGGCCCGTGCGGCGGTGTCGATGCTGCTGGGCGCGCGGGAGCGGGGCGAACTGCTGCCGGGCGCACCGGTGGTGGAGTCCACGTCCGGCACCCTCGGCATCGGCCTGGCCTTCGCGGGCCAGGCGCTCGGCCACCCCGTCGTCCTGGTGGGCGACACCGAGCTGGAGCCGTCCATGCGGCGGCTGCTGCGCGCGTACGGCGCCCGTCTGGAACTGGCGGACCGGCCGGCCGCGCACGGTGGCTGGCAGGCCGCGCGGCTGGCCCGGCTGCGCGCGGTGCTGGCGGAGCTGCCCGGCGCGTACTGGCCCGATCAGTACAACAACCCCGACAACAGGGCGGGTTACGCCTCGCTGGCCGCCGAGATCACCGCCGAGCTGCCGCATCTGGACATCCTGGTGTGCAGCGTCGGCACCGGCGGGCACAGCGCCGGGATCGCGGAGCCGCTGCGCAGGCACTGGCCGCGGCTGCGGCTGATCGGCGTGGACGCCACCGGCTCGACGATCTTCGGGCAGCCCGCGCGGCCCCGGCTGATGCGCGGGCTCGGCAGCAGCATCCAGCCGCGGAACGTGGCCTACGGCGCGTTCGACGAGGTGCACTGGGTGGGCCCGGCCGAGTCCGCCGACACCTGCCGGCGGCTGGCCCGTACCAGCTTCGTCAGCGGCGGCTGGAGCACCGGCGCCGCCGCGCTGGTGGCGGCCTGGGCCGCGCGGGTACACCCGGGCGCGGTGGTCGCCACGGTCTTCCCCGACGGGCCGCACCGCTATCTGTCGTCCGTCTACGACGACGACTTCACCACCGCGCACGGCGTGGACTGCGCGGCCGCCCGCACCCGCCCCGTCGAGATCCCGCACCCGCAGGCCGTCGAGGCCACCGGCTGGATGCGCTGCACGACGGTGATCGACCCGTGCGCGCCCGCAGGCCCTGCCGCCCGGTCCCGTTCCGGCGCGGCCGTCCCGCCGCCGCACCCCGCTCAGGAGGCCCCCGCATGAAGACCACTGTGCGCACCGCGCGCCTCGAACTCGCCGAGCCGCTGCGGATCTCCCGCGCCACGATGGCGGCCAGGGACGCGGTCTGGCTGACCGTGGAGCGGGGCGGCCTGCGCGGCCACGGCGAGGCGGTGGCCAGCGCCTATTTCGGCCTGGACACAAGGACGCTGGTGCGGCTGCTGCGCGAGGCGGCCGCGGCGATCGAGCGGTGCGGCGACCCGGAGACCGCGCTCGGCGCCGTACGGGCCGGGGAGCTGCCGGGGCCCGGCACCCCGCCCGCGGTGATCTCGGCCGTCGAGTCGGCGCTGCTCGACCTGGCGGGCAAGCGGGCCGGCACCGCCGTGCACCAGCTGCTGGGGGCGGTGGCCCCGCCGTCCGCGGCGACCGCCCGCACCATCGGCATCACCTCCCCCGCGCGGGCCGCGGTGCTGGCCGCCCGGCTCGCGGACAGCGGCTTCACGCTCATCAAGGTCAAGGCGGGTGCCACCGACCCCGATGAGGATCTGGCGCGGATCCGCGCGGTGCGGGAACACGCCCCGGACGCCGTCCTGCTGGTCGATCCGAACGGCGGCTGGAGCGTGCCGCAGGCCGAGGCGCTGCTGCCGCGCTGCGCGGAGCTGGGGGTGGCGGCCGTGGAGCAGCCGCTCGCGCCGGGCGATCCGGAGGGTCTTGCGGCGCTGGCGGCCCGTTCGCCACTGCCGGTGATCGCCGACGAGGACGCGGTGTCCTACGAGGACGCGCGGCGGCTGGCCGGGCGGGTGCAGGGCATCAACGTCAAACTCGCCAAGTGCGGCGGGGTGTTCGCGGCCCTGCGGATCGCCGAACTGCTCGCCGGCAGCGGCACCGAGCTGATGCTGGGCTGCCTGACGGCCAGCACGCTGGGCATCGCGCCTGCCGTCCATCTGGTGCACCGGGCCCGCTGGGTCGACCTGGACGGACACCTGCTGCTGGCCCGCGACCCGTGGACCGGCATCGGCGGCACGGACGGCACGGTCCGGGCGAGCGACCGGCTCGGCCTGGGCGTCCGCCCTCGCCCGCCGGAGGTCACGGCCGCCGCCGCGCTCCCCCCGTCCGTATCCTCCGCAGGCCGCGCCGCAGCGGCCCGCCCCAGTGAAAGGCCGCGCCGTGCAGACCTGGCGTGAGATGCGGGAATTCCCGCTCGCCATCCGCCTCCTGCTGATCAACCAGCTCGGCGTGAACACCGGCTTCTACCTCCTCATCCCCTACCTGGCCACGCACCTGGGCGATGACCTGGGCATGTCGGCGGCCGTCGTCGGCATCGTGCTCGGGGTGCGCAACCTCAGCCAGCAGGGCCTGTTCCTGATCGGCGGTTCGGCCGCCGACCGGCTCGGTGCCCGCCGCGTGATCATCGCCGGGTGTGCCCTGCGGACGCTCGGCTTCGCGCTGTTCGCGCTGGGCGACGGGCTGCCCGTGCTGCTGGCCGCCTCCATACTCAGCGGGCTGGCCGGAGCCCTCTTCAATCCGGCCGTACGCGCCTACCTGGCGCAGGAGGCGGGCGGCCGCAAGGCGGAGGCGTTCGCGCTGTTCAACGTCTTCGCGATGGCCGGGGCGCTGGTGGGGCCGCTGCTGGGCAGCGCGCTGCTGCTCGTCGGCTTCCGGGCGTCCGCGGTCACCGCCGCCGTGGTCTTCGCGCTGCTGACCGTCGCGCAGGCCCTGGTCCTGCCGGCCCGCGAGGTGCCGCCCGCGTCGTCCAGTGTGCTCGGCGACTGGCGTGAAGTGGTCGGCAACCGCGCCTTCCTGGCGTTCGCGCTGGCCATGGTCGGCATGTTCACGATGGAGAACCAGCTGTACCTGCTGCTGCCCGACGGGGCGCGGCACGCCACCGGCTGGGCGGGCGCGGCCGGACTCGTCTTCCTGACCGGCACGCTCGCCAACCTCACCCTCCAACTGCGGGTCACCCGGGCACTCAAGGCCCGCGGCACCCGCGGCCGCTGGATCACCGTGGGGCTCGCCCTGATGGGCCTCGCCTTCGTCCCGCCGATGGCGGTGGCGGGCGCCGGGCGCCCGGACGGGACGGCGGCCGCGCTGCTCGGGGTGGTCCCGGTGCTGGCCGGCACGCTGCTGCTCTACCTCGGCGTGATGATCGCCCAGCCGTTCGTGATGGAGCTGATCCCCGACTTCGGCCGCCCCGAGCTGACCGGCACGTACTTCGGCGTCTTCTACGTCGTGTCCGGCATCGCGGCCGCGGCCGGCAACGCGCTCGTCGGCTGGGCGATGGACGCCGGTGCCACGCTGCGCGCACCCTGGCTGCCCTGGGCCTGCTGCCTCGCGTTCGGCCTGCTCCCGGCGGCCGTCGTCGCCCGGCTGCGGTCCCTCCCCGAACGGACACCCGCACCGGCCCTGGCGACGGCGTCGGCCGACTGATGACGATCTCAGGAGGAACGGACCCCATGCCGCCCAAGGACACCCCCGAACCCTCATCGTCCGCCGCCGGTAAGGCAGTTGACGGCAATCTGCTGACCGACCACCCCGAGCTGTACGAGGCGCGGTTCCCCGACCCCGACGGGATCGCCGCCCGCTGGGCCGATGACACGCTGCGGCGGCACGGCGCCGGGGCACGGGTCCTCGACCTGGGCTGCGGCACCGGCCGGGACGCGGCCCGCCTCCAGGCCGCGGGACGCCGGGTGGTGGGCGCCGACCTGTCCGACGCGATGCTCGGCTACGCCCGCAGCCACCACCCCGGCCCCGCCTACACCCGCGCCGACCTGCGCCGCTTCTCCCTCGGGGCGCGCGCGTTCGACGCCGTCGTCTGCCTGGACAGCGCGCTGCTGTACTGCCACACCAACGAGGAACTCGACGGCCTGCTGGACTCCTGCCGGCACGCCTTGGAGCCGGGCGGCCTGCTGGTCGCCGAACTCCGCAACGGCGCCTACTTCCTGGGCCGCACGGACCTGCTGGACACCCCGCGGGCGGACGGCTTCACCTGGCGCGGCACGTCCTACCGGTCGCACACCACCCTGACGGTCGACCGCACCGCGCAGCTGCTGCGCCGCCACCGGGTGTGGACCACGGACGACGGCACGCCGCAGGTCACCCAGCGCTCCGCCTGGCGCCTGCTGCTCCCCCTGGAACTGCGGCGGTTCCTGGCCGCACACGGCTTCACGGTGCTGGCCCTGTACGACGGCCCAGGACCGCGGACCGAGCCGCGCTGGCAGGAGGGCGACACCCCGGGGGACCGCACCGACGCCGACCGGCTGCATCTCGTCGCGCGCCTGACCTCGGCGCCGTGACCGCGCCCGTGACCGCGACGCCGTGACTGCGGCACCCTGACGGACACGCCCCGTGCCCGCCGGGCTCTCCGGGCGCCCCGTCCCGCCCGTTCGCCTCTTCTTCGCTCCTCTCCCTCCCGCAAGGAGTTCGCCATGCGAGCCGACGACCGCCCCGCGCCCGGCCCCGGAAGCCCCGCACCGGGGCCGTACGCCCCCGCCGACGCCTTCCTCTACCCGGGGCTGCACCGCCGCGGATTCCTCGCCGCCGCCTCGGGCGCCGCCGCGGTGGGCGCGCTGGCGCTCGCCGGCTGCGGCGCGGGCGGCTCCGGGAGCGACGGGTCGGGCGGCGACGCGGGCCCGCCGCGCCGCGGTGGCCGGCTGCGCGCCGCGTTCGCCGGCGGCGGCGCGAACGAGACCCTCGACCCGCATCTGGCCAACCTGTTCTCCGATGTGGCCCGCGCCAAGGCGCTGTTCGACAAGCTCGCCGACTTCGGCGCCGACCTCACACCACGCCCCCGCCTCGCCGCCTCCTGGCAGCCGAACAAGACGCTGGACCGCTGGACGGTGACGCTCCGCAAAGCCGCCTTCCACCACGGCCGCCCGGTCACCGCCGACGACGTCCTGTTCAGCTTCCGCCGGATAGCCGACCCCGCGAAGGCGTTCCGTTCCAAGGCCGACCTGGACCCCATCGACCTCAAGGCGAGCCGCGCCAAGGACCCGCGCACCGTCGAGTTCCACCTCAAGCGGCCCACCGCCGAATTCCCCGACGTACTGGCCGCGTTCGGCGCGTACATCGTGCCCGCAGGCACCCGCTCCTTCGACCGGCCGGTCGGCTCGGGCCCGTTCCGCCACGTCTCCTTCGCGCCCGGCAGGTCGACCGTGCTGCGCCGCTTCGACGACTACTGGGACGGCGCCCCGCACCTGGACGAGCTGGAGTTCGTCGCGGCCGACGAGGAGTCCGCCCGGGTCAACGCGCTGCTCGGCGGCCAGGTCGAGTACGCGCACGAGCTGAGCCCGGCCACCGCCCGCGCCCACGAGGGCCGCGGACAGATCCGGATCGTGCGGCTGAAGAACAGCGCCATGCAGGCGTTCGCGATGAAGACCGACCGGCCGCCGTTCGACGACAAACGGGTGCGGCAGGCGTTCTTCCTGCTGGCCGACCGCGCCGAGCTGGTACGCGGCGCGCTGTCCGGCGCCGGGGAGATCGGCAACGACCTGTTCGGCAAGGGCTACGCGTACTACGCGGACGGACTGCCGCAGCGCACCCAGGACCTGGACCGGGCCCGGCAACTGCTGAAGCAGGCCGGGGCGCAGAACCTGAAGGTCACCCTCGACACGTCCGACGTGGCCGCCGGATTCACCGAGGCGGCCGGCATCTTCCGCGACCAGGCCGCCAAGGCGGGCGTACGGATCACCGTGCGCCACCGCGACAAGGACAGCTACTGGAGCGACATCCTCGAATCCGGGACGCTGTGCTCCTACCGGTCCGGCGCCATGCCCATCGAAATGCACCTCTCCCAGCGGCTGCTGACCGACTCCACCACCAACGCCACCCACTGGCACCACAAGGACTTCGACGCGCTCTACCAGCAGGCCCGGTCCACCGCCGACCGCGGCGAGCGGACCGCGCTCTACGGCAGGATGCAGCGCCGGCTGCACGCCGAAGGCGGCTTCCTGGTCTGGGGGTTCGCCGACTGGATCGTCGGCACCGCGCAGCGGGTACGGGGCGTGTCCCGCACGGCGCCCGCCAACTCCCTCGACTGGGCCCGCTTCGACAAGGTCTGGCTGGCGTGAGCGGCCTGCGGTCCTTCGTGGTGCGGCGGCTGGTCCTGGGCGCGGGCCAGACCGCGGGGGTGGTCCTGCTGGTCTTCGCCCTGACCGAGGCACTGCCAGGCGACGCCGCCGTCACCCTGGCCGGCGACCGGCCGGAACCGGAACGCATCGCCGCGATCCGCGCGTCGATGCGGCTGGACCTGCCCGCGTACGAGCGGCTCGCGCACTGGGCGGGCGGCCTGCTGCACGGCGACCTCGGCCGGTCGCTGGTCACCGGCCGCCCGGTCACCGGCTACCTCGCCGACGGTCTGGCGCCGACCCTGCTGCTGGCGGCGCTCACCGTCGCCCTGCTGGTGCCGGCCGGCGTCGGCCTCGGGGTGCTGGCCGCCCGCCGCGAGGGCGGCCGCGCCGACCGGCTGATCAGCTCGGTGACGCTGGGCATCTACGCGGTGCCGGAGTTCGCCTTCGGTGTCCTGCTGGTCTTCGTCTTCGCGCTGCGGCTCGGCTGGCTGCCGCCGACCGCGGTCGGCTACGGCGGCGATCTGCTCGCCCGTCCGGCGGCGCTGGTGCTGCCCGTCGCGGTGCTGCTGGCCCGCCCGGTCTGCTCGATCAGCCGCCTGGTGCGGGCCGGCATGCTCGACGCGCTGGCCTCCCCCTACGTCGCGCAGGCCCGCCGCTACGGCATCGGCGCCGCCCGGATCCGCTACGCGCACGCGCTGCCGAACGCGGTGGCGCCCGCCGCCCAGCAACTGGCGCGGACCGTCGACTGGCTGCTGGGCGGGGTGATCGTGGTCGAGGCGCTGTTCGTCATCCCCGGCCTGGGAACGGTGCTGCTGACCGCGGTGTCGGCCCGCGACATCCCGGTCGTCCAGGGCCTGGCCGTGGTCTTCGGCGTGCTCACCGTCGCGTTGAACCTCGCCGCCGACCTGGTCACCCACCGTCTCGCGCCCCGTACGGGGGTGGCGGCATGACGGCACGGGCCACCGCCGCACGCCCGTGGGCACGCTTCACGCTCGGGGCGCTGCTGGTGTGCCTGCCGCTGGCACTGGCCCTTCTGGGGCCGCTGTTCGCCGGTGCTGCGGGGCCGCGCGGGGCGTCGTTCACGGTCGGCGGCGGCGCCCTGCTGGGCACCGACTTCGCGGGGCAGGACGTGGCGCGGCAGGTGCTGCTGGGCGGCCGGTCGGTGGTCCTGATCGCGCTCTCCGCGACGGTGCTGGCGTACGCCGTCGCGCTGCCGCTCGCGTTCGCCGCGGCCCTGACCCACCGGACGTGGCTGGAGGAGCTGCTGATGCGGCCGCTGGACGTGCTGCTGGCGGTGCCTTCGCTGCTGATGGTGCTGCTGGTGGCGACGGTGTTCGAGCCGGGCGCGGCCGGGCTCGCGGTGCTGGTGGCGCTGGTCAACGTGCCGGACGCGGCCCGCATCGTGCGGGCATCGGCCGCCGAGGCCGCCGCCCGCCCGGCCGTGGAGGCCCTGCGGATGCAGGGCGAGAGCTGGTGGCGGATCGCCGTCGGCTACGTGGCCCGCAGTTGCCTGCGGACCCTGGCGGCCGACGCGGGGGTGCGGATGACCGGTGTGCTGTATCTGGTGGCGACCGCCGCGTTCCTGGGCGTCGGCGTCGATCCGGACGCCGCGGACTGGGCGGTGATGGTCGACCGCAACCGCACCGGCCTCTTCGTCCAGCCGTGGGCCGTGGTGGTGCCCGCGCTGCTCATCGTGGCGCTGTCCATGGGCACCAACCTGCTCGGCGACGCGGGCCTGGCAGACCGGGCGGGGACCGGCCGTACAAAGGGCCGTACGAGGAAGGGATCCGTCGGGTGAGCGGGCACGACACGGGGAACCAGCGGGGCACGGCCGGGGAATGGGCGGCCTGCGTCGAAGAGCTGCGGATCGAGATGCCGGGCGGACGGCGGATCGTCGACGGGGTGTCGCTGACCGTCCGCGCCGGTGCGGTCACCGCGCTGGTCGGCGCGTCCGGCAGCGGCAAGACGACCACGGGCCGCGCGCTGCTGGGCACGTACCCGGACGGCGCCGAGGTCGCGGGCCGGGTGCGGGTGGCGGACGGCGGCCCGGTCGGCTACGTGCCGCAGCACCCGGCCGCGGTGCTCAACCCGGCCCGGCGGGTCGGCGCGCTGCTGTCCGACATCGCCCGCGCCCGCCTGCCCGCGCTGCCCCGCCGGGAGCGCCGCGCGGCCGTCCGCGCCCGGGTCCTGGCGGCCCTGGCGCTCGCCCAGCTGCCCGAAGGCCCGGAGGGCGAGGCCCTGTTGCGCCGCCATCCGCACCAGCTGTCCGGCGGCCAGCAGCAGCGGGTGGTGCTGGCGCAGGCGCTGCTGCTGGGCGCCGAGGTGGTCGTCGCCGACGAGCCGACCACCGGCCAGGACGCGCTGACCAAGCGCCGCATCGTCACCGAACTCGCCCGTCTCACCGGCCAGGGCATCGCCGTGCTCCTGCTCAGCCACGACCTGGACGTGGTGCACGCGCTGGCCGACGAGGTGGTGGTGCTGCGCGCGGGCCGGGTGGTCGAATCCGGCCCCGCGGACCGCGTCCGCACCGCGCCCCGGCACCCGTACACGCGGGAACTGCTCGCGTTCGGCGCGGAGTTCGCGGCCCCGGACGGCACCCAGGAGGACGCGGAGGCTGCGGCCCCCGCCGCTCCGCCACGCACCGACGGTCTCCGCATCCGCCTCGCCGCCGCCCGCTACCGGGACCGCACGCACTCCGGCGGCTCCGTGACGGCCCTGCGCGACACCGCCCTGGACGTACTCCCCGGCAGCTGCCTGGCCGTCGTGGGACGGTCCGGCAGCGGCAAGACCACTCTGGGCCGATGCCTGGCCGGGCTGCACCGCGACTGGGACGGCACACTCACTCTGGACGGCGCCGCCCTGCCGCACAGCGTCCGCTCCCGCACCCCCGGGCAGCTCGCCGCCGTGCAGTACGTCTTCCAGGACGCGCGGGCCGCGTTCGACGAGCACCGCACGGTGGAGGCCCAGACCGCCCGCACCGCGGTGCGGCTGCGCGGTACACCGGCCGACGCGGCACGGGAGGAGGCGCGGGCGACGCTGGCCCGGGTCGGCCTGGACGCCACGCTCGCCGCCCGCACCCCAGGACGGCTCTCCGGCGGCGAGCTGCAACGCGCCGCCCTGGCCCGTGCGTTGACGGCCGAGCCGCGGATGCTGGTGTGCGACGAGATCACCTCGGGCCTGGACGCGGTCAGCCGCCGTGACATCGTCGCGCTGCTCGGCGCGCTGCTGCGGGAACGGGACGGGATGGGCCTGGTCCTGATCACCCACGACCTGGACACGGCTGCGGCGCTGGCCGACCGGGTCGCGGTGCTGGACGGCGGCACGCTCGTCGAGGCGGGCCCGGCACGGCGCCTGCTGACCACGCCCACGCATCCGTTCACCGCTTCACTGCTGGCGGCGGCGCGGCAGCGGGTACCCGCGCGCGGGTGACCCCGGCCCGGCAGGCCGCCCGCTCAGACCTCTTCCAGCTCCTCGTGCCACCAACGGTCCCGGCCCGGGTTCCACCGCACCGGCCGGGCGCAGCGGTTGACCACCAGGACGGGGCGTTTCGCCGCATCGGATCCGGCCGCGTCCCGCGCCAGCGCCCGGTCGAGCACCGCCTTGACCGGACGTATGGCGCCGTCCCAGAACGCCGCGTCCGCGGTGACCAGCACCCGGGCGCGCGCCTCGCGGGCCCGCTCGGCGAGTTCGGGTGCGGTCAGCGACACCGGCAGGGTGCTGCGGATCGCGTCCAGTTGGCCGCAGGCGAGGGTGACGATCACCGAGTCGGGAACCAGCGGGAGATGCACCGCGACCCGGTCACCGGCGCGGACGCCGAGCCGGTGGAGCGCGACGGCCGCACGCTCCGCCTGGTCGAGCAGCATGCCGTGCGTCAGCTCCTCCAGGCGGCCCGGTTCTCCGGACCAGGTCAGCGCGACCCGCGAGGTACGCGACCGGCGGGTGGCTTGCGGTTCGCTGGCATCATCTGCATGCTCTGAGGTCACACGGCGCAACATGTGGACCAGCCTGAAGATCACGCATCAACGTTCGCTGAACGTCCGCTGTACACGGCATCTTCCGCCGCCCCGCCGCACGTCACCGGGCCGCCGCCGACACCCGGGCCCCGCCCCCGCACGGTACGCGCCGCCCGCCCACGCGGGCCCGCGCCCCCTTCCTGCCCCGACTCGGGGCGCCTCTCCCCTCCTCTCCCGCACCCCTCCCACGCCCCACCCGAGAGGCGGCCCGTCCACATGTCCGAGCCCCTGCCCGACCCGGCGCCGGAACCCGCATCCCGGCCCGTCAACACCCCGACTCAGGCGCCCCGTTGGACCTGGACCGCGGTAGCCATCGGCGCCTTCTGCGTCCAGCTTGACGCCTTCGCGCTGAACCTCGCGCTGCCCGTCATCCGGCGCGGCCTGCCGGGCCCGCAGGCCGCCGCGCCCTGGGTGATCGGCGGCTATCTCCTGGCGGCCGGCGCCCTGATGCCGGTCGCCGGACGCCTCGGCGACCTGTACGGCAGGCGCCGGGTGCTCGCCGTCGGCCTTGCACTGTTCGGCGCCGCGGCCGCCGGGTGCGCGCTCGCGCCGTCGCTGCCGCTGCTCGTGGCGGCCAGGGTGGTCCAGGGGGCGGGCGGCGCGCTGATCATGCCGGCCGGGCTGGCGCTGCTGACCTGTGCCTTCCCCGGCGGGCACGGGCGGCGGATGACCGGCCGGGCGCTCGGACTTGCCGGACTGGCCACCGCCTGCGGCCCGTTCGTGGGCGGCGTGCTGGCCCAGAGCGTGTCCTGGCGGGCCGTGTTCTGGCTGACGGTGGTGCCCACCGTGGCCGCCGCCTGCTGCACGCGGCGCGCCACCGAGTCCCGCGACTCGGCCGCGGCCCGCACCCTCGACACGACGGGCGCCGCCGCCGTCACCGGCCTGTGCGCCTGCCTTGCGCTGTCCGTCGCGGGTGCCGCCCCCTGGGCCTGGGCGGGCGGCGCGGCAGCGCTGGGCGCGGTGTTCGTCCGTGCCGAACGCCGCTCCCCCGCTCCCCTGGTGGACCTCGCGCTGTTCCGCAACCGCCGCTACGTCCGGCTGACGGCGGCCGGCGCCCTCGCCAACACCGCGACCGTCGCCCTCCTGTACGTGATCCCGCTGACCCTCCAGCACGCGTACGGGCTGTCGCCGCAGAGCGCGGGGCTGGCCTTTCTCGCACCGGCCGCCGCCCTGGCCGCGGGCGGCCCGGCGGCAGGCCGGGTGCGGCCCGCGGCGAGCGTCCCGGTGATGGCGCTCTGCCTGGCCGCCGCAGCCGTGGCGCTGTGGGCGACACCCCAGGGAGGCCCGCACGGCGCCCCCCTGGCCGCCCTCCTCCTGGCATCGACCGCTGCCGCCGCCGCACTGGGCGTCGCCGGGGCACTCGCCCTCACCGGGACGCAGGCCGTCGTACGCCCCCAGCGCGCGGGCGAAGCGTCCGGCGTGACCAAGGCCGTCCTCACCGTCACCGCCGGCCTTGGCCTCACCCTGACCGGCACCGGCAGCCACCCCTCACTCCACCTCCCGGCCGCAGCCTGCCTGCTGGCGGCCGCCGCCCTGGCAGCCTCATCCGCCCGACGCCCCTCTCACCCCGCCACGACCGCCTGATAGCCCCCCACCACATCGCACACCTCACCGAACCCGCGCGACTCCAGCAGCGCGGCGGCGATCACCGAGCGGTTGCCGCTGCGGCAGTACAGGGTGACGGGGCGGCCGGGGTCCAGCGTGCCGATCCGGGACGGGAGGGTGGCGAGCGGGATGTTGCGGGCGCCGGGCAGCGCTCCTGCGGCGTACTCGGCGGGGTTGCGCACATCCACCAACTGGCTCTGCCCCGTGCCGAGTTCGTGCGCGTCGATGCGGCGGCTCGGGACCGTGCGGGCGGGGTGCCCGGCGAACACCGCGGCCGGGTCGCGGAGATGGCCGATGACCCGGTCGTATCCGATCCGGGCGAGGCGGGTCCTGGCCTCGGCTTCCGTCCCCGGGTCCGCGATCAGCACGATCGGGGTGTCCGGCGCGACGACGCTGCCCGCGTACTCGGCGAACCGGGTGGCGAGGCCGGCGTGCAGGGATCCTGCGAGGTGGCAGCGGGTGTAGGCGCTCAGCGGGCGGCAGTCGAGTAGCGCCGCAGCGCGGGTGTCGCGGGCGGCGAGCGTCTGGTCGAGGGTGAGGGCGGGCGGCGGGGCCTGCTCCAGGGGCGGGTGGCCGTCGCGGTTGAGGGCCGCGTCGTGCGCGAAGTAGCCGGGGGCGGCGGGCTGGTCAGCGGTGACCAGGCGGACGAAGTCGTCCTCCGCCATGGGTTGCAGCGCGTAGTTGAGACGGCGCTGGGCGCCGATGGTGGAGCTGGTCTCGGTGGAGAGGTTGCGTCCGCAGGCCGATCCGGCGCCGTGGGCGGGGAAGACGCGGGTGGCGTCGGGGAGCGGCAGGAGCCGGGTGTGCAGCGAGCGGTACAGGTGGGCCGCCATGTCCTGCGGGGTACGCCCGGCGGCGGAGAGCAGGTCGGGCCTGCCGACGTCGCCGACGAAGAGCGTGTCGCCGGTCAGCACGCCGAACGGTTCGGCGTCCCGCGGGTCCTCGTGGACGAGCAGGCAGATCGATTCGGGGGTGTGGCCGGGGGTGGCGAGCACGGTGAGGGTGACGCCGGTCGCGTCGTCGGGCCCGAGGTGGAGGCGTTCGCCGTCCTGTAACCGCCGGGTGGGGAAGCCGGTTTCGGCGGCCTCGCCGAAGGCTATGGCAGCGCCGGTGGCCCGCGCCAGCTCCAGGTGCCCGGAGAGGAAGTCGGCGTGGATGTGGGTCTCGATGACCAGCTCGATGCGCAGGCCCGATGCCTGAGCGTCATCCAGGTACGCGTCGATGTCGCGGCGCGGGTCGACCAGCACGGCCCGCCCGGTGGTCTCGTCGCCGATCAGGTACGACGCCTGGGACAGGCAGTCGAGGTAGTACTGCGCGAAATGCACGGTCGGCCTCCAGAGGTCGTCGTACGGGACGCGTGCGGTCCCTGCGGCCCCCGGGACGTGCCGCGTTGCCGCGAGGGCCGGGCCTTTCGCGCTGAACGGACGCCCGTACGGACCGCGTTGTGCGGATGCACGGATGTACGTACATTAAGCAGCCGCCGGATTGACGACAAGTCAGTGCCCCCCGCACAGCACGGGCCGGCGCTCACCACCCGTACGTCCGCGAAGGAACCGATCATGACGACCGAACCACCGCAGCAGGGCGGATCCGGCCCGCGCCCGCTGGACCGGCGCTCGCCGCTGCCGCTGTGGGCCCAGCTCTCCGCCGACCTGCGCCGCCGCATGGAAGCCGGCGCGTTCACCGCGCAGTTCCCGGCCGAGCACCGGCTCACCGCCGAGTACGAGGTCAGCCGGCACACCGTCCGCGAGGCGCTGCGCTCGCTGCGCGCGGACGGCCTGGTGATCGCCGAACGCGGCCGCGCCAGCCGCCTGGACACCCGCCCGCTCCAGCAGCCGCTCGGCTCGCTCTACAGCCTCTTCCGGGAGCTGGAGGGGCAGGGGGTCGAACAGCGCAGCGAGGTGCTGCGGCTGGAGCGGACGGCGGACGCCACCGTCGCCGGGCACCTGGAGCTGGTGGCCGACGCGCCGCTGGTCGTCCTGGAGCGGCTGCGGCTCGCGGACGGCGAACCGCTCGCCCACGACACCGCGTACCTGCCCGCCGAGTTCGCCGAGCCGCTGCTGGAAGCCGACTTCGGGCACACCTCCCTCTACGCCGAGCTGTCCGGCCGCTGCGGCGTGAAGGTCACCGGCGGCCGGGAGCGTATCCAGCCATTCCTGCCGGACATCCGGCAGGCGTGGCTGCTGGGACTGGCCGACCGGGAACCGGCGTTCGCGATCGAGCGGCTCGGGCACTCCGGCGCACGCCCCGTGGAGTGGCGCGAGACGGTGGTGCGCGGCGACCGGTTCGCGTTCGTCGCCGAGTGGTCCGACAACAGCCGGGCGGTCGCCCTCGCTCCGCGGGCCGCGTGTCCGTCCTCATAGCCGTCGCCGCGCTGCCGTGCGGGCTGCTGATCGGCCTGCTGCTGGGCGCGCTGGGCGGCGGCGGTTCGGTCCTCGCGGTGCCCGCGCTGGTCTACGTGGCGGGGCAGTCGCCGCAGGAGGCCACGGCGGGTGCCCTGGTCGTGGTCGGCGTCGGCGCGGTCACCGGGCTCGCCTGCCACGGCCGTGCCGGGCGGGTCCGCTGGGCGGCGGGCGGCGCGTTCGGCGCGCTGGGCACGGCGGGCAGCTACCTCGGCTCCCGGTGGAGCGCGGCGGCGGACCCCGCGGTCCTCATGGCGGCCTTCGCGGGCCTGCTGCTGCTCGTCGCCGCGGCGCTGCTGCTACGGACGCTGCGCGACCGCCGCACGCACGGGGACGGGCAGCGGCCTCCAGGGGATCCCCCCACGCCGCCCCGGATACGGCCCGTACGGGTGGCGGTCACCGCGAGCGGCGTCGGGCTGCTGACCGGCTTCTTCGGCGTCGGCGGCGGGTTCGTCGTCGTCCCCGCCCTCAGCCTGGTGCTCGGCCTGGACCTGCCGGCCGCCGTCGGCACCTCACTCCTGGTCATCCTGATCAACTCGGCCACCGCGCTGGCCACCCGGGCGGACGGCGGCCCGCTGGACTGGCCGCTGCTGACCGCCTTCGCGCTGTGCACCGCGCTCGGCAGCTACCTCGGCAACCGGCTCACCGCCCGCCTGCCGCCCCGCGCCCTGGCCACCGCCTTCGCCTCCTTCCTGACCGTCCTCGCCCTGG
>NZ_JAJCXB010000090.1 GCF_020564935.1 Streptomyces pinistramenti
GACCTCTGCGCCGCCGGCCGGGCGGCTCCTGGTGTGCGCGACGGGGGACGGGCGCACCAGGAGCGGCCCGGCATGCGGCGGCCCGGCGTCCGGTCGTACCGGATGCCGGGCCGTTGTGCGCGGCGGTGCTCCGCGGGCGTGGGGCGGCCGGTCAGCCCTGGGCGTCCGGGTGCGAGCTGTCGGCGCTGGTCCGGCCCCGCAGGACGTCCTTGCAGTACGCCACGACACCGGTGTTGGCGACGTACTTGGCCGACACCCAGGCCGCCCGGTCACGGAGCAGGTACCACACCTCGTTGCCGCCGATGTTCTGCGCGCGGACCTTGCAGCGCAGCCCGACCTGGGCGTTGTGCGCGAGGAAGCCCCTGTTGGAGGAGTCCACGCTGGGGTACTGACGCTGGTTCAGGCCGGTGCGGGCGATGACCGTGCCGTACGGCAACGAGGGGGTCGCCTGGGCCGGAGCCGCGCCGAGCAGGGTGGTGCCGAGGACGACGGCCGCGGTGAGTGCGCCTGCGCCGGTGAGGATCTTCGTGCCGCGGGCCGTGGGGGTGCCGGTCATGGACATGGGGCTCTCCTGTTCTTGATGCGCAATGACGCCCATTGACGCGTGGGGGACATTACGCCCGAAGTGCCCTATTAATTCGTCGAAACCGCGGTGAGAGAGCTGATCGTGTGATAAAGCGGGTGCCCCTCCGGCGCGCCCCCGCCACCCCCGCCACACAGCGCCGTGCGCCGCCGCCCGGGGGCCCGCGGGCCCGGGGGCGGGGCCCGCCCCCCGGGGCACGGCGTCCCGGGAGGCGGAGCACGTCCGCTACGGCTCACGGCAGGTAGCGCTCGATGGCGGCGGCCCCTTTCTCGTTGATCAGGCGCCGTGCCCATTCCAAGTTCGCGGGGCTGGGCTCACGCCCTGAGGCCCGCACCACATCCTCGGCATCGAACGGCCGCTCGCCGCCGGTGAACAGCTCTTTCGGCCGTGCGGTGGTCGACCCGTCGTCGTCCTTGCTCACGGATCCTCCTCTTCCGGCCCTTTCGGCGCCCGCCTGCTCACGCCTACTCGCGGCCGACGCTCACCTCGGGTCTCTCCATCATGCTGCGGACCCCGCTGGTCCGCACGGCGCTGGTCCGCACACCGGGACGGGCCGCCGCCGTCAGGCCCCAGGTGCCGCGCCCCCGCCCGGGGTGCCGTTCGGCTCCGACGTAGGGCGGTCGGATGCGCCGGTGGTGCCGCGTGGGCGGGCGAACCAGTGGCCCGTGGCGGGGTCGAGGAGGACGAAGGTGTCCACCATGGCCGACGTCTGCTGCACCACCACCACGTCCGACGGGCGGTACGCGGGCCACGCCTCGCCGGTCGTCGCCGGGGCCTTCTTGAGCGCCACCGGCGGAGTCAGCGGATTGCCGCATGCGCAGCGCACCCGTGGCAGGCCGTGCGCGTCCACCAGGACCGCGGTCCCGGCCTGGAGTACCGACTGGTAGGCGAAAGCCTCGCCGCCCGTGAAGCCGTGGTTGGTCACCCGGGTGTCCCTCCGCAGCGCCACGGGTGTGAGCGCCCGCAGGTAGCCGGGGACCGCCGCGTCGTCGACGCCGGCGAGGTCGCCGAACGCCGTGGTTTTCGCCCGGTCGCCGGTGAGGAGGCCGATCTGCCGGGCCACGTCGCAGCTCGCGGTGGAGCGTGTGCCGCCGTACAGGCCGGGCGCCGATCCCTGGACGCTGCGGACGGTGCCCGTACCGCCGGGCGGGGTGCCGGGCGGGGCCGCCGGGGGAGCGGTGGGCGTGGGGGCTGCGGCCGCCGATGTGGCCGTCGATTCCGTGAAGGGGCTGGGGCCGGGCGCCGCGGCCGGCTGGAGCAGGACCTCGCCGGGGCCCGGGAGGATGTCCTCGTCGTGGCCCGGCCGGGTGAGGAAGACGGTCAGGACGAGGACGGCGGCGAGGACGGCGACGGCCACGGCGAGCCGGGCGGACGGCCACCACCACGGCTGCCGGCCACCAGGACCGCGCCCCGGTCCTCCGGCCGGACCGCGCCCAGGCCGCCCGCCGTCACCGGAATTGCCGCCGCCCCGCCGTCCTGCGGAGGGGCCGGCGGGCGGCTCCGTCGGGTCGCTGTCAGGCGCTGGTGGCGATGTCACGGGCCTCTTTTCCGATCTTCCGGCGTCCGACGGGTGAGCCGTCCGACAAAGCGAACTTTGCCGGGATGCGCGGCGGTGTGCACCTTCATCTGCTCCGGTCCGGCACCCCTCGCGAGCGGGCGCGACGGCCGCGCTCCACCGGGCGGCGCACCTCGTGGCGGCCCGCTTCCGTGCCGACGGCGCTGCCCCGCGCCCCGCGGCCCGTGCCGCGCCGCGCGCCCCGGCCGTCGCGCGGTGGCGGAACGCTCGGGCCTGCGCCGCCTTTCGGCACGTCGGGGCGTTTTCGCAGGTCATGATGGGTGGCGTAACCTCGCCGAAACATCATCGGCCTAGCGTGGGCGGCCGCCGGGCACCGGGTGGTCCACCGCTTACGCGGTGTCCGCCGCGGTCCGGCCGCCCCTGCTCCCCACCGTGCGGAGAACCGATGACCAGGCCGCCCACCGGCCCACGCCACCCCCAGGAGAGTGCCGGAGTACCGCCGTCGCCGGGCCGCCGCCCGCGGGCCGACCGGGCGCGCCAGGTCGCCGAGGTGCTGCGCCACCAGATCGCATCCGGCGCGTTCCCCTCCGGGATGCTGCCCGACGAGCGCCGGCTGATCGGCGACTTCGGCGTCTCGCGGAACACCGTGCGCGAGGCCCTGCGCCTGCTGCGCGACGACGGCGCCGTCGAACGCCGTCAGGGCGTCGGCACCGTCATCACGCACCGCACCTACGAGCACGGCCTGCACCGGCTCACCGGCCTTGCCGAGACGCTGGGTTCGCACGGCGAGGTCGCCAACGAGGTGCGGGCGGCCGAGGTGGTCAGGGCGCCCGCGGACGTCGCCCGCCGGCTCGGCGTGCCCGAGGGCGGGCGGGTGGTCTCCATCGAACGGCTCCGCTCGCTGGGCGGGCTGCCGCTGTCGCTCGACCTGACGTATCTGCCGCTCGACATCGGACTGCCGCTGCTGGACGCGGACTTGGCCTGCCGCGACCTGTTCGCATTGATCGAGCAGTCGCTGGGCGGGCCGCTCGGTTCGGCGAGCCTCGCTGTGCACGCGGTGAACGCCGACGCGCCCACCGGAGCGCTGCTCGGCGTGGAGCAGGGCGCCGCCGTGTTCACCGTCGAGCGGCTCACCAGGCTGCCCGGCGGGCGCCCCGTCGACCTGGAATTCCTCCGCATCCGCGGCGACCGGCTCGCGTTCCGCGCCGAGTTGGGGCGCGCGGCCGCACCGGACACGCCGCCGGAAGGCGCGCCGCACGGGGACGGAGGAGGCCCCGGTGACTGAGCGGCAGCCCGCCCCAGTCCCGGCGCAGGATCCCGGCCCGCGCGCAGTGCCCGCCGGGGACACCGGCCATCCCACCCGTGCCACCGTCGCGGTGATGGGCCTGTGCGTGACGCTGGTCGTCGGCATGGTCTCCGCCGTCAATCTCGCCATCCCCGCTCTGTCCCGCAGCGCGCTGCGGCCGTCGGCCGCCGAGGTGGTGTGGGTGGTGGACGGTTACGTCGTGCTCTTCGCCTGCCTGCTCATCCCGGGCGGCGCACTCGCCGACCGGATCGGCCGCAAGGGCACGCTGCTGGGCGGGATGGCCCTGTTCACCGCCGGGTGCGTGCTGTGCGCGACGGCGCCGGGTGTCGCCGTCGTGATCGCCGGGCGGATGCTCAGCGGGGTGGGCGCGGCGGCCGTGCTGCCCACGACGCTGGCCCTGCTGGTGGACGGCGCGCCGCCGGAGCGCAGGCCACGGCTGGTCGCGGTCTGGGCGTCGATGACGGGCATGGCGGCGGTCCTCGGCAACGTCGGCGGCGGTGCGGCGCTGCAGACCGGATCCTGGCGCGCCCTGTTCTGGTGCGTCGTCCCGCCGGCCGCGCTGGCGCTCGTCCTGGTGGCCCGCTGCGCCCCGGCCCAGCCGCCCCGTGACCGCCCGGTGTCCCCGCTCTCGGCCGCGCTCCTGACGACCGGATTCCTGGCCCTGCTCGCCGGGGTCGTCGCCGCCCCGCAGCAGGGCTGGGCCAGTCCGCGGGTGCTCGGCGCGTTCGCCGGCGCCTGCCTGCTGCTCACCTGGTGGGTACGGCACGAGCTGCGGCATCCCCGGCCCATGCTGGACCCCCGGCTGTTCACGCTCCCCGCGGTGCGCGCGGGCGCCCTCGGCATGGTGCTGGTCTTCGTCGGGATGTTCGGCCTCTTCTACGTCAACGGCCAGTACCTGCAGTACGTGAAGGGGTACTCGCCGCTCGGTGCCGGGCTGCGGCTGCTGCCGATGGCGGCCGCGCTGCTCCTCGCGCCGCGGGCCGCGGTACGGCTCGAAGCGCGGCTGGGGCCGCGCCGGACGGTGGCCTGCGGCCTGCTGGTGCTGGCCGCGGGTCCTGCGACCGTCGCGACCGTCGGCGTGCACACCCCGTACGCGCTCTACGCCCTGGGTGCCACCCTCACCGCCGCGGGCTGCGGCCTCGCCACCCCGCTGCTGTCGCACGCCATGCTCTCCGCGCTGCCCGCGCACCGGGCCGGGGTCGGGTCCGGGCTCCAGAGCCTGGCCCGCGAACTGGGCAGCGCGCTGGGCGCCGCCCTCAGCGGCACGATGATCGCCGCGGTCTTCGTGACCCGGCTGCCGCCGGAGCTGCGCGGCCCCGGCGCCCCCACCACCGTCGCCGCGGCCGAACGCGCGTCGGCCGCCTCCGGCCTCCCGCCCGGCTCCTCGCGCCCGGCCGTCCTGACCGCCTTCACCGATGCGCTCGATACGACGATGACCGTCCTCACGCTGGTCATCGTGGCGGCCGGTGCCCTGGTGGTCCTGTGGTACCCGAGTACGGAGCGGGCCGTGCGGACCCGGGGGCGGGAGGACGTCAACGAGCGTGCGAGGCACGGGAGTTGAGGGGGTGATGCCCGCCCGCCGAGGCGTGATGCGGTCCCGCTGCGGCGATACCCGTCCATCAACTTCCTTACGGCGCAGAGCCGGTGTACCGGTGCGTACCGGGTGGCCGGGACGGCAGGATGCCTGGACGTAATGAGAGCGTTACGCAGATGAAGGTGCGGCGTCACAGTGATCCTTGAGGCTCGTGTTGCCGACGGGCTCGCGTAGTTGACCCGTCGGTGCGCCACCACATCCGGTCCTCCCCCCACAATCCGATCAGGATGGGACCTCCTCATATGCGAACACCGCTGAGCCGTGCTCCCGCGCGGCGAGGGCTGCCACGTGTGCCTCTCGCCGCTGCGGAGCCGTCCGCGCAGAAACGGCGTCCATCCGCCGTTGCCATTGTCATGTATTGGACAGGATTGGCGGGTGCGGTGCGGCGCCCGGCAATCCCGAACACCGCGCCGCCGTACGCCCAGGCGAGGCCGTGCGGGTGACCCCCACCTCCCCGACGGATCGGCAACGGCCGCAGTTCCCGCTGCGCTGCCGATGAACACGCCTTCCGTACGCGGCAGTTGAGGCGATCCGGTCCGCAGTTGCCGGGTTACCGGCGGCGGGCCGGTCCGCTCCCTGCCCCGTGGCAAGAAAGGACCCCCACCGGTGCTCACTTCGCACCCCGCACACACCCCCGAATCCCCCGTGGCCCTGCTCGGCGACCAGGAAGACGGCCCCCACACCCCCACCGCACCCGTCGAGCCGTACGCCGGCGGCCACGTCCTCGCCGTCGGCACCCCGGGCCCCCGCCTCGACCGGCTCACCCGGACCCTGCGCGCGACCGGCCACGACGTCAGCCACGCCGCGCCCGGCGGGATCGGCCAACAGGTCAGCCAGGCGCCCCCGGACGCGATCGTCGCCCTGGACGAACCGGCCGGACACCCCGCGGCCGACGACCGGGACCACGACCCGCGCGCCGGACTCGACGTCATCCGCGAGATACGCACCGCCCCCGCAGGGCGGGCCCTGCCACTGCTCATGGTCACCGGAGCCCCCGGCAGCGCCGGCGTCGTCGACATGCTGCGGAACGGCGCCGACGACTGCATACCGGAAGCCTCCGACCCGGTCGAACTGTCGGCCAGGATCGAGGCGAAGCTGCGCCGCCTCCCGGTCCCCGTCGAGAACCTGCTGCTCGATCCGCGCACCGGCCTCTACTCCCACCCGCACTTCGTCGACGAACTCGACCGCGAGCTGCAACGGCCCGAGGCGAGCCGGAGCGGCGGCGTACTCGCGGTGGTCGGCGTGGCCGAGATGCACGCCCTGGAAGCCCGCCTCGGCCCGCGGGTACGCCGCGAGGTCGCCGAACGCCTCGCCGGGGTCGTCAATGCGATATCCCCTGCTCGAACGGAGTCGAGAGCTTGGGGTGGGGTATCCCCTGCTCGAACGGAGTCGAGAGCTTGGGGTGGGGTATCCCCTGCTCGAACGGAGTCGAGAGCTTGGGGTGGGGTATCCCCTGCTCGAACGGAGTCGAGAGCTTGGGGACGGCTCGGCAGCTTCTGCGACCGCTTCGGCTGGGACGAGGACGGGCATCTGCTGATGCTGCTGCCCGGAGTCGACGGCGAGACGGCGCGCCGCAGCCTGGAGAAGTTCGCCGCGACCGTCGCCGGCACCCGCTTCGTCGTCGCCGACGAGAACGTCCGGCTGACCCCGGCCATCGGCTGGCTGCCGCTGGCCGAGTGCCCGGACGGCGGCGAGGGCCTGCGGCGGGCAGGCGGCGCGGTGACCGAGGCGCTCCGCCACCGGGACCTGCGGCCGGTCCGCTACGCCCGCTGGATGCGCGGCACCCCGCACCACCGCCGTCGCCGCCCGCTCGGCTCGCTCGTCCGCCCGGCGCTGTCCGCCCTGTCCCCGGTGCTCGTCCTGCTCCTCGGCGTCGCCGTTCCCTTCGTGCTCTACCGGCAGAGCTACGCACTGGGCTGGGATCTCGGCTCGGCGATGTACTGGGTGGTGGTGGCGGGACTCGTCCTGTCCGCCCTGCTGATCGTCCTGGAATGCCTCTTCTCGCTGGACGCGACGGCCAGGCCCGCATCACCCGGGGCGCCGTACCCGCCGGCCAGTGCCGTCATCGCCGCGTATCTGCCCAACGAGGCGGCCACCATCGTCGAGACCGTCGAGTCGTTCCTGCGCCTGGACTACCCCGGCGAGCTGGAGATCGTGCTCGCGTACAACACGCCGCACCCGCTGCCCGTCGAGGACACCCTGCGTGCCATCGCCCGCCGCGACCCGCGTCTGGTGCTGCTGCCGGTCGTCGGCAGCACGTCGAAGGCGCAGAACGTCAACGCCGCGGTCACCCGGGTACGCGGCGAGTTCGTCGGGATCTTCGACGCCGACCATCACCCGGCGCCGGCCGCCTTCCGTGACGCCTGGCACTGGCTGTCGAACGGCTACGACGTCGTCCAGGGCCACTGCGTGATCCGCAACGGCGACAGTTCCCGGGTCGCGAAGCTGGTGGCGGTGGAGTTCGAGGCGATCTACGCGGTCAGCCATCCCGGCAGGACCCGGTTGTACGGCTTCGGCGTCTTCGGTGGCTCGAACGGCTTCTGGCGCACCGACCTGCTCGCCCGTACCCGGATGCACGGCTCGATGCTGACCGAGGACATCGACTCGACCCTGCGGGCACTCGGCGAAGGCGCCAGGTTCGCCGTCGACCGCACCCTGCTCTCCCGCGAACTGGCGCCCACCACCCTCACGGCACTGTGGAACCAGCGCTCCCGCTGGGCACAGGGCTGGCTCCAGGTCTCGCTCAAACACCTGTGGAGCGGGCTGCGTTCGCCCGCCTTCACTGCACGGCAGAAGCTCGGCCTGCTCGTGCTGCTCGGCTGGCGCGAGGTGCAGCCCTGGCTGACGCTCCAGATCCTGCCGGTCCTGGCCTACTCCGCCTGGCGGGCCGGCGGCCTCCAGCACCTGGACTGGGCGGTGCCGGTCTGCGTCCTGGCGATGCTCTTCACGGTGGCGGCGGGACCGGTGCAGGCGCTCTTCGCCTGGCGGCTCGCGGTCCCCGAACTGCGCGGCCGCGGCCCGTGGTTCTGGTCGTACCTGCTGGTATCGACCGTCTTCTACAGCCACTTCAAGAACATGGTGGCCCGCCAGGCCCACCTCAAGGAAGCGCTGGGCGACCGGCAGTGGCGGGTCACCCCGCGCGCGGCGGTCAAGGCGGTGGCGCGGCGATGAGCACCGACACCGCCACCCGCCCGCCCGAGGACGCACCGGACCGCGGCCGGGCCTCCGACATCGACGGCCTGCGCGGCCTGGCGGCGCTGAGCACGCTGCTCTACCACGTCTGGCAGCAGTACTACCGCTACGACGCGGCCGGCAGCCACCCGCCGGTGGACAACCCCCTGATCGGCGCCGCCTTCTCGTTCGAGGTCATCGACCTGTTCTTCGTGATGTCGGCGTACCTGCTGACGCTGTCCTACGCCCGCGCGGCCATCGACGGACGCCCGATCCGGCCGGCCAGGGTCTTCCTCTTCCGGCGCGCGATCCGGATCCTGCCGCTGTACGTCCTCGCGGTGCTGGTGGTCTGGGCGAGCCGCAATCCGACGCTGCCCGGCGACTGGCGTGACCTGGCCGAACACCTCACCTTCACGCACGTCTTCGACCAGCAGCGGATCTTCTACACCCTCGGCCCGACCTGGTCGCTGTCCCTGGAGGTCTGCTTCTACCTCGTCCTGGTGGCGATCGGGCCGCTCGCCGTACGTGCCTGCCGGCCGCTGCGGCAGCGGCGGACCCGGGTGGCGGTGTGCGCGGCGGGCTGCCTGGCGCTGTACGCCGTGCCGTTCGGCTGGATCGCCGTCGCCCACTACGGGTTCGGCGTGCCGCACACCGACTGGGCGGTCTACTTCGGCCCGCAGGCCCGGTTCGGCGGCTTCGCGGCCGGCATGGGGCTCGCCGTGCTGATGGCTGCGCTGGGGGAGCGGGGCAGGCCGGCCGGGCGGGTCGCGCTGCCGCTCTGTGGCGTCGCGCTCGCCGGGCTCTACTGCCTGTCGCTGTTCTCCGCCCCGGAGAACGCCGCCTTCACCTTCTACCACCCGCTGGCCTCGGCACTGTGGGCGCTGCTGCTCTTCTGCACCGCGCACGTCCGCCGAAGGACCTGCTGGAACCGGATGCTGACGGCCCGCTGGATGGCCGCCGTGGGCCTGGTCAGCTACAGCCTGTTCATCTGGCACGAGCCGGTCATGCTCCAGCTCCACAAGGCCGGACTGCTCCCCACCGGCCAGGCGGGCTTCCTGCCTGCGCTGGCGATCGTGACGGCCGTCGCGCTGCCGGTGGCCGCGCTCAGCCACTGGCTGCTGGAATACCCGGCGAGCCTGCTGGGCCGGCTGAAGGACTCGCGTGGCCGCCCCCGGGACTTCTATCCGGAGGCGGCCCGCCAGGCGGCCTAGGAACCTGCGCCCGGGACAAGGGGGTTGGGCACGCCTCCGGGCCCTGTGAGCCGCACAGGGCCCGGAGGCGCGGGTGTCAGGAAGCCGTGCCGGACAGTCCGCCGCGCACCGTACGGGCGGCGGTGACGAGGTTCTCCAGCGAGGTGCGGACCTCGGGCCAGCCGCGGGTCTTCAGGCCGCAGTCCGGATTGACCCACAGCCGCTCGGGGGGAATGGCCTCAAGTCCCTTGCGCAGCAGTGCGGTCACCTCGTCGGCGCCGGGAATGCGGGGCGAGTGGATGTCGTAGACGCCGGGCCCGGCCTCGCGCGGGTAGCCGTGCGAGGCCAGTTCGCGGGCGACCTGCATGTGGGAGCGGGCCGCTTCGAGGCTGATGACGTCCGCGTCGAGATCGTCGATGGCCTGGACGATGTCGCCGAACTCCGCGTAGCACATGTGGGTGTGGATCTGGGTGTCGGGACGCACCCCGCCGGTGGTGAGCCGGAACGCTTCGGTGGCCCAGGCCAGGTAGGCGGCGCGGTCCGCGGCCCGCAGCGGCAGTGTCTCGCGCAGCGCGGGTTCGTCGACCTGGATCACCGACGTGCCGTTCGCCTCCAGGTCGCCCACCTCGTCGCGCAGGGCCAGCGCCACCTGGCGTGCGGTGTCGGCGAGCGGCTGGTCGTCGCGGACGAAGGACCAGGCGAGCATGGTGACCGGGCCGGTGAGCATGCCCTTGACCGGCCGGTCGGTGACCGACTGGGCGTACGCCGTCCAGCGGACCGTCATCGGTTCGGGCCGGGAGATGTCGCCGGCCAGGATCGGCGGCCTGACGTAGCGGGTGCCGTAGGACTGGACCCAGCCGTGCCGGGTGGCGAGGTAGCCGGTGAGCTGCTCGGCGAAGTACTGGACCATGTCGTTGCGTTCCGGCTCGCCGTGCACCAGGACGTCGATACCGGCCTTCTCCTGGAAGGCCAGCACCTCGCGGATCTCCGCCGCGATCCGCTCCTCGTACGCGTCCGTGCCGATCCGTCCGGCACGCAGGTCGGCGCGTGCCGTGCGCAGCTCGGCGGTCTGCGGGAACGAGCCGATGGTGGTGGTCGGCAGCAGCGGAAGCCTGAGGTGGGAGCGCTGGGCGGCGGCACGGTCGGCGTACGGCGCCGAGCGGTGGACGTCCGCGTCGGTGACGGCGGCGGCGCGGGCGCGCACCGCGGGGTCGCGGGTGAGGGCGGACGCGGTACGGGAGGCCAGGTCGGCGCGGTTGGCGGCGAGTTCGGCGGTGATGGCGCCGGTGCCCTGCGCCAGGCCGCGGGCCAGGGTGACGATCTCGGCCGTCTTCTGGCGGGCGAAGGCGAGCCAGCGGGCCACCTGCGGGTCGATGTCGCGTTCGGCGGCGGCATCCAGCGGGACGTGCAGGAGGGAGCAGGAGGAGGCGATGTCGACGCGGCCGGCGAGGCCGAGGAGGGTGCCGAGCGTGGACAGCGACCTCTCCAGGTCGTTGATCCAGATGTTGCGGCCGTTGACGACCCCCGCGACCAGGCGCTTGTCCGGCAGGCCGCCGACGGCTGCCAGCGCGTCGAGGTTGGCCGCGGCCGCGTCGGTGAAGTCGAGCGCCAGGCCGTCCACCGGTGCCTTGGCCAGGACGGGGAGGGCGTCGCCGAGCCGGTCGAAGTAGGAGGCGACCAGCAGCTTCGGGCGGTCGGTGAGCGTACCCAGGTCGCGGTAGGCGCGGGCGGCCGCGTTCAGCTCGGCAGGCGTGCGGTCCTGTACCAGGGCCGGCTCGTCCAGTTGCACCCACTCGGCACCCGCGGCCCGCAGATCGGCGAGCACCTCGGCGTAGACGGGCAGCAGCCGGTCGAGCAGGGTCAGCGGCTCGAAGCCGGCGGCGACGCCGGGCGCGGGCTTGGCCAGCAGCAGATAGGTGACCGGGCCGACCAGGACCGGGCGCCCGGTCAGGCCGAGCGCGGCGGCCTCCTTGAACTCGGCGACCTGCCGGGCGGAGTCCGCGGCGAAGACCGTATCGGGCCCCAACTCCGGCACCAGATAGTGGTAGTTGGTGTCGAACCACTTGGTCATCTCCAGCGGCGCCACTTCCTGGTTGCCGCGGGCCATCGCGAAATAGCCGTCCAGCGCGTCGGCGGCCACCGCGTCCCGGTGGCGGGCGGGGATCGCGCCGACCATGACGCTGGTGTCCAGCACGTGGTCGTAATACGAGAAGTCGCCGGTGGGCACCTCGTCGATGCCGGCGTCGGCCAGCTGCTGCCAGTGCCGACGGCGCAGCCCGGCCGCCGTGCCGCGGAGCGCGTCGGCGGTGACCTGGCCCTTCCAGTAGCCCTCGATGGCCTTCTTCAGTTCCCGGTGCTGTCCCTGGCGGGGGTAGCCGTGCACGGTGGCCCGTGCTGCCGCGGCTGCGGACTTGCTGGTCACGGAACTCTCCTTCGCGAGTGTGTCTCCATGCGACCCCGGTGTGGTCACGGGCGCGAAGGGTGCCGAACCGGGCGGGCCACGGCGCCGTACGCGCCTGTGCCCGCCTGATCAGTACGCCGACCCGCCCACGAGGTCACCGGGATCACCGCGCACGAGGCCGCGCGCGGGCAGTGGCAGGTCTTCGGACTCACGGGCACGTCTGCCTGGGGCGGACACCTACTGGCCGTCGCTTCCCGGTCCCGTTCGGGGCCAGTGCGTATGACGGCGGTCGTTCCCGTTCACCGCTGCGGGGCAGTCCCGGATTCCCACCGGGTTCCCTCTTGCGACGCGCCTGCCTGGCGGACAGGGCGAACCAGCTGCACCGCCCAGCCTATGGGCTCGGCCGGGTATCCGGACAGTGCCGTTCAGATGCCGGGACGTGAGGTGGGACACCCGGTGCCGGGCAGCAGCCCGACGAGCAGGCCCGCCAGGGCGGCGGCGGTGCCGGTGGCCACCACGGCGGGCCAGCCGCCGGCCGTCCAGGCCAGCGTCCCGCACAGCGACCCGAGGGCGATCCCCAGGAAACGGAAGGTGAAATAGAGAGTGTTGAGACGGTTGTGGATCGCCGGATCGAGGGTGAACAGGGCCGTCTGGCAGGCCGCCTGGCTGCCCCAGACCCCGACGTCCAGGACGATCACCCCGGCGGTCAGCCACCACAGCCCTGTGCCGCCGGGCAGCAGGAGCAGCCACCCCGCGATGACCAGGCCGACCAGGGCGGCCAGCGCGCTGCGGCGGCCGATGCGGTCGGCCAGCCGCCCGGCGTACGGCGAGGCGAGCGCGCTGGCCGCGGCCACCAGACCGAACAGGCCGATCCCGGTCGGACCGAGCCGGAAGTGCTGTTCGAGCAGGAACGTCAGCGTCGTCCAGAAGGCGCCGAACGCGATCCCCACCAGCGCCCCCGAGAGCGTGATCAGCCGGACCAGCGGCCGGGCGCGGAAGAGCCCGGGGAGCGAGGCGAGCGTGGCGCGGTAGGGGGCGGCGCCGGTCGCCGGGACGGACGGCAGGGCCCGCCGCAGCACGAGGACGAGCAGCAGCGTGAGCACGCAGGAGCAGCCGTACACGGCGCGCCACCCGGCCAGTTCGGCGAACGCGCCGGAATAGGCGCGGGACGCGAGCACACCCACCAGCAGCCCGCCCTGCACGGTGCCGATGATGCGGCCCCGGCCCTTGCCGCTGCCCCGTCCGCCGTCCCCGCCGTCCGCCCGGTCGGCCAGGGCCACCGCGAGCGGTGTGACCAGCTGTGGGACCGGTGACAGCAGGCCCACGGCGAAGCTGGCGACGACCAGGCACCACACCGAGGGGGACACCGCGCACACGGCGAGCGCCAGGGCGGACGCCGTGCCGAGCCCGAGGATCAGCCGCCGCCTGTCGTGACTGTCGCCCGCCGGAACCAGCAGCAAGATGCCTGCCGCGTAGCCGAGTTGGGTGGCGGTGGGGACGGCCCCGAGAGTATCGGCGTCTACGCCGAGCGACGCCGCCGCGGCTCCCAGCAGCGGCTGGTTGAGGTAGACGTTGGCGGCCGTGACGGCACTGGTGGCCGCCAGCAGCCAGATCAGCGACCGGCCAGGCCCAAAGATCCCGGGCGCGGACAGCGCCGATGTGCCGCCTCCGCGACGGAAGCGGGGCCGGGACCGGACAGGGGGAGGGAAGGAGGAATCGCTCACGATCCGACGCTAAGGCGCCCGTCACCGGCATACTTTCGCTGTCCTGCCATCGTCTGTCGAGAATGTGCCATGTACGGAAAGAGCGAGCACCGCGACGACTACCAGCACGTCCCCAGGCCGCTCGCCGCGATGGCACGCGACCTCCCCGACGGCCATCACATCCCGCCGCACCACCACCGCCGCGCCCAGCTGATCTACGGCACGACCGGGGCCATCACCGTCGCCACCGACTACGGCCTCTGGGTGGCTCCCGCCACCCGCGGCGTCTGGATCCCGGCCGGCCTGACCCACGCGATGACCTGCGCGGGCGCGGTCGCCATGCGCACCCTCTACCTCACGCCGCAGGCGGTCGGACAGCTGCCCGCGACCCCCACCGTCGTCGCGGTCTCCCCGCTGCTGCGTGAACTCATCGACGAGGCCACCCGCATCCCCCTCGTGTACGACCGCGACGGCAGGGACGGCAAGGTCATGGACCTGCTGCTCCTCCAGCTCGCCCCGCACCCGGCCCCCGCGCTGCACCTGCCGGCACCGGACGACCCCCGGCTCGACGCGCTCTGCGAGGCGATCCGCCGGGATCCAGGCGACCGCTGGACGACCGCGGACGCCGCAGCCCGCGCCCACCTGAGCCCGCGCACCCTGCACCGCAGGTTCACCGCGGCGACGGGCATGAGCCCGGCCCACTGGGTGCAGCAGGCCAGACTCGTCCGCGCGGTCACCCTGCTCGCCACAGGCACCCCGGTCACGGCCGTCGCCGCCCGCCTCGGCTACGCCACCCCCAGCGCCTTCACCGCGATGTTCCGCCGCACCCTCGGCACCACCCCCACGGCCTACTTCACCGATCGCGCGGGGCCCGGCGCCGCTTGACCACGCCTTCGTCGGCCCGGTCGCGGTCGCCCGTCAACGGTCTGCGGCGCGCGCGTCGAAAACGGCTGCGGGCGCCGTGCGGTGCCCGATGCCGTCGCGACCTCGCCGACAACGGATATGCGCCTGAGCTGCCCGGTCACCACGAGGTGCCCCTCTCACGAAAAAGTGCGTTCTTCCTGCGTGGAGCCTCCTTCCCTACGGTGAGTGAGTAACCAGAAGTGACCACCTGAGCAGGGCGGGGACGACACCCATGTACGTGCACGACCACCTCGGACAGCCGCTGACCTCGGCACGCCGGTCCGTGAACGGCACCACGCTCCACTACCGCACGGGAGGTCAGGGCGAGCCCGTGGTGCTGCTCCATGGCGCGCCGAAGACCAGCTACCACTGGCGGGACGTCGTCCCGTACCTGACGCCCCATCACACCGTGATCACGCCGGACCTGCGCGGCTTCGGCGATTCCGCCCCGGCCGCCACCGGCTTCGACACCGCGACACTCGCCGACGACATCGCCGAGCTGATGAGCGCGCTCGGCTTCGACTCCTACCGTGTCGTCGGCGAGGACTGGGGCGCCGCGGTCGGCTACCGGCTCGCCGCCCGCCACCCCGGCCACGTACGTCAACTTGTCTACCAGGAAGCCTACTTGGCGGGATTCGGCTGGGAGGAGATGACGCACCTCAGTGCGGAGCGGGTGGCCGCCGGGCAGTGGATCCACCACATCGGCTTCTTCTTCCAGCCGGACGTCCCCGAGATGCTCATCACCGGGCGCGAGCGGCAGTTCATCGACCACTGGATGTCCCAGGAGGCCCACCACGTCGACGCGCTGTCCGCCGACTTCCTCGACGAATACGTCCGGTGCGCCAGGCTCCCCGGCCGCCTGCGGGCGATGCTGGCCGTCTACCGCGCCTCTCTTGAGGACGCCGAGCTGAACCGCGCCGCCGCCCGCACCCCGCTGCCGATGCCCGTCCTCGCGGTCGGCGGGCGGTACGCCATGGGCGGCGATCCGGCCCGGCAGATGCGCGAGGTCGCCACCGACGTGCGCGAGGTGCTGCTCGACGCGGGGCACCACCCCGCCCAGGAGGCACCGCGCGAAACGGCCGAGGCGTACCGGGAGTTCTTCACCGGCGGCCGCTGACGGCGGCCCCTCGGAAAAGGGTTGGCGCCGCCGTCAGCGGCCGGGCTACGGTGAAGCCGTTCCGCACGGAGGCCACGACCGACCGCCGTGCCCGGCTGCGAATGGACCAGGAGGTGTGACCGATGGCTGTGGTGACGACGGGCGCTGCCCGTACCCAGAAGAGCATCAGTTCCGCTTCCGTGGCCTCCGGCTGAGTCCTCGATCCTTTCTTTCCCCCGCGCCGCGCGGGGTGCCGGGGCCGCCCTTGTGAAGGGTTTCCCTTGAATTTCCCGTCTGCTTCATCGGACGCGTCGACCCACGCGCTGTCTTCGTACGGCTGGGACGACGGTTTCGCGCAGAGTTTCCTCCCCCATACCGGGCAGGGGTCCGTGCCCGGCCGCATCATCCGCGTGGACCGCGGGCGGGTGGACGCCGTCGTGGCCGAAGGCGACAGTGTCCGCACCGTCCTGGCGGACACCGCGCCGGTGGCGACCGGCGACCCGATGCGGGTGCCGTGCACCGGCGACTGGGCGCTGATCGACCTGGAGAACGGCCTGAGCGGCGACCATGTCGACGGTGTCGTACGGGCGTTGCTGCCCCGGCGGACGGCGTTCGTGCGGTCCACGTCGTCCAAGCGCTCCGAGGGCCAGGTGCTGGCCGCGAACGTCGACACCATCGTCATCTGTGTCTCGCTCGCGGACCATCTGGACCTCGGACGGATCGAGCGGTTCCTGGCGCTCGCACTGTCCGGATCCGGCGCACAGGGGCCCGGCCGTCCGGAGCTGTCCTGGGACGGCGGCGCCCAGCCCCTGGTCGTGCTCACCAAGGCGGACCTCGTCGACGATCCGGACGGCGTCGGGCACCTCGTCGCCGACGCCGCGGGCACGGCACCGGGCGTGCAGGTCTTGGCCGTCAGTGCCGAGAGCGGCGACGGCATGGACGTGCTGGCCGCCGTACTGTCCGGTGGCACGTCGGTACTGGTGGGACGGTCAGGCGCGGGCAAGTCCACGCTGGCCAACGCGCTGGCGGGCAAGGCCGTGCAGGATGTCCGGGCCATCCGCGACCGGGACGGCAAGGGCCGGCACACCACCACGACCCGTGACCTGCTGCCGCTGGCGTCGGGCGGCGTACTGATCGACACACCGGGGCTGCGCGGCGTCGGCATGTGGGACGCACAGGACGGCCTCAGCCGGACCTTCTCGGACGTCGAAGAACTGGCCCGGGAGTGCCGCTTCCACGACTGCGCCCACGAGACGGAACCCGGGTGCGCCGTCCTGGCGGCGGTGGACGACGGGGCGCTGCCGCAGCGTCGCCTGGACAGCTACCGCAAGCTGCTGCGCGAGAACCAGCGGATCGTGGCGAAGACCGATGCCAGACTGCGGGCCGCCATCCGCCGCGACTGGCGGCAGAAGCAGGCCCTGGGCCGCCACATGATGGAGCGGAAGCGGGGGCCCAGGGGCTGACGACCTGGGGAGCACCCGGCGCGGGGCGGCCCGGTGGCGGTGCCCGGTGCGACGTCCGATTTCCGCCGGTCGGCGGGGCGCGGGCGGCGCACACTGGACGCCGTGATGGATGACGCGACGCGGTACGAGGCGGTGTCCGGCCGCGATGCCAGGTTCGACGGAGAGTTCTTCTTCGCGGTGACCACGACCGGCATCTACTGCCGTCCGAGCTGCCCCGCCCTCACCCCGAAGCAGGCCAACGTGCGGTTCTACCCGTCGGCGGCCGCCGCGCAGGCCGGCGGCTTCCGGGCCTGCCGGCGCTGTCGGCCGGACGCCGTACCGGGGTCCGCCGCCTGGAACGTCCGCGCCGACCTCGTCGGCCGCGCCATGCGGTTCATCGGGGACGGCGTGGTCGACCGGGAAGGCGTCGCCGGGCTCGCGCGGCGCCTGGGGTACAGCACCCGGCAGGTGCAGCGGCAGCTGACCGCCGAACTGGGCGCGGGCCCGGTCGCCTTGGCGCGGGCGCGGCGCGCGCACACCGCGCGGGTGCTGCTCCAGACCACCGCGTTGCCGGTCACCGAGCTGGCCTTCGCCGCCGGGTTCGCCAGCATCCGGCAGTTCAACGCCACCATGCGGGAGATCTACGCCGGGACACCGCGCGAACTGCGGGCCGCGGCCGCCACCGCTGACACCCGGCGCGCCACCGGCCCCGCGCCCGGCGGGATCCCGCTGCGGCTCGCCTTCCGCGGCCCGTACGCGGCCACCGAGATCTTCGACTACCTGGCGGCCGGTGCGGTGGCCGGAGTGGAGGAGATCCGCGGCCCGCGCGGGCGCCGCACCTACCGCCGCACGCTGCGACTGTCGTACGGGACCGCCGTCGCCGAGGCCGACGAGCGCACCCGCGGGCAGCGTCGCGGCGAAGGCGGCCGGCTGGAGGGCCGGCTGCGGCTGACCGATCCGCGCGATCTGGCCACCGCCGTCCAGCGCCTCCGCCGGCTCTTCGACCTGGACGCCGACCCCTACGCGGTGGCCGAGCGGCTGAGCACCGACCCGCTGCTCGGCCCGCTCGTCGCGGCCCGCCCCGGGCTGCGCTCGCCGGGCGCGGCCGACCCCGAGGAACTGGCCGTCCGCACGGTCATCGGCGGGCCGCCGGAGCGGGCGGCGGAGCTGGTGCGGGCCTACGGAAAGCCGCTGGACGCCGCGGACGGCGGGCTCACGCACGTCTTCCCCGCCGCCGCCGAGCTGGTCGGCGCCGCCGTGCCCGAGCCGGTGCGCGCGCTGTGTGCGGCCCTCGCCGACGGCCGGCTCGTACTGGACGCGGGCGCGGACCGGGACGCCGCCGAGCGCACCCTGCGGGAGCTGCCGGGTGTCGGCGCGCGGGCCGCCGCGTACATCCGGATGCGGGCACTGGGCGATCCGGACGCGGGCCCGGACGGCGCGGCCGGTCCCTGGCGGCCGTGGCGGGCCTACGCCCTGCACCATCTGTGGGCCGCCGGGCACCTCCCGGCGGGGGAGTGGCTTCCGCCCGGCGGACCTGCCCTTCTCACCCCGCGATGACCACACCGGCCCAGGCCCCCGCCACCAGCAGGCAGGCCATGAGCTCGATCAGCACGCTCAGGCCGATGGCGCGCAGGGCGGTGCGGGTGGCGGCCCAGGCGTCGCCGTGGCTGCCGAGCCGGATGCGTTCCAGCAGGTAGTGCGCGCCGATGGCGAACAGCGGGGCGCCGATGACGGGGACCAGGAAGAAGCCGGCGATCCCGGCGGCCCCCGCGGCGAACATCGTCCGGTACGGCGTGCCCGCCGCCCGCAGGTTGCGGGCGGGCAGCAGCCATTTCAGGGCCTGGTTGAGCAGCAGCACGACGGTCGCGGCGATCAGCACCGTCCAGGCCGCCGACGACTGCTCGGTCATCGCCCACCACAGCACGCCGGCCCACACGATCGGCGGCCCGGGGACGCCGGGAACCAGCACCCCGAACAGGCCGAGCAGGAGGACCAGGCCGACCGCGACCAGCTGCCAGTCGCTCATGCGCCGGCCTCACTCCGTCCGCCGGCCGCCCCCGCCCGGCACCTGGCCGGCCGGCGAGCCCGGCGCAGCGCCTTCCCGGTCCCGTCCGGCACGCAGCGCACTCTCATGGCCCAAGCCTGCCGGACCCGGCCCGCCTGCGCTCCCCGGTCACGGCCGCGGCCGCCCCTCGCACCGGCGGGCGCGGCACCTCAGCGGGCCAGCCACCCCCGCTCGTACGCCTGCCAGCCCAGCTGCATCCGGGTGGTCACCCCGGCCAGCTCCATCAGATTCCTGACCCGCCGCTGGACGGTGCGCAGGCCGAGGCCGAGCTGTTTGGCGACGCTCGCGTCCGTCAGGCCGGCCAGCAGCAGGGACAGGACTTCGAGGTCGCCGCCGTCCGGGTGGCCGGGATGGTCCTCGTGGAAGGCGCGGTCGGCGGACAGCCGCAGCGGCACGGCCTGCCGCCAGACCGCCTCGAACAGGCCC
>NZ_JAJCXB010000091.1 GCF_020564935.1 Streptomyces pinistramenti
GTCGGCGCCGACCGCACGGCCCCCCGCTGCCCGTCGCGCCCCGCCCTGTCTCCGCGCGGCGACGCGAAGGAGCCCGCCACCGGGACCGTCCGGTGGCGGGCTCCTGTCGTGCGCGGACACCCTCACCCCATCGGCCCCGGCACCGCCTCGTGCACCGGAGTCCCGTGGTCCGGGACGTTCAGCAACTGGACGGTGGCACAGCTCACCAGGCGGTTGCGCTCGTCGAAGACCTCCGCGGACCACAACTGCTGGGTGAGCCCGCAGTGGATGGGCACGGCGCAGGCGTGCAGCGTCCCGGAGACGACCGGCCGCATGTGGTGCATCTGCGTCTCGGCGCAGACGGCCGACCGGCCCTCGTCGGCGTTCAGCGCCCCGCCGGCGGACGCCGCGCTCTCCATGAGCGCCGCCAGAACACCGCCGTGCACCGCGCCCGCCGACCCGTGTATGCGCGGCGACAGGGACAGCGACGTGATCACGCGGCCCGCGGACAGCTCCTCGTACCGGATGCCGAGGAGGTCGTCGAGTGGGTGCGTCCGACGGGTCAAGGGTCCGCTCCATTCGGGGTGGGCACCATGTGGCGCCGCTGCATGAGGAGTTGGCGGATCGTGCGCTTCCGCGCGGGCCGCCGCGCACGGGCACGGCGGCCGGGAGACAGACGGGCCCGTGAAGGCCCCGCGGAGGATCAGATCCAGTCCGGCTGCTCCGGAGGGATCCGGCGCCCGTTGGCGATGAAGAAGGAGCGGATCACGTTGCCGCGGAAGAGCTGGCGGTTGCGCGGCCCGTCGAGCGCGGCGGAGAACTCCTTGACGCGGTCGCTGTAGAAGCCGCGCTTGCGGTACTTGCGGGTCTCCTCGTTGAAGATCTCGGCGATCATCTGATCGGGGGTCCTGCCGACGAACTCGGCGAACTCGGCGAGCGTGCCGAGCCTCGTGTCCCGGTCCTTCGGTTCGAGATCGGCGAGCTGCGCCGTGTACCGCTGGACGGTGATCAGGTCATGAAAGGTGGGGTCGGTCATGGTGTTCCTCAGCCGGCTTCGTCGATGTCGTCAAGGAGGTGCCCCATCCGGGACCGCTTGGTCCGCAGATAGCGCAGGCTCTCGTCATGGGGCGGCACGACCAGCGGCACGCGTGCGGACACCCGCACCCCGTGCCGGGCGAGCGCTGCCACCTTGTCGGGGTTGTTGGTGAGCAGCCGCACACCGGTGATCCCCAGGTCGCGCAGGATCGCCGCGCCTGCCCCGTAGTCCCGCCCGTCGACCGGAAGGCCCAGGGCCAGGTTGGCGTCCACGGTGTCCAGGCCGGTGTCCTGGAGCTGGTAGGCGCGCAGCTTGGCGGCGATGCCGATGCCCCGGCCCTCGTGGCCGCGCAGATAGATCACGGCGCCGGTGCCCGCGCCCGCGATCAGCCGCAGCGCCTCGTCGAGCTGCCCGCCGCAGTCGCAGCGCAGCGACCCCATGAGGTCCCCGGTGGCGCACTCGCTGTGCAGCCGGACCAGCGCGTCGGCCGCTCCGGACACCTCGCCCGCCACGAACGCGAGATGCTCCGAGCCGTCCGCCGCCGCGAACGCCAGGCAGCGCAGCTCACCGTGGACGGTCGGGATCCGTGCCTCGGCCAGCCGCCGGACCTCCTCGCGGCCGTCGGGGCGGGCCAGAGGCCGCGGCGTCCCCCACGCCCCGGGGGGTGCCGCGACCTCTGCTGTCAACTCATTCCTCACTCGGGAAGGCCGAACATCCCCGCGAGGGCTCGCAGTTCCGCCTTGCGGTGCGGGAGCGGCGCCGCGCTCTGGATCATGCCGGCCTCGGTCAGCTCGTCCACCACCTCGGGGTCACCCTGGATGCTGTTGCCCCAGGTGCCGTCGAAGTAGAGCTGCTCGAAGTCGGGACGCGGCCGCTGGCCACCCGCCTCGATGCTCTCTGCGGCGTAGCCGACCAGCTGGATCTGGGTCGGGATGACGCTGTCGGGCATCTTCAGCAGCTCGCGGATCTGGTCCCGGCGCCCGGTCACCAGGCCGGTGCCCAGGCCCTCGTCGGTGGCCGCGAGCAGTGCGGAGCCGACACCGAGACCGCACTCGAAGGAGCTGAGCCACTTGGCGAACTCGATGTCACCGGCCAGCACGTTGAAGTCCGGCGTCTTCATCACGACGCTGTCGACGAACTCCTCGCTCCAGCCGTAGCTGGAGGTCAGGGAGCCCGTCTCGATGAGCTTGAGCAGCGTCGGGCGCAGCGGCTCCCAGCCTGCCAGGTCGGTGCACCAGACGATGGCGACCGGCGCCTGGTGGGCCTGCGGCTGGTTGTAGACCGCGTCGATCAGGCCGTCGCGCACCGCGTCGGGCGTCTCGCCCTTGGTGACGACGACGGCCTTGCGGACCTCCTGGGCATTGCCGTGGTGCGACTGGAGCCGCGCCGCGTGCAGGATCTTCTGGATCTTCTGCTTCTCCACCGGGCGCCATGCCTGGTAGTAGCGGGTGGTCCGCCGAGTTCCTACCGTGCGCTTGAATTCCACGGGTGCTCCCTGATGTTGACGGATGAAAGCAGTACTGAGGGGACAGAAGGCGACGCCGACGGCCTCGGCCGCCACCGCCGGTTCAGCTGCCGCGAAGCAGGTGCTTGCGGATCTTGCCTACCGAAGTGCGTGGCAGTCCTTCGACGACCTCCACGCAGCTCGGAACCTTGAACGGCGCCAGTCTGGCCGCACACCACTCGATCAACTCGCTTTCTTTCAGCGGTAGTTGACCGTTGGTCACGACGAAGACCTTCACCGTCTCGTCCCGGATCGGGTCCGGAACCCCTACGACGGCCGACTCGAACACCGCGGGGTGCGCATTGACGACCCGCTCGATCTCGCTCGACGACACGTTCTCGCCGGCCCGTTTGATGACGTCCTTGCCGCGGTCCACGAAGTGCACGAAACCGTCGGCATCCACCCGGACGTGGTCGCCGGTGCGCAGCCAGCCGCCGCCGATCGCCGCGGCCGTCGCCCCGGGATCACCCAGGTAGCCGGACATCAGCGTCCGCCCCGGCACCCCGCCCACGAGCAGCTCACCGGTCTCCCCGCGTACGACGTCCCGCAGCCGCCCGTCCACCACCCGCAGCCGCGCACCCGGCACCGGGCGCCCCATGCTCTGGTTGCGGCGGCGTCCGTACAGGGGGTTCATCAGCGGCGGCGCGACGGTCTCGGTCATGCCGTAGAGCTGGACCAGCGGGGCGCGGAACCGCCGCTCGAACGACTGGAGTTGGTCATCGGTGACGTTCTGCGCGAACAGCACGGCCCGCAGCCGGTGCGCGATGTCGTGCTGCGTCGTCTGCTGCGCCAGGATCATCCGGATGGGCGCGGCGAACAGGCTCGCCACCGTGGCGTCGAGCCGGACGGCCTGCTCGGACCACCGGGAGGCGCTGAACCGCGGCGCCAGGGCGATCGACGCGCCGGTGACCAGCGCGGACATCGCGGAGTAGTACTGCGCGTTGCCGTGGAACAGCGGCAGCACGATCAGCTGCCGGTCCTCCGGGCGCAGCCGCAGCTGCCGGGCGACCACCTCGCCCGAGTGCAGATACGCCGCGTGCGGCACGACGACACCCTTGGGCCGGCTGGTGGTGCCGGAGGTGTACAGCACGCCGAGCGGCGCCGACGGATCGTCCGCGGGGCGCGCGGGCCGTACCGGCGCGGTGGCGAGCGCCCGCTCCAGCGAATCCGTCCCGGTCACCAGCAGCTGCTCGCAGCACGGGGAGGAGATGGCGGCGACCTGCGTGGTGGTGAGCAGGCCGGGCTCGGTCAGGCTCAGCCGGCATGCGGCGTGGGCGAGGACGTAGGCGAGTTCGTCGGCCGTGGAGAGCGGGTTGGTGGGGACCATCACGGCGCCCGCCTTGGCCGCGCCGAACCACGCGTCGAAGAATTCGGGGCGGTTGGTCAGATGGACGTGGAAGCGTTTGCCGGGGCCGATGCCCCGGCTCGCCAGCAGGTCGGCCATCCGCTCGGCGCGCCGGTCCATCTCGCCGTAGCTGATGGTCGTGACCGCATTGGACTCGTCCAGGAAGGAGAGGAACGGGCGCTCCGGATGGCTCCGGGCGCGACGCCGCAGGACGCCGGCGACGGTGTCCTGTCCAGGGGTGCTCTGCCGTAGTGGTTGCACGTCGACAAGAGTCGGGTCCGCACATCAGCGCCCTCGTAACGAACCATCAACTCGCTGTTAACGGAGGGGGATAGGCGCTGCGCGGCGGGCCGCAGGGGCGGCGTCCGGACAGCACGAAGCCCCCGGCCGGGAGCGGGAAGCTCCGACAGGGGGCCTGGAGGGCGGGGGAGGGAGAGAGGGAACGGAATAGGAGGTTCCGCAGTCGGGGGCGGGCCCGCAGGGCCGGAGTCGGGGGTACTCCCGGGCCCGCCCCCTCTGGGCATCGGCCCGCCGTCAGGGGGGAACGGGGCCGACATGGCGTGCTCCGCGGCGGCGACCGGTACCGGAGGGGGAGGGCGCCCCGGAACCGCTGCGCCGCCGACCGCCGCGGAGCGGTCAGGAAAGCCCGCTCAGGGCAGCGCCGGGGGCGCCGCGCGGTGCGGCCCGGCGGGCGGCTGGAGCGGGGGAAGGGCGCCCTGGTCGCCGCACCGCACGCACCTGCACGGCGGGAACGCCATGCTGACCTGCGGCAGTTGGGGCGGCGCCGTCGCCTGCGGAACCGTCAGCGCGCTGACGTCGGTGCGCCGGCGGGTATCGGGATCGACCCGGTACACGGTGATCGTCATGCCTGCCACGGCGCACCGCCCCGAAGGCGCCGGGCCGACGGCACGGCGGGAGAGGCCGGCCGCGCGGCGGGACGGCACAAACACGGTGCACGGAACACGGGTGATCCTCTCCTCGGTGGGGGACGGCGGGACGGGCGGGAGGCTGCCGTCGTGATCGCCGTCGGGGGAGGGACGGGGCGGACGGCAGGGAGTGCGGCGACACCCCTGGCCCGGCGGGTCCTTCCGGCTGCCCCCATTGAAGCGCCGCGACGCAACGGCCTGCACCCCCTCCTGGGGGGGACGGGTGAGGAAGCGGAACCCGGGGCACGCGCCGGATCCCGGGCCGACTCAACTCCCCGTTAAGGAGGCAACACTGCGCCGCTGCCCGATCCTGTCTCCCAACTGTCCGTATCGGCACTGGTGCGGAGTGATCGAGCCGTGACAGGATGTGCTCAGGGAACCTGGCGGACTTAACCGGCCGTTGGGAACCGTCGGGGGCGGCGCCGGGCAGCCGGGGAGCGACGTACGCACCACTGTCCGCGGGCCGGCGAGCACGGGCAAGGGACGGTGGGGGATGGCTGCGGCAGACGGCGAAGGGGCGCAGAAGGAACGGGGCATGCTGGGCGACCGGCTGGGCCGGCTCTTCACGCACATGCACCCGCCGGGAGCGCCCTACACCAACGCGTACGTCGCCGAGGAGATCAGCGGCGACGCGGAGGCGTACGGCGGCGTGCGCCTCACCGAGCAGTACCTCTCGATGCTGCGCAACGGCAAGCGCACCAATCCCTCGCCCGAAGTCCTCAGAGCGCTCGCCAAGTTCTTCGGGGTGCCGGTCGGCTATCTCCTCGGGGACCTCTCGAAGCCGCAGGCGGAGCGCGTGGAGGAAGAGGTCCGCTTCCTCGCCGCCATGCGCGACCAGCGGGTCCGCGCCATCGCGCTGCGCTCGGTCGGCCTGCCGCCCGAGGTGCAGGACAGCCTGACCACCATCATCACCCAGTTCCGCCGGCAGATGGACCTGCCGGCCGACCTGCCGGACCAGGGCGGTGAGGTCCGTGACCGGTGAAGCGGTGCGGACCGTCGAACCCGACCGGATCTTCACCACCTGGCGGCGGGCCGAGCACGACGACGGGATGAGTATGCGACTGGGGCAGATACGCCGGCGGTGCAAGCAGCTGATCAAGGAGCTGGCGCTGCCCGCCGCGATCGATCTGCGGGGAATGTGCGACATCGTCGGCGCGCGGGTCGAACGGCCGGTCCACATGGTGCCGATGAGCCTCGGCGGTGTGGTCTCGGGCATGACGGCCGCGACGGACGACGCCTACTGGGTCTTCTACGAAAGCCGCACCTCCGCCTGGCACCAGGCGCACATCGTGCTGCACGAACTCAGCCATCTCCTCCTGGGGCACGCCCAGGACCCCGCCGTCACCGAGGACGCCCTGCGGCTGTGGACCCCGTCGGTCGACGCCGCGACAGCCATCAAACGGATGGGCCTGACCGTCGGCTTCGCCCGCCACCACGGCTACGACAACCCCGCCGAACGCGAGACCGAGGTGCTGGGCACGCTGCTGATGGAACGGGTGGCCCCGCCCGCCCAGGAGAACGAACTTCCGCTGGAGGGCCAGGCAGCCGTACTGGCAGCCACACTCGGGCCCGCCCTGCAACACCTCAGGCAGCAGGGGGAGGAGCGGCCCGGGACGGCGGACCTCCGCGCCACAGGTGCCACCGGAACCGCAACCGAAGCCGCAGCGACCACCGACGACGGCGCTCCCGGCAGCGGCACCCTCGGCGGTGACCCCCGTGTTTGACGTCATCTACCTCTGCTTCGCCGCCGTCGCCTGGACGATCGTCGGCTACAAAGCCGTCGCCTGGTTCCGTGACCGTGGCAACGCCGACCTGGGCCTGGCCTGCGTCATGACCGGCGGCGTCGCCACGGTCTTCCTGTTCTCCGCCCCCAGCCTCTACCGCGGCTTCGACCGGCTCCTTGGCGTGGCCAACCTCGCCATGGTCTTCCTCTACTCCGCCGTCGTGGTGTTCGCCGTCGGCGCCCAGGTGCTGTTGCTGCGCTGGGCGGCAGGCGAAGGAACCGACAGGCGCGCCCGCGCCCGCACGCGGGCCCGCCGGACCGTCGCCGCCGTCGCCGCGCTGTGGGCGGTGGCCGTCACCGGCTTCGCCGTCGGCCGTCCTGACGCCGTCGAGCACCCCCGCGACTTCAGCACCGCCTACACCGGCTCTCCCGGCGTGATGCTCTTCCTGGGGCTGTATTTGGCCATCTTCGGAGCGAGCCTGGCGGGCCTCGGCACGCTCTGCCCGCGCTACGCCGCCAGGCTCGGTGGATCCTGGCTGGCCCGCGGCCTGCGGGTGCTCTCCGCCGGCTGCTGGCTCGGCCTGGTCTACTGCGCCTGCAAGCTGACCGGCTTCGCCCTGTCCTGGGCGGGACACCCCGCCCGCTGGCTCTCCAACGGCGTGGCCCCGCTCAGCGCATCCGTCGCCGCGATCCTCGTCCTCGCCGGATTCGCGCTGCCCGCCGTCGGCCCGCGGGCTGCCGCCTGGCGCCGCCTGCGCCGCCTCACACCCCTCTGGCGCCTCGTCACCGCGCAGGCCCCCGAGGTCACGATGGACGGCGCGCCCTGGCCTGGACACTGGCCGTTCGCCGACCTGGAGTGGCGGGCCAACCGGCAGATGGCGGAGATCCGGGACATCCAGCGCGGCATCCGGCGCCACGTCGAGTCCGACGCCCTCGACATCGCCTGCGAACGGGCCCGCGCCGTGGTGCCGGACGAGCGACAGCTGGCGGCCGTCGCCGAGGCCGCCGCGCTGCGCCGCGGACTGGAGAACCGCGCGGTGGGCCACGTCCCCGCACACGGCGCCGACAGCGTGGTCGTCGCCGGTCCCGGCTCATCGGCCCAACTGTCCGCCGAATACGAGCACTTGGCGCTCGTCGCGGATGTCTTCCACTCGCCGCTGATCGACACCGTGCTCACCGAACTGCGCCAGCGCGGCGCGGTGTCACGCGACTGATCCGCGGCACCCAGACGGGGTGGCCCGGCACGGGGGTCCGGGCCGCCCGCACCACACCGGCGGCACCGGCATCGATGCCGGTGCCGGTGCCGCCAGTGTCCGGGAGCGCACCCGCGCCGGAGCGCACGGCATGGTGCGCAGAGGGTTGCTGACTGCGTGGGGAACGGGCTGTACTGGTGCCCGACGGCGTCCGGGCAGGCTCGCCACAGCTGGTGTGCCTCCGTTTGCGGACGGACCTTAACGCGGAAGAGACCGCAGTTCGGTGCAGCGACCACGGGGGAAACGTGTCGGATATCGATGTCATGCCCAATCGGATCAAGCCCAATCGGATCAAGCCCGGTCGGATCAAGTCCGGTCGGATCAAGTCCGGTCGGATCAAGTCCGGTTGGTCCGGGCCCGCGGCCGGTGCCGCCGCGTGCGCGAACGTCACCAGAAACGTCACCGGGACCGTCTCGACCGGAGGCCGCACGACGCTCACCCGGCGCCGGTGACCGCCGAGGCCGGGGCGCCCGAGGGCCCCACACCGCCTGTGCCGGACGAGCCGAGGGTCGAGGTCCACGGCGACAACACCGGCGTCATCAGCATCGGCTCCCACAACGTCATCTACCAGAACTTCGGCTTCGTCAAGATCCCCAGCGTGCAGGACCTTCCTCTGCCCGCGCCCCCGGTGCTGCCCGCCCCCGCCCGTGCGGACCTGTTCGGCCGCGCCGAACTCGTCGCACAGGTCGTCGGGCAGCTCGCCGAGGGAACCAGCGTGCAGCTGTACGGGGAGCGGGGCGTCGGGAAGGAGGCGGTGGCCGATGCGGTGCACCGCGAGCTGGCCGCGGGCGGCAGACGCGGCCACGTCCTGCGCCCCCGCACCGGAGAGGACGGCACGCTGGACGTGCTGTACGACCGGCTGGCCAAGGTGTTCTCCGGCCAGAACTTCCTGCGCGAGGTCGACGAGACGATGCTGCACGCGGCCGTGGCCGACGTCACCGACGTGCACATCACCGTCATCGACAGCACCCTGAACCGGCAGGACCTGGCCCGGCTGCTCCAGACCTTCCCCGGCTGCACGTTCCTGTTCACGTCCCCGTACCCGACCCTGCCGGGCTCCGCGGCCGCCCACCACGTTCAGCCCCTGTCACCGGCCGCCGCGACCGAGCTGCTCAGCGCCGAGCTGGGGCTGCCGCTGGGCCCGGCCGGCCTGCAGAACCTCCAGTTCGACCACGCCTACCGGATGTCCGGCGGCAAGCCCCAACGCCTGTGCCAGTACGCGGCGTTCATCAAGGGATCCGACGAGTGGCGGGCCAGGGAGGCCAGGGAGCCGTACGACCAGCCGCCGCCGGTCGACCCGGCGCAGCTGAGCCCGCTGCACCAGGCCGAGGCCCTGACCGTCGCCCTGAGCGAGCCGGCCCGTCGCGTGCTGGTCGCCCTGGCGACGTTCGGCACGCCGCTGCCCGCCGCCTGGTTCGCACCGGTCACCGGAGAGCCGCAGGACGCGGACGCCGGGCCGGAACTCCACGACCGCCGCCTGGTGACGTACCACGGCGACACCTACCACCTCACCGAGGACGCCGCCGCCGCGGTCCGCCACCAGAACTGGGCCGCCGCCGATGCGGCCACCGCTGCGCAAGGGCTGATGGCGGCCTTCGACGCGCCGGACGCGCCGCCGAGCCCGGACGCACACCTCCTCCTGGCCGTCGCCCGCGCCCTGCGCGATACCCGTCAGTGGGCGCCGGCCAGCCGCTTCGTCCGGGCCGCCGTGCCGATCGCGCTCGCCGAGGGCCGCGGACAACTGGCCTTGCAGCTCTACGTGCTGGGCAAGGCCGCCGCCACCCGCAGCGGCATGAAGGACGACCTCAAGCACTACGTCCGCAACGAGAAGCTGACCCGCAACCTGCTGGAGGGCGACAAGGCCGCCGCGGCCGCCGCCCTCCTGGTCCTCACCCCGGCCGTCGGCCACGCGGCCGCACACGGCGGCAAAGTGGCCGGCTACCTCGGCAAACTCACCGCCACCCTCTCCACCAAGGCGGGTGTCACGGTGGCTGCGGTGTCCGTCGCGGCCGTCACCGCCACGGGCGTGGTGGTGGCGACGAGCGGGCCGCCCGCGGGCTGCGACGAGGCGCACCAGGTCAGCGAGGTCGGCCCCGACCGGTTGAAGGCCGTGCGCACCTCGCCCGACCTCGTCGCCCTCTACCGCCACGACGCGACGGACCTGGGCGCCGCCGCCGCGAAAGCCACCGACACGGAGGTGAAGTCCACGCTCCAGCAGCAGGCGGACGAGGCGGCGAGCCTGGCCGACAAGCAGCAGCGCGACGGCGACGGCCTCGGCCCCGACGTCCATCCCGACGTCCGGGCCGCCCTCATGATGGGCAAGGCGACGACTCACAACATCCAGGTGGTGAGCGCCGTCATGAAGGTCTGTCCCACCGACAACTGACCGCGCCACGGAGGCGGAAGGCGGCCCGGAATGTCCCGGGCCGCCACCTCTCCGAGCCCTGTCCGCCGGACAGGCTCTAGGGTCGAACACCATGCAGAACACCGCCGACACCGGCCCCGCCACCACCATCGACGTGACGCCCCTCCTCGACGATCCGCACGCCGCGTACGCCGCGCTGCGCGAGAGCGGGCCCGTCCACCGCATCACCGCCCCCGACGGGCAGCCGGCCTGGCTGGTCACCCGCTACGACGACGTGCGCAGTGCACTCGCCGACCCGCGGCTCTCGCTGGACAAACGCCATGCCGCACCGGGCAGTTACCGCGGCTTCGCGCTGCCGCCCGCCCTGGACGCCAACCTCCTCAACATGGAACCGCCGGACCACACCCGGGTGCGCAGGCTGGTGGTGAAGGCGTTCACGGCGCGCCGTGTCGAGGCCCTGCGCGCGCCCGTGCGGCAGGTCGCCGACGAGCTGCTCGACGCGATCGAACCGGCGGGCCGCGCGGACCTGATCGCCGACTACGCGGGCCATCTGCCGATCACCGTCATCTGCGACCTGCTCGGCGTCCCCCGGTCCGACCGCCGCGACTTCCGCGCCTGGACCGACACGCTGATCACCCCCGACCCCGCCCGCCCGCAGCTGATGAAGCAGACGGTCGGCGAGCTGACGGCCTACTTCACCGGACTGATCGCCACCAAGCGCGCCCACCCCGCCGACGACCTGCTCTCCGAACTGATCGCGGTCCGCGACACCCAGGACGGAGACGGTGCCGCGGCCGGGGAGGAGGCCGGGGCCGCGCCCGGCGGCGACCGGCTCACCGAGGACGAACTGACCTCCCTCGCCTTCCTGATCCTGTTCGGCGGATACGAGAACACCGTGCACCTCATCGGCAACGCCGTCCTGGCCCTGCTCGACCACCCCGAAAAGCTCCGGCAGTTGTGCCACGATCCGGACGAACTCCCGTCCTTTCTCGAAGAGTTGATGCGCTACGAGCCATCGGCCCCGCTGGCCATCCGGCGCTTCCCGCGCGAGGACCTGGAGATCGGCGGCGTACGCATCCCGGCAGGCGACTGCGTACTGCTCTCCCTCGCCTCCGCCAACCGCGACCCCGCCCGCTTCCCCGCCCCCGACACCCTGGACCCCGGCCGCGACCTCTCCGGACACCTCGCGCTCGGCCACGGCATCCACTACTGCCTGGGGGCGCCGCTCGCCCGGATGGAGACGGCGACGGCGCTGGCCGCGCTGATCGAGCGTTTCCCCGGGCTGCGGCTCGACGTGCCGCGCGAGGAGCTGCGCCACCGGCGCACGCTGCGTGCACGTGGCCTGATTTCGCTCCCCGTCGCGTGGTAATCCGAAGACGAACAAGTTTTCTGCGGCGTAAGTGTTCAGTCATGCGGTAGAAAGGTGTGGAGGCCCGCCCGGTGTGCATCCCCCGTCGCACCGGGCGGGTCGCTGTGCGTCCGCGACACGCCGGTGACGGATGCCGTTGCTTGGGCCGTCTGGCGCAGCGGCCCTGCGCGGGGCCCCGGCGCTTTCTAGCGTGACGGCATGGCAATCGACGCGCTTTCCCGGAAGGCCGGTGCGCTGGCGGTGATCGCCGCCACCGGCCTGTCCCTGGCTTTCATACCGGCCCCGGCCCTCGCAGGCACCCCCGCACACCGCCCTCCCGCGCCGGCCACAGCCGGGGTGCAGGTGGCCGACGCCCCCGACGTGCCGAAGCTGCCGGACGGACTCTCGGCCCTGTCCTGGGCGGTCACCGACGCCGAGTCGGGCAGCGTCCTTGCGGCCAAGGACCTGCATCGCAGGCTGCCGCCCGCCAGCACCCTCAAGACGCTGTTCGCCGTCACCGCCCTGCCGAAGTTCGCCGCCGATTCCGTCCGCCAGGTCAGCGCCGCCGACCTCGAAGGCGTCGGCGCGGGCAGCAGCCTCGTCGGGGTGACGGAGGGCGGCAGTTACACGGTGGCCGACCTGTGGCGCGGCGTCTTCCTGCGGTCGGGCAACGACGCGGTGCACGTCCTGGCGTCGATGAACGGCGGCTGGGACGCCACGGCCCGCGAGATGCAGCAGAAGGCCCGCTCGCTCGGCGCCGAGGACACGACGGTGCAGTCCCCTGACGGCTACGACACGCCGGGCCAGGTGTCCTCCGCCTACGACCTGACCGTCTTCGCCCGCGCCGGGCTCGCCAACGCCGACTTCGCGCGCTACTGCTCCACCGCGCAGGCCGACTTCCCCACCGCGAGCGGCGTCACCCGGATCGAGAACACCAACCGGCTGTTGTCCGGCGCCGGCGGGATGACCCGCTACCCGGGGATCATCGGCGTCAAGAACGGCTACACCACCAACGCGGGCAACACGCTGATCGCCGCCGCCAGGCGGGACGGCCACACCCTGCTGGTGACCGTCATGAACCCGCAGTCCGGACAGGCCAACGGCGTCTACAAGGAAGCCGCTTCCCTGCTGGACTGGGGATTCGAGAGCGTGGACAAGGCCGAACCCATCAGCTCGATGACCCGCGCCGTCGCCCAGAGCCCCCAGGTGCAGCCGGCGGCGCACACCACGCAGACCGACGAGCGGGGCGGCTCGCCGTGGCGCGACGCGCTGGCTCTGTGGGCCGGGGGCATCGGCGCGACGGTGCTCGCCATGGGCGCCGCGGTGGCCTGGCGGCTGCACGCCAGGCGCCGGGCGGCCGCGGCACGCCGCCCGGAAGTCCCGTAGCCGGGTAGCTCAGCGGCGCAGCCGCGGGGCAGTGGCGGCCGCCGGAACCGGCGCCTGCGGCGGCTGCCGCCGCCCCCGGGTCAACTCCCGGGCCCAGGCGGTCAGCCCGGCGATGTCGATGCCGTACGGCGCGGTGTTCGCGTACGGGGCGAGGGCCGCGGCGCCGCGGTCGAGCAGTGCGGCGCCGCCGGTGGCGTTGCCGCGGGCGGCGTGCGTGAGGCCGACGGCCAGCTGGGCCAGGCCGCGCCACAGTTCACGCTCCGGTTCCGGCGCCGCCTTCCAGGCGTCCTCCAGCACCTCGTGGGCGTGGAACGGCATCCCCTCGTCGAGCAGCCGCTGTGCCTCGGCGAGCGAGGCGTGCGGCGGGCGCACCACTCCCTCGGGCTGCCGCGCCACGCCGGGTGTGCCGTACGGCAGCGGCCGGCCGAGCCCGTCACGCGGCCTGGCATTGCGGGCCTTGCCCTGCGCGTCACGGTCCCGCCGGCGCGACGGGGTGCCGCCCGCTGCCTCGGTTGCTGCCTCGGCTTTCCCGGCCGCGCAGTACCGGCAGCCGCCGTCGCCCGGCCGGTCGTCGATCCGGCCGCAGCGGTCGCAGACCCGGTCAAGCCAGCAGGCCGGATCGCCGCCCTCGTTCCGGCCGGTGGCCGCGGCAGCCGCCGGCCTGCCGTCGCCGCGTGCCCCGGTCCGTTCGTTGCCCATCTCCGCGTCGTTCACCCTTCGATTGTGCGCCGCGGGCCCGCCGTACGTCCTTCCGGGGGCGGAGCCGTTTCAGGGCACCCGGGACGGGGACGAGGCGTCCGGTACGCGCAGGGCGGGGGAGCCGTGGCCGTCGGCGGGGACGGTCCAGATGTCGCTGCTTCCGCTCTCCTTGCCGGGCAGCGCGTAGGCCAGCGTGCCGTCGTCGAGCCAGGCGGCCTGGTCGTCCACGCTGCGGGTCTCGGCGAGCGGCCGCTCGCGGTGGGTGCGCAGGTCGAGGACGTACAGCCGCCAGGGCGCGCGGGCGCCTTCGCGGACCCGCTTCTTGAAGGCGATGCGGGTGTTGTCGGGGGAGAGGGACGGGCACTCGACGTTCTCGCGGAGGGTGTGCGCGGTCCATTTCCGCAGGTTGCCCTGGACGAGGTAGGTCGAGCCCTGGGTGGAGACGGTCGCGTAGAAGGTGTTGTCGTCGCGGGCGAAGCTGACGCCCCAGTAGTTGACGTCCGGGGAGTGGTAGCGGCGGCCGTCGAGGGCGAGCGGGATCTCCTCCATGTTCTTGATGAGGTAGCCGGTGCGGGTGTCGAGGATCGAGGTGCGGGTGGAGAAGGACGTGGTGGCGTAGGAGTCGCCGGTGGCGAACATCGTCCAGGACAGCATCCGTCCGGACGCCGAGACCCGGGCCCGGTTGGGGATGCCGGTCAGCGCGATCCGGCGTTTCTCGCGCAGCTTGCCGTCCAGGACCACGGCGTAGGACGTCGGCGGGATGCCGGGGCGGCGCTGGAGGCACAGGGCGGTGCCGGCGGCCGCGTAGAAGCGTTCGCAGCGGGGGCCGCCCGTCGTGCGCCGCTGACCGGAGGTGCGGTCGGTCGCGGGGGTCGCGCGGGCGGCCGGGGCGGGCAGGTGGGCGATCCGGCCGGAGCCCGCGCCGGTGCTGCGGAAGTACAGCTGCCCGTGGCCGATGCCGAACGCCGATACGGGGTCGGCGGGTTCGGCCTGGCGGACGGCTCCCACGGTGTAGGCGACGGCGATGCCCGCCAGGATCACGCCGGCGACGGCCACGGCGGTGATCCGGGCGCGCAGCGACGGGGTGCCGGTGCGGCGGGCGGCACGGACCGCGGGGCTTTCCGGCGGTGCGGACGGCGCCGGGCGCACCGCCTCACGGAGCGGACGGTTCGGTGGGTTCATGCGCGGGACGGTGCCTTTCCGTGCGGGGGAGCAGGACGGCGGACACGGCCAGCGCCACGGCCAGTGCGAGGACCGCGGCGAGCAGCGCCGGGCGGGTGCCCCAGAGCGTCCAGGCGGCGCCGAAACCGGCGGCCGCCAGCAGCCGGCACAGCGCCTGGCCGGTCTGGAGCAGCGCCATGCCGCTCGCCCGGCGTGCGGCGGGCAGCACAGGACCGGCCAGCGCCATCAGCACGCCGTCGGTGGCCGCGTAGAACACGCCGAGCAGCAGCAGGACGGCGGCCAGCAGCGGCAGCCCGGCCTCGGTCGTCAGCAGCAGGAGGTAGCCGCCGAGCAGCGCCGCATGGCCGCAGAGGAACGGCACCCGGCGCCCGATGCGGTCGCCGAGACGGCCCGCGGGCACGGCCAGCAGCAGGTAGACGGCGGCGGCCCCCAGCGGCAGCAGCGGGAACCAGCTGACCGCGAACTCCAGCCTGCGTTGCAGCAGGAGGTACAGGAACGCGTCGCCGATGGTGGCGGCCCCGAGCAGTGCTGCGGCGGCGAAGATGCGCCGGAACGCGGGGTCGCGCAGCGGTGCGAGGAGCGCGGTACGGGGCTTGGGCGCGGCCGTCGGGGTGGGCCGGGGCGCGGGCAGTGCGGCCCGTCCCGGTACGAAGGCGACCAGCATGAGGACGCCCAGCAGGCCGGTGCAGAAGCTCACGACGAAGACCGCGTCGTAGGCGTCGGCGGTGGCCCACAGCAGGGCGAAGGCGGCGAGCGGGCCGAGCAGCGCGCCGGTGGTGTCCATCGCGCGGTGCACGCCGAAGGCCCGGCCGAGCGCGTCGGGCGGGGCGCTCAGCGAGATCAGCGCGTCGCGGGGTGCGGTGCGTACGCCCTTGCCGATCCGGTCGGCGGCGAGCGAGGCGCCGATGCCGAGGGTGCCGCCGCCGGCGAGCAGCAGCCCGATGCGGGAGAGGGCGGAGAGCGCGTAGCCCCAGCCCGCGACGAGTTTGTGCCGTCCGCCGCGGTCGGCCGCGTGCCCGCCGAGGAGCCTGACGAGCGCGGTCACGCCGTTGTAGAGGCCGTCGAGGAAGCCGAACTGGAGCGGGGAGAGGCCGAGTTGGATGACGAAGTAGAGGGGCAGCACGGCGGTGACCATCTCGGATGAGATGTCGGTGACGAGGCTGACCGCGCCGAGGGCCAGGACCGGCCCTCCGACGCGGCCGCGCGTCACCTTCGCCGTGGCGGCCGCGTCCGTGGTCGCGAGATACATGGCGTGGAGTCCGTGGACCGCGGCGGCCGCCGGTCAGTGGCACTCGTAGGACGGGCTGCTGTCCTTCGTCTTGCCGTCCGTGCCGATCAGGTTCCAGGAGAATCCGGTGTCGGTGAAGTTCAGCTTCACCACCCCGAAGGTGTTGGTCAGCCGCTTCTCGCTGTTGGGCTGGACCTCTTCGATCTTGTACGGGTGGGCGCCGCCCATGCCGCCGAGGAGTTCGACGATGCCGTTCGCGTCCCGCTTGCCGTCCGGGTTCTGCGGGGCGAACCGCTCGTAGTGGTGGTCGTGGCCGTTGAGGATCAGGTCGGCCTTGGCCTTGTAGAGCTGCTTCCACACCGGCTTGCTGACCGGGTCGTTGCCGTGTTCGCCGGACGAGAAGAGCGGGTGGTGGAAGTAGGCGGCCACGCACTTCTTGGAACTGGCCGCGAGGTCGTCCTTGAGCCAGGCGAGCTGCGCCTTGTCGAGGTCGTTGGTGTTCAGCGCGATGAAGTGCCAGTTGCCCTGGTCGAAGCTGTAGTAGGGCTTGCCGTGCGGGTAGGCGATGGCGCCGAAGTAGGACTTGTAGCCCGCGAGTTCGCCGTCCGGGTCGTAGGTCTCGTGGTTGCCGGGGATGGGGTGCGTCTTGTCCTTGAACTTGCCCCAGGTCGTGTCGTAGTAGCGCGTGAAGTCCTTGATCCGGGCGTCGTCGTACTGGTTGTCGCCCATGGTCAGCACGAACGCCGGGTTGATCTTCTCCACCAGCGCGGCGGTCTTGGGGTGTTCGCAGTCGCTGTCGCTCGCGGTGCACTGCTCGGCGATGTCGCCGGCGGCGACGGCGGTGAAGCCCCCGGCCTGTGGGCGGTCGGGCGCCGCGTCGGCGCGGCCGGCCGGCGACCACAGCAGCGCGCCGCCGAGCAGCGCGAGGGCTGCGCCGGCGGCGGGGATGCCGATGCGGGGGTTGGTGAGCCGGTGCTTCCTGGCGCGGGGGGTGTGCGTCATATCCGTCTCCTGGGTCGGCGACACAAGCCGTCCCGAGGAATCCTGGCGGGCGGTCATGTACCCGTCAAGACGCCTGCCCCTGTATTGTTAGGAAACTTTACTACTCGCTCGTGACGGTGGCATCGAAGAAGCACAAGTACCCCTGGATTCCGGCCACTTCGGGCTTCGGCTCGGGATACGACCACACCAGATCCGCCGTGCCGTCGGGCAGCGACCAGTACGAGGCGGTGCCCTTGAACGGGCAGTGTGTCCGTGTCGGTGACGGCGTCAGCAGTTCGGTGCGCACGTCCTGCGGCGGCAGGTAGTAGCGCACCGGATATCCCGTCTCGTGCAGCAGCAGCGGCCGGCGGCTGTCGGCCAGCAGCACCCCCTCGTGCTCGACGCGGACGTGGTCGGTGCCCTGCTCCACCGTGATGCGGTGTCCTTCGGCCATGGTCTTCCTCCCGATCGGCTCAGGATGTCCCTGAGATCGTCGTGCCGGTGAACCCGCAGTGTGCCCGCCCGCCCCGGGGACCGCGCCCCGCCCGCCCCGAACGGCCGAATCCGGCGCCCGCCCGCCCCGTGAAGGGGAGGCGCGACGCCGGATCCGGCGGGAAGACGGTCAGGCGGCCCGCTGCTCGTACCCCACAAGACGCACGCAGACGGCGAGGCCCGTGATGGCCTGCTCCAGCTCCGCGAGGCCCGGGTAGCTGGGCGCGATCCGGATGGTGGCGTCGCGCGGGTCGTTGCCGTACGGGTGGGTGGCGCCGGCCGGGGTCAGCACGATGCCCGCGTCGGCGGCGCGGCGCACGACCTCCTTGGCGCAGCCGTCCGGCACCTGAAGGGTCACGAAGTAGCCGCCCTCGGGCGAGGTCCAGGTGGCCAGGCCGGTGCCGCCCAGCTCGGCGTCCAGGATCCGGGCCACCGCCTCGAACTTGGGCTGGAGGAGGGCGCGCTGGCGCTCCATGTGGGCCCGCACGCCGTCGGCGTCCTGGAGGAACAGCACGTGCCGCAGCTGGTTGATCTTGTCGGGGCCTATCGACCGCGCGGCGTTGTTGCCGAGCAGCCACTGCACGTTCGCGGGCGACGAACCGAAGAAGGCGACCCCCGCGCCCGCCAGGGTGATCTTCGAGCTGGAGCCGAACACGAACGCCCGGTCGGCGTTCCCGGCCTCGGCGCAGGCGGCGAGCAGATCGGCGATCTCGACGGGCTCGTCGGTCAGGTGGTGGGCCGCGTAGGCGTTGTCCCAGAAGATCCGGAAGTCGGGTGCGGCGGTCTCCATACGGGCCAGCCGCGCCACGGTCTCGTCGCTGTAGCAGACGCCGTCCGGGTTGCTGTACTTCGGGACGCACCAGATGCCCTTGACCGCCGGGTCATCGGCGACGAGCCGCTCCACGACGTCCATGTCCGGGCCTTCGGCGGTCATCGGCACGGGGATCATGTCGATCCCGAACCGCTCGCAGAGCGCGAAGTGCCGGTCGTAGCCGGGCACCGGGCACAGGAACGCGATCCGCTCCTGGTCCACCCAGCGCGACTCGGCGCCCGGCAGCACGCTCAGCAGGGCGTGCACCAGGCTGTCGTGCATCAGCTCCAGGCTGGAGTTCCCGGCCGCGAGCAGCTGCCCGGCCGGCACCTGGAGCACTCCGGCGAAGATCTCCCGCAGCTCGGGCAGCCCCTGAAGGCCGCCGTAGTTGCGCAGGTCCGTGCCGTCGGCGGAGGTGTACCGGCCGTGCGGCAGGCTCAGCAGGTCGTCGGAGAGGCCGAGCTGCTCCGGGGCCGGCTTGCCCCGGGTGAGGTTGAGCGAGAGCCCGCGCCCCGAAAGGTCCTGGTAGTCCTGGCGGGCGCGCTCCAGGAGCCCGGTCAGGGTGTCGGGGCTCAGCTCGGTGGTCATGGTGTGTCCTCTCGCGGGTGCCGCATGGATCGGGATGGCGCCTGCCGAGGATACAAACCCGCAGGGAGGGGGCGACCAGGAGCCCGGTGCGGTACGGGCGGCGGGGGCGTCATGCCGCCGCCCGTTCCGCCCCGGGCACCGCCGGAGTGGCCCTGGGTAGGCGGGGGGAGTGGCCGGCCTG
>NZ_JAJCXB010000092.1 GCF_020564935.1 Streptomyces pinistramenti
TTCAACCGCCTGAAGCAATGGCGCGGAATCGCCACCCGCTACGACAAGACCGCCGAGTCCTACCAAGCAGCCATCACCCTCGCATCGCTCCTGATGTGGGCGTGACATTTGAAGACAACTCCTAGGCTGACCCCCCAACACGCGCCCCCCGACCCGCAGTTACGGGGAACCCATGGATCCCGCCCACCACACCACCCACATAGCCGCCCGCCTCGCACCGCCCGTCGTCGCCCCCTCATCCGCAGCCTCTTCCACCGCGACAACGCCGCCCCCGGGCCCACCGACCGCCCCGTTCCCCTCGCCTCCCTCGTCGCGTTCGCCGGCGAGAAGCGCACGCTGACCGAACGGGACGTGGCACGGCTCGCCACGGAGCTGGTCGAGCAGGCGCTCGGGGACGAGCCGGAGCAGCGCCCGGGGACCACGTCCGCCGTCACCGCCGCCCTGGCCCGCACTCTCCAGGCCCTCGCCGACACCGACATGGACGACCTGACCGCCGCCCGGCTGCTGCCCGCCCGCTTCGCCCAACGGCTGAGCGAAGCCGTCCCCGGCGTCACCAGGCAGCTGACCGAGGACGAACGACGGCTCTACGACGTCCTCCTGGACGCCACCGCCCTGCACATCCTGTACTTCCTCACCAGGCGCTCCCCCTACCTCTCCCGCACCCTCGCCGAAGAGACCCGCACCCTGGCAGGACTCGTCCACGGCACCGCGTCCCCCCGCATCAGGCCGCCGTCACCGGCCGTCGCGGACGCCGCCTTCGAGGAGCGGTACGCCCATGACACCGCCGTCCTCCACAACCACCTGACGATCTTCGGCATCGACCTCGCGCACTCCCCCGACAGCTGGCCCCTGGACGCCGCCTACCTGGGCCTCCGGTGCGAGCCGGCCGGACCCGCGGACCACGACACCTCTCCTGGGGCCCCCGATGACGGCACCTCCCCGGACGAGCCCCCCCATCCCCGCCGAACAGGCCCTGGCCGGCCGCAGCCGGGTCCTCGTCCGCGGCGTCGCCGGGTCCGGCAAGACCACCCTCCTCCAGTGGCTGACCGTCGCCACCGCCCGCGACGAACTGCCCGGCACCCTCGCGAAGCTGCGCGGCCGGATCCCGTTCCTGCTGCCGGTCCGCCGCTTCGCCCGTGACGGCTTCCCCGCGCCCGCCTCCTTCCTGACCGCCGTCGGCTACCCGGAGGCCGCCGCCCAGCCGCCGGGCTGGACCGAGCGGGTGCTCGGCGCCGGACGCGCGCTGCTGCTCATCGACGGCGTCGACGAGTGCCCCGAGAGCGAACGGGAGCGGCTCCGCGACAAGTTGCGCGACTGGACCGCCCGTTACCCCGGCAACATCTGGATCGTCACGTCCCGCCCGTCCGCCGTCCCGCACCGCTGGCTGGACGGCGAGGGCTTCGGCGAACTGTCGCTGGCGCCGATGAGCCGCGAGGACATCGCCGCGTTCATCCAGCGCTGGCACCGCGCCGCCGCCCAGCAGAAACCCGCCGACCTCGACCGCCTCGGCCACTACGAGCACACCCTGCTCAACGCCGTCCGCATCACCCGCGATCTCGGCCGGCTGGCCACCAATCCGCTGATGTGCGGGCTGCTGTGCGCCCTGCACCGCGACCGCCGCGACTATCTGCCCAACGGCCGCAAGGAGTTGTACGACGCCGCGCTGTCCATGCTCCTGGAGCGCCGCGACCGCGAGCGCGCGATGACCGCCTCCGACGGCGTGGACCTGACCCGGCAGCCGAAGATCCAGCTGCTCCAGAAACTGGCCCACTGGATGCTGCTCAACGGCCGCTCCGAAATGGACCGCGCCACCGCCGTCGAAACCCTCGCCCGCCACCTGCCCGCCATCCCGGACGCGGCCCGCCAGGGTGGCCCCGAAGACGTCTTCCGCCACCTCCTCAACCGCACCGGCCTGCTGCGCGAACCCACCCCCGGCACCGTCGACTTCGTCCACCGCACCTTCCAGGACCACCTCGCCGCCCGCGCCACCGTGCAGCAGCACGACTTCGCGCTGCTCCTCGACCACGCCCACCACGACGACTGGGAAGACGTCATCCGGATGGCCGTGGCCCTGGCCCGCCCCGACGAATGCGCCGCGCTGCTCGACGGCCTGCTCTCCCCGCACCCCGGCGTACGGGCCGCCGAGGCCCGGCACCGCAAGCTCCTCGCGGCCGCCTGCCTGGAGCACGCCGCCGAGCTGGACCCGGCGGTCCGCGCCCGCGTCCAGCGCTTCACCCGCGACATGGTGCGCCCCGGCACCCCGGCCGCCGCCCGCGCCCTGGGCTGGATCGGCCCGATCGTGCTGGAGATGCTCCCCGACCCGGCCCCGGCCACCGACCAGGAGGCGCACCTCCTCGCCATCACCGCGACCTCCATCGCCGACGACATGGCCATCGACTACCTGACCGGCCTCCGCGACCGTGCGCACCACGACGTACGCGCCCAGCTCGCCGGCGCCTGGCGGCGCTACGACACGGCCCGCTACGCCCGCGAGATCATCGCCCACCTCGACCCGGCCGAGCTGTACTTCCCGGTCTGTGACCCGGAGGAGCTGCACGCCCTGCGCCGGCTGGGCGGCCGCGCGCAACTGCGGATCGCCGGCCCCTTCACCCCCGACCAGCTCATCGAGGGCATCGCCCCCGCCGGCGGCCTGACCCGCCTGTGGCTCGCCTACGACCTGGGCGTCTCCATGGAGTGGCTGGCGGCGTTCCCGCGGCTGGACACCCTCACGGTCGGCACACGCATCGGCCCGGTGAGCGGAGTCCCGGACGGCATCCGCGTCATCCAGCTGTAGCGGCCGCCGCCTGCCCGTAACGCCCCCGCACGCGGATACGGCACCGCCCCGGACCGTACGAACGGTTCCGGGGCAGTGCCGTATCTGTGCGCGGTGCGCGGGCGCGAGTGGGCGCCCGTGCGGTTACGCGTCCTTGCTGAGGTTCGTCGAACCCGAACCGCCGGCCGTGGACTCGATCGGCGGGGCGTCGGGCAGCGCCGACTTCTCCTCGCCGCGGAAGGTGAACTTGGCGTTCTCGCCTTCACCCTCGATGTCGACGACCACGATGTGGCCCGGACGCAGCTCGCTGAAGAGGATCTTCTCCGAGAGGGCGTCCTCGATCTCGCGCTGGATCGTGCGGCGCAGCGGACGGGCGCCGAGCACCGGGTCGTACCCGCGCTTGGCCAGCAGCGACTTGGCCTCGCTGCTCAGCTCGATGCCCATGTCGCGGTCCTTGAGCCGCTCGTCCACCTTGGCGAGCATGAGGTCGACGATCTGGATGATGTCTTCCTCGGTCAGCTGGTGGAAGACGACGGTGTCGTCGACACGGTTGAGGAACTCGGGGCGGAAGTGCTGCTTGAGCTCTTCGTTGACCTTGTTCTTCATCCGCTCGTAGCTGGACTTGCTGTCGCCCTGGGCCGCGAAGCCGAGGTTGAAGCCCTTGGAGATGTCCCGGGTGCCGAGGTTGGTCGTCATGATGATGACCGTGTTCTTGAAGTCCACGACCCGGCCCTGGGAGTCGGTCAGGCGACCGTCCTCCAGGATCTGCAGCAGCGAGTTGAAGATGTCCGGGTGGGCCTTCTCGACCTCGTCGAAGAGCACGACGGAGAACGGCTTGCGGCGCACCTTCTCGGTGAGCTGGCCGCCCTCTTCGTAGCCGACGTAGCCGGGAGGCGAACCGAACAGCCGCGAGACCGTGTGCTTCTCACTGAACTCCGACATGTCGAGGGAGATCAGTGCGTCCTCGTCGCCGAACAGGAACTCCGCCAGCGTCTTGGACAGCTCGGTCTTACCGACACCGGAAGGACCGGCGAAGATGAACGAACCACCGGGACGCTTGGGGTCCTTGAGGCCGGCCCGCGTACGACGGATGGCCTGCGAGAGCGCCTTGATGGCGTCCTTCTGGCCGATGACGCGCTTGTGCAGCTCGTCTTCCATCCGCAGCAGCCGCGAGGACTCCTCCTCGGTGAGCTTGAAGACCGGGATGCCGGTGGCCGTCGCCAGAACCTCGGCGATCAGCTCCTCGTCCACCTCGGCGACGACGTCCATGTCGCCGGCCTTCCACTCCTTCTCCCGCTTCGCCTTCGCGGCCAGGAGCTGCTTCTCCTTGTCACGCAGGCCCGCGGCCATCTCGAAGTCCTGCGAGTCGATCGCGGACTCCTTCTCCCGGCGCACGTCGGCGATCTTCTCGTCGAACTCGCGCAGGTCCGGCGGCGCGGTCATCCGGCGGATGCGCATCCGCGAGCCGGCCTCGTCGATGAGGTCGATCGCCTTGTCCGGCAGGAACCGGTCCGAGATGTAGCGGTCGGCGAGGGTGGCCGCGGCGACCAGCGCGGAGTCCGTGATGGACACCCGGTGGTGTGCCTCGTAGCGGTCCCGCAGGCCCTTGAGGATCTCGATGGTGTGCGGCAGCGACGGCTCCGCGACCTGGATCGGCTGGAAGCGGCGCTCAAGGGCCGCGTCCTTCTCCAGGTGCTTGCGGTACTCGTCGAGCGTGGTGGCGCCGATGGTCTGCAGCTCGCCTCGCGCCAGCATGGGCTTGAGGATGCTCGCGGCGTCGATCGCGCCCTCGGCGGCGCCCGCACCCACCAGGGTGTGGAGCTCGTCGATGAACAGGATGATGTCGCCGCGGGTGCGGATCTCCTTGAGTACCTTCTTCAGGCGCTCCTCGAAGTCACCGCGGTAGCGGGAGCCTGCGACCAGGGCACCGAGGTCGAGGGTGTAGAGGTGCTTGTCCTTGAGGGTCTCGGGCACCTCGCCCTTGACGATGGCCTGCGCCAGTCCCTCGACGACCGCCGTCTTGCCGACGCCGGGCTCGCCGATGAGGACCGGGTTGTTCTTGGTACGGCGGGACAGCACCTGCATGACCCGCTCGATTTCCTTCTCGCGCCCGATGACCGGGTCGAGCTTCGTCTCGCGAGCGGCCTGCGTGAGGTTGCGGCCGAACTGGTCCAGGACGAGCGAGGTCGAGGGCGTGCCCTCGGCCGGGCCGCCTGCGGTGGCGGCTTCCTTGCCCTGGTATCCGGAGAGCAGCTGGATGACCTGCTGCCGCACCCGGTTCAGATCGGCGCCCAGCTTCACGAGGACCTGGGCTGCGACGCCCTCGCCCTCGCGGATCAGGCCGAGCAGGATGTGCTCCGTACCGATGTAATTGTGGCCGAGCTGAAGGGCCTCACGGAGCGAAAGCTCCAGCACCTTCTTGGCACGGGGGGTGAAGGGAATATGCCCGGACGGAGCCTGCTGGCCCTGCCCGATGATCTCCTCCACCTGCTGGCGGACCGCCTCGAGCGAAATCCCGAGGCTCTCCAGGGCCTTAGCGGCGACACCCTCACCCTCGTGGATCAGGCCCAGGAGAATGTGCTCGGTGCCGATGTAGTTGTGGTTGAGCATCCGGGCTTCTTCCTGAGCCAGGACGACAACCCGCCGCGCGCGGTCGGTGAACCTCTCGAACATCGTAAATCGCTCCTCAGAGCGGTCGGGCAGATGAGGGGGCGGTCCCCTCCCTGTCCTTCCGCATGCTAGTCCCGCAGGGCGGGACAGCTCATTCCAACTGCCGACACCCGTACGCGGCTCACCCCACTCTCGTAGGGAAGTCACCTGCCCCGAACAGCCGACAACTGCTCCAACCCGATGGTGCGAGACGATGTTCCCGCAGGCCAGGCATATACGCCCACCACCACTACGCCCGTGGCGAACGCCGCCCGTTCCGGCACGCCTGCCGCTCCGCCCGCCGTCACGCCGGGCGGAGCGCATTCTGCGCCGTCACACCGTCTTTTCCCATGGTGAATGTCTTACCCGCTGCCACTGACACTCCATGCGACAACGGCCCGGTCCATCCGCTACGGGCGAACAACTCTGACCGGATCCGTCCCGCCGAATACCCCCGCGCACCCGGCTCACCAGGCACGTCACGTATCCGTACGTCAACCCAGCGTAACTTCCCGGGTTTTCGGGAGTTGCACCGGGCATGGCCCACGCGCTCCCGCGTCCCCGTACGCCCCGTGCCGCCGTACGCCGGTGGTACGAGGAGGAGCTGGGCTGGCCGACCACCGGTACGAGGCCGGTGGAGCTGCTCACGGGGCTGCGTTTCGACGTCCTGGAGATGCCGGCGGATGCGGGTCACGCCGTTCTGCGGCGGCTGCCGCGCACCGGCCCTGTGGCGCTCATCGGCGGCACCCGGCGTCCTGGCGCACCGCACGGCGCTGCGGCCCTTGCGGAGGACTGCCACAGCGGCTGCGGCCCTGCCGCGAGCGACGGGATTCCCGCTGCCGATCGGCCGAAAATCCTCATGCTCGTGACTGCCGGCGGCGCCGATGAACTGCCCGGAATCCTGGAATGGCTGGAGTGGGGCGCGCTCGCGCCCGATCTCACGGCGCGGGGCGCCGGAGGACGGATGCCCGCTCCGTCATTCCCGAGTTCCGGACCGTCGTCGTGCGGATTCGGCTCGCGGGAGGCCGCGGTATGGGTGCGGCCTCCCGAACCGGGATACGAGGCCGAGAATTCCCTGCCCACCACGGGGTTCGGGGCAGGTTTCGGGGACAGGGGTGACGCCCCCGATCTCGTACGGCTCGTGAGCGCGGCGGCAACGGAATGCCACCGGGCCCGGTTGCTGCGTGCTCGTAATGACCAAACCGATCGCGCCGTTGGCGATCAGCCGTTGGCCTTCTCGTATGCCTCGCGAATGTCGGCGGGGACGCGGCCACGGTCATTGACGTTGTAGCCGTTGTCCTTGGCCCACGCGCGCACCTTCGCGGTGTCCTGGCTGCCGCCGGAAGCCGCACGGGTCTTGCCGCGGCCGGAAGAAGAACGACCACCGGTACGGCGGCCGGCCTTGACGAAGTCGCCAAGCGCGGTGCGCAGCTTGTCGGCGTTGGCGGTGGTGAGGTCGATCTCGTAGGACTTGCCATCGAGAGAGAACGTCACGGTCTCGTCGGCCTCGACGCCGTCGAGGTCGTCGACAAGAAGAACCTGAACCTTCTGTGCCACCGGGTTTCCCTTTCATCGAATGTGGATTACGACGGAAAGCAAACCGCTTTTCCCGGAAAAACACAAACCCCTGGGTAGGGTTCACTTGCCCGCCGACAGGGGAACGCATCGCCCGGTAGGCATGAGATAGGGGCGCGATTCGGACATAGAACGCTGATCAGAGGTGCAGAAGCATGCGGCTGTTACCCAGGGTGTTGGGCTTCACTCGTTCGAGTCCCAGGAACTCGGCAACGCCCTCGTCATAGGAACGCAGCAGCTCGCTGTAGACATCACCGTCGACGGGAGTCTCACCGATCTCCACGAACCCGTGCTTGACGAAGAAGTCGACTTCGAAGGTGAGACAGAAAATGCGGCGCACTCCGAGCCAGCGCGCGGTGCTCAGCAGCTTGGCGAGGACTTGATGGCCGACACCGGCGCCCTTGAGCCGGGGATCCACCGCCAGTGTGCGTACCTCGGCGAGGTCTTCCCACATGACGTGGAGTGCGCCGCAGCCCACCACCTCGGCGTCTTCGTCGCGCTCGGCGACCCAGAACTCCTGGATGTCTTCGTAAAGGGTGACGGTGGCTTTGTCGAGCAGGATCCCGTCGCGGGAGTAGGAGTCGATGAGGCGGCGGACGGCCGGTACATCGCTGGTCCTGGCACGGCGTACGGTGAGCCCTTTTGAATGCGGAGACATGTCGGGACGCTATCGCCCCTTGTCACCGGGGCCCGCTCCGGGTTCATCGCCTTCCGCGGATGCCGCTCCGCCCGCGTCTTCCACACCTTCTGCACCTGTTGTGTGCCCGGTGTCCGGTGCGGTTCCGGCGGCCGCGGCATGCTCCACGGCTTCCGTGAGTTCGGCCGGATCTTCCGGGTCGCCGGGTGCGGCCGGTTCATCGGCCTGCACCATCCGTACGGCGTCCCGAAGTGCATGGCGCTGTTCCGGCGACATCATGCCGAAGAAGGCGACGAGAGCGGCCGCCGGGTTGTCACTGGTCGACCATGCTTCGTTCATCAGTGCGGCCGAGTATGCGGCGCGAGTGGAGACCGCTTCATATCGATAGGCGCGGCCTTCTGCTTCGCGGCGCACCCAGCCCTTCTGATGGAGGTTGTCCAATACGGTCATGACCGTCGTGTAGGCGATCGACCGTTCCTTCTGCAGATCTTCCAGGACTTCTCGAACGGTGACCGGGCGGTTCCACTCCCAGACCCGCGTCATGACCGCGTCTTCCAGATCACCCAATGGTCTCGGCACACCAGAAGAATAGTGGGAGATGTCTCGAATGCCGGTTCATCTCGGTGCGTTTACGCAGGAAAACGAGGCACGGCCCGGGATACCCATCCCGGGCCGTACGTGGTGGTGCGGGCGGGGGCCGGCACCGGAAATGCGCTGGATTCAGGCGCCGTGCGCGGTGGGTTCCTGACGGGCCGAGTCGGCGCGGCCGAGCACGGCGTCCACCGCGGCGTCTTCCTTCGCCTTGTTCTGGCCGCCCTGGCTCTTGACGATGGTGACGATCAAAGCGGTGAACGCCACGGCCATCACTACCGGCGGGAACAGCGCTGCGACGTAATCCATGACGTGAGCCTCCTTGGGGCGAGTGGATTCCAGGGTACGCAGCACTCAGGCGGTGCGGGCCGCGGGGGGCGGCGCGGGCTTGCGCCGCGGCGGGAAGACCTCGCCGGGTGTGGGGATCGGCCGGTCAGGACGCGGCGCCTTCCGTTCGCCCGGCCGCGGCGCGGGGCGCGGGGCGGGCCGGGGCGGCTCGTCGGCGCTGCGGGCCGCGGGCAGGGCCCGCAGCCGGGCGCGTACGGACAGCTCGGCGAGCTGCTCGCAGCGGCGCAGCAGGGCGGTCCTGCGGTCGCTCTCGGCCGGTCCTGCGGGCCGCCCGGCCAGCGCGCGCAGGGCCGCGAGGTCGTCGGGGCCCGGTACGTAGGCGGCGGACAGCGCTTCCTGGAGCTGTGCGAGGTAGCCGGCGGCGGAGCCGGGCAGGGCTTCGCGGTAGCGGGCGAGGTCGGCGAGCAGGAAGGCGCGCAGCCGGCCGCCTTCGCGGACCGCCTCGTCCACCGCCTCGGCCAGCCGGAGGTACTCCTGGATGTCCGCCGCCCCTTCCGGGCCGAAGGCACCGGGCGGGGCGGCGGAGGACGTCGACTGCAGGGCATGGGCGAGGGCGCGACGGAGCACACGCAACTCGTCGGCGCTGAACGCCATGCCGCCGCGGGATCCGTATGGCATAGGCATGCGGCGGACTTTACGACCAATTAGGACAAAAGGCATTCAATTGCGGATGGCGGCGCGGCCACGGACATCTCCGTGGCGGGCGCCACACAGCCCCGGCGGGCGGCCGGGCCGCCTTCCCCTGGCCGCCCGGACGCAGGGGCTCCGGACGGCCCCTGCGGGGCCGGACGGGCCGCTTCAGGCCCGCGCGTCCGCGCCGTGCGCTCAGGGCCTGGCGACGTTCCGCTCGTAGACCAGGCGCAGGCCGATCAGGGTGAGCCAGGGCTCGTGCTCGTCGATCACCGACGACTCGCCCAGCACCATCGGCGCCAGGCCCCCGGTGGCGATCACGGTCACCTCGTCGGGGTCGTCGGACAGCTCGCGCGCCATGCGCTGGACGACGCCGTCGACCTGGCCGGCGAAGCCGTAGAGGATGCCGGACTGCATCGCCTCGACGGTGTTCTTGCCGATGACGCTGCGCGGCCGGGCCAGTTCGATCTTGCGGAGCTGGGCGCCCTTGACACCGAGTGCCTCCACGGAGATCTCGATACCGGGGGCGATGACGCCGCCGACGTACTCGCCGCGGGCGCTCACCGCGTCGAAGGTGGTGGCGGTGCCGAAGTCGACGACGACGGCGGGCCCGCCGAACAGCTCGACGGCCGCCAGCGCGTTGATGATCCGGTCCGCGCCGACCTCCTTCGGGTTGTCCATGAGGATCGGCACACCCGTCTTGACACCCGGCTCCACCAGGACCGCGGGGACGTCCCCGTAGTAGCGGCGGGTGACCTCGCGCAGCTCGTGCAGGACGGAGGGGACGGTGGAGCAGATGGCGATGCCCTCGATGCCGTCGCCCAGTTCGTCGCCGAGCAGCGGGTGCATGCCCATCAGGCCGTGCAGCAGGACGGCGAGTTCGTCGGCGGTGCGGCGGGCGTCGGTGGAGATCCGCCAGTGCTCGACGATGTCCTCGCCGTCGAAGAGCCCGAGGACGGTGTGGGTGTTGCCCACATCAATGGTCAGCAGCATGGCGGTCAGTGGTCCTCGCGCTGGTCGTCCGTCGCCTCGTCCTCGCGCAGGTCGAGGCCGATGTCGAGCACCGGGGACGAGTGCGTGAGCGCCCCCACCGCCAGGTAGTCGACGCCGGTCTCCCCGTACACCCGGGCGTTGTCCAGAGTGAGGCGGCCGGAGGACTCCAGGATCGCGCGGCCCGCCACCAGGGCGACGGCCTGGGCGGTCTGCTCCGGGGTGAAGTTGTCCAGCAGGATGAGGTCGGCGCCCTCGGCGAGGATCGGCGGGATCTGGTCGATCCGGTCGACCTCGACCTCGATCGCCACCCCGGGGAACTCGGACCGTACGGCGGTGAACGCCTCGGCGACGCCGCCGGCCGCGACGACGTGGTTGTCCTTGATCAGTGCGGCGTCCGACAGCGACATCCGGTGGTTGACGCCGCCGCCGCAGCGCACCGCGAACTTCTCCAGGGCGCGCAGTCCAGGTGTGGTCTTGCGGGTGTCCCTGACCTTGGCCTTGGTGCCCTCAAGGGCGTCCGCCCAGGCCCGGGTGGCGGTGGCGATGCCCGACAGCCTGCCCAGGATGTTGAGCGCGCTGCGCTCGGCGGTGAGCAGGTCGCGGGTGCGGGTGGTGACGCTGAGCAGCTTGGCGCCGGCCTCGACCCGGTCGCCGTCCTCGACGTGCCGTTCGACGGCGAACTCCTCGGTGCAGACGATGGAGAGCACCGCCTCGGCGATCCGCAGCCCGGCGACCGTACCGGCCTGGCGGGCGGTGAAGTCGCCGGTGGCCACCGCGTCTTCGGGGACCGTCGCGACGCTGGTGATATCCACGCCCTGGTCGAGGTCCTCCTCGATGGCGAGGTGCGCGATGTCCTCCACCTGGACGGGGTCCAGGCCCGCCGCCACCAGGAGGGCGGCCAGGTCCGGGTCGAGTCCGCAGCTGAGCGGGTCGAGTGCGTACGCGCCGTCGTCGGGCCCGCCGCAGCCGCAGGCGTCGCCGCAGCCACCGCCGGTGGAGGCGTCCGCGGCTGCGGCGTCGCGCCTGCCGATCTGGAGGAGGGGGAGGTCGTCGGGGGTGCTGCTCACGGGGTGCGCTCCGTATCGGGGAGTGAAGTGGCGGGTGGTGCGGGGTGGTTGGTGTCCTTCTCCGGGACCGTGGGCGGGAAACCTGCCGTCCCGGTGGTGCGGACGGCCAGGGCGCGGTCCGCATCCAGGGTGATGCGGAAGTGGCGGCTCCAGGAGGTGTCGTCCCGGTCCGGGTGGTCCTCACGCCAGTGGCATCCGCGCGTCTCCTCGCGGCGCTGCGCGGCGGCGACCAGCACCCGGGCGACACACAGCAGGTTGGTCGTCTCCCACGCCTCGACACCGGGCTCGGGGGCCTTGGATCCGGGCGCCGGCGGGGTGGCGGCCGTGGCCTCGCGGTGGAGGCGGTCGAGCTGCTCGGCGGCCCGCGCGAGGCTGTCGGCGCTGCGCAGCACGCCGGCGCCCGCGGTCATGATCCGCTGCACCGCGATCCGCGCCTCGGGGGCGAGCAGCGGCAGCGGGACGGGGGCGGCCGCCGGGGCGTCCGGGGCCGGCGTCGCGCTCGCGTGCGCCGTGCCGTCGCTCCCGGTGGCGTCCTCGCTCCCGGTGCGGCCGGTGATTCCGGCGCTCCCGGTGGCGGCGCCGCTCCCGGCGATGTCGGCCGCGATGCGTTCGGCGAAGACCAGGCCCTCCAGAAGGGAGTTGGAGGCGAGCCGGTTGGCGCCGTGGACACCCGTGCAGGCGACCTCACCGCAGGCGTAGAGGCCCGGCACGGTCGTCCGGCCGTGCAGGTCGGTGCGTACGCCGCCGGAGGCGTAGTGGGCGGCCGGGGCGACCGGGACGGGTTCCGTTACGGGGTCGATGTCATGGCTGCGGCAGGCGGCGAGGATGGTCGGGAAGCGCGTCTCCCACATGTCCGTACCGAAGTGCCGGGCGTCCAAGTACATGTGCTCGACGCCCTGTTCGTGCGCCCTGCGCATGATCTCCTTGGCGACGATGTCGCGCGGCGCCAGCTCGGCGAGTTCGTGCCTGCCGGCCATGAAGCGGATGCCGTCGGCGTCGACGAGATGGGCGCCCTCGCCCCGTACCGCCTCGGAGATCAGCGGCTGCTGGCCCTCCGCTTCGGCGCCCAGGTAGAGGACCGTGGGGTGGAACTGGACGAATTCCAGGTCGGACACCTCGGCTCCGGCGCGCAGCGCGAGCGCGACGCCGTCGCCGGTGGAGACCGCCGGGTTGGTGGTCGCGGAGAAGACCTGGCCCATGCCGCCGGTGGCGAGGACGACGGCCGGGGCGTGCACGGCGCCGACGCCGTCGTGCTGCCCCTCGCCCATGACGTGCAGAGTGACGCCGGAGGTGTGGCCCCGGGCGTCGGTGAGCAGGTCGAGGACGAGGGCGTTCTCGACGGTGCGCAGCCCGGCGGCGCGTACCGCGGCGACGAGCGCGCGGGAGATCTCCGCTCCGGTGGCGTCGCCTCCGGCGTGCGCGATGCGGCGGCGGTGGTGGCCGCCCTCCCGGGTGAGCGCGATGCCGCCGGTCCCCGGGGCGGTGTCGAAGCGTGCGCCGGCGGCGATCAGCCGGTGCACGGCGGCGGGGCCCTCGGTGACCAGGGCGCGGACGGCCGCCTCGTCACAGAGGCCGGCGCCCGCCACGAGGGTGTCGGCCAGATGCTGCTCCGGGGTGTCCCCCTCGCCGAGCGCCGCGGCGATCCCGCCCTGGGCCCAGCGGGTGGACCCGTCGTCCAGGCGGGCCTTGGTGACGACCACCGTCCGGTGGCCGGCTGCGGCGCACCGGAGCGCGGCGGTCAGCCCGGCGACACCGGATCCCACGACCACCACGTCCGCGTCGATGGCCCACCCCGGGGCGGGAGCCTGAAGGCGTATGCCGGTCGGGCCGGGTTCGTTGCCTGTTCCGGTGGCGGTCATCGGGTCGCTCCGAGGGGGCCTTGGGAAGTGGGGGGTGAGGGAGGGTCCGCGGGGTGAGGAGGGCCTTCCGGGGCGGCCGGATGTGACTGTGGGCCGGCGAAGGTGAGGCGGATGTTGTCGATGAGGCGTGTGGTGCCCACCGTGGCGGCGAGGGCGAGCACCGCCTCGCCCTCGTGGCCGTCGGCGACCTCGGTGAAGTCGGACGGGTCGACCAGCGCCACGTAGTCCAGTGCGAGCGGCGGGTCGAGGAGGGCGGCATCCGCCAGGACGGCGCGGGCGGCGGCGCGCGCCACGGACGGGCCGCGCGCCGCGTCGGCCGCCGCCTGCGCGACGGCGTGCGCGTCCGCGGCGGCCCGGTCCTCGCCCAGGGCCGCCAGGGCTTCGGAGCGCCGCTGCGCGCGCTGCCCGGCAGAGCCGGCGCGTTCCCGCAGCGCCTCCTGGGCGGCGATACGGTCACGGGCGGCGAAGAGCGCCGCGGACAACGCGAGCGCGGTCCTGCGCTCGGGCACGGAGAGGTAGCGGTTACGGCTGGAGAGCGCGAGACCGTCCTCCTCCCGGACCGTCGGAACGCCGACGATCTCCACGGGGAAGTTGAGGTCGGCGGCCATCCTCGTGATGACCGCGAGCTGCTGGGCGTCCTTCTCGCCGAAGAGCGCGACATCCGGCCCGGTGAGGTGCAGCATCTTGGCGACCACCGTCAGCACGCCGTCGAAGTGCCCGGGGCGGCTCGCGCCCTCCAGGACGGTGCCCATGGGCCCTGCGGCAACCCGCACTTGGGGCTCGCCGCCCGGGTACACCTCGTCGGCGGACGGCGCGAAGACGACGTCGGCGCCTGCCGCACCGGCCAGTACGGCGTCGGCGTCGAGGGTGCGCGGATAGCGGTCCAGGTCCTCGCCCGCGCCGAATTGCAGCGGGTTGACGAAGACCGTGACGACGACCTGCCCCTGGGGCCCGACCCGCTCCCGGGCGGCCCGCATCAGGGTGGCGTGGCCCTCGTGCAGCGCCCCCATGGTCATCACGACGGCCCGCCCGCCACCGGAGCGCGCGAGGCCCCGCAACTCGGCGGCGGTGTACACCAGTTGGGGGACCGGCTGCCGGATCGGGGCGGTCATCGGCTGTCGCCTCCGTGGGGGCCCTGGTCGGCGGGGCCGTCGTCGGGGTGGTCGGGGCCGTCATCGGACGGCCGGTCTTCGGACGGCCCGCCCTCGGGATCGTCGTCCGCGGACGGCCGCCCCCGGGGCGCCGGGTTCCCGGACGCTTCCCCTGTGGCGACGTCGGAAAGCACACCGAGGAGGTCCTCGGCCAGCTCCGGCTTGAGGAGGCCGTGGGCGAGCGCCCGGTCCGCCGTCGTGCGGGCCATCGCCAGGTAGCCGGCGACGCTCTGCGGGGCGTGCCGGCGCAGCTCGGTGACATGGGCGGCGACGGTGCCCGCGTCGCCGCGCGCGACCGGCCCGGTCAGGGCGGCGTCACCGGAGCGCAGCGCGTTGTCGAGGGCGGCGCCGAGGAGCGGGCCGAGCATACGGTCCGGGGCCTCGACCCCGGCGGTGCGCAGCAGCTCCAGCGACTGGGCGACGAGCGTGACCAGGTGATTCGCGCCGATGGCGAGCGCCGCGTGGTAGAGCGGACGGGCCGATTCCGCGATCCACTCGGGCTCCCCGCCCATCTCGATGACCAGCGCCTCGGCGGCCATCCGCAGCTCATCGGGCGAGGTGACACCGAAGGAACAGCCCGCCAGCCGCTGGACGTCCACCGGGGTGCCCGTGAACGTCATCACGGGGTGCAGGGCCAGCGGCAGCGCGCCGGCCCGGGTGGCGGGATCCAGTACGGCGGTTCCGTAACGGCCGGAGGTGTGCACCAGCAGTTGTCCAGGCCGTACGGCACCGGTCGCTGCGAGGCCCGTCACCAGGCCGGCCAGGGCGTCGTCGGGGACCGTGAGGAGCACGAGGTCGGCGCGGGCCAGGACCTCGGCCGGCGGTACCAGCGGCACGTCGGGCAGGAGCGCGGCCGCGCGCCGTACGGAGGCGTCGGAGACTCCGGAGACGGCGACCGGGCGGTGGCCCGCAAGCTGTAGCGAAGCGGCGAGGGCGGGTCCTACGCGCCCCGCGCCGACGACTCCGACGGTCAGTCGGGCCGGGCGGTCGTGGGCCTCGATGGGCGGGATTGCATTCACGCGGCGGTGCCTTCCGTTCCAGTCCGCGGGGGGTACCGGACGATTCATCGCCATGCTACGCGAGTGTTTCCGGCGCACTTGAGGGTCGCGCGAAGGGTGAAACACGCCTCTCGCCGACCGCTCGGCCGGGCCGCCAACGGGGCTCGTCGCAGCCGCTTCCGAGCTTTTCCGAGAGTTATCCACAGGGCTCGCGGCGCCGGGCGCGGCTGCGCCATGATCAGGGCTACGACGCGGAGCGAAAGGTCAGGTGGGGGATCATGAGCCGGAGCGAGCGGGACACCGCCGAGGACGCCACGGCGCGGAGCGGCAACGGCGGCGGGCAGGCGGACGGCAGTCCGGCGGAGAGCGAACGGGCGCGGCGGCTGACGGTATGGCACGGCGCCCGGCGGACGCTCAGCGGACCCGCGGTCCAGACGCTCCGCGAGCGGCTGGACCGCTTGGCCGCCGACGCCCCCGGCACCTACGACCTCGCCGGGTGGCCCGACATGTACGGCGACGGCGTCGTCGGAGAGCTGGAGCGCCGCACCGCCGACGCACTGGGCACCGAAGCCGCCGCGTTCTTCCCCACGGGGACGATGGCGCAGCAAGTGGCACTGCGCTGCTGGGCGGGGCGCACGGGCAGCACGACCGTCGCCGGCCATCCGCTGTCCCACATGGAAGTCCACGAGCGCGATGCCTACGCAACGGTCAGCGGCCTGCGGATGGTGCACCCGACGGACGCTCCGCGGCTGCCCACGGCCAAGGAGATATACGACCTCCAGGAGCCGTTCGGCACCCTGGCGCTGGAGTTGCCGCTGCGGGACGCGGGCTTCGTGCTGCCGGACTGGGAGGAGCTGACGTCCACGGTCGTCGCGGCCCGCGAGCGGGACGCGGTGGTGCACTTCGACGGCGCCCGCATCTGGGAATGCGCCCCGCACTTCGGGCGCTCCCTCCCGGAGATCGCCGCCCTCGCGGACAGCGTGTACGTCTCCTTCTACAAGTCGCTCGGCGGCATAGGAGGCGCCGCGCTGGCGGGGACCGAGGACTTCATCGAGGAGACGCGGGCCTGGCGGCACCGCTACGGCGGGCAGATCTTCCAGCAGTGGCCGACGGCCCTGACCGCGCTCGCCGGCCTGGATCGCGAACTCCCGCGGCTGCCGGAGTACGTCGCGCACGCGAAGGTCGTCGCACGGGCACTCCAGGAGGGCCTGGCCGGGGCCGGGGTGCCGTGGTTCCGGGTGCAGCCGGAGGAGCCGTTCACCCACCAGTTCCACCTGTGGCTGCCGTACCCGGCGAAGGTGCTGAACGACGCGGGGATGCGCCAGGCGCAGGAGACGGGGATCAGCCTGTTCCGGACGTGGCTCGACGAAAGCCCGCCGGGACTGGCGATGACGGAGGTGATGGTGAGCTCGTCCGCACTGCACTGGACGGCCGACGACATACGGACGGCGCTGACGGACTTCCTCGGCCGCGTGGAGAGGGGAGGGCGGCAGTGAACCGCCCGGACCGGACGGCAGCGGCAGGCATCGGCAGTGCGGGGGACCATGCCCTTCCCCGATGAGGACGCTCCGGTTGCCGTGGTCGCCCACCGGCCGGAGTGGCAGGCCGAGTTCGGGCAGCTGGCAGGACGGCTGCACCGTGCCCTGGGCGAGGCCGCGCTCGCCCTTGACCACATCGGCTCCACCTCGGTTCCGGGGCTGCCGGCCAAGGACTGCATCGACGTGCAGGTGCGGGTTCGGTCGCTCGACGCGTCGCGTGACGTGGCGCTGCTCACCGGCATCGGCTTCCGCCTGCGGCCGGAGCCGTGGAACACCATGGAGGTGTCATTCGGGGAGCACTGCCGCAAGCGGGTCTTCGCGCCGCCGGTCGGCGCCCGGTCGTGCAATGTCCATGTCCGTGAGGACGGCGGCCCCAACGCCCGCTTCGCCCTGCTGTTCCGCGATTACCTGCGCGCGGACGACTCGGCCCGGCGGGCATGGGGGTCCTTCAAGGAACGGCTGGCGCTGAGCGTGCCGGACCTGTCGGCGTACGGCCGGATCAAGGCGCCGGCGACGGCCGTGCTGCTGGGCGCGGCGGAGCGGTGGGCGGCCGACGTCGGCTGGTCGGCCGATGCCGGCTGGTCGGCCGGATAGCTGCCTCGGCCTCCGCGGGTGAGACGGGCGAAGGAAGCGCCCAGGGCCCGTACGGCGCGCAAGGTGCGGGCCGGGAGGCGGTCGGCGGGATCGGTGATCACGGCGTTGAAGCGCCGCCACCGGTGGATCTCACGAACGGCGCGAACGGTGTCGGCTCCCGGCGGAACCGGCGCGCTCTCTCCCCGCTGGGCGGCACGGTAGGCATCGAGCATGTGCTGCTGGTGTGCGTTCATGCCCTCACTCTGGGGCGGCTCCGGGCGCCGTGGCGCGTCGATTGACGAGAGCAGTCAATCGACAACCGTGCAGGTCGTGGCCTCGCGCATGATGGGCGCATGGCCGACGTCATAGATATCACCGGGCTGCCGCCCGAGCGCCTCGTCTTCACCCCGTCGCCCCTGGCGGAGCTGGGCGCCGTGCTGCACGCGCTGTCCGAGCCGGGCCACCATCCCGGACTGCACGGCTGGGTCACGGCCACCTCGGCGGGGCTGAAGACCGACCTCGCCGACCGCCTGTGCGAGGCGGACTTCCTGTGGCGGTCGTCACGCTCCGACATCCTGCTGCCGGCCCACCCAGGGGCGACGCTGGCAGAGGACCTGGACGCGCTCGACCGGATCGACGACGAGCGGTTCGTGGCGGCCGCTTTCGAAATCACCTGCTCGTCCCGCTACACCCAGGCCACGCCCTCGCCCCTCGTCGACGCCGAGGAGCAGGCGCGGGTACGGGAGATGGCGGCGGCGCGCGGGCCGCGTCAGGCGGCGTTCACCAACCGCATGCTCACCGACCCCGATGGGCTGCGGGTGTGGCTGCGCCGGCTGTTCGAGGACTGTGAGGAGGCGTTCTTCGGGGACATCTGGCGACGGGTCGGCATCCAACTGGCCGCGGACGCCCGGCACAAGACCGAACTGCTGCGGCACAAGGGGCTGGCGGAAACCCTGCCGGCCACATCGACCGCCCTCTCCCTGGAGAGCGGTCAGGACGGAAGGGGGAGTGGCGGCGAGCGCATCCTCGTCGACAAGCTCGCCGCGGGCCGCACGACGGCGTACTCGGACGCGGCCGACCCGGGCGTGACATTCATCCCGACATCGTTCGGCTGGCCGCACCTGCTGCTCAGCCATGCGCCGGGCTGGCACCCCGTGCTGCAATACCCGGTCGCGGGGCCGGAGTTGCCGGCACCGGCCGCGCTGGAACTCGTACAGCAGCGTCTGGAGGCCCTGGGCCACCCGATGCGGATGCAGCTGTGCCGGACGCTGTCGCGCGGGCCGCACACCACGGGCGAGCTGGCCAACGCGTTCAACATCACGCCGCCCGAGGTGTCCCGGCACGTCGCGACGCTGAAGAAGGCCGGCCTGATCCAGACGCGACGCCGCGGCCGCTACGTCCTGCACCAGCCCCCGGCCGTCGGCCTCAGCCGCGACGCGGTCGTCGCCTGGCAGGCGCCCACGGACCCGCGCTCCCTCACGGCCGAGCTGCCCTGAACGCCAC
>NZ_JAJCXB010000093.1 GCF_020564935.1 Streptomyces pinistramenti
GGGGGGGGGCTTTGGGGCGGTGGTCGCCGCGGTTCTGGGGGTGGCGGTTTCCGGGGTGCCCGTTGCGGTGAGGGCTGCCGTGGCGGCCAGGAGGAGGTGGGGGACGTAGGCCAGGACCATGGGGTGCGGGGCCCACTGGGCGATGAGGGCGGCGGCCAGGCCGCCGGAGGCGAAACCGGCGGAGAGGAAGAGGCCGGAGCGGCGGGCGGCGGCTCCTGGGGTGGCGGCCGTGCCGTGGGGCGCGGAGGAGAGTTCCTTGATCCAGACGCTGCCCGCGGTGAGCAGGGCGCCGGCGCCGAGTCCGGTGAGGAAGCGGCCGGGCCACAGCAGCCGGACGTCGAGGGGGCCGGCCATCAGCAGGCAGGTCGCGGCGGCGGAGACGGCGAGCGAGACGAAGACGACGGGGCGGCGGCCGTGCCGGTCCGCGGCCGGGCCGCCCAGGAGGAGGCCGGGGATCAGGCCGAGTACGTAGACGGCGAAGAGCCCGGTGGTGGTGGCGTCGGTCAGGCCCAGGTCGGAGCGGTAGGCGCCGAGGAGGGCGGAGAACTGGTTGGCGCTCCAGCCGGATGCGGTCATCAGCCAGCCGGCGCGCAGCCAGTGGCGGCGTGCGGACGCCGGGGTGTGCGGGGACGCCGAGGGGGCCGGAGAGGCCGGGGGTATGGCCGGGGCGGGGACGGCGGTCCGGTGCTGCGTGCTCATGAAGGCCGTTGTACGGGCCCGGCGGGGTCCGGCGCCGCCCGCGTTCAGGAAACGTGAACGGGCCGGGGCGGCGGGTGGCGGCGCGATTTATCGTGGGGCGTATGGATCTGCGGCGGCTGTCTTCGTTCCTGGCGGTGGTCGAGGAGGGGCACTTCGGCCGGGCGGCGTCGCGGCTCTTCCTGTCGCCGGCCGCGGTGACCGGGCACGTCCAGCAGCTGGAGCGGGAGTTCGGCACCCGGCTGCTGGACCGTGGCAGCGGTCCTGTGGTGCCGACGACCGCGGGACGGCGGCTGGCCTCGCACGCCCGGAGCCTGCTGGCCGCGGCGAACGCGGCGATGGAGGACGTGTCCGAGGCCGCCCGGGAGGCCGCGGCGGCGCCGCACGGGCTGCGGGTCGGGGTGATGGGGCACGGCTCCGCCGAGGTGACCCCGGCGGCCGTCAACGCCTTCCGCCGGGCCCGGCCCGATGTGCCGCTCCATCTGGTGCAGCTGAACTTCACCGAGCACTGCAGCGCGCTGCGCGAGAACCGCGTCGACGTGGCGTTCGTCCGGCCGGCGATCGAGGCCGAGGGCATCGAGGTGGACGTGCTGACGACCGAGCGGCGGATCGTGGGGGTGTCGGCGGCTTCGGTGTTCGCGGACGCCGCCCAGGAGGGTCTGCGCGTCGCCGACATCATCGATCTGCCGTATCTGCGGCTGCCCCGGCACACGCCGCGGCCGTTCACCGACTACCTGTACTTCGACGCGGGCGAACGGCGCGCGCCCGACTGCGCGTTGACCCCGCAGGACGTGCTGACGAGCGTGGCCGCGGGGCGCGGCGCGGGCTCCGGGCTCGCGTCCTTCGCCCGCTATTACCCGTGGCCGGGCGCGGTGTACGTGCCGGTGCTGGACGCACCCCCGGCGCAGAGCGTGCTGGCGACCCGTACCGGGGATCCCCACCCGGAGGTGCGGATCTTCCGGGCGCTGACGGTGGCGCTGGCGCGGGAGCTGGGGCCGTACGCGGAGTCCGGGCTCGGGTGAGGAGCGGGTCCGGCCCGCCGGGTCAGTCGCGTTTGCAGATCCGGTCGAGGAGGTTGGCCGTGGCGCGCTGGATGCGGGTGTCGACGTGCCCGGGGCGGTCCAGGGCCGGGGACCAGGCGAACGTGCCGGAGGCGAAGACCAGGGCGCCACTGGGCGCGCGGTAGAGCGAGGTCTCCTGGTGGCGCCGGGTGCCTTCGGAGTCCCGGTACGGGGAATGGGCGAGCAGGATGCGCTTGGTGTGCTCGGGGAGGCTGGTGCGCGGGAAGTAGCGGTCGGCCTCGCCCGCGACCAGGCCGGCGAGCTGATCGCCTTCGTGGGCGCCGGTGGCCTCCCACAGCCAGTGCTCGCCGTTGCGGACGACGAGGGGCGCGGGCTCGGGCACCCGGCCCGCGTACTGGATGCCCATCAGGCGCTGCTCGGGGTCGCCCGCGTCGCGCCAGAGGGAGGGGCGGCCGGGGCCCTGGCGCTTGCGGCAGCTGAGCAGGGATTCGGAGCCCGAGGGCGAAGCGGAGAGTTCGACCTTCCAGTACATGGTGTTGGCGGACAGGAAGACCAGGGACGTGCCGCCGTCGCGGGCGCGCTCGACGGTGCGGCGCATGGGCTGCGACCAGTACTCGTCGTGGCCGGGGAAGACCAGGCCGCGGTAGCGGGACGGGTCGACGCGGCCGGCGTGCAGGTCGCGGGCGTCGGCATAGGCCAGGTCGTAGCCGTAGCGCTCGGCCCAGCGGATGAAGTCGTAGGCGTGGCCGACGTGCAGGGGCAGGCCCGCGCCTGCGTACGGGCGGTCGAAGGAGACGGTGGTGGCGGCGTCCTGCTCGCCCAGGAGTGCGCCCTTCTCGTCCCAGGCGTGGTAGAGGCTGGCGCCGGTGTGGCCGTCCTCGGGGTAGAGGTTGTACGCCTGCCAGGTGATGTCGGGCAGGAGCAGCAGGAGGTCGGCGGGGTGGTCGTCGCGGACCGTGAAGGGGATGTGGCTGCGGTAGCCGTCGGCGGTGGTGAGGACGGCTACGTACGCGCCGAGATTCCAGTACTCGGGAACCTGGAGGCGCCAGGACAGCCACCAGTGGTGGCAGGAGACCGTGCGTTCGGCGGCGAGCGGGGCCGGCTGGACGATGCCGGAGAGCCGCGGGCTGGTGGTGATCTTGAAGGCGCCGGCGCCGCCGTAGTGGCCGATGCGGTAGATGTCGATGCTGAAGGGCTGGGGCGGGTCGACGGAGACCCGGAAGTCGATGGCCTCGCCCGGGGCGACCGCACCGGTGGAGGCGAAGCCCTTGATCTGGCGGTGCACGTCGTCGGCGGTGCGCGGGCCGTTGTGCTTGCGCGGCGGTGGCACCCGCAGATCGCCCTGGGCGACGGCCGGGTCGACGTACCAGGGCACGACGTGTCCGGAGTCGAAGTAGTTCTCGCTGCCGCGCAGCCAGGGCAGTGGCCCCTGCCCGAACGGGTCCGTGACCGCGTGGGCGAGGGCGCCTGATTCCCAGCGCCTGATCTGATCCGTCCCCACCATCCGCTCCCCTCCGCGTCCCCCGTGGGCTGTGGCCTGCCGTGTCCGTGACGCCGCGGGGTTCAGCGGCGGGCCGTCTCCGCAGGGCTTGTGCGCGCTGTACGTCTGCGCGCGTGCCGGACCGGCTCCGTCGAGTTCACCCGAACAAACGCGGCCGTTCCCAGCACATCACATTAAGCACCCACTTCGTCACCCTTCGTCGCGCATTCAACGACACAGACCACCGAAACGTGAACGGGGTGGGCACATTCATCCGCACGGGGGCGGGGCTCGGGGCGGAAGCGAGGGGCGCGGGGAACGTGCGTACGAGCTGGGAGGTCTCCGGCGGGCGAGCGGCCGGGACGGGTGCGGGACGCGGGCCGGCGGCCGGGTGCGCGGCGGGCGCGGGGCGGGTGACGGAGCGTGGCCGGGCCGGACCTGCCGGGTGCCTCGGGGGCTCGGGGGCCGTGCCGCGGCGGCGGGCGGCACGGCACGGAACCGTGGCGGGTGCCGGGCCCCGTACGGGGTGGTACGCGTACGGGCGGGGCGTCACACCAGGCGGACCGGCTTCTCCGGGCGTACGCCGAGTGCGGTGAGCCAGTCGCGGAGCGGTTCGGCGTCGCCCTCTTCGACCAGGCTGCGGACCGGGCTGCCGAAGTCGGCGCGGCGGGCGCCGTCCACCAGGAGGGCCGGGCCGTCCAGCCAGTCCAGGCCGGGGGCGGCGCCCGCGGTGTCCACGGCGGCGCAGCAGACCATCGCGGTGACGTGCTCGGCGAGCAGCTCGCGGTCCGTACGCGGCGGCTGGAGCGGGAACAGCGGGAGGCCGCCGTCGGCCAGGCCGTCGCCCCAGGACACGTCGGGCAGCGCCTCCTCGGGGGCGGGGCCGCGGCCGGCCTGCCGGGCGGCTTCCTCGTGCTCCTCGCGTTCCAGTTCCTCGCCCAGCCGGGCAGCGACCAGATCGCCGGCCCGGTCGTCGCGGGCCAGCCGGTCGATGACCCGCGCCAGCGTGGGACCTGCGGCGGGCCTGCGGGCGGCGGTCGCCGTCGCGCCTGCACGGGTGACGGCGCCCGCGCGGCCGGACGCGCCCACGGCGGTGCTGCCGGAGCCCGCGGGGCCGACGGCCGGGGCTGCCGCGGCCGGCCGGGCGGCCTCGCCGGGAAGGGACGCGGGCAGGCCCCCGGCTCCGGCCAGGGCGCCCCGGTCGGCCCGGGTGCGCTCCCCCTGTGCCCCGTCCGCCCCGGCGGGCAGGTCGTCCAGGACGCGGTGCAGCCGGGCGGCCTCCAGGCGCCAGGTGCGGTCCACGACCTCTTCCGGGTACTGGCTCCAGGCGACCGGGGACCAGTCGGGGCCCGCGGGGCCGCCGTGGAAGAGCCGGGCGGCCAACAGGGAGGCGGCGCTGTCGACGGCGCCCGGCTCCTCCAGGAGGTCGCAGGCGGGGCGTTCGCCGAGGCGGGCGGTGAAGCCCTCGGCGAGGCGGTCGCGGCGGGAGAGTTCGGTGAGCGCGGAGACCACCCCCACATCCAGGCAGGAAGGCCAGCGGCCCAGGCGCCAGGCGGGCAGTGCCACGCGGGTCAGCAGCCGGTCCCAGCCCGCGTACGCCAGGCCGACCTGTTCCTGGGCGACCGTGCGCAGGCCGCGGTCGACGGCCTGGGCGCGCTCGGATGCGGCGGCGGCGACGCCGCGCTCCATGATCGTGGCGTGCTCGCGGCAGGCCCGCAGCATCAGCCGGGCGGCCCGGCCGACGAAGCGGAGCGCCGGGGCGCGCAGGCCCTTGGCGCGTGCCGAGACCGCTACGGCGGCGTCCAGGCCACGGATGAAGCGGCGGGCCGCGGCTATGTCGGGGTGGGCGGAGGGGCCGGTGCCCGCGACCACCGGGGCGAGCAGGGCGCGCAGCTCGCCGACCCGCATCCACCACAGGAACGGTGAGCCGATGACCAGCACCGGCGCCGCCTGAGCCCGCCGCGGGGCGGGCCGGGGCGGACCGTGCGCGCGGTGCGTACGGTCCTCCAGCCAGCTGTCGCAGTCCGGGGTGAGCGCTATCGCGGACGGCGCCGGGACGTCGAGGGTGTCGGCGAGGTCGCGGACGAGACGGTAGAGGTCGGGCGCGGCCGGCTCGGCGACCGGCACGGAGGGGCTGAGCGCCGGTCTCGCACCGCTGATGACCGCGCCGACCAGGACCGCGAGCAGCAGCACCAGCAGCGCGACCCCGCTCACCGCCAGGCGCGCGATGCCCCAGCCGGAGCCGGCCGCCGCGTCCGGGCTGCCGAGACGGCCCGTGGCGCCGCCGACGAGCAGCACCACCGCCACGGCGGCCGGCAGCACGGCCGCGCCCAGCGCCGTACTGCGGATGCGCAGCACGGCGAGTGCACGGGACCGCGCCGCAAGGGCGCCGACGCCTGTTTCCGGATCAGCCACGAGCCTGCACACCCCCTGCTGTCCTGGTGGAGACGGACGGAGAGATCACGGGACGGGAAATGACGAGACTGCGGGGAGCTCGCCACGCATCCGGCGTGCGCGGACGCCTGCCGGAGTCATTGCTCGCTCCCCCACCACTGTGGCACCGGCCACTGACATCGCAATGCCGGTGACCCACTTGCCGGACGCCACCGTGGCCACCGCACCGGATTCCGGTGCCACGGCCACAGGACGCTTGCGCGGCACCCTAGTTGGGGGTTCGGCTCCCGTCAGCCGGAAGTCGTACCGGTCACTCGATGGAATGGCTTTGGGTAAAGCCGGGAACCCGAGCCCGCCGCCCCGCCGGGCCGCGCGGAAATGCAGCGGAAACGCGAAGGTCCCGGTAGCACGCCATGCCGTGACGTGCCACCGGGACCGCTGCTCGCGTGGGTGCGGCTACGCCCGCACGGCCCCGCCGTCGGCGGCCGCGTCCGCCGCCGCCTTCGCCGCGATGTCCGTGCGGTGCTGGGAGCCGTCCAGCGCGATCCGGCCGACGGCGCGGTAGGCGCGCTCGCGGGCGATGCCGAGGTCGGCGCCGGTCGCGGTCACGGACAGCACCCGGCCGCCCGCGCTGAGCACCGCGCCCGACGCGTCCTGCCGGGTGCCCGCGTGCAGCACGTACGCCTCGGGGGCGTCCTGTGCCGCGACGTCCGCGAGGCCCGTGATCGGGTCGCCGGTGCGCGGGGTGTCCGGGTAGTTGTGCGAGGCGATGACGACGGTGACCGCCGCGTCGTCGCTCCAGCGCAGCGGCGGGAGGGCGGCCAGGGTGCCGGTCGCCGCGGCGTGCAGCAGTCCGGCGAGCGGGGTCTTGAGGCGGGCGAGTACGACCTGGGTCTCCGGGTCGCCGAATCGCGCGTTGAACTCGATCACGCGCACGCCGCGCGAGGTGATCGCGAGGCCCGCGTAGAGCAGCCCGGAGAACGGGGTGCCGCGGCGGCGCAGCTCGTCGACGGTGGGCTGGAGGACGGTGTCCATGACCTCGTCGACCAGCTTCGGGTCGGCCCACGGCAGCGGGCTGTACGCGCCCATGCCGCCGGTGTTCGGGCCCGCGTCGCCGTCGTAGGCGCGCTTGAAGTCCTGGGCGGGCCGCAGGGGGACGACGGTCTCGCCGTCGGTGACCGCGAAGAGGGAGACCTCCGGGCCGTCGAGGAACTCCTCGATGACCGCCCGGCCGCCGTCCGCGGCGTCGCGGCGCTGCGCCACGCAGGCCAGGGCGTGCGCGCGGGCCTGCGTGGCGTCGTCGGTGACGACGACGCCCTTGCCGGCCGCGAGCCCGTCGTCCTTGACGACGTACGGAGCGCCGAAGGCGTCCAGCGCGGTGTCGATCTCTTCGGGGGTGGTGCAGACGTAGCTGCGCGCGGTCGGGACGGCCGCGGCGGCCATCACGTCCTTGGCGAACGCCTTGGAGCCCTCCAGCTGGGCGGCCTGCGCCGACGGGCCGAAGACCGGGATGCCGCGCGCGCGTACCGCGTCGGCGACCCCCGCCACCAGCGGGGCTTCGGGTCCGACGACGACCAGATCGGCCGCCAGGCCGGCGGCGAGTTCGGCGACGGCCCGGCCGTCGAGGGCGTTGACCCCGTGCAGTTCGGCCACCTCGGCGATACCGGCGTTGCCGGGAGCGCAGTGCAGCGCGGTGACGTCGGGGTCGAGGGACAGGGAGCGGCACAGGGCGTGTTCGCGGGCGCCGCCGCCGATGACGAGGACCTTCACGGGGGCAGCCTAGTCGCCCACGGGACCGGGCCCGGTCGGCGCCCCTGCACGGCCGTCGGCAGGGCGCCCGCGGCCCGGCTCCCCCGGTCGTACGGCCCCGGGCACGCGGCAACACGGCGCCGCCCATGGCGGCAACTCTTTAGGGTGAGTACCCGTAGCGCCCTATACCGGATCGGACACCACTTCCGGGCGGGAATACCGCGCTCCTGGGGGCAAGCCCCACCGTTCGGCGGTAGGAAGGGGCTGCGCGCTTTTGCCGTCTCCTATGCGTCGCGCGCACCGCACGTATCCGTACAGAGGGAGTCCACGGGTGAGTCAGCCGGAGATGCAGCCCGAGGGGCCGCCCGGGGAGGAAGGCGGACGGGGCCCGGGGCCGCGGCGCACCTGGGAGCGGGCGGCTGCGCTGATTCCCGGCCGTGGCCGGAGCCCCGGGCCCGAAGACCTCGCCGGCCGCGCCTTCCCGCTCGGCGACTGGGGCGAGCCGGCCGACCGCCTGGACGCGCTCTACCAGTGGACGGAGGAGGGCGCGCTGCGCGCCGCCGACCGGTACCTGCACGACCGGCAGGGCAAGCGGCGCGGCGCCAGGGCGCTGCGCACCGGTGCCGCCGCCGGGGTGTCGGCGGGCGCGGCGCTGCCGCTGCTCGACCTGGCAGGGGCGTGGCACGGCGCGGCTCCGTGGGGCTATCTGCTGCTTCTGATAGCCGCGGTCTGCGTCGGCTGCGACCGCTATTTCGGGGTGACGGCCGGCTGGATGCGGGACATGGCGACCGCGCAGGCGATTGTGCGCAGGCTGGAGGCGCTGCAGTTCGACTGGGCGTCGGAGAGCGTCCGCGAGGTGCTCGGCCCGGCGGACGGTACGGCGAGCGAGGCGGCGGAGCGCTGTCTCGGGGTGCTGCGCCGGTTCCACGAGGACATCGCCGACCTCGTGCGGTCCGAGACCGCCGACTGGATGGCGGAGTTCAGGGCCGGGCCGACGCCGCAGCTGCCGCGGTCCGGGCTGCCGTGGGCGGCGCAGCGGCCGGAGGGCCAGGGGCAGTCGGGCCGTTTCACGCTGCCGCCGGGTACGCGGCCGAACATGCCGCGGCAGCGGCCGCCGGAGCCCCCGCGCTGAGGTGCCTGCCCGGGGGCCGCTGCCGTACGGCTCAGCTGAAGACGATCATGGAGCCCTGGCCCAGGCTCCGGGTGGCGGCGGCGTGCAGGCCGAGCCAGACGTGCCGTTCGCGGGCGAACGGGCCGTCGTCCAGGGGTGCGGCGCCCGACCGCTCCTCCAGGGTGGTGGGGCCGTCCGGCGGGGCGGGCGGGGCCGGGGGATTGGCCGGATCGATGCCCAGGGATGGCGCGACCAGTTCGAGTTCACGCAGCAGGCCCTGCGAGGAACCCAACGGGCCGCCGCCCTCCAGCAGTTCGTCGTCGGCGAGCGGGTGCGGGAAGTCCACCGGGACGTACGCGCCCGCGTGGTCGTAGTGCCAGACCAGGTGGGACTGCTGGGCGGTGGACTCGAACATCTCCAGCAACTGCTCGTAGTCGCCGCCCAGTTCGTCGACCGGCGTGACCTCCAGGCCGCACAGGCGCAGGAGGTAGGCGCGGCGCAGGAAGTGCAGCGCGTCGTAGTCGAAGCCGGCGACCGGGGCGACGTCACCGGAGAGGCCGGGCATGTAGCTGAAGACCGGGACCGGCGGCAGGCCGGCCTCCGTCAGGGCCTTGTCGTAGGAGGCGATCTCTTCGGAGAAGGGGTTGTCGGGGCTGTGGCACAGCACATCGACGAGGGGTACCAGCCACAGGTCACATGCCACGAGTGAGTGCTCGCTTCCGGTCGGGGCTACTGGCTCGGGCGGCGCAGATGCAGAGGGGACGGGGGGTGCGGGAGCGGCGGTCACGGGCTCGGCTGCCGCTCTGACGGCCGACGGTCGGCACAGCGTAGTGCTAGCCGCGCTCGCCGACGAGAGTGAGGGAGTGCTCGTTGTACGCGGTGACCAGTCGCTGGGCCTCGGTCAGATCGTGCCGTACGACGGCGTCGACCAGCGCCCGGTGGTCGTGCCACAGGTGGCCTCTGAGGTCGTCCTCGCCGCGCAGCAGCGGCACCGCGAACATCCAGGTCTGTACCCGGACCCGGTCCAGGAAGTCGCTGATGTACGGGTTTCCGACGAGGCTGCCGAGTTCCCGCCAGAACCGCAGGTCGTAGCCGATGAGGACGTCCAGGTCGCCGGAGCGCGCGGCCCGTTCGGCCGCTTCGGCCCGGCGCCGGATCGAGACCAGCACCTCGGTGGAGGCGCGGCGCAGGGCGCGCTCGGCCGTGCTGCGGAAGATGCCTTCGACGATCAGCGTGCGGGCCTCGACCATGGCGCGGAAGTCGTCGGCGGTGAAGGCGCGCACCCGGAAGCCGCGGTGCTGTTCGACGTCGAGCAGGCCCTGGGCGCACAGGTCGAGCAGCGCCTCACGGACCGGTGTCGCGGAGACGCCGTACTGTTCGGCGATCTCCTTGACGGTGAACTGGTGGCCGCACGGCAGCCGTCCGGCCAGCACTTCGTCGCGCAGCGCGTCGGCGATCTGCTGGCGCAGGGTGTTGCGCCGTATGACTGTGCTGGCTCCGGCGGCGGCCATCGTGTCCGTCCCCTTCGACGACAACTGGCCGCGCGGGTGGCAGGCGGCCCCCGCACACGATAGGCGAGGGCCGCCGGCGGTCAGGCCGCGGTGTGCGCGTCGGCCGCCGTCAGCGCCTCGTCGAGGAGGGCGAGACCCTCCTTTGCCTCGGCGGCGGTGACCGTGCAGGCCGGGACGACGTGCGTCCGGTTCATGTTCACGAACGGCCACAGGCCGCCGCGCTTGCAGGCCGCGGCGAACTCGGCCATCGGGGTGTTGGCGGTGCCCGACGCGTTGTACGGCACCAGCGGTTCGCGGGTCTCCTTGTTCTTGACCAGCTCCAGGGCCCAGAAGACGCCCAGGCCGCGGACCTCGCCCACCGACGGGTGCCGCTCGGCGATCTCGCGCAGGGCGGGGCCGATGACCGTCTCGCCGATCTCCGCCGCGTTCTCCACGATCCGTTCCTCGGCCATCGCGTTGATGGTGGCGACGGCGGAGGCGCAGGCCAGCGGGTGGCCGGAGTAGGTGAGGCCGCCGGGGTAGGGCCGCTGGTCGAAGGTGGCGGCGATCTCGGCGCTGATGGCCACGCCGCCGAGCGGGACGTAGCCGGAGTTGACGCCCTTGGCGAAGGTCAGCAGGTCGGGGGTGACGCCGAAGTGGTCGGCGGCGAACCAGTGGCCGGTGCGGCCGAAGCCCGCCATCACCTCGTCGAGGATGAAGACGATGCCGTAGCGGTCGCAGATCTCGCGGACGCCGGCGAGGTAACCGGGCGGCGGGACCATGATGCCCGCGGTGCCGGGGACGGTCTCCAGGATGATCGCGGCGACCGACTGCGGGCCCTCGAAGGCGAGGGTCTGTTCGAGGTGGGCCAGGGCGCGCTCGCACTCCTGGGCCTCGTTCTCGGCGTGGAAGGGCGAGCGGTAGAGGAACGGGCCCCAGAAGTGCACGACACCGGCGGACGCGGTGTCGGAAGGCCAGCGGCGCGGGTCGCCGGTGAGGTTGATCGCGGCGGCGGTGGCGCCGTGGTACGAGCGGTAGGCGGAGAGCACCTTGGCGCGGCCGGTGTGCAGCCTGGCCATCCGGACGGCGTTCTCCACGGCCTCGGCGCCGCCGTTGGTGAAGAAGATCTTGTCGAGGTCGCCGGGGGTGCGCTCGGCGATCAGCCGGGCGGCCTCGGAGCGCACGTCGACGGCGAATCCGGGCGCGAGGGTGCACAGCTTCCCGGCCTGCTCCTGGATGGCGGCGACGACCTTGGGGTGCTGGTGGCCGATGTTGGTGTTGACCAGCTGGGAGGAGAAGTCGAGGTAGCGGTTGCCGTCGTAGTCCCAGAAGTACGAGCCTTCGGCGCCGGCGACCGCGAGCGGGTCGATGAGGCCCTGCGCGGACCAGGAGTGGAAGACGTGCGCGCGGTCGGCGGCCTTGACCGCCCGCCCGTCACCCGCCACCGCCCTCCCCGGGAAGCGCTGTGCGCTGCTGCTTTTCTCGGCGGCGGGGTCGGCGGATGCGGGAGGCGTCATGGTCACGGTCAGTACCTCGGATCGGGTCGCTCGGGTCCGCCGGGACAGGCGGCGAACGCCTGCAGCCTACGGATCACGGGCCGGCGGCCGGTACCGACACTGTGTACGGCAGTCACCGTGCGCGCGGACAGAATGTCGACGTGATGCCGTCATCGGCCCCCGCCGGTCGCCGTCAGTCGTCGTCGGGTGCCGGCTGAGCCCGGAGGCGGCCGTCGGCGCAGCTGACCTGGTACGGGCGGTCGTCCTGGCCGTCGTCGTCGAGCGGCTCGAACTCGATGGCGGCGGTGGCGGCCGGGCCGCGCAGCACGTCGTCGTCCACGTGGTAGCCGGCCGTGGGGCTCCAGGCCGTCAGGTAGACCCGGCCGCCGGTGCGGCACTCGGCGGTGATGCTGCCACCGGTGACGCGTACGGTCCCGGCGGCGGTGGCGGTCGGGTCGGGAGGGGTGGATGCGGCGGCCCGGTCGGGCGGTCTGTGCGGGACGGCCGCGGCCGAGCGGGCCGCGGCGAGTTTCTGGCGGACGCCGGACTCGTCCAGCAGGGCCGTGTGCAGCGGCGCTCCGCCGGTGCCGGTGTGGGCCAGGGACCAGGCGCCGAGCCCGCTCGCCGTGGCCACCGCGCACACCCAGGCCGCCGTGGTGGCCGCTCCGCGCCATGCCATCGCCGCCCCCTTTCTCGCTTCCGCACCAGCCTCCCGCACCGATCCCTAACGCCCGGTTAAGGCCGGTTCAAGGTCCGGCGGCCGCGCCCGGCCGCGCCATCGGGGGTGTCTACGGTGGTTGCATGCCCCATCTTCTTGTGGTCGAGGACGACCCTCAGCTGCGCGGTGCGCTGGTGCGTGCCCTGCGTGACCGCGGCCATGCCGTCGCCACCGCCGCGACCGGGATGTCCGGCCTCGACGCGGCCGTGACCGACCGCCCCGATCTCGTCGTCCTCGACCTCGGGCTGCCGGACGTGGACGGCGCGCAGGTGCTGCGGATGCTGCGCGCCGTCAGCGACGTACCGGTGATCGTCGCGACCGCGCGGGACGAGGAGCAGGACATGGTCGCGGCGCTGGGCGACGGCGCCGACGACTACATCGTCAAGCCGTTCGGGGCGGCCCAGCTCGACGCCCGGATCAAGGCCGTGCTGCGCCGGCTGGGGGCCGCCGAGCCGGAGCCCGCGCTCCGGGTCGGCGAGCTGGCCTTGGACACCGCGTCGCGCGAGGTGACGCTCGCCGGCCGGCCCCTGGACCTCACGCCGCGCGAGTTCGACCTGCTCGTCTATCTCGGCCGCCGCGCCGGGCAGGTGATCTCCCGGCGCGAGCTGCTCGCCGAGGTCTGGCAGCAGCCGCTCGGCGGCGCCGACAAGACGGTGGACGTCCATCTCTCCTGGCTGCGGAGGAAGTTGGGCGAGACGGCGCAGCGGCCGCGCTACCTGCACACGGTCCGCACGGTCGGCGTGAAGCTGTCCGCGCCGGAGGCCACCGAAGCGGACGGGCCCGGCAGCGCCGCGGCCACCACCGCAGGAGAGGCGTAGCCGTGCGCCGCAGCATCCTCCTCGTCACGGCGGCCACCACCGCGCTCGTCCTGGCCGCGCTCCTCGTCCCGCTGTCCCTCCTGGCCCGCAGCCACGCCGCGGACCGGGCGACCGCCGACGCCACGTCCCGCGCCCATTCGCTCGCCACCGGCCTCGGCGAGGCGCTCGCCGGGGGCCCCGGATCCGGAGCCCCCGCCCCGGCCGCCCGCCACGCCGCCGCGACCCTCGTCACCTCGGCCAACGGCCCCGGCCTGCCGCGCACCTCGGTCATCCTCGGCGACGGCGCCGTCCTCGGCTCCCCCGCGCCCGTTACCGACGCGGTACGGCTGGCGCGCTACGGGCGGGCCTTCACCTACGAGCCGTCCGGGGGCGGGCGGACCGTGCTGGTCCCCGTCCAGGGGGTGGCGGGCGGCACCGCGGTCGTCCATGTGGCCCTGTCCGACGAGCAGTTGTACGCCGGGACGCTGGCCTCCTCGCTGGCGTTCGCCGGGATCGGGGCCGGTCTGATGCTGCTCGGCCTGCTGTTCGCGGACCGGCTCGGCGCCCGCCTCGTCCGCTCCACGCGCCGGCTCGCCGCGGTCGCCGACCGGCTGGCCGGCGGCGATCTCACCGCTCGCGCCGAGCCGTCGGGGCCGCCCGAACTCCGCCTGGTCGCACGCCAGCTGAACCACCTCGCCGAGCGCATCCACGGCTTCCTGACCGCCGAACGCGAGAACGCGGCCGACCTGGCGCACCGCCTCCGCACGCCCGTCGCCGCGCTGCGCCTGGACGCCGAGGGGCTGCGCGATCCGGCGGAGGCGGAGCGGATCGCGGCGGACGTGGCGGCGCTGGAACGCAGCGTCGACGACGTGATCCGGACCGCCCGCAAGCCGCTGCGCGAGGACGGCTCGGGGCCCCCGCAGGCCGACCTGGCCGCCGTCACCCGGGCCCGCGCGGACTTCTGGCTGCCGCTGGCCGAGGACCAGGGCCGCACCCTGGAATGCACCGCTCCGGCACCCGGCGGCGGGCCGGTGCTCGTACGGGCCGACGAGGCCGAACTGGCCGCGGCGGTCGACGCGTTGATCGGCAACGTCTTCGACCACACGCCGGAAGGCGCCGGTATGCGCCTGACGGTGGCCCCGGCCGCGGACCGGGCGTCCGGCGGCGGCCGGCTCACCGTCGAGGACGAGGGGCCGGGCTTCCCGGCGGGCCACGTGCCCGCCCGGGGCCGCAGCGGCGGCGGCTCCACGGGCCTCGGCCTGGACATCGTCCGCCGCGCGGCCCGGGAATCCGGCGGCACGGTGGAGTTCGGCGGCGCGGCGGGCGGCGGCGCCCGCATCACGGCGTCCTTCGGCGGCCCGGCGGCCCGCAGACCGGCGGACACCACGGGGGCGTCCGCGACGGTCTGAGAGCGGGAGCGTTCCGGCGGGCGCCCGGCCTCGGTCGGGCGCCCGCCGTCTTTCATGCGGCCGAGGGGAACGCCGTCCGTACCGCGCGCTGCCAGTGGTTGTCCGTCAGATCGGGGCGCAGGGCCGACAGCGCCCCGCAGTACTTGGTGAATTCGGCGGCCCGTATGCCGTAGCCGTGCAGCAGCCGGTCGGCCTCGGTCAGATGTCCTGTGGTCTTGGTCTCGACGAGGACCAGGCCGCCGTCGGCCCGTATCGTCCGGCCGGTCGACAGGTCGCGGCCGACCAGGCCCGCGTCGCAGGTGACGCGCTGTCCGTCGGCGACGAAGGTGGTCCGCTGGTAGTCGGTGGCGATCGAGCGGCCCAGCTCCGCCGGGGCCTCGATGCCGTAGGAGCGGTCGAGCACGGTGGAGAGGAAGTCGCGCGGGCCGTGGCCCAGGGCGGCGTCGCCGGGCAGCAGCGGCCTGCGGTGCTTGACGGTTTCGCCGCGCCGTCCCTTGAGCTTGATCTCGAACTGCCGCTCCCCGGTGTCCTCGTAGAGCCGCTCACGGATCTTGAAGCGGAGTCTGCGGTGCTGCCGGTGGTCGTGGAAGGAGCGCAGGTCGGGGGTGTCGTAGTAGACGGAGTGGTAGCGGAACCAGCGGCGGCCGTTGATGCACAGCGCGGCGAACGGGCCGCCCGGCCGGTTCCGGTCGGTGAGTTCGGCGGCGAACTCGGCGAACACCTCGACCGGAACGAGGTAGCTGTTGTCGAAGCGGGCGAGCAGTTCGGCGCGGGCCTGGACGTCGGCGAGCGGTACGGGGCGCGCGGCCATGGCGGCGCGGGCAATGGCTCGTACGGCGGGAATCACACGGTCTCCTGAGCGGTCGGGTGGGGGTGGGCGATCGTGCGGGACCGGGCAGCGTCCGGCGCGGCGGCCGGTGCGGTGCTGGTGGTCGGTGCAGTGGTCGTCGAGTAACCGGTGTCGGAGTCGGTGGCGGGTCCTGGCAGGGAACGGGGCGCCGAAGCGCTGGTCTGCGTTCTACGTTCTGCCCGCCCGGAAAGTTCCGGTGGCCGGAACCGCACGTCCACGACCATCAAGTCCCGGACACAGTCCACTTCCTGGACGGTCCACTGCAGCGGTTCACCGAGCCGCCGCGCCAGATGGGCACGCAGCCCGGCGTCGTCACCGTGCACCGCGTCCAGCGTGATGACCGTGCGGCGGGTGCCGGACAGCAGCCGGGGGTGGTCGGCGACGTGGATGATGAGCAGCAGCAGCGCGGCCAGCGTTCCGGCCACCGCGAGCGGCAGGTGCGGCAGCGCGCAGAGCAGGCCGAGCACCAGGGTCGTGAAGTAGTAGGCGACCTCCTCGTGCTGGACGGAGTCCGAGCGCAGCCGGATGATCGACAGGACCCCGAAGAGCCCGAAGCCGAGCGCCGTGCCGCCGCCCGCCGCGACCTGCGACAGCGCCGCGACCACCGAGAACAGCGCGACGTTCAGCGCCAGGTAGGCCGGTACCAGATCCCTGCGGTGGTGCCGCGGGTAGTACACGGCGAAGGTCAGCACGCTCACCGCGGCCAGATCCATCGCCAGCCGTGCCGCCAGTTCCCCGTACGTCAAGGCACCCCACCACTTCCTGTGTCGTCCGCGTCCGTCCGCGCCGCCGGCTTCGTCGGTCGTCGCTCCCGGACCGTTCTCCGGTACGCCACGAACGCTAGGAACCGCCGGGTTAAACCCGCCCCCTTCCCGGGTTAAGGAGCGGCCGCGGCAGGGAGAACGACCGCCTCGGGGGGCTCCGCGCGTCTCCGGGGCGGCCGTCCCGCGAGCATCCCGGGAAATCCGCCGGTCAGGCGGGCGGCCCGGCAACCCCGCTCCCGCCCGATCGTTCTCCCCTCGTAACGATCCGTCGGCCGTAGTGCGATCCGGCGGCGCCTACGCTCAAGGGACGGCGGGAGGCCGCCGAACGGCGGTCCGGCGACAGCACCAGGCACGGGAACGAAAATCGGGAGGGCGCGCGGATGGAGGGCCTGCGCGGGCTGATGGACGGCGATCCGCAGTGGATCGGGGACTACCGGCTGCTGAGCCGTCTCGGGATCGGCGGGATGGGCCGGGTCTACCTCGCGCGTTCGGAGGGCGGCAGGACCGTCGCCGTGAAGCTGGTCAAGACCGAGCTGGCGGCCGAGGAGGAGTTCCGGGACCGCTTCCGGGCCGAGGTCGCCGCCGCCCGCCGGGTCGGCGGCCGCTGGACCGCTCCGGTGCTGGACGCCGACACCGAGGCCGAGATCCCCTGGGTCGCCACCGGCTACATCGCAGGTCCCGGCCTCAACGAGGTCGTCGGCGGCGGCTACGGCCGGACGGGCCTGCACGGCCCGCTGCCGGAACACTCCCTGCGGCACCTCGCGTACGGACTGTCCTGCGCGCTGATCGACATCCACGGCGTCGGTCTGGTGCACCGCGACCTCAAGCCGTCCAACGTCCTGCTGACCATCGACGGGCCCCGGGTGATCGACTTCGGGATCGCGCGGGCGCTGGACGCGGTCGGCGAGCAGACCCAGACCACGCTCGGCACCGTCGTCGGCTCCCCCAGCTTCATGTCGCCCGAGCAGGTCCAAGGGCTCTGGGTCGGACCGGCCGCCGACGTGTTCTGCCTGGGCACGGTGCTGGCGTACGCGGCCATCGGACGGTCGCCGTTCGGCGACGTCGCCTCCGGCGTGCACGCGGTGATGTTCAGGATCGCCCAGGAGGAGCCGGAGCTGACGGCGGTGCCGGACGGGCCGGTGCGGGACCTCATCCGCGCGTGCCTGGCCAAGAACCCCGAGGCCCGGCCCACGCCCCAGGAGATCCTGTCCCGGCTCGGCCCGGTGAACGACGACGGCACCCCGTCCCCGTGGCTGCCCGCCGCCCTGCTCGCGCGCCTGGGCCGGCACGCCGTACAGCTGCTCGACACGGACACCCCGCCCGGCGGCCACCCGCCCTGGCGCACCGCACGCTCCGGGGAGCGCGGCCCCGAGCACGCGGCCCCGGCCGTGCCGGCCCGGCCGCCCCACGCCGCGGCCCCCGTGTGGCCGGCGACCGGCGAACCGGGCGGCGCCGCGGCGGATTCCGGCGACCCGCGGACGGCCGCGCTCCAAAGCCCGCCCGCCCGGAACACCACGGCCGCCGCGCCGGACGGCCCCTCCGCCCCAGCGGGCCCGAGCGACCGTCCCGCCGCCGGGCATCCGGCCGGTGGCGCACCCGGCCGCCGTCGCCGCACGTTCGCCCTCGCCGCCGTCGCTGCCGTGGGGGCCGCCGCCGCGCTCGCCGTCCCGCTGCTGAGCGGCGGC
>NZ_JAJCXB010000094.1 GCF_020564935.1 Streptomyces pinistramenti
TGGCGGGCCCCCGCCCGGGGGGGCGCCCCACTTCGCGTTCTGCCCTCAACCCGCCCTCAGCGCCTGTCAATTACGTAGCACCCTGCGGCCTCCCCTGGCACGATCGCCCCCATGCCAGGACCCACGACACCCGAGTCCACGACGCCGAATTCATGACGCCCGAATTCATGACGCCCGGCCGGCTTGCCGCCCGCACCTCACGCGCGCTCGAAGCGGCCGTCGCCGCGGGCCGCGGCCTCGGGCTCACGGTGACCGACCCGGCCGTCCTCCACGACGTGTTCTCCGTCGTCGTGCACCTCGCCCCGTCCCCCGTCGTGGTCCGGGTGCCCACCGTCCTGCCCACGTACGCAGGACTCGACACCCGGGCGGCACAGCAGCGGACGGAGCTGGCCGTCGTGAGCTGGCTCGCGGAACAGAGCATCCCGGTGATCCCGCCGAGCCCGCTCGTGCCGCAGGAACCCGTACAGCGCGACGGCTTTTCGATGACCTTCTGGCAGTTCGTCGAGCAGGACACCACCGTCGAGCCCGATTACGTGCACAACTCCCGCCTGGTGGCGGACCTGCACGCCGCACTGCGCGCCTACCCGGGCGACCTGCCGTTCCTCTCCACGGCCGAACCGCGGTTCACCACGGAAGGACTCGCGGCTCTCGCATACCGTCCCGACCTCGTCGACCCGGCCGATCTCGACCGCGCCCGACGCGAATGGGAAATCCTGGAACCCGTCGTCCGCTCCCGCGCCGCATTCGAGGCGGCATTCCCCGGAATCGACCTCCAGCCGCTCCACGGCGACGCCCCCGCGGTCAACATCGTCGCCGCCACGAACGGCGCGCTGTACGCCGACTTCGAACTGGCCACCCTCGGCCCGGTCGAATGGGACCTGGCAGCCCTGGGCCCCGCATGCGAGGCCGCATACAACTCCGCCGCACAACTCCGGGGCCTACGGCAACTGGACGCCCGCGTACTCCGCTTCATCAACGCCGTGGGCAGGTGCCGAACGGTGGCCTGCCTCGCCCTCGCCCCGCAGCTGCCCCTGCTCGTGGAGGCACTGAAACCGTCCATCGAGCAGTGGCGGGGAATGCCGTTCGACGCAGGGCCGGCGGGCTGAGCACCGCCCGCAACGAGGCGGCCCCGCCCACGTCACAGCGTCTCCCCCGCCCCGCCAAGGGCGTCCAGCAACGCGTCGACCAACGCCCGGTCCCGGTTCTGGGTGAGGCAGTTGCGGGCCGCGGCCGGTGGCAGCCATACCACCCGATCCACCTCACGGTTCGGGATGAAGTTGCCCCCGATGGCCTCGGCTGCCCAGTAGCGGACTTCTTTGGGCCGACCGTCGACCACGTAATGGACAGAGGGGAGTCGGGGCCCCGGGACGCAGGCCATGCCGGTCTCTTCCAGAGTTTCGCGCACCGCCGCTTCCCGGAATCCCTCGCCCCGCTTCAACTTGCCTTTCGGAAGCGACCAGTCTCCGTAGAAGGCAGAGATGGAAAATCACGACGAAGCTGAATACACGTGCCGCATCTGCGGATACATCGATGACGGGCCCCGATGGGCGAACGGAACCCCTGACAATGACATCTGCTCCGCCTGCGGATCGGAGTTCGGCCTGCACGACACCCTTTTGCAAGGCGTGCGTGAGCTTCGCGGCTACCGGGTAGGGCAGGGGGAACCGTGGTCCGATCCGGAATGCAAGCCGGAAGGCTGGGACCTGCTGAGGCAGTTGGCCAAACCACCCGCCGAATAGCGCTGATGCCGCCCTGCGGCCGTCAGCCGCAAGGGCAGTTTACGAGTCCCCAGTCCCAGACGTCGGCCCCTCCGCCTCGCCATTGTTCTCTGCTACGTCGGCCCACATCAAGCAATGGTCAATCAGGTCGTGCAATCCGCTTCCGTCGTACGGGAACAGGTCTTCAACGTGCGAAGCAAGGATTGCCGAATCTTCCATTCTCGCCTCGATGTACGGTAATTTCCATCGGTCAGTGAACCTGAAATTTCGTTGATCTCTTTGATTTGCAGAAATGCAGAGCCGAGCGGTGATGGCAGGCCCCCTGACATATCCAGTTGCTTGCTCAAGCGATGGGCAAGGGTCAGAAACCGGCGATAGGCAGCTGCGGCTTCCGTGTTGTCATCGGAGCGCGATCCACCCTCGCTTACGAGAGATAGGCCAACAGGTACTGGCCGACCTCTCCGAAACCGCGCGTGACCAGTAGCTGGCCGCGCGGCACAGCGAGGCTGAGCGCCCCAGCCAGCGAGCAGGGCGTGCGCTGCCCCTGTGGCTGCCCCTGCCGAGGAAGGCCACAGGGGCAGTTGGCGTTCCTGCGCTGGTTCCGATTGGCGCCCATGCGCTCTTGACGGCCTGCCTCGACAGGGTGATGGTCGTGCAATCGAGCGCAATCACATCGGCCCACGGAGGGGTAAGACGTGAAGCTGCGTTTCCTCGGGATCATCCCGAACACACCCGACGTCGATTCTCCGACCATCTGGTTGGACGAGGACACCGGGGATCTATTGATCCAGTCCTACAAGGCCACGGAGGCGGAGGTCAAAGCGTGCCAAGAGATCGGCTCAATCCCCGGCCACTCCACGGCCGTCCCGGACCACGAGACGATCACCCGGTTGCCCAAGGTCATGCGTCAGTACATTCCACGCTCGGAGGACAGCACCGTTGAAGAACCCCGTACTTGAGGGCCTGGCGAATTCCCAGCGCTCCGCCGTGCATCTAGAGATGCGTGACGCCTACCAGCCCAGCGATCCTGAGTTCATCGCCTGGCAGAACGGAAAGCGCCTTGATCCTGCCGCGGACCGGGCGTCGTGGTGGCGCCCTTTCCTGGACGTGGTGACCGAGACGACCGAGCGCGGCGTCATCATGCGACGGGCGCGGGTGGTGTCGGAGCCGGTGACGGACTACATCAAGTACGAGTACGACGTAACGTTCCCCAACGTGGCAGCCGGAGAGTTGGTCCGCTGGTTGCCTCGACGCAACGCAGCCGACATTCCACTGCCTGGTACTGACCTGTGGATGTTCGACGGGACCTCAGTACTGTTCACCTACTTCTCCGGTGTCGGTGAAGTAACTGATCGAGAATGGCGCACTGAACCCGCCGTTGTGGAGATGGTCAGTTCAGCGTTCGAAGCGGTGTGGGAGCGAGCTACGCCGCACGAGGAGTACAAGCTCGGCTGAGTCATGGCAGTCTCCTCATCGTCCAGTGCCCAGGCGGCCCGGCAGGTACTTGCTGATCGTCTCCGCGAGATGTACCGGGACGCCGGCCTGGAAGGCAAACAGCTCGCTGCGGTGTGCGGCTGGCACCCCTCGAAGGTGTCCCGCATCGCCACGGCCAAGACCTCACCATCCGCTGACGACATCCTGGCCTGGTGCAAGGCATGCAGCGCGGAGGACCAGGCGCTGGACCTCATAGCCTCTCTGCGGACTGTTGAGGGTATGTGGTTGCAGTGGCACCGCATGGAGCGCACCGGCCTTCGCCGCGCCCAGGAAGCCGTTCTACCGCTGTATGAGCGAACCCGCTGGTTCCGGAACTACGCGCCCAACTTCATCCCTGGCCTCATTCAGACCTCCGGCTACACAGAAGACGTCCTGCGCGCGGTCCAGCGAAGGCGGGCCCTGATCGATGACGTGGCTGATGCTGTAGCCGTCCGCATGGAGCGTCAGCGTGTGCTGCACGAAGGGCAGCGCCGCTTCGCGTTCCTTGTTGAGGAGTCGGCGCTGCGGAACGGTCTGGGCAGCACTGAGACACAGGTTGAGCAGCTTGAACACGTGCTGACGGTCGGCTCACTGCCCAACGTCAGCGTGGGAGTGATCCCGGCCAAGGTCGGCCGAACGCGCATGCCGGTAGAAGGGTTCATGATCTTCGACAAGGTGCAGGCCAACGTGGAGTTGGTATCCGGCTATCTCACAGTCACGCAGCCCAGCGAAGTGGCCATGTACGCGGATACGTTCTCCACCCTGGCAGACATGGCCGTCTACGGCCCGAAGGCTCGTGCGCTGATCACAGCGGCTATGAACTCGCTGGGGTGATCCGCGTGCAATCACGTGCAATCGACTGTGTGTTGGGCCTCACCTGTTCCTAGCGTTGTCGTCACCGAGATGACGCGCAAGGCGAACGGCGGAGGGTTCATGACCAGCCCGATTCGGCACAGCCAACCGCCCATTGAACTACCCCTGGACGGCTGGCTGCTGGAGGGCGAGCCGGCCCCCGGCTGCAAAGTGTGCGGAGCCCTGGACCTCCAGAGGACCTACGCGCGCAAGCGGAACGACTGGACGGCTGCATGCGCGGCTGCCCGGGACATCCGAAACCACGGCCATACGCACGTCGAAGCGTCATGAGCGGCCCGAAGACTCCCGCCCCGGCGTCCGAACCCTGGACAGGTGAGCGCCGGGACGGGTGACCAACCGCAGGGGAAGCCCCTGCGGCCCATGGGCCATGCCATCGACGGTACGGCGGCATGGCCCCTTGCGAAAGAGGAGGTTGGTGAATGAGCGCTGTGAGCGTCGATACGTACGAGACGCGCACGCCTGACGCCGAAGGCTGGCGCGGCATTCCGTTCCGGCACCCGGCCGACATGGAGGCTGACGGCGGGAAGCACGACGGAGGCCCCCTGCCCCCCGAGGCTCCGCGCGAACCGTCGCCGCAGGGCGGGGACGGTAAGTAACCCCCACGCCAGCATCACTCGCACCGGAGGCTACAAGCCACTACTCGCAACGGTGCGCAGTTACAGGACCCGCCGGCCTCACGCTGGCGGGCCCTCATGGCTTCCGGGCCTGACTCTCATGCCTGGAACTCCGACTTTGCTGATCTATTTCTCAGCGCCTTCTTCGGAAGCAGAGAGCCCGCACACGGCAGGACAACCGTGTGCGGGCTCCGGATGTGTGTTGCGGCGTTCAGGCAGCCTCAAACGCCGCTGTGCCTTCGAACAGGGCCGCAAGGACGCCCCGGCTGCTCCGGAGAAGGATCCGGAGCACTTTCCAGTTCTGCGGCTATCCACTCGTCCAGGCCGACTGATGCCCGCCCGCCCCAACCGGCAGCGTTGTGCGTCTGCGTCACAGCGTCTCCCCCGCCCCGCCAAGGGCGTCCAGCAACGCGTCGACCAACGCCCGGTCCCGGTTCTGGGTGAGGCAGTTGCGGGCCGCGGCCGGTGGCAGCCATACCACCCGATCCACCTCACGGTTCGGGATGAAGTTGCCCCCGATGGCCTCGGCTGCCCAGTAGCGGACTTCTTTGGGACGGCCATCGACCACGTAATGGACAGAGGGGAGTCGGGGCCCCGGGACGCAGGCCATGCCGGTCTCTTCCAGAGTTTCGCGCACCGCCGCTTCCCGGAATCCCTCGCCCCGCTTCAACTTGCCTTTCGGAAGCGACCAGTCTCCGTACTTGGGCCGGTGGACGAGGGCGATCTGCGGGCCGTCGCTGTCCGGGGCGCGGCGCCAGAGGACGCAGCCCGCGGCGCGGATCGGCCGCGGGGACGGGCCCGGCGGGCTCTGCGGCGCCGTCGCGTCGTGCCGCGCACCGGTCGTCGCGCCGCGCCTCGTCCCGGCCGTCGCGCCGCGCCGCGCGTCGTCCGTCACGTCGTGCCTCGCGTCGTCCGTCACGTGTCGCTCCTCGTCTGTGCCGGTTCGGGCGGCCTTCGGGATGGCTGCGTCAGCTCCACCGGCTCTCCGGGGCGGGGGCCGGCAGCCACAGGCGGCCGAAGGTGAAGCGGGCCGCTTCCACGTCGTGGCGCTGGTCGGCGTGGAGCACACCCAGGGCGTAGGCGGTGGCGGGCGCGATGCGGGGGGTGCGGGCCGCCGATGCGGCTGCCGTGGCGGCCTCGGACGCGTCGCGGTGGCGTTCCAGGGCGCGGCCGGCCTCGGCCAGGCGGGGGTCGGTCCGGTCGGGCGCGACGATCTCCTGGGCGTAGCGGCTGAGCCGTACCAGCGCCCGCACCTGGTGCCAGGGGGTGTCCTGGCGGTGCTCGGCGCCGAGCGCGTCGGCGGGGTACGGGTGGCCGGCGCGGGCCAGCGGCAGGGCGGCGACGGCCTCGGACAGCTGGTGGTGCGCGTGGTCGGCGAGCGGGTGGAGGGTCTCGGCGGCCGGGCCTGCCGCGGCCGCCCGGTCGAGCGGTGCCTCGGATGCCAGTACCGCGACGGCGTCGGCGAGGGCGTGGAAGCGGGCGGAGCCGAGTGCCTGGAGCGCCGCGGAGTGCGCGCGGGTGCGGGCGAGGGTGAGCTGCCGGTCGAGCAGCGCGGCGGCCCGCGCGGCACCGGCGGACAGCACGCTCTCGGCATCCGGATCGGCAGCCTGAGCCGTGCCGGCGGAGGCAGGCGGGGGCGATGTGGACCGGCCGGCGGACGCGGGCAGGGCCGACGCGGGGACGCCCGGCGCGAAGGCACCGATGGCGCGCTCGCCGTGCCCCGTGCTCCCCGCCCGTTCCGCACGCCCCGCACCCCCCATACGGTCGCTGCGCTCCGTGCTGCGGGTCCTCCCGGTGCGTTCGGGGGCGGTCGTGCGGGGGCCGCGTTCGGGGCGGCCGGTGAGGCGTTGCAGGGCGGCCATCAGGCGGTCGCGGCGCCTGGCACAGGCGTGTTCGCGGGCCAGGGTGGCGGACAACCAGCCCAGTTCGGCGCGGAGTTGGTCGGCCCAGGTCTCCTCGGTCAGCGGGCGGAAGGTGTAGAGGGTGGCGCTGATCCGGCGGGCGGCGGCGCGCAGCTGCCGGGCGGCCGCCTCCGCACCCTCCGCGTCGGAGCCGCTCTCGCGGTGCAGGCGGAGGCTGCGCAGGAAGTCCGCCGACTGACGGTGCAGGTAGGCGGCGAGTACGTCGCCCGCCGTGGCGTGCGCGGGCAGCGCGTCCCCCGGGGCGAGCGGCCCGCCGCACTCCTGCGGCCCCCTGGCGCCGTACGGCCCCGGTCCGCCCGAGCCGTACGGTCCCCCGGCCCCCTGTAGTCCCCCTGAGCCCAACAGTCCCACTGTTTCCTGCCGTCCCCCCGCGTCCTGCGGGCCCCCCGGCCCGTCCACCACCGCGGCACGGGCGCCGGGCGCCCCGCCGGGTCCGTATCCGTGGCCGGAGCCGGGCTCGTATCCGTTACCGATGCCGATGCCGATGAGACCGGTCGGCCCCCCGGCCGGCAGGTCAGGTCGCTGGGCCACGCCGGCGCCTCCGCGCGTCAATGAGCATTTCCTGTACGTTGCGCAGCGGCGCGCCCTCCGCGTCCACCGCATGCCGGGTCCAGTTGCCGTCCGGGCCCAGGTGCCAGGAGGAGGTGGAGTCCGAAGTCCCGGTCTCCAGCAGCCGGTTGAGGGCGACGCGGTGCGCCGGGTCGCTCACCCGCACCAGCGCCTCGATCCGGCGGTCCAGATTCCGGTGCATCATGTCGGCGCTGCCCAGCCACACCTCGGGCTCGCCGCCGTTGCCGAAGGCGAAGACCCGGGAGTGCTCCAGGAAGCGGCCGAGAATGCTGCGCACCCGGATGTTCTCGCTGAGTCCGACGACTCCCGGACGCAGCGCGCAGATGCCGCGCACCCAGATGTCCACCGGCACGCCGGCCTGCGAGGCGCGGTAGAGCGCGTCGATCACGGCCTCGTCGACCATCGAGTTGACCTTGATGCGGACGTAGGCGGGGCGGCCGGAGCGGTGGTGGGCGATCTCCTTGGCGATGCGCTGGAGCAGGCCCTCCCGCAGCGACCTGGGCGCGACGAGGAGCCGGCGGTAGGTGCCCCGCCGTGAATAGCCGCTGAGCCGGTTGAACAGGTCGGAGAGGTCGGCTCCGACCTGCGGATCGGCGGTCAGCAGCCCGAGATCTTCGTAGAGCCTGGCGGTCTTGGGGTGGTAGTTGCCGGTGCCGACGTGGGCGTAGCGGCGCAGGACCTCGCCTTCCTGGCGGACGACCAGCGAGAGCTTGGAGTGCGTCTTGAGACCCACCAGGCCGTAGACGACGTGACAGCCGGCCTCCTCCAGCTTGCGGGCCCACTTGATGTTGGCCTGCTCGTCGAAGCGGGCCTTGATCTCGACGAGGACGAGGACCTGCTTGCCGGATTCCGCGGCGTCTATCAGGGCGTCGACGATCGGCGAGTCGCCCGAGGTGCGGTAGAGCGTCTGCTTGATGGCGAGCACGTCGGGGTCGGCGGCGGCCTGCTCCAGGAACGCCTGCACGGAGGTGGAGAAGGAGTCGTAGGGATGGTGCAGGAGGACATCGCGGGCCCGCACCGCGGCGAAGATGTCGGGGGCGGACGCCGACTCGACCTCGGCGAGGTCACGGTGCGTTCCTGCCACGAACTTGGGGTACTTCAGCTCGGGCCTCTCCAGCGCCCCGATGCCGAACAGGCCGGTCAGGTCGAGCGGTCCCGGCAGCGGGTAGACCTCGGCCTCGGAGACCTTCAGCTCCTGCACGAGCAGGTCCAGGACGGACGGGTCGATGGACTCCTCGACCTCCAGCCTGACCGGCGGCCCGAAGCGCCGCCGCATCAGCTCCTTTTCGAGCGCCTGGAGGAGGTTCTCGGCGTCGTCCTCCTCCACCTCCAGGTCTTCGTTGCGGGTGACCCGGAACATGTGGTGCGCGCGCACCTCCATCCCCGGGAACAGCTCCTCCAGGTGCGCGGCGATGACGTCCTCGATGGGGACGTAGCGCTGCGGGGACGCCTCCAGGAAGCGGGAGAGCAGCGGCGGCACCTTGACCCGCGCGAAGTGGTCGTGGCCGCTGACCGGGTTGCGGACGACGACGGCGAGGTTCAGCGACAGGCCCGAGATGTACGGGAAGGGGTGCGCCGGGTCCACGGCCAGCGGCGTGAGGACCGGGAAGATCTGCTGGCGGAAGAGGGTGAACAGGCGGGCCTGCTCCTTCTCGGTCAGCTCGGGCCAGCGGATGAGGTGGATGCCCTGGTCGGCCAGCTCGGGGGCGACGTCCTGCTGGTAGCAGGCGGCGTGCCGGGCCATGAGCTCGCGCGAGCGGGTCCAGATCAGGTCCAGGACCTCGCGCGGCTGAAGGCCGGACGCGGACCGGGTGGCAACACCGGTGGCTATCCGGCGCTTGAGTCCTGCGACCCTGACCATGAAGAACTCGTCCAGATTGCTGGCGAAGATCGCCAGGAAGTTCGCCCGTTCCAGGAGCGGCGTGGCCGGGTCCTCGGCCAGCTCAAGCACCCGTTCGTTGAACGCCAGCCAGCTGCGCTCGCGGTCCAGGAAGCGGCCGCTGGGCAGCTCCTCACCGTCCGCGCCCGGCACCCCGGTCTCCACGTACGCATCGGCGTCGGAGTCGAGGTCGGGCTCCAGCTCCGGTACCGTCCCGGCGACCGCGTTCGGGCGGTGGGCCGCGATGGATCCCACCGACGGCTGCACCGATGGCCCGTTGACCTGCGGCGACGCCGTGGCGGACGCCGGCGCCTGCTTCTCGGTCTTGGCCTGGGCCTGAGCGCTGGGCTGCTGGGTCATGTCCTCATTCTTCCGCGTCTGGGCGATTTCAGGCGCGTCGGACGGAGGCGGCGCTACACGGAGCCGCGGGTGGGGGACGTTCGGCACAGCGGGCTGCATCCACCGATGCTCGCAAGCGAGGTTGAATGATCGGTAACGCGAACGTGGCGGCGAGGCAAGCGGGGGGCTACCGGCAGGCGGCCGGACCGGGAGCCGGCAGGCAGAAGGCCGGGCCGGGACAGTCGTCCCCGGCCCGGCCTCCTCGTCCCCGCGGGTCCGGGCGGGTGACACCGCCCGTCCGGGGCGCCCGGCGGCGCCCGTCCCGTCAGCCGTGCCGGCGCTTCATGACCCGGAAGGCGATCACCGTCGCCACCACGGCCAGCACGAGCACGATGCCGGACTCGGTCCAGGCCAGCTGCCAGTGGTGCGACACCGGGTGCTGGTCGACGTAGCTCGCCACGACATTGTGGCTGCGCAGGCAGGACTCATAGCTGGGATCCGCCGCGCAGAGACCGGTGGGCATCCGGGATCCGGTGCCGGTGAGATGGCCCTGCTCCAGGAACCAGGAGGTGTCCTTGAGTTGCTGCGATTCGTTGCCCCTGAAGACCACGGTCGTCGGCGCCATCAGGTACGGCCGCAGCTGCTGGAGCGCGAGGCTGACGGCTCCCATCACGCCGAGCGTCACGGCCATCGACACCACCGTCCGCCGCAGCAGCAGCCCCGCCAGCGTGCCGACGGCCAGACCGAGCAGACACTGCGCGACGGGTACCGGCCCGAGGGAGCCGTAGGCGGTCGTGGAGTACCAGTAGGAGCCGGACACCTCCTCGCCGCCGACCTGCCACAGCCACATGAACACCGCCGCGAGCGCGGCCGAGGTGACCACCGCGGCGGCGGCCGGCAGCGCGATCTTCGCGGCCAGCCAGCGCAGCGGGCCGACCGACTGCGTCAGGACGAGCTTGTGGGTGCCGGACTCCAACTCGCGGGCCAGCAGCGGCGCTCCGATGAAGATGCCGACCAGGAACGGCAGCGCCATCAGCAGCATCTCGGCGAGCCGGAGCTGCGACCCGTAGGAGGCGCGGAAGGCGTCCACCGCGTTCTGGGTGCCGGCGCAGTGCGGATCGAGGGAGATCAGCGAGCAGCCCGCGATGTGGTGGCTGTCGAGGAAGCCGGACATCCGGCCGCGCAGCACCGCCATGTAGACACCGCCCGCCACCATCAGCGCGAGCAACACCACGAACGCCACGCGGTGTTGCCGCCACACCAGCCACAGCAGCCCGCGCACCGGGGCGCCTCCCGGCGCGCGGTCCGCATCCTGCGCGTGTTGCCCGCGCCCGGTCGCCCCAAGGTCTGCCGTCGTACTCATGCCGCCGCTCCCTTACCCCTACGCCCGCAGTTGTCACTGCCGCCGCCGTGGCCGTGGTGACCACTCGTGTCGCTCGTGTCGCTCGTGTTGCCTGTGCCGGTCACGCCGGTCATGTCGCTCGTCTCGCTCATGTCTGTCGCGCTGCTCGTGTCGCTCGCGCCGTTGTGCTGCTGCTGGTCGGTGCCGTCCTGGTGCCGCGGGCCGTTGCGGGGCATTCCCGGGATGCCCGGCTTGTGCCGCAGCCGTGGTTCCCCCCTCCCGGCGCCCCGCCCGGTCCGGGCGGGCGCGTGGGAGCGACGCGGGATCGGCTCGGCGCTCGGCGCGATCAGGGCGGGCGCGTCGGGTGCCCGCAGATACGCGAGCAACAGCTCCTCCAGGGAGGGCTCGACCGCCTCCCACGGCCCGTCGACCGGCCCCTGCCGCCGCACCATGGCCGCGAACCGACGCCCGCTGACCTGCGCCTCGACGACGGTGTGCGCGGCGATCCGGGGCGGCAGCCCCGCGCCGGGCCCGCCCCGCTCCCCCATCAACAGGCTGTGCGCGCCGATGACATCGTCGACCTCGCCCGCGAGACGCACCCGCCCCTCGCCCAGCACCAGCAGGTAGTCGCAGACCCCGTCCAGCTCGGCGAGCAGGTGCGAGGCCATCACGATCGTGGTGCCGTGCTCGGCGGCCTGGGCCATCAGCAGGGCCGCGACCTGATGCCGCACCAACGGATCGAGATCGGCCAACGGCTCGTCAAGCAGCAGGAGTTCGGGGCACTTCCCCAGGGCGACGGCGAGCGCGACGCGGGTGCGCTGCCCGCCGGACAGGCTGCCGACGCGGGCGTCCAGTGGCACCCGCCCCTCGCGCACGAGCCCTTCGGCGCGCTCCCGGCTCCAGCCGACGGGGTTCAGCGCGCGGCCCATCCGCAGCGTCTCGGCGACCGTCAGCCGCGGATAGAGCGGCTTGCCCTGGGTGAGGTACGCGATACCGGCCCGCCCGGCCGGTTCGGCGGGGTCGGCGCCGAAGACGCGTACGGCGCCTTCGGCGGGCCGGGCCAGGCCCGAGACCAGCGAGAGCAGCGTGCTCTTGCCCGCGCCGTTGGGCCCGGCGAGCGCGCAGATGCGGCCGGCCGGCAGCCGGAAGGTGCAGTCGCGCAGCGCCCAGCGGCGGCGGTACCGCTTGCCGAGGCCGACCGCCTCGATCGCGGTGCGCCCCGAGGCCCGACCGGTCGGAAAAACCATCGGCCGCGTCCCCTCCCCTAGTCATTCCACTAATTAAGTAGTGAAAGGGTGGGGGAAGTGGGCTGCACCTGTCAACCTGCGCTGTCTACGCCGACCCGATGCCCACCCCTCACACGCCCCCACCACTCCCCTGCACCCCCGCCCACCCCCTCCGCACCGAACGCCTCGACCTGCGCCCGGTCACCCTCGACGACGCCGAGGCGATCCACGCCTACCAGTCCCTGCCCGACGTCTGCCGCTACCTCTACCGGGGCCCGCTCGACGCAGCGGCCTCCCGCGCATCCGTCGCCACGAAGACGACCCGCACCACCCTGCGGGCGAGCGGCGACGTCCTCCAACTCGCCGTCGTGGTCCGCGCAACGGGCCACCTGATCGGCGACGTCACCTTCGTGCTGACCAGCACGACACACCGCCAGGGCGGCATCGGCTACGTCCTCCACCCCGACCACACCGGCCACGGCTACGCCACCGAAGCCGCCCGAGCCCTCCCCCAATTCAGCTTCGAAGACCTCCGACTCCACCGCATCCAGACCGAGTTGGACGGCCGCAACACCGCATCGGCCCGCCTCCTGGAACGCCTCGGAATGCGCCGCGAGGGCCACCTGCGCGAGAACGAATTTCTCGACGGCGAATGGAGCGACGAGGTCATCTACGCGATGCCGGCTCGCGAGTGGTACGCCCGGCAGGGACCGGAGGGGCGCCCGGCAGCAAAGCCGCCCCACCTCTCCTGACCTCCCCTCTCGCCCGGCACAGGATTCCGCCGGACCGCCCGGCCAGACCCGTCACCGCACGGGCATACGGGGCACGTTGGGGCAAGGGGCACGGAACAGGGAGTCGTTCACCACGCCATGCGCAGGCGGCGGAGCAGCACGCGCCGGGCGTCGTTGAGCAGGCCGGAGGGCGAGGGACGCACCTGCCGGATGATGCCGTGACGGGGAAGCGCCGCACCCTGGCGTTCCACACCGCTCATGACCGGCTCGCAGCCCGCCAGGACGAGCCCGTAGACGAACTGCGTCGCGTCATCCGCGTCTCCGAGGGCGTCGCGGGCCGCCGCCAGGGCGATACGCGCCTTGGTGCGCATATGGGCGAGCAGGGCCCGCACACCGCACGCGTCAGGGCCGGTCTCCAGGTCGGTGCGACTGACGCCAAAGCGCAGCAGGTCCGCCTCGGGAATGGTGAGGAAGCCGCGCCGCAGGTCAGCGGCCAGGTCGGCCAGATCGTCCACACGCTGGGCGGCATCCATGACCAGCCGTACCTGACGCTCGGGCACGGGCTCGGCGGCCGCGAGCCATACGGCGCACTGCATACGGGCCGCCGGCATGCTGATGTGGTCGATGACGTCGTCATGGTCCTGCTCGGTGGCGTAGCCGGTGGTCCACAGCCGTTCGGCCTGGCCCACCAGATAGTCCTCCACGTCGCGGTGCGCGACACTCCGGACGTCGACGGTGTGCAGGAAGGCGCGCAGGAACGGCTGATCGGCCTGCCCGGTGAGCAGCCCCTGGCGGACCTGTCCGGCCCAGGCGTGGAACCGCGACGGATCGCACTCACGCACCGGCACATCCACCAGGCAGTCGGCGTGCAGGGCGAAGGCGGACAGGGCATAGAAGTGCGGTTGCCATGCCGGGGGGAACAGCAGACGTATGACGGGGTAGAAGGCCGGATATCTGCGTGCCGTCAGGCGGGCGGCGGCGGTGTAGTCGTCGCGCAGAGCGCCCTCGGGCACGCCGGCGACGCTCATCGTGAGCCGCCAAGGCGTGGCGTGCGAGGTCAGGGAACGGAGCGTCGGCAGGGACACCGCCCGGCCGGCACGGGCCGGTTCATCGGCCGGAGATCCGGATGAGGTCATGACCACCGGTCCGGTCGCCGTTCGCCTGCCGTCTTGAGCCGGTCCAGCAGACTGAGGCCCACGTGGGCGGCGAAGTCACCGGGCAGGCTGAGCAGATCCGACAGACTGGGCAGGCCGTACAGGCCGGGTGTGGTGTGGGTGAGGTGGCCGGGGGGAATGGGGAGCGGGATGTCCGACGGGACATCGGCGTCCACCGGTCCCGGCTGTTCCGGGATCAGGCCGCCGAAGCGGCGCTGGCGTTGCTGGTAGAGGTCCAGGGTGTGCCGGAAATGCCCGGAGCGGAAGTCCGGCCACAGGACGTCGAGAAAAATGAGTTCGGCGTAGGCGCAGTGCCACAGCAGGAAGTTGGACAGCCGGTGTTCGCCTCCGGTCCGGATGAGGAGGTCGACGTCCGGGAGTTCGGGTCGGCAGAGATGGCGGGCGAAGGTCTCGGCAGTGATCTCATTGTCGGGAGTTTGCTGTGTGGTCAGGGCACGCGAGGCATCGACGATGTCCTGGCGCCCGCCGTAGTCGAACGCGAGCGTCAGATGCAGGGCGCTGTTGTCGCACGTCAGTTTCTCGGCATCCCGCAGCGCGGCCATCGTCGGCGCGGGGATGCGGGAGTCGGCCCGGCTCAGAATCCGGATCCGTACGCCCCGCTGATGCAGACGCGACACCTCACGACCGATCATCTGTTGCGGGAGGAAATTCACCAGGAAGTGAACTTCCTCTTCCGGACGTGACCAGTTCTCGGTGGAGAAGGCGAACAGGGTCAGCCATTCGACGCCTTCGCTCAAGGCACTGTCCACGGCCGAATTGATGGCGGACCTGGCCGCCAAATGGCCATGCATACGGTCGAGCCCGCGATGTTTGGCCCAACGGCCGTTGCCGTCCATGATGCAGGCGACGTGCCGAGGGGGAGTCTTCGACGCCATCCACGCTCCAGAGGTCACTTACCGCATTCATGTGAATACGAAGAGGTGCATTCCCTGGGCGAGTCCGCTGCACTCCTTGCCGTCCCGCCTCTTCCGGGGGATGTCGTTCAGGGGGCTGCGGGGCGGGGAGGCCGTCATCCGACCTCCGCCCCCAGGTCGACCACCGTGCAACGCCGCAGCTCCACGACGAGTTGGGAGGCCAGGAACCATGCCGCGTGCGGATGGCCGTAAGGCAGGTACCCATCATCCGAAGCAGCCGACAGCACCGTTCCGCGCGGCGCGTGGAAGCCGCCGAAGACGCCGCGCGGAGTGGGTCAAGTCCTCCTACAGCGACGCCAATGGCGGGGACTGCGTCGAGCTCTCCCCCGCCCTCACCCAGACCCACGGCATCGTCCCCGTCCGCGACAGCAAGAACTCCGGCGGACCGGCGCTCATCTTCCCCGCCGACGGCTGGGCCTCGTTGGCAGCGGCCGTCAAGTGCGGGGATGTCACGACCCGTTGACCTGCTCGCGGAGGTCGTGAGGCGCCCGGCGGCCTTGAGCCGTGCTCGGGACGAGCCCTCCGTTGCGGCGTGCCGCCGCGCCGCATTAGTCGTCTGTTAGCGGAACGCCAGCCCGGTCTTCGAAGCTGGTTGTCGTCCGGGAGCAAGACGAGAGAACAGAGCTACGGGAGATCCGATGAACACCGCCACTGCCACCCGCCGCGGCCACTGCCACCCGCCGCGGCCGCGGCGGCCGCCGCATCGCCGCCGCCGTTGTCGCCGCGGCGGCGCTGAGCCTGGGAGTCACGGCCTGCGGGCCCGACTCCGGGGCGGCGGGCGCCGCCGGCTCAT
>NZ_JAJCXB010000095.1 GCF_020564935.1 Streptomyces pinistramenti
CCCCCATCCCCAGCGACCTCACCCCCTTCCCCGACCCGTCCGCCGTCCGGCGCCACCCGTCCCCCTCCCGCACCCCGGACCCCCGCCGGGCCCGCGGCACCCCGTCCGGCACCGCGCCCACGGCGGTCCCGGAACCGGGCAGCGCCCCGATCACCGTCCCCACGCCGTCGTCGCCCGCGTCCTCCACGCCCCGCACCGAAGCCTCCGCGCGGGAGTCGGGACCGTCCTCCTGAACCGCCCGGCGGGTGCGTTAGCCCCGTGTTAGCCGATCGGCAGCACCTGCGTGGAAGATCGCTGTACCGCGGGCCGCCGGCCACCGCAAGGACGTACGCCCAGGGGAGCCCCATGCCGTTCGCCACCGCCGCCGGGCGCCACGGCCGCCGGATCGCGGCCGCCGCACTGCTCACCGCGTCCGCACTGTCGCTCTCCGCCTGCCACGGCGACTCGGGCACCGCCACCGCACCCGCGATCCCCTTCCCTGCCTACGGCAACTCCGCGCCCCACACCGGCACCCCGGTCGCCTGCACCCCCGAAATGCTCACCTTCCGGGCCGGTCCCGCGGGACACGGGAAGCGGCCGGACGGCCCGCTGCTGCTGACCGTCACCAACTACGCCGACAAGACATGCACCTTCGCCGCCCAGCCCTACCCGCTGCTGCGCCTCACCGAAAGACAGCGGGCGGCGGTCCCCGTGATCACGGCCAGCCGCCCCCGGAACCCGGTCTCCCTCGCCCCGCACCAGAGCGCCTACGCCACGATCCGCACCACGACAGGCCACGCCTTCGGGCACCACCACCCGCGGATCTCCCAGTTCGGCGTCGCACTGGCGACAGGAGCCGCACCGGCCCAGGTCGGCCTGGACAGCAGCGGCCCGGTACGCGTCGAGCCGGACACCGCCCGGGTCACGTACTGGCAGGCGCACCGCGCCGACGCCCTCCGCTGGTGAACATCCCGCACCGCGCCCGGCATTCACCGTCCACAGCCTGTGTACAACTCTTGGCGGCCCCGAAAGTCCGGCTCCGCACCCCACCCGCACTCCTGATCTTCGGCACACCGAGGCATCGATCCGGATTTACCGCTGATTGTCTCCTTCATACTCCCGCCGCATGGCTGCGCCCGCGGCCGCTCGCCCGGTAGGCTTTCCGTGTGATCTTCAAGCGCATCGGAAATGGGCGGCCGTACCCGGACCACGGCCGGGAGAGCACCCGTCAGTGGGCGGATGTCGCCCCGCGCCCGGTACGCCTCGACCAGTTGGTGACCACCAAGCAGCAGCTCGACCTCGAAACGCTGCTCGCCGAGGACTCGACGTTCTACGGCGACCTCTTCGCCCACGTCGTGAAGTGGCAGGGCGACCTCTACCTCGAAGACGGGCTGCACCGCGCCGTCCGCGCCGCCCTCCAGCAGCGCCAGGTACTGCACGCCCGGGTGCTCGAACTGGGCTGAGCCCACCCGCCGGCCCCGGCGTGTCCCGCGGCGGCGCCGATCCCAGCTCCCCCTTGCCGCGATTGGCCCTTTTGGGTTGCCTCTCACGCCACGCATTGATCATTTAGTAGGCATGCGCACGGGCCCGCACTACGCTGCGCCCATGAGCATGCTGACGCCCCCTGGCATGGGCGGTAAGAAGTACCGCATCACGGGCGACAGGTATCCGCGGATGCGTCGTCCCCGACACCGCCGCCGGATCGCCCTCACCCTCGTCGCGGCGGTCTGCGTCCTGGGCCTGGCCGGCTGGGGCACCCTGCAGCTCATCGATGTCTTCGGCGGCACCGCGGGCAAGGCCCAGGCCGCCGAGAACAAGAGGAAATGCGGGGACAGGCGGCCCGACGAGGGCAGAAAACCGGCCAGGCCCGCAGCCGGCACCCCGCTGCCCAAGCCCGCGGCCGTGACCGTCAACGTCTTCAACGCCACCCCGCGCGGCGGCCTCGCCAAGCGCACCGCCGACGCACTGGAAAAGCGCGGCTTCAGGATCGGCGAGGTCGGCAACGCACCGGCGGCCTACGACAAGAAGGTCACCGCCAGCGGCCTGCTGCTCGGCCCGAAGGCGTCGGCCGACGGCCCGCTGAAGGTGCTCGGCACCCAGCTCACCGGCGCCCGGCAGAAGACCGACGACCGCAAGGACACGTCCGTCGACCTGATCATCGGCGACGCCTTCAAGGACCTGACCGCGGCGAAGGACGCCGAGAAGTCCCTGGCGCAGCTCAACCGTCCCGCCCCGACGACGCCCGCTCCCGAGAAGTGCTGACGCGTCCCCTGCAAAACTGACCCGGGCCCCTCGCCGTAGCGGCGAGGGGCCCGGGTGGTGTCCGTGGTGGGTACGGGCAGGCGTCAGCCCGCCGTGCCGTACATCCGGTCGCCCGCGTCGCCGAGTCCCGGCACGATGTACCGGTCGGCGTTCAGGTGCTCGTCGACCGCGGCGGTGACCACCGTCACGGGCGTGCCGGCCAGGTCGCGCTCCATGACCTCGACACCCTCCGGCGCGGCCAGCAGGCAGATCGCCGTGACGTCGTCGGCACCGCGCTTGATCAGCTCGCGGATCGCGGCGACCAGCGTGCCGCCGGTGGCCAGCATCGGGTCGACGACGTACACCTGACGGCCGGAGAGGTCGTCGGGCATCCGGGTGGCGTAGGTCTGCGCCTCGTACGTCTCTTCGTTGCGCACCATGCCCATGAAGCCGACCTCGGCCGTGGGCAGCAGCCGGACCATGCCGTCCAGCATGCCGAGACCGGCCCGCAGGATCGGGACGACCATGGGGCGCGGGTGGGACAGCCGCACGCCGGTGGTCGTCGTCACCGGGGTCTCGATCTCGACCTGCTCGGTACGCACATCGCGGGTGGCCTCGTACGCGAGCAGGGTGACCAGCTCGTCGGCGAGCCGCCGGAACGTGGGGGAATCGGTGCGCTTGTCGCGCAGCGTGGTGAGTTTGTGCGCCACCAGCGGGTGGTCGACGACGTGGATCCGCATGACATCGACACTAACCGAGCCGGAGGGCCCCGGCGCCCGCCCGGTGCCCCGCCCAGGCGCTCACCCGGCCCGCAGGAGCCGGGGCATCAAACCGCCGCATCGCGGGAAAGGGGGCACGTACCCCGGTGCGCCGGCTCGGCCCCGGGCGATGACCTCCTCCCGAGGTGGTGTGTGCCGCGTGGCCGACCCCCAGCCGTCCGACGACACGCCGGACCCCGCGTCCGGCGCCCGCGAGGCCGAGAGCGACGCGGCGCGCCGGCGGCGACGGGCCCAATTCCTCCGCGAGTTGCACGAGGCGAAGGAGCTGCGGGACCGCGTACAGCCGCGCCGCGCACGGGCCGCCCGGATGCGTCAGGCCGTGCGGATGCGCACGTTCCGCTGGTAGCCGCGGCCGGACCCGCGCCACCTGGGCGGCGAGGCGCCACGCGCGGGCCCGCACACCGTTCGCCCGCGCCCGGGAACGCCCCACGCCCCCGCCCGCGCTCCGGCACGTGAGCGACATCTCTCACAACCGCCGCACGACGCAGCGCCGAAGACCCCGCGCGGACGCGTTGTTTCTGCCACGATTCCGACGGGGGCGGGACCAGTGGCGCATCCGCGTCGCCCCGCCCGGCCCGGCACGTTAAGACAGTGGGAGAGTCACGGTGTACTTCGCCGCACTGCTCGCGCGCACCGAAGACGGGTGGGAAGCGAGCGATACGGAGCTCGACGATGTGGAAACGCTGACCGATCTGGCCGATCTGGCCCGGGAGGCGGCGGTCGACGACGACACGGTGGTCGCGTTCATCGAACAGGAGGACGCGTGGTTCGGCGTCGTCCGCGTGGACGGCGAGGACGACCCTCGCATCTTCGTCTCGCACGCGGCCGCCGCCGCCAAAAGCTCGTACGGCGCCATGCTGACCGACGAACTGCTCGGCCGCGAGGACGACGACGCGTCCGACCTCGACAGCCTCGACCTGGACGGTACGGAGGACGGCGAACCCGAAACGGATCCGAACGACGACAACGAGACGACGGCGGAGTCCACGAGCCACGCGCCGCCACCCGGCCCGCTGGGGGACGTCGAACTCCTCAGCGACCTGGGCGTCGAGCCGAAAGAGCTGCTCGTGCTCGAAAGCGACGCCCTGTCCCAGATCGCCGACGCCCTCGGCTGCACGGACGTTCTTGAGGCCGTGCGCTGAGCCCCGCCGGGCCCGCGTCCGCCCTGTGCCGGGCCCGCGCTCCCGGTCACGTCCCCGACACTGGGGACATGACCGTCCCCCCATCCGCCCCCTTCCCCTCCCCGGCGCCCGACCCGCTGCGCGATCCCTGGATCGCACCGATGCGGCAGGCGCTGGCGGAGGCCGCGCACGCCCCCGCGACCGGTGACGTCCCGGTGGGCGCCCTCGTGCTGTCCGCCGACGGCGCCGTACTCGGCACCGGCCACAACACCCGCGAGGCCACCGGCGACCCGACGGCGCACGCCGAGGTCCTCGCACTGCGGGCGGCCGCCCGCACCCTGCGCGACACCGCACTCCACGACACCGCCGGCGAGCGCCGCGCCGGCGACTGGCGGCTGACCGGCTGCACCCTCGTCGTCACTCTCGAACCCTGCACGATGTGCGCGGGCGCGATCGTGCTCTCCCGCGTCGACCGCGTCGTCTACGGCGCCTACGACGCGAAGGCCGGCGCCGTCGGCTCCCTCTGGGACGTGGTCCGCGACCGCCGCATCAACCACCGCCCCGAGGTCATCACCGGCGTACTCGAAGCGGACTGCGCGGCCCTCCTGACCACCTTCTTCCGCGACCGCTGACCCCGCCCGCGACGGCCCCCGGCATCCGATTTCGGCGCACGGGCCCTCTTGGGCTAAGCTCTCTCTCGGTAGCGTGTCCGAGCGGCCGAAGGAGCGCGCCTCGAAAGCGCGTGAGGGGGCAACTCCTCCGTGGGTTCAAATCCCACCGCTACCGCTTGTAACACCCCTCTGAACTGCGGAAACGTGGTCAGGGGGGTGTTTTGCGTGTTGCACGTGCAGCACATTGTGTTGCACAGGAACCCCAACGAGAGCGCTTCTGTCGCCAACTCCCCTACGAGCAAGGGCTTCTGAAGCAGCCCTCGGTGGGACCGCCACCCACGGATTCCAGCGAGGTGAGCGCGACGTTCCCCGATGCCGGAGTCGGGCTGCTGGTTCTGGCTCGCGGGCATCTCGGACACCGGGCACGCGAGCACCCGCGACAACCGCTCCCGTCGGCACCCCGGCGGAGAACCGGACCGAATGACTGGCCCGGTGCCTCGATCCCAGCAGTCCCTTGGCGGACCTCCGCGGTCCAGCCGACCGTTCACGGGCCATCGGCGCGGCCATACGGGTCGGCCGGGCAAGAGGCGGCCCCGCGGCGGACATCGCCCGGAGCGTCGAGATCACGGCAGCGGCGGGACGCCCCCTGAGTCTCTGGTGACCCACGCTTCGACTCACGACCTGGAATATTTCACGCCCATGTCCAGGAGCACCGCTCGGTTCGCGGCGGACGCCGCTGCGGCGATACAGATGATCAACCGCGTACCGTCGCGCCCGACCCCCTGTCTTACCCGCCGCAGGTCAGCGAGATCGCGCAGCCGCTCGCGACGATGATCGTCCGTGCAGTCCCGCAGAAACTGGCGCACACAAATCCGCAACTTTCGGCTCCGCCTCGGTGAAGGTCGATGCCGAGCACCGAAGCCACTGGAGACCGGGGCGTCATGCACTCCCACGTCAGCGACGCGATGCAGAGTGAGCCGGCTGGCCCGGCAGATCGCTCACGCCCGGAAGGCTGGCCGCGCCCTCGCCGTACCGACTGCTTCCAGGACACAGGCTGAACGTGAGCAGGCCCCGCCCGAGATCTGCCCGGAGGCCGGCCGCTCGATCGACAGGTCTCGTTCGAGGCTGCCTCGCCCCGTCCGCTATCCAATGAATCAGCAGATATCACCCACATTAACTCCTGGCCGATGATGTCGTTCCTACTGCTCAAACTCAGCCAATCCTTCACCTTGAGTCACTTGCTCCGATCGCGGCGATTTATCCTTTTATGTCGATATTGGTCACTGCTTTTCGCTTGAAGTGCAGTGCAAGGTTCCGGACATTTGAGCGATCGAACATTTGATCGCGCTCAGGTGGAGTTCGTACTTTATGGCGCACTCAAGGGTTGTTCCGGCAACAGTGCCGAAACACCCATTCAGGGAGGGATTGCAGAATGAAGAAGACGGTCGTGGGCCTCGTGGTCGTCGGCACGACGCTGATGGGGGCGACTTCGGCGTCTGCTCTCGAGGCGTGGTCGCCGGGCGGCCAGGCGTACTCCTACACGCGATCGAACAATGACCAGGTCGGCCTGAAGATGCACAAGGTCAACGTCAAGGCCCACGCTGACTACTACCGGACCACGGATCCGTCCGACTACTACACCCTGTGGAACAAGTCGGGGATCAACGGGAGCACCGTCTACAGCAACCACGGGGGCAAGGTCACGCAGCTCCGCACCTGCAACTGGGTGCCGGACAACGACGACGAGTGCAGCAAGTTCAACCGCGGCTGATGCCATGCCGGGTGGCTTGAACGCTCAGTCACCCCCAACGCAGAAGTTGAGGATCAAAAGGCAGGAGGGGCGACGGAACCGCCGCCCCTCCTGCCTTGTCGTGCCAGGTTGATGACTGGCGAGAGTGCTCCAGGGGGCAGGGAATGGACGGCGCAGCAACAGTGGAGCCGATGCTGGCAGTAACCGGTCTTCGGTACGAGGTCGCTGACCGGGTGCTGCTTGACGGAGTGGACCTGAAGGTGTCTGCAGGGCAGTCGGCGGCGGTGGTGGGGCCGAGCGGAAGCGGCAAGAGCACACTGCTCGGCTGCCTCCTGGGGCTGATCCGACCGTCGGCAGGGTCGGTGCAGGTAGCCGGTGGCGACATCGCCAAGATGCGTCGGCGGGCGTTGGAACGGCACCGCAGCAGGCACATGGGAGTGGTCTTCCAGTTCGGGGAGCTGCTGCCCGAACTGACCCCGGTGGAGAACGTCGCGTTGGCGGCCCTGCTGGGCGGAAGCAAGGCCCAGCGGGCGTACCAGCGCGCCGAGGAACTGCTCGGTGAACTCTCCGTGCCCTACCGGGGAGTGCCCACCGGCCGGCTTTCCGGCGGCGAGCGGCAGCGCACCGCTGTAGCGCGCGCTTTGATCAACGACCCCGCCGTACTGCTGGCCGACGAACCGACTGGGGCACTCGACGCCGCAACCCGCGACAGCGTGACAGAGGTGTTGTTCGCGGTGACCAGACGACACGACTGTGCACTGGTCGTCGTCACGCATGACGCCGAGGTGGCTGACCGGGCGGACCGTTGCTGGGAACTCAAGAACGCCACGCTCGTGCGGCGTGACCCGGGAGTCCGGTCATGAGGGAGCGCTCACTGTCGGGGCAGCTTCTGCGCATGGGCCGGGCCTCGGGGCTGCGGGCGGGCGGCGGTCACGTCAGGGCGGTTGCCCTGCTGCTGGCCACCGCCGTGCTGACGCTGGGCCTGACGTCGATGGTTGCGGTGCACGCAACTTACGAAGGCATCGAACTCCGCTCGGCGAACCGGGCGTTGCAGTTCAAGGATGCCTTTCCTGATCGCCACCCGGTGGCCTTGGGCAAGAATGACTTCGACGAGATCGATGGCCGGCAATTCAGCCTGGTCTACCTGCGTCCGCTGGCCAAGGACATGCCACTTCCCCCAGGCATTGATCAGTGGCCGGCTCCGGGCGAAGCGCTGCTGTCTCCAAGCCTCGTGCAGGCTCTGGAGTCTGAAGGAGCCGTAGGCCGGTACGGCAAGCTGGTTGGAACAATTCGCGATGAAGGGCTGGCCAGTCCGGGGGAAAAGTACGGCTATGTCAACCCCACCGACCGGCAGTTGGACAAGAAGGCGGCTCTCTCCATCGTCGGGTTCGGTGGGGAGAAGGGGCTGCGGACCGGCGATCCGCTGTTCGTCGCCGACGAAGGGAAGTTCCTGACAGCCCTCTATCTGATTCTGCTGCCGGCCGGAGCTCTCGCTGTTGTCGCTGCCCGTATGGGATCGGCGGGACGTGACAAGCGCACGGCGCTGGTCAGCGCCCTGGGCGGCGGCGGGCGCCACCGAGTCCTGCTCAATGTCGGGGAGTCCGCGGCCCCGATACTCGCGGGCGCAGCCCTGGGAATGCTCCCTGGCCTGTGCGTGATGGCCGCAGGAAACCTCCGGCTTCCCTGGATCAACTACTGGGTTTCGGCAGCTGACCTGCAACGCTGGTGGTGGGCGGTTCCGGTGATGGGATGCGCCGCCGCAGCTGTGCTGCTCCTGCTCGTGTGCGCGTTGCACCGCACGGGGCGGCGCCGAAGGACACGCGCCACACGACTTGCCGCCCACAAGGGGCACATGGTGCGTTGGGCTGCTCTCGCCTGCCCGCTGCTGGTGGTCGGCACCGTCTGGGGGCCGGCTCAGCTCGACCCTGCCCAGTATGCCGATCTCAGAATGAAGCTGTACAACACCGGCGTGGTGGCCGCCATGGCGACCTTGCCGTGCGCAGTCGCGGTCGGTGCCGCCGCTCTCGGCGCTCGGCTGGCCCGCTCAACGCGACGCACCGGCGGCGCGGGCGCTCTCATCGCCGGCCGACACGCGTCCGCGCACCCAGGAGTGGTCTCTCGCCTGGTCGCCGGGGTCGGCATCGCGCTGGTACTGGTGAGCCAGGTTCAGCTGAAGAACTCCCAGTTCGGCGAAAGCGCGCGGGCCGCGCAAGCCACGGTGAACAGAGTCGGAACCAGCATGCTGCTCATGCACATTGATGCCGGCGTCCTGACACGACAGCAGTTGGACCCGGTTCTCCAGCGCTTCCCGCGGGGAACGGAGATGATCGCACTGTATCCGCCGACGGACTCGGCTCCAGGGGCCGCGGTTCGGCTCCAGGGCTCGTGTCCGGCGTTGCAGGCCGTGCAACTCACCTGCTCGCGTGAGCCCACTTCCACCGCTGTGCGTAGTGCCGACCAGCGGATCGCCGAAGCCGTCCTCTGGACCAGCCCTGGCGGTGAGCGAATAGCGGCACAACAAGGGCCTGTGCTGCCAACCGGTACGGGCAGCGCTCCCCGAACCGTCGTGCTGGCCTCATCCGACGGCAAGGACCTTCCCGAGGCGCAGATCAACCAGCTCTTGAGGGACGCCCTGCCGCTGGCCGCGGTCACCGTCGAATCACCCGGTGGCTCATGGCTGGTCGGTGCCAATAACCAAGTCGCCCATGGCCGCTGGGCCATCTTCTTCGGCCTCCCCGGTGTGCTGATCGTCGCCCTTGGCATCGTCCTCGCCAACCTCGCCGAATTCCTGCGATTCAGCCACGTGGTCGCTCCCCTGAGCGTGCTCACCGGTGAACGCAAGATCTACTACTCCACGGCCCTGTGGACATTGCTGGTCCCGATGCTCGCGACGATCGCCACCAGCGTCATCGTCGCATCCTGGCTGGCCATGCCTCAGGTGAGCGAGGCCAATGGCGTGGAGCTGTCCAGCGGGATGCTCACCGCGACGGCGGGAGCCCTTGCCACGCTCGCCGTACTGACTTGGTGGTGGGGCTCCCGTGCAGCGCAGCGCCAGTCGTCGCAGTGGCGTCCGCATGGCGAGTGACCAGCGGGTCCTGCGAGGGGCCCCGGATGACGGCGGAGTCGGTGCCGAGCAGGACGGCAGGAATGGCCTGGATGCCGCCGGGACGTTCGGACGGTCGGACCGGACCGCCCACGGCACCATGGGAAAGTTCAGGGGCGCAGTGCGGCACGGCCGCGTGGCCATCTTCCTCAGCCCGGCCGTCCTTTCGCTCGCTCTGGGGCTGTGGGGTATCACGCGTGAATACAGCATGTGGCGCGACGAGGCGGCAACTTGGCAGTCAGCGCATCGGTCCCTGGCCGAGATAGGGCACCTCGTCGGCCAGGTCGACGTCGTCCATGGCCTCTACTACGTGGTGATGCACGGGGTGTTCGCCCTCTTCGGCGACAGTCTGGTCACCCTGCGGCTGCCCTCCGTCCTCGCCACCGCCACCGCGTGCGGCCTGACGGCGCTCGTCGGCGCCCGGCTTTCGGACCGCTGGGCCGGGATAGGTGCGGGGCTGGCCCTGGCGGTCATTCCGGCAGTCCAGGAGTTCGCCCAAGAGGGCCGCTCGTACGCCCTTGTCCTCGCCTTCGTGGTACTCGCTACCTGGCTTCTCATAAGCGCCCTTGAGCGGCCGGGCAGTCGGCGGTGGGCCTGGTATGCGGTGGCCATTCTGATCGCCGCGCTGCTCAACTGGTTCTCGCTGTTCGCGCTGGTCGCGCACGGTGTGACGGTGGCGTGTGGCCGCCCTGACCGCGCTCGACGGGTTGGGTGGCTGTTGGCCGCCTTCGGGGCTGTTCTCGCGGCCCTGCCGCTGATCCTGGCCAGCCGGGCCCAAGCCTCGCAGGTCTCCTGGATCAAGCCGCTCGGCTGGTCGACGCTACTCGGCGTGCTGGTCACCGTGACGATCACAGCCCTCTGCTCACGGCTGGCGCACGCGCGCATGCCGGGGAGCATACGCGAGCACGCGCCTCGGGCACGCGTGAACCTGGCCACCGTCGGACTCCCGCTCTGTGCGGTCCCCCAGGTCGGTCTGACGTTGATCTCCCTGATCAAACCTCTCTACGTGACGCGCTATGTGCTGTTCGCGTATGCAGGTCTCGCGCTCCTCATAGGCGCCCTCCTCGCCGTGCTCGCGACGCGACTGAGAACACCCGCCGCCATACTGCTCCCCGCCGCTCTCGCCTCGGCCTTCCTGGCGCTTCTCCCGATCGAGCTCCGCGTGCGTACCGAACAGAACCGCGTCGACGATGTACTTACCGCGGCAGCCGCTGTCGGCCAGGTCCGCGGCGCTGCCGACGGCGTGCTCTACATTCCCGCCGCACGCCGCGACACCGCCCTTGTCTCACCCCACGCGTTCGCGGGCCTGCGGGACCTGGCCTTGGCCCAGGGACCGGTGGAGTCAGGAACCCTGAAGGGCATAGAGGCCGGGCCGCGCGACATAGAGCGCGCGATACTGGGCGCTCGGCGCATAGTGCTTGTCACCGATCCCGGGCCCCGCCAAGACGACTCGACAGCCGACCGTGCCAAGCAACGCACCCTGGGCGCACACTTCGTGCGCTGTGCGGACAGTGTCGAACGGGGCCGCCGGGTGAGCGTCTACGAACGGCGTGAGCCAGCCAGGTACGGCGAGATGTGCACCAGGTCATCCGGCTCGACCGTCCACCCCTCTTCCAGCAGCTGGCGGGCGATCTCGACGATGCCAGGGCGTCGCGAAAAATGACCGCATTCGTAACCTCCGTGGCCCTCCGCCCCTCCGGGCAGAACCTCATCGCCACCGGCACCTACATCGAGATGACCACCCGTATCCTCGAAACAACCCTCCTCGGCTTCGGTGTCCCCGCCATCCGCAGCCGCATCAAGCGCTGGTCACCACACCGCTTCCACCTGCTACGGCTTCACAGTCTGTAACCAGAACGGGTCGACGACTCAGCCCGTTTCACCTCGCCGAGAATAATTGCTCATGCAAATATCCGTGGCCGCGCACAGAACCCCGGTGTCGCGGGGCGAGCCCCGACGGCATGTGTCGCACGTGCAGCACATGCCGTCATCGAGCAGCACGGAACGCCATCCAGCGGCACCGAAACACCCCTGCCCATCTGGGCATCCGGAAAAAATTGCAGGTGAGAAGCATCATCTTGACGGGTTCAAATCCCACCGCTACCGCTCATGAGCTGGTTTTTCTGGGTTGCATTCGACCCCGCCGAAGCCGTGGCGGGCAGGGGACATTCCGGGTCATCCGGCGTGCCAACGGGAACGGCACGCAGGAGGGCGAGGACTTCGCTGACGGGACGTCGGTACAGCGGTTCCGGCGACTCCGCCGCACCCCCTCGAACCATGGGGCCCAGCTCGCCGAGTCGCTCTCTCGCTCCTCATAAATACTGCGGGGCGGCCCGGTCCGCGAGAGTCCGACAGCGGGCAGTTTACGCGCTTCCGGTCTCCGGTTCTCACCGACGGCGTGACCAATCCCGAGGGTTGACCATGGGAATCGGCCTGCGGCACATCATGACGTCACGAGATCGAACACCATGCGTTCGGAGTTCCGACTGGACAGTCAATCATCGAAGTGCGCAACTTCTCTTCACAGTTGCAAGTAATCAGGTTCACCGGCAACTTACCACTCGTTCCATGGCATTCGTGAGCAGTGGCTCCGGGGATCCCTGGACGCTGGAACGGATGCTCCATGGAGAACCAGATGAACATGTCGGGACGGCCGGCACAGAGCACGTTCCCCGAGCAGCCCTGGCGCTGGCCGGAGGGAAAATGGAGAAACCTCGCCAGCCGGGTTGGCTGCGGGGGAGATCGGACTCTTCCGGCTGGCCCGAAAAGGCTTCCGTTGCCGTGGCCATCAGCTTTGACGTCGACAACGAGACGGCGGCTTTCTGCCTGAAAGAAACTTCTCCCGGCCGCATTTCGCAATCACATTACGGTGCGCGGGTCGGCCTTCCGAAAATCCTTGAACTGCTCACGGCGTTCAACGTCCGGGCTTCCTTCTTCATCCCGGCCGTTTCGGTTCAGCTCGACCCGCAGGGCGTCGAGTCCATTCAGGCCGAGGGGCACGAGACCGGGGCGCACGGCTGGATCCACGAACGGTGCAGCGAACTATCCGAGCAGGAGGAGTCCGATCTGGCCGGACGCAGCCTGGAAGTCCTCCGCCGCTATACCGGTACAGCACCTCGGGGTATGCGTACGCCCTGGTGGGACCTCAGCGCGCACACGTTGCCGATCGCGCAGCGCCTCGGCCTGATGTACGACTCCTCCATGATGGCCGACGATGAACCCTACGAGCTGCTGAATCATGGCAAGCACACCGGAATGATGGAAATTCCCGTCGCCTGGATCCGGGACGATGCCCCCTATTTTCCTGACAACCCGGCAGACCGGCAGGCCATGGCACCTCGTCAAGTTTTGCAGATATGGAAGGACAAGTTCGATGGCGCTCTCGCCGCCGGCGGCCTCTTCCAGCTCACCTTGCACCCTCATGTGATCGGCCACCGGTCACGCGTGCTGATCCTGCGAGAACTGCTGGCCTACATCACCGGGTGTGCGCACGAAGGGGTCTGGTACGCCACACACGAAGAGGTGGCACGGCACACGGGAAGCAGGATCGACATGCGGGCTCGCGATGTGCAAAAACTCCAGCCCTGATCACCCTTCCCACTCGATTACACGGAGGACGGACCTCATGAATTTCACGGAACTGGCAACCGATTTTTCCTGCCGTCTCGCTGCTTCCGGCGATCAGGACGCCATGGTGTCGACCTACCGGGAATCCTTCGCCGATGACCCCGTGTTCCAATGGATATTTCCCGATGAGGAGACGCGTAAATCCCTCCTGGAAAAGTTTTTTACGGTCATGATCGGGCACACCTTCTCTCATGGCGGCTTTGCCTTGCAAGCCAAAGATTACGGAGCCGTCAGCATGTTCTTCCCACCCGATGCCGTGATGCAGCCGGAAGAAGCCAAGAACCACCTTCTCCATTCGCTGCGTCATGAACTCGGGCCCGAATCGGAAATGATCGTCCACGTCCTGACCACACTCGACGCCCGACACCCCAAGGACTTCCCGCCCCACTACTACGGCACCTTTGTGGCCGCTCACCCGCAGGAGCAGGGCAACGGCCTGGGCACCCGCCTCAAGCGATGCGTCTTCGCACTGGCGGACCAGGACGGGGCCGGTGCCTACGCGGAAGCTTCGTCGCCGCGGAACCTGGCCCTGTACGAGCGTCTGGGGCAGCGCCGGCTGGGACCTGCGGTGACGCTGCCCGGCGGACCGCAGATCTTTCCCATCTGGCGACCACCGGTGGCAGCCGTCGGCTGACCCCGCCGCAATCCCGCCGTCGCCGCCTCCTGGCTCATGGCACAGCGAGATGAGATGAGCGAAAAATTCGATCCGCGGAACACGAGCAACGGCCGGGTCACCCCTACGGAGTCCGACCTCCTGGACGCCGTGGCCAAGTACGCCCGCGCGTTCCTGGAGACACCGCGACCGGTGCGGCCCCGCGCCCCGGACCGCCTCGACCACCTGCTGGGCGGAGCCCTGCCCCGTGCGGGAAACACACAGCTCACGACGTTGCGCCTCCTCATCGAGGCCGGTGAGACGGGACTGATGCCCTCAGGGGATTCGCGCAGCTTCGGCTATGTGATCGGTGGCGCACTGCCGATCGGGATCGCCTCCGACTGGCTGGTGAGCCTCTGGGACCAGTGCGCGGCCGTCTACGAGACCAGTCCCCTGGCTTCGGTTGCCGAAGAGGTCTGCGAACGCTGGCTGACCGACCTGTTCGCGCTGCCGAGGGATACGGCGATAGGGCTGACTTCGGGATGCACCACGGCGAATCTGGCGTGCCTGGCGGCCGCCAGGCAGGAGCAGTTCCACGCGGTGGGGTGGGACGTCAACGAGCGGGGAATGGACCGGTCCCCGCCCTTGACCGTCCTGGTCGGGGAGCACACCCATGTCTCCGTGCTCCGGTGCCTGCGACTGCTGGGCCTGGGGGGCCAGGTCGTCCGCGTCCACGCCGGCAACGACGGTCGCATGGACGTGCACCACCTGTCCGAGCTGGTGGCCCGGATGACCGGCGGCCTCATCGTGTGCGGACAAGTCGGTTCCACGGACTGCGGCTCGGTGGATCCCCTCTCCGAGATCGCCGGCCTCACCCGAGCGCACGGAGGCTGGCTCCACCTGGATGCGGCCTTCGGCATGTGGGCCGCCGCGTCCCCCGCCCTACGCCCGCTGCTGCAGGGGCTGGAGCTGGCGGACTCCTGGGCCTGCGACGGCCACAAGTGGCTGAACACGCCCCACGACTGCGGGATCGCCCTGTGCGCCCACCCGGCACCGCTACGCGAGGCGGTGCGCTTCAACGCGGACTACCTGCAGACCACCGAACGCACCGGGAGGGATCCGATGGATCACCGGGTGGAGATCTCGCAGCGCGCCAGGGCGCTGACTCTCTGGGCGGTCCTGCACCACGAGGGCAGCCAGGGGATAGCCGCCGTCATCGAACGCAACTGCACCGCGGCCCGGACACTGGGCCGCCTCCTCGAACCGGAAACCGACATCGACCTGTTGGCGCCGGTGACGCTCAATCAGGTGCTGCTGCACATCGGTGACGAGCAGCACATCCGGGCCGTGGTGGACAGTCTCAACAGCAGCGGCACCTGCTGGGTCACCCCCACCACCTGGACCGGCCAGGCCGCGGTGCGGATCTCCGTGACCAACTGGCAAAGCGGCCGGGAGAGCGCCGAGGCCACCGCCGCCGCGTTCCTCCGGGCCCACCGGGAAGCACACACCTGACGGCCGAACTCGGCCTCGCCCGTGAACCTGACACCAAACGTGCCGAGGGTGCGCCCGGCTCCGGGAGGCGGCGCGGCGCTGCCTTGTCCGTTCGTGTGTGGTGTGTTTGCGGGACGTGAGTGAGGCGTTGCCGGGACGTCAGCGGCCCCGGGAAAAGTGGTGTCCACACCGCGGGAACGGTCAAAGGAAAGTCCCGCACGAATCGCAGG
>NZ_JAJCXB010000096.1 GCF_020564935.1 Streptomyces pinistramenti
AACGGCCACGACGGCCCCTACTACTCCGTCGACACCAAGGGCGACAAGCCCCAGTTCACCTGGAACGAAGCCGACGTCCTCAACTGGAACACCAAGAAGCCCTACGACTTCTGACAGACCGTCGACTCGCGAGACGTCACCCCGGACACACCGCACCGCACACCCCGAACCCTGCCGGCAACCACGGGGAGGGGGCTACACGTGGAAGGGGACGGTGGTGATGACGATCTTCGGCAGTGGGCGCAGCGCGTGCCGCAGCCGCGGGGCGATCCTGCTGTGCAGCAGCCGGTACCGCCGGCGCATCGTGACGATCTCCGGCAGGATGACCGTCAAGGTGAGGTCCGGGCGCTTTGCGTGCAGGGCTTCGATGTAGTGGACGAGTGGTGCGACGATCGCGCGATAGGGGGAGACCACGACTTCCAGCGGGAGGTGGTCGCCCCACAGGGTCCAGTACTCGCGGAAGCGTTCGGCCTCGTCCTCTTCGGGGCTGACGTGAACGGCGAGTACGGGCTGGTGGAGCGAGGCGGCGTAGGCCAGTGCGCGCATGCCGGCCAGGTCCATGGTCGCGATGGGGACGACCGACAGGTGGCGGATCTCCTCGGGTGTCTCCTCGTCCTCCTCTTCCGTCCGGGCGTCCGGGGGTGCCTCGGGCAGCTGCGGAGTTGTCGCCGGGGGCTGTGTCGCGTCGGGGCCGGGGAGGGTGGGGGTGGGCAACTCGATGGCGTGCCGGTGCAGACGGAGCGCGTTGCTGACGGTCTCGTAGTGGTGCCGGATGCGCATCGTCACCACGAGGAACAGTCCGACGGCGAGCACGGCGACCCATGCGCCCTCGGTGAACTTGGTGAGGCCGGCGGTGAGGAAGACGACGGCCGACAGCAGGGCGCCGGTGGCGTTGAAGAACAGGCTCTTGCGCCAGTGGCGGTCACGCAGGCGCCACCAGTGGACCACCATTCCGGCCTGGGACAGTGTGAAGGCCAGGAAGACGCCGACGGCGTACAGCGGGATCAGGGATGCGGTCATGCCGCTGAAGGCCACGTAGACCAGCGCCGCCGCGAGCGACAGCAGAATGATTCCGTTGCTGAAGGCGAGGCGGTCGCCCAGGCGCAGAAAGATCTGCGGCGCGTGTCGGTCACGGGCGAGCAGGAACAGCACGCGGGGGAAGTCGTTGTAAGCGGTGTTCGCCGCGAGCAGCAGGACCGCGGCCGTGGCGGCCTGGGTGAGGACGTACAGCGGTCCCGATCCGAAGCTGCGGTGGGCGAGTTGGGAGAGGACCGTCTCCTGGGTGCTGGGCACGACGCCGTCGAGATGGACGATGGCGATCGTGCCGGCGAACAGCACGATGAGCAGACCGACCATCCAGGTCAGCGTGGTGCGGGCGTTGCGCCACTCCACGGGCTTGAATGCCGGCACCGCGTTGGAGATCGCCTCGATACCGGTCATCGCCGTGGCCCCGGAGGCGAAGGCGCGCATCACCAGCAGTACGCCGACGCTCTCCGTGGCATTCAGGTGCGGAGCCGCAGTGGGGCGGAAGCCACGGCCGGCGGCGTCGACAAGCCCCACGGCGACGAGCGCGAACACCGCGATGATGAAGGCGTAGGTCGGTGCGGCGAACAGTGCGCCGGCCTGCCGGATGCCGCGCAGGTTCCCGGCGAGCAGCAGGGCGATCACACCGACGCCGATCGGGACGGCGTCGGTGGCGAGTGAGGGAACCGCCGAGGTGATCGCCGCGACTCCGGAGGCGATCGACACGGCGACCGTGAGGATGTAGTCGGTCATCAGGCCGGCGGCGGCGATCAGTCCGGGCACGCGGCCCAGATTGTCGCCGGCGACGATGTACGAGCCGCCGCCGTGCGGATACGCGCGGATCGTCTGGCGGTACGACACCCCCACCGCCAGCATCAGGAAGGCGATCGTCGCGGCGATCGGCACGGAGTAGGTCAGTCCCGCGGCGCCGCCGAGAACGAGGACGGCGAGCATGGCCTCGGGCCCGTAGGCAACCGAGGAGAGGGCGTCGGCGGACAGGACGGGCAACGCCACCAGCTTGCGCATCCGCTCCTGCGCAATCGCCGTGCTTTTCAGGGCGGCCCCGAGGACGACGCGTCGCACGTGGTAGCCGAAGCGGCCCAGTCGGCCAGGAGGCAGCTCTCCCACGGCCTCACTGAGAGTGGACGGTTGTCCGCCGAGAGGCGAGACGCTGACCAGACGCCCCCATCCGACAGGCCGGATCTCCGCAGGGGGCGGAAAACGGCCCAGGTCGGAATCCAGGGGCAGTGCCCGGCGCCACGCCTCGGGAGCCGACACCCGCCCCCATTCACGCCCCACCCGACGCAGCAGCCGCAGCTGCTCCTCGTCGAGCCCCGGCAAGACGGCCGAAGGGCTCAGCGCGCCACCCCGGACCTCGCCACCGACACCACTCTGTGCATGCGTCACGTGACGCAGTGTCTCCTGTGGGTGCCTGTCCAAGCTGCACCTGCGCGGCACCCGCATCCCTCGCGCCGAAGGAGCGGGGAAGCCTCGACGTTTTCCTCACCGCTCGCCGCGTTCGCGGCCCGTCCGAGGGTCTTCCGCGGGAATGGGGTGTGCCCGACGGGTGCCGGTGTCGATGAGGATCTGCTCAGCCTGGGTGACGTTGCCTGCCTGGACGGCCCTGGTCATTGCGGCGCGGGCCGCTTCCGGAGTCGCGTGCGGCGGGACCACCAGCAGGGAGAAGTGGTCCTGGTCGCCTCGGGTGATGAGGACGGTGTCGTCACCGACCGGGAAGGAGTCGATGTGGACGACCCGGTCGTCGATGACGAGACGGGTCGGCAGTTCTTCCCAGGCAGCGGCGTCCAGGCCGATGCGCAGGACGGGGCCGAGATGCTCGGTCAGCGCGGCGACCAGACCGGGGAGCTCGGCACCGATGTCGCGAGAACGCGGCCACCATGCGCCGTCGAGAACTTGCTCGCGGGTGTGCGTGGTCACCAGCCGCAGGAGGGCCGTCCCGGGTCTGACGGCCTGGTGGACCGCGTCCGGCAGAAGCTGCGGGGCGCGGGGAGTGTCGGAGTCGGCCATGTGTGTTCACCCGTCTTCCGGGGCGGTGCGTACGCCCGGCGAGGTGGCCTCGTCACTTCACCGTACTCCGGGTGCCAGGGTGCGGACGCGCCGCGCGGCGACGGAGCCGAAGGACCCGCGTTCGCCAGGAAGTTCCTGGTCACGGGCACCTTCACGGACTGCAGGCCGGAGTAGGGTGGAGAGACCGGGAGCACTTCGCACACCGGCTCCTGCGCCGGTGTCGTTCCCGGCGAGCAACCACACCGGGACGTCGAAGACGAGCCCCGGGGGCAGGTCCGCGCCATGGCCGCGACCATCGACCGTACGATCATCAGCGAGCGCGCACCTTCGTCACCGGCCCGCCTCTCCTTCACTCCGGCAGGATCGCCTCCGGGTCTCCTGGACGGCGCTTGGTGGCCCCGCTCTCGCGATCTCTCCCGCGAGCTTCCCGCTCTGATGAAGGTGCTGGACGCGCGCTGGGACCGGATCACTCATGTCACGGTGAACCCGACCTACTGGCCCGTGGTGCCGCGAAAGGTGCCGGTGGCCGGGCACACGGTGCACGTGGGCTGGTTCGCCGAAGAGCAGGACCCGAACAAGCTGCTCCTCTTCTCCTACGCCGCGGGCCGCTGGGACCTGCTGGTGGTCCCGCCGGAGACCGACGCTGCTGCTGCCGCCCGGCTGATGTCCGCCGCGGCCGCCCCGGGCGGCATCCTGACCGCCAGCGCCCTCATGGTGAGCGAGGACGCCACCCGTGACGCGCGGGAGGCGCTGTGGCAGGAAGAAGGGTGGGAGACCGAGGGCGGAGCCGCCTCGGCGACAGGGAACCAGGCCGCGCTCCTGACCTCCGCCCGAGGGAAGTGAGGACGTGGAGACCGTCATCACCGTGGACGTGATCGTCCTCATGATCGTCGCGGGCATGTTCCTGATCCGTCTGCTCAACGCGCAGCAGACCGAGCCCACCGAATCGCGCGTAACCACCCACCGCGAGCACCGGAACTCCCCTCGGCCGGCCACGCCGACGCGCACATCGTCGCCGCGTCCCCCGAAGTCGCCCGTCAGGTCGCAGAGGCTCTCCGTCGTCGCTTCGGTGCCGGCTCTGTGGCCGTGGGGCAGGTGTCACGCCGCGCCTGTCCCACAGGCTCCGAACCAGCACCCGGCACGAGTGGGAGGCACATCATGGCAACACTGCACGAGCGGAAGCACTACCGCGAGGCGATCATGAAGGCCCTGTACGAGACCACGGAAGGCAATCGCTTCCTTGGCGTCACCGGGGCAGAGCTGCGCGACGATCTTCAAATCCCTGAGCAGGACCTGGCCGCAGCCTGCGCATATCTGGTGGGCGAAGGGCTCGTCACCATCGACTGGGCACAAGGAAACACCCCCGTGATGGTCACACTGACGCACCAGGGAATCCGGCGCATGGAAGACGAGGAAGAGGAACAGAGCTGACACCACGCAAAAGACGGCTCCGACGGCCGAGGCACCCCATCAGCACGGAATGCCCCTTACGCGGTAAAAGTTCCCCAGGAATACCATGAGAAGTGGGTCCGCGCACTCTCACGTGCAACGACCTGAAAGGGCGGCCCCGGCGGGTATGTGCCGGGGCCGTTGGCATCACGGATCGAGTGGCCGCGGCTGCCAGACGTGCGGTGCCACGCGCAGGCAACCGCCTCAAACGGCTTGGTCAGCCGTCCCGTCGTGCGTGAAAGGACGGCGTGGCACAGGCTGCCCGGCGGTGAATCCGGCGTCAGCCAGATGTCCTCTCGCCTGGCATGAGTGGACTGTGGGCGACTGTTCAGGACCGTCGGTCACGTGTCCGTCCGGACTTTCCATCCGGTAGCGCGCCCGCACTCCTCACCACCGGCGCAGACCCGCCGCGCCCGTCCGCACCCGGAGCAGGCCCACGCGAGTCGCATCCGCCCCGTCCCATCGCAGGAACAACGCCGCGCCATTCGCCACCGGTCCCTCCCCTCGTGGGGACCGGTGCCGAACGGCGCGGGCGGCGGTCCGCGTCGTACCGGTGCGGATCCGGGCAGGGCCGGAGCCGTGGCCGACGCGATAGCGGTCCGGATGGGGCCGGCTCCGGAGATCTCTCGCGCTCGTGCGCCGAGACCGTCGCCACCTGCTCGTGGCTCCGGCGGGAGGTGACCGGGAACACGCCTCAAGGGTTGTCTCTCCGGGCAGTGAGCTGGTGGCCTGTCCGGGCAACGCCCGGTTGGTGCGCCGCTGCCTCGTGATCCTGCCAGCTGCGGCTCCCGCATAGGAGGTTCCGGCATCGGGTAAGGGGCTTAACCACAGGTCAGAGAGCTAGGGTGAGTTTTCCGGTCCGGATGTCCGAGTGCGGGGGAAGTAAGGGGTGGAGACCTTGAGTTCCGACTCAGGGGCACGCACAGCCTTCGCGGAACGTCTCGCGCTGCTGTACAAGGAGGCCGGCAACCCTCCCCTCAAAAAGGTGGCCGAGGCGGTCGTCAGACTCCAGCGGGTCGACGAACGAGGGCGGCCCGTGCGGGTGTCCGTGCAGCGGATCAGCGACTGGCGGCGGGCCAAGAACGTGCCGGCGCAGTTCGCAGCGCTCGCGGCGGTGCTGCACGTCCTGATCCCCCAGGCGCGGCGCGCGCGGCCCGTGCCGGTGTCCGCGGGCCTGTACGACCTCGTCCAGTGGCAGCGTCTGTGGGAGCGGGCGGTCGCCGACCCGGTGGTCGAGCGCGCCGCGGCATCCGTCCCGGAGGAGGAAGGTGCTCCGGCCGAAGCCGCGGCCGTCCCCGGGGTGTGCCCGTACCGAGGGCTGGCCTCGTACCGCCGGCATGACACCCAGTGGTTCTTCGGGCGGGAGCGGAGCACGGATGCTCTCGTTGCTCAGCTCCGCGCGGCGGAGAAGACGGGTGGCCTGGTCATGCTCGTGGGCGCCTCGGGGGCAGGAAAGTCGTCCCTGCTGAACGCCGGCTTGGTGCCCGCGTTGCAGAAGGGTGCGCTGGGCGACGGGAGCGGCCGGGAGAGGGAGGTGCTGCAACTCGTGCCGGGAAGCGCTCCTCTCGCGGAGCTGACCGGCCGGATCCCCGGGCTTGCCCGCGTCGTGTCCGCCGCGGAGGAGCCGGCGGCGGGAGAGCCCGGTACTCCGCGCTTCGCGCAGGCGGCGAGGGAGGCCGTCACGGCGTGGGCGGGACGCGAAACGTCCGCCGCCGCCCGCCCGGTCGTGATCGTGGATCAGTTCGAGGAGGCGTTCACCCTCTGCTCCGACGAGGCGACCAGGCGCACGTTCATCCAGCTCCTCCACGCCGCGTGCACACCGGCCGGCCCGGATGACCCGGCCCCCGTGCTCGTCATCCTCGGCATACGCGCCGACTTCTACGAGCAGTGCCTCGGGTATCCCGAGCTGGCCGACGCGCTGCAGCACCGGCACATGGTGCTCGGGCCGCTGACCACCACGGAGCTGCGCGAGGTGGTGACAGGACCGGCCAAGGCCGTGGGCCTGGAACTCGAACCGGGGCTGGCGGAACTGATCGTCCGGGAGGTGAGCGCCGATGGCCCCGACGGGGCGCACGATTCGGGCGTGCTGCCGCTCCTCTCCCATGCCCTGCTCGCCACCTGGCAGCGGCGGAAGGCGGGCAGGCTGACGCTGTCCGGCTACCGCGCGGCGGGCGGAATCCAGGGAGCGGTGGCGGCGACCGCGGAGCGGGCCTGGTCCGGCCTGGATCCGACGGCCCGCACGGCCGCACGGCTGCTCCTCCTGCGGCTGGTCCGGCTGGGCGAGGACACTCAGGCCACCCGTAGGCGGGGGACGCGTCGCCAACTGGCGGACGAGTCGACGGATCCGAACAAAACGGAGGAATCGCTCGAAGCGCTGGTCCATGCCCGCCTGGTGACGCTCGACGCGGAGGCCGTCGAGATCACCCATGAAGCGCTGCTGCACGCCTGGCCGCGCCTGCGCGACTGGATCGACGAGGACCGTCACGACAATCTGCTGCGCCAGCGGCTGGAGGAGGACGGCAGGGCCTGGGAGGGCTCGGGCCGTGACACGTCACTGCTCTACCGGGGTTCCCGTCTGGAACAGGCCCGCACCTGGGCGGACTCCGCCGGTGACACGTTTCTGACCCGCAGCGCGGTGGAATTCCTGGCCGCTTCGGTCCGGCTGCGCAGGCGCACGGTCTGGATCAGCCGCGGTGCGGTGGCGGCTCTGGTCGTCATGGCGATGCTGGCCGCCGGTTCAGCGGTGATCGCCTGGCAGCAGCGGGACGACACCGTGTTCCAGCAGGTACTCGCCGAGGCCGATCGCGCCCAGTACACGGATCCCTCCTTGTCGGCCCAACTCGACCTGGTGGCACACCGTTTGCGGCCCGACGACGAGGGTACGGACAACCGGCTGATCTCGATGGTGAACGCGCCACTGGCCACCCCGCTCCTGGGTCACACCGGCGCCGTCTACCTCACCTCGTTCAGCCCCGACGGGCAGATCCTGGCCACCGCCAGCTACGACCGGACCGTCCGGCTGTGGGACGTCGCGGACCCGACGCACCCCAAGCCCCTGGGCACCCCCCTCACCCGCCACACGAGCTGGGTGAGCAGCGCGGTCTTCAGCCCGGACGGACACACCCTGGCCAGCGCTTCGGACGACGGCACGGTCCAGCTGTGGAACGTGCAAGATCCCCGCCATCCGCGCCTACTCGGGGCGCCCCTGACCGGCCAGGGCGGCACGACGTACCTGGTCGCCTTCAGCCCCGACGGACACACGCTGGCCACTGCCAACGAAGATCACACCGTTCGCCTGTGGGACATCCGCGACCCGCGCCGGCCGAAGGCGCGCGGTGCCCTGACCGGCCACACCGCCGCCGTGCGCTCCGTGGCGTTCAGCCCCGACGGGCGGACGCTGGCGGCCGGCAGCGACGACCGGACGATCAGGCTGTGGGACCTGGCCGACCCTCGTCATCCGGCGCCGATCGGCAAGGTGTTGACCGGCCACACCGGCACGGTGCACTCCGTGGCCTTCAGCCCCGACAGCCGCACGCTCGCCAGCGGCAGTTCGGACGACACCATCCGGCTCTGGAACGTGGCCGCCCCGCGGCACGCGGCGCCGCTCGGCGCGCCGCTCACCGGGCACACCGGCCCGCTGTGGTCCGTGGCCTTCAGCCCCGACGGAAACATGCTCGCCGCCGGCAGCGCGGACAGCACGGCGAGCCTGTGGAACGTCAGCGACCCGGCATTCCCTTCGCAGGTCGGCGAGCCCCTCGCGGGCAGCAGCGGCGAGATGTACGCCGTGGGTTTCAGCCCTGACGGGCGGACGCTCGCCACCGGGAGCGGCGACAGCACGGTCCGTCTGTGGTCGATACCGACGTCGAACATGGTCGGCCACATCGGAGCGTTCCGCCCTGATGGGCGGGTGCTCGCCACGGCCGCCCGCGACGACCGGGTGCGGCTGTGGGGCGTGGAGAAGCCCAACCGGCCCACGGTGCTGGGCAAGCCGTTCATGCCCGGGGAGGGTGACGTGCGTGCGCTGGTGTTCTCCCCCGACGGCCGCACGCTCGCGGTGCTGACGGGAAATCACGCCGTGCAGCTGTGGAACGTCGCCGACCCGGCCCGGCCCGTCGCCCACGGGGCGCCCGTCGCGCTGCGGACGAGATTCGCGGGCCCCGGTGCGCTGGCGTTCAGCCCCGACGGGCGCACGCTGGCGACCGCCTACGACGACGACACGATCCAGTTGTGGAATGTCGGCGACCCGTCCCGCCTTCGTCCGCTCGGCGCGCCGTTGACCGGCCACAAGGGCTACGTCAACTCCCTCGTCTTCAGCCCGGACGGGCGGACGCTCGCCAGCGGCAGCGCGGACGCCACCATCCGGCTCTGGAACACGGCCGACCCACGTCACGCCGCCCGGCGAGGCGCGCCGCTCACGAGCCACCTGGGGCCCGTCAACGCGCTCGTCTACAGCCCCGACGGCCGGACCCTGGCCAGCGGCAGCGACGACGACACCGTCCGGCTCTGGAACACGGCCGACCCCCTCAAGGCGACTCCGCTGGGCTCCCCTCTCACGGGCCACACCCAAGCGGTCGTGTCGCTGACATTCAGCAAGGACGGCCGGACCCTGGCGAGCGGCGGCAACGACAACACGGTCCGGTTCTGGAACGTCGCGCTCCCCTCCCGGGCCACTCCCATCGGTCAATCGACGAGCCCCAACGCCAAAGCGGGCAATTTCCTGGCGTTCAGTCCCCAGAGCCGCATGCTCGGGGTGTCGAGCGGCGCCGGCACCGTCCGGCTGTGGGACCTGGACTCCGAGAAGGCCATTCGTCGCATTTGTTCGACCACCCGAGGCGTTCTGACGCCGGAAAAATGGCACGAGTATCTGCCCCATCTCTCGTACGCACCGCCGTGCGGCAACTGAGTAAGCCGAGGCCAGGCCGACGTCATGGGCCGGAGCAGCAGACAGTACGCCCTGATCACGGCTCTGCGGCACCCTCGCTTCTCCGTTCTCCGTTTCGCCGATTCTCCTCACCGAACGGTGCCGGGTGACTCCGCTCACAACTCTGCGAGGCAATTGTGCAGTTGACTCCCGCCAGGCAGAAACCCTTGCTAGTCTTGTCAGTAGCCCGATCGCTGGTGCATCCCCCGTCGCCAGCGATCGGGCGCTTTCATGCCCTGAACGGAACACGAACAGCGTGAGCAGGGAAGGGCGATAGCGTTCTTCGCACTCCTTGAGCGCTCACCCATTTCCCTGACTGCCCATCACGCCCCTTTGAACTGACCAGTTCTCGCCATTCCTGTGACTGTCGTCAGCCATCTGCTATCCGCCATCAGGCATCCCATTGCGAGATGCCTTCGATGCGGGGAGGCGGGTGGCCTGCACGGAGGTGAAGTCGCCCCTGCTGAAGAATGTCGGGGCAGTCCCGGATTTCTTTGAACGGGAAACCGAATCCGATGCCCGCGAGCGCCCCGGACACTCAATCGGCAGCAAGAGAGACCTCCGTCGATTTGATCAACGCGACGACCGGGGAGCCGACGGCCAGGCCCAGGTCGAGCACCGCGTCCTTGGTGATGGCCGCGGTGAGCTCCCCGCCCTCGACGTCGACCTTGACGCTCGCCATGGCGCCTCCCATCGAGGCGTCGGCGACGACGCCGGGGATCCGGTTGCGGATGCTCAGCCGCTCGACCGGCCCGGTGGCGAGGGCGACTTCGGTGGACTTGATCAAGGTACGCACGGGCGAACCCCTGACGAGCCCCAGCTCCTGGACGGCCTCCAGAGTGATCGCGGCCGTGATGTCCTGCCCTCCCACCAGCCGGACCTTGACCGTCGCCATGGCCTCACCAGGCGTGACAGACGTGACGACGCCAGGGATCTGGTTGCGAATACTCAGGCTCATCGGAAACGCCTCGATCGATGGAGGTGGAATGAACGTCGCGGTTTTCACCCTTGTCCATCCTCACCACAGCTTTCCCTTGCCCGCAGGCCCGAGCGCACGCAGCAGCGCCATCCGCGCCGCCGCCACACGGCGACAGCACCGGCCCGAGCACCCCGTGGAGTCACTTACGCGACCCACGGAACACTGGTATTTTCATTAGCGAAGCTAAATAGATAATGGCGGAGGGAAGCGCATGACCCAGCACCGGTGGACTGCCGTCGACGACTACTTCACCACCCTGCTCACGCCGCACGACGAAGCACTTGACGCCGCACTGCGCGAGAGCGACGCAGCCGGCCTCCCGCAGATCGCGGTCGCCCCGAACCAGGGGAAGCTGCTGCAGCTCCTCGCCGAGATCCAGGGCGCCCGCCGCATCCTCGAAATCGGCACGCTCGGCGGCTACAGCACCATCTGGCTCGGCAGAGCCCTCCCCGACGACGGATACCTGCTCACCCTGGAGGCCAGCGCCGCGCACGCAGAGGTGGCACGCGCCAACCTGGCCCGCGCAGGACTGCCGCAGGCAGAGGTCCGTACCGGCCCCGCCCTCGACACCCTGGCGAAACTCGTGGCCGAGGGCGCCGAGCCGTTCGACCTGGTCTTCATCGACGCGGACAAGCCGAACAACCCGCACTACCTGGAGCGCGCGCTCCAACTCACCCGCCCCGGGAGCCTGATCGTCGGCGACAACGTCGTGCGCGAGGGCGAGATCATCGATGCCGACAGCACGGACCCGAAGATCCAGGGCGTACGCAGCTTCCTCGAACTCATCGCCACACACCCGAGGTTGACCGGAACCGCCCTGCAGACCGTGGGCAGCAAGGGGTACGACGGCTTCTCCTTGGCCCGCGTGACCAGCTAGCCCGCCCCGCGGTGGTCCGCCCCAGGGCGGGCCACCGGTCGCGCGGCCCTCGCGACACCCGACCGCCGAACCGCCGCCTCACGCCAATCCACACCGACCGAGTGAATTGTATAGCGCTCGATAAAAAATATGCTACGGTTCATTTCATAGCGTTCGCTATACAAACACGGGGGTCATCATGCCTGAACTCGCACTGCCTGAAGCGACCTTCGCCCGCACCGTCCGCGGCGCGGGTCCGGGACTGCTGCTCGCCCATGGGGCCGGCGGAAGCATCGCGGCCAATTACGGCCCGGTCCTCGACGGGCTCGCTGCCGAGCACACCGTCGTCGGCGTCGACTACCCCGGTTCGGGCGGCACGCCTCGCGCCACCTCCCCGCTCACTCTCGACGAGCTGGCCGACCAAGTCGTCGCCGCCGGGGTCGCCGAGGGCTTGAGTTCCTTCGCGCTGGCCGGTTACTCCGTAGGAACGGCCGTCGCCCTGCGTGCCGCGACCCGCCATCCCGAGCGGGTCACGGCACTCCTCCTGACCGCGCCGTTCGCGCAACCCGATGCGCGGCTGCGCCTCTCCGCCGACCTCTGGCGAGACCTCTACATCTCCGGGGACCACAGACAGTTGGCGTCATTCCTCATTCTGGCGACGCTGAGTTCCTCGACACTGGAGGCAGTTCCCGGCGACGACCTGGGTGCCGTCCTGCAGGCCGCCGCGCAGACCCTCCCGCCGGGCACGGCCGAGCACGCGGAGTTGGCCGCTCGCGTCGACGTCCGCGAAGACCTGACACGCATCGCCGTCCCGACGCTCGTCATCTCCACTACGGAAGACCTCCTGGTGAGCCCCGACCTGCATCGCAAGGTCGCAGCCGGCATCACCGGCGCCGATCTGGCCGAACTCGCCACCGGGCACCTGCCGTTCTCGGAACGACCCGACGAGTGGCTCCAGCTCATAACCGCCTTTCTCCGTAAGTCAGCGGACTGACGGGCGGCCTGGCCGTCCACCTCGTTGACCGGGAGGTCGCTTCCCGGCGTCGCCGCACTGCTGGGCTCTTGCCGGTGCCGGCACCGACGGAGGAGGTCATCGGAACGTGAACGCGTCAGAGAAGTACGGTCGCCTCGGCTGCCTTGCCGCTCGCCGTATGTGGGGGCGGTCCGGCCAGGTGCCGTCCGGACTCCCGCCTGTCCCGAAAGCGGGACGTACGGCGGCAGGGCGGCAGGTATCAGGCAGGGCGAGTGGCCTTCAGGGAGTACATGAGAGGCATGCGGGGACGGTCGGAAGCCGGACGGTAGAAGCCGTCGTCACCGCGCTGCAGGGCGGCGAATCGCTGGAACATCGTCATGTCGTGTTCGTGCAGGAAATCGATGCGCAGCCCGGCGGCGGCCACCGCGCTGACGACGTCGCCCAGCGGGTGCTGCCACTCGACGCTGCGGTTGTTCACCGTGGGCGCGTCGAAGTCCGTGTAGGTGCCGGGGGTTTCGTCCACCCATGCGTCGCGGCTGAAGTAGTCGTGCGTGAGGCGCGACCCCGTTTCGTCATCCAGGGCATCACACAGCGGGTGGAATTCGGCGAGGTAGAGGAACCCGCCGGGGGCGACGAGCGAGGCTGCCGCTTCCGCCCATCGCACGACGTCTGGCAGCCAGTTCAGGGCGCCGATCCCGGTGTAGACGATGTCGTAGGACGAGTCGGGGACGGCCTCGGCGGCGTCGTAGACGTCGGCGGCCACGAACGACGCGCGGTCCGGGCCGTATCCGAGTTCGGCAGCGGTCTCACGGGCGGCTTCGATGGCCGGCTCGGAGAAGTCCAGGCCGACGACGTGGGCCGCACCGCGATGGGCCCACGAGAGGGTGTCCTGACCGAAGTGGCACTGGAGATGCAGGAGGGTCAGGCCGGTCACGTCGCCGACCTCGGCCGCCTCGAAGTCGCGAATGGTGTCCCGGCTGCGGCGGAACCCCTCATGGTCGTAGTAGCCGCTGGCCCGGTGGAGGGGAACGCGCTCGTCCCACATTGCGCGATTGGCCTCACGCCAGTCTTCAGGACCCGTATGTCTCCCCATGCGGAGAAGTTATCCACAGGCAAAAGCCCTCGCCAACGGAATTATGGTGACCGGGCGCAGAATGGGGCCATGACTGACGAGACCACAGGCGCCGACCACGCCACCGACCCGACCGACCCGCAGAATCCCCGTGCGCCGCACGCTGCCAATGCTGTTGGCGCCCCTGCCGGATCCGGCACCGCCGGCGTCTCCGGATCCGGCATGCCGGACTGGGAGAAGCGGTTCCGTGCCCCGCGGGTCGGGCTGCCGGACTGGGCCGAGGACGCTCCGGAGCGTTCGCTGTTCGTCTCCAACGCGACGGGCACCTTCGAGCTGTACGCATGGGACCGGGCGACCGGTGCACAGCGCCAGGCCACCGACCGGCCGAACGGCACGACGGACGGCACACTGTCACCGGACGGCGAGTGGATCTGGTGGTTCTCCGACACCGACGGCGACGAATTCGGCATCTGGATGCGGCAGCCGTTCGGCGGCGGCGCGGACGAGCCGGCCACACCGGGGCTGGACGCCTCGTACCCCGGGGGCCTGGCGATCGGGCGGGACGGATCCGCGGTTGTCGGCCGCTCCACCGACGAGGAGGGCTCGACGGTCCACGTGGTGCGGCCCGGGGAGCCGCCGCTGGAGATCTACCGCCATCACGAATCGGCGGGTGTCGGCGACCTCTCCCACGACGGTTCGCTCATCGCGATCGAGCACACCGAGCACGGCGACGCGATGCACTCCGCGATCCGCGTCGTGCGGCCGGACGGTTCGACGGTCGCCGAGCTGGACGACACCAAGGGCGGCACCGAGGAGCTGGGCCTGTCGGTGATGGGTTTCGCGCCGGTCGACGGCGATGCCCGGCTGCTGGTCGGGCATCAGCGGCGGGGTCGCTGGGAGCCGATGATCTGGGATCCGCTGACCGGGGTGGAAACCCCGCTGGCGATCGACCTGCCCGGTGATGTCGGGGCCGACTGGTACCCGGACGGTTCGGCGCTGCTGATCGAGCACGAGTACCAGGCGCGCAGTGAGCTGTGGCGATACGGCCTGAGCGCTTCCGGCACGGCCGGGGAGGCGCCGGCCTCCGGTGCCGCTGCTGCGTCCGGTGCGGGCGAAGAAGGCGCCGCGGGCACGCTGACGCGGGTCGAGACGCCGACGGGGACGGTTTCCGGCGCGACGGCCAGGCCGGACGGGGCCGTGGAGTTCCTGTGGTCGTCGGCCGCTCAGCCGCCGGAGGTCCGCTCGACGAGCGGGAAGGTCGTGCTCGATCCGCCCGGGATGAAGGCACCCGGGTCGGTGTCGGTGACGGACACCTGGGTGGAGGGGCCAGGCGGCCGTATCCACGCTCTGGTGCAGCGGCCGGACGGTGAGGGTCCTTTCCCGACGGTCTTCGACATCCACGGCGGCCCGACCTGGCATGACAGCGACGCGTTCGCCTCGTCCCCCGCGGCCTGGGTGGACCACGGATTCGCAGTCGTCCGGGTCAACTACCGCGGCTCGACGGGCTACGGCCGTGCCTGGACGGATGCGCTCAAGCATCGCGTCGGCCTGATCGAGCTGGAGGACATCGCCGCGGTGCGCGAGTGGGCCGTGGCGTCCGGCCTGGCGGATCCGGAGCGGCTGGTGCTGGCCGGCGGTTCGTGGGGCGGCTACCTGACGCTGCTGGGCCTCGGCACGCAGCCCGAGGCGTGGGCGCTGGGCCTGGCCGCGGTACCGGTGGCGGACTACGTGACGGCGTACAACGACGAGATGGAAGCGCTCAAGGCGATGGACCGGACGCTGCTGGGCGGCACTCCGGATGAGGTGCCGGAGCGCTTCGAGGCGTCGTCGCCGCTGACGTACGTGGACGCGGTACGGGCGCCGGTCTACATCTCCGCTGGCGTCAACGACCCGCGGTGCCCGATCCAGCAGGTGGAGAACTACGTCGAGCGGCTGGAACAGCGCAGCCACCCGCACGAGGTCTACCGCTACGACGCCGGGCACGGCTCCCTCGTCGTGGAGGAGCGCATCAAGCAGGTCCGCCTGGAGCTCGACTTCGCGCTGCGGTATCTGGAGGGGGAGGGCCTGTGGTCGTCGGCCGCTCAGCCGCCGGAGGTCCGCTCGACGAGCGGGAAGGT
>NZ_JAJCXB010000097.1 GCF_020564935.1 Streptomyces pinistramenti
CCGCCCACCCGCCCGGTACCCCACGCCCCTTCGCCCGCCCCGCCGAGGCCCACGTACCCGGCCGCTGGGCCGCCACCGGAGCCGCCGCCCGCACCACCGCCCCCGCGGACCGCACCCCGAGCTGGGCCGCACCGGGGCCGGGCCGCCCGACGGCGGCAGCGGCGAGAGGGGACCGGACATGACCGCCCGGCGAACGGAGCCCACCGCGCCACCGCACGACCAGACCCCCCGGGACGCCGCCGCACCCCCGCAGCGACGCGGCCCCGCCGACCCCGTACGGATCCTGATGCACCGCCACCGCGCGCTGTGCGAACGTGCCGTCGACGCCCTGGAGATCGCGGCCCGCCTGGAGGCGTACGGCGTCACCGACCGCACCGCCGCCCGCTTCCGGCACCGCGACGTCTTCTCCCTCGCCGAGGAGCTGTACGCCCGCGTACCGCGCGCCGCGTCCTGTGGCGCCCCGGTGCCGCAGGACGAGCCCGCCCCGCGGCCCCTGACCGTCCGCGCGGCGCTCCACCTGCTCCCCGGCGCGCTCTGCGCGGCCACCCTCGCCGCCACCGCCGCCGCCCGGCCGGTCACCCCCCTCGTCCGCCCTGCGACGGCCACCGCGGGCGCCGTACTCGTCGTCCTCGCCGTGCGGCTGTGCCTGTGCACCGGGCCGCTGCGCGCACGGCAGCCGGGCGGCGGCGCACCGGCCGCCGTGCTGTGCGCCGCCTGGCTCACCGGCTACGCACTCTTCGGTGACCGGCTGCTGGCCCAACTCCTCGGCGGCGGCCCCGACTTCCCCTTCGGCCTCCCGCAGCCGGCCACCGCCACCGCCCTGGCCCTGGCCTGCGCCGTCGCGCCCGCCGCCTGGTGCGCCCGCTGGTTCGCGGTACGCGGCAGGCGCGGGCTCGCCGCCAGCCGCGGACTGGGCGAACTCGCCACCCGCGTCCGCCCGTTGCTGCTCGCCGCCACCCTGCTCTTCCTCGGCGCGCAGACCGCGCTGCTGCTCGGCGCAGGGCGGCTCACCGGCGACGACGGCACCGCCGTACCGGCCGCCGCCGCCCTCGGCGTCCTGCTCTTCCTCTCCCGGCTGCTCGCCGTCCACGGCTTCCCCGCGGCGGCGGCCGCAGGTCCCGCGGCCGCCGCCGTCCTGGAAGCGCTGGCCCTGGCCCTGGTCCTCATCGCCCGGCTCCCCGGCCTCACCTTCGTCGACCGCCCGGTAGACCTCCTCATCGCGTTCGCCGGGCCGTCCGCCGTCCCGGCCGTGGCCTGCACGGCCGCCGCGCTGGGCCTGCTCGGCCACGCCCTGCGCGCCCTGGCCGGCGCCTGCGCGCACCCGCCGGCCCGCTCCCTTCCTGCGGAGGCAGGCCGCCCGTGACCCTCCGGATATCCATCCCGTCCCACCCACAGCGGCCCGCACCCGGCCCGCTACCACCCGTGCCCGCCGGCCCCTGCCCTGCGGCGCCCCGCAAGGTGTCCCGCACCGCGGCGTACCGGCCGGGTACCGGACGCACGCGGCCCGCGCCGGCCACGCGCCGAGGTGCCGCGCCGGGCGCCCCGGGGCCGGCCGGCCAGTGCCCGGGGCGTATCCGCGCCGCCCCGCCACGTCCGGCGCCCCGCCCCGCCGCGCCGCCGGGCCCCGCGCCCCCCGACGTACTCCGCCGCCGCCCCACGCACGGCCGGCGCCACCCCTTCGACGCGGACCCCGACCCCCACCGGGCCGCCGTCCCCAGGACGGCCGCCCGCCGCGGCCGAACCCGACGCATTCCCGCCAACCTGCCTGAGGAGCACCACACATGAACGTCCACCCGACCACACGCCACGCGGACCGGGGGGTCACACGATGAGGGTCCTGCTCATCGGCGCCAACGGATATCTCGGCCGCTACGTCGCCGACCGCCTGCTCGCCGACCCCGCCGTCCAGCTCACCGTCCTGGGACGGGGCGATGACGCCGACGTCCGCTTCGACCTCGCCACCGGCAGCCCCGGCGCACTCACCCGCTTCCTCGACGCCGTGCACCCCGGCGTCGTCGTCAACTGCGCGGGCGCCACCCGCGGCGGCGCCCGCGACCTGACCCGGCACAACACCGTCGCGGTCGCCACGATCTGCGAATCGCTCCGCCGCAGCGGCTGCGGCGCCCGCCTCGTCCACCTCGGCTGCGCCTCCGAATACGGCCCGTCCCAGCCCGGATCCTCCACCGCGGAAGACGCCGTGCCCCGCCCCGGTGGCCCCTACGGCGTCAGCAAACTCGCCGCCACCGAACTCGTCCTCGGCTCCGGCCTGGACGCCGTCGTGCTGCGCGTCTTCTCGCCCGTCGGGCCCGGCACCCCGGCCGGATCCCCGCTCGGCAGGCTGGCCGAGGCGATGCGCCGGGCCATGCAGTCGGGCGACAGTGAACTCAAGCTCGGCGGCCTCGGCGTCCAGCGCGACTTCGTCGACGTACGCGACGTGGCCCGCGCCGTGCACGCCGCCTCACTGTCCGCCGCGCAGGGTGTCGTCAACATCGGCACCGGCCGCGCCGTACGGCTGCGCGAGGCCGCGTCCGTCCTCGCCCGGGTCGCCGGATTCGGCGGCGCGCTGCACGAACTCGACTCGCCGCCCACCCGGTTGGTCATCCCGGGGCCGTCCCCCGAGCACGGCGGCGCCGCGCCCACCTACCCCTACCCGGACGGCTGCGGTACCTGGCAGCAGGCCGATGTGCGCACCGCGCGCGACCGGCTCGGCTGGCGGCCGCGGATCGGACTGGAGGAATCCCTCGCCGACATCTGGATGGAGGCCGCATGCCGTATCTGACCACCGTGGGTACCACCCGCGCCCCGGCCGGCGCGGGGCCGCTGGGGGTCGGCGTCCCGGGCATCGCCCATCCGCTGGTCGCGCCCACCGAATGGGCCGGACTGCTGCGGATCTCCCGGGGGTTCGTCGCGCCCCAGGACCCGTATCGGCAGGACGGCCCGGTGTCCAACTACGCGGGGGTGGCGCCGCTGCACTGGGCGGTCCTCAACGTCGCGAACGGGCCGGGGGCCCGCCCCGACCCGTACTGCCTGCCCGCCGCGGCCCGGCTGCGTGAGACAGGTGTCCGTCTGCTGGGACACCTCGACATGCGGTACGGGGCCCGGCCCTTCGGCGAACTGCTGGCCGACGCGCACCGCTACCTGGAGTGGTACAAGGCCGACGGCTTCTGGCTGGACCGATGTCCCACGGACCGGACGATGCTGACCGAATCCCGGCGGGTCGCCACCACCCTGCGCACCCTCGTCAGCGACTCCTACCTGGTCTTCGGGCACGGCACGCACCCCTTCCCCGGCTACGCGGAGTCCGCCGACCAGCTCGTCACCTTCGCCGGGCCGTGGACCGAATACCGCTGGTCCCAGGTGGCCGAATGGACCGCCGACCACCCGCCCGAGCGGTTCTGCCACCTCGTCCACGGAGTGCCGCGCACCCACCTCGACGAGGCGCTGCGGATCGCCCGCTGGCAGGGCGCCGGCACCGTGTACTTCACCGACCGCAGGGACCGGGACGGCGACGCCTGGGAAACCCTGCCCGGTTACTGGGACGATTTCGTCTCGCGCATCGGACCGGGTGTCTTGGAATGAAGACGGGCGTGGCAGTGTTACGAGCAGAACAACCGTACTGAATCTTCGACCAACCCCCTTGTTGAGGTCTTCCGTGTCGCTGCCACCCCTGGTCGAGCCCGCTTCGGAGCTCACCGTCGACGAGGTCCGCAGGTACTCCCGCCACCTGATCATTCCCGATGTCGGGATGGACGGGCAGAAGCGGCTGAAGAACGCCAAGGTGCTCTGTGTCGGCGCCGGCGGCCTGGGTTCGCCCGCACTGATGTACCTCGCCGCGGCCGGCGTGGGCACCCTCGGCATCGTGGAGTTCGACGAGGTCGACGAGTCGAACCTCCAGCGCCAGATCATCCACAGCCAGGCGGACATCGGCCGCTCCAAGGCCGCGTCCGCCAGGGACTCGGTACTGGGCATCAACCCGTACGTCACCGTCAACCTGCACGAAGAGCGCCTGGACTCCACGAACGTCATGGAGATCTTCGCGCAGTACGACCTGATCGTGGACGGCACGGACAACTTCGCCACCCGCTATCTCGTCAACGACGCCTGCGTGCTGCTGAACAAGCCGTACGTCTGGGGCTCGATCTACCGCTTCGACGGCCAGGCGTCGGTGTTCTGGAGCGAGCACGGACCCTGCTACCGCTGCCTCTACCCGGAGCCCCCGCCCCCCGGCATGGTGCCCTCCTGCGCCGAGGGCGGCGTCCTCGGCGTGCTGTGCGCCTCCATCGGCTCCATCCAGGTCAACGAAGCGATCAAGGTCCTGGCCGGCATCGGCGACCCGCTCGTCGGCCGCCTGATGATCTACGACGCGCTGGAGATGACCTACCGTCAGGTCAAGGTCCGCAAGGACCCCGACTGCGCGGTCTGCGGCGAGAACCCCACCGTCACCGAGCTGATCGACTACGAAGCCTTCTGCGGCGTCGTGTCCGAAGAGGCCCAGGAAGCGGCGATGGGCGCCACGATCACTCCCCAGCAGCTCAAGGAGTGGATCGACGCCGACGAGAAGATCGAGATCATCGACGTCCGCGAGCCGAACGAGTACGAGATCGTCTCGATCCCCGGCGCCAAGCTGATCCCGAAGAACGAGTTCCTGATGGGCACCGCCCTCCAGGACCTGCCGCAGGACAAGAAGATCGTCCTGCACTGCAAGACCGGCGTCCGCTCAGCCGAGGTCCTCGCCGTCCTCAAGGCCGCGGGCTTCTCCGACGCGGTGCACGTCGGCGGCGGCGTCATCGGCTGGGTCAACACCGTCGAGCCGGACAAGCCGGTCTACTGACGGCCCGCGCCGCACAACGACAGAGGGCCGGGGTTCCCGCACGCCGTACGGTGCGCGGGAACCCCGGCCTCTTCGGTTCCGGGGCCGTCGGTGCCCGGGAAGCGGCGGACCGCCGCGCCCGCGTGAGCGTCAGATCTCGCCCTTCTTGGTCAGGTAGTTGAACGCCACCCAGCCGGGCAGCACCGGCAGCCAGAAGACCATCAGCCGGAACAGCAGCACCGCGGGGAACGCCGTGTCGTAGGTGAGCCCGGACAAGGTCAGGGCGCCCATCAGCGCGCCCTCGACCGCGCCGACGCCGCCTGGGGTCGGCGCCGCGGAGCCCAGCGCGTTCCCGGCCAGGAAGGCGACAGCGATGCTCGCGTAGCTCAGCTTGTCGCCACCGCCGAACGCCCGGATCGACGCGTCCAGGCACATCACGTTCGCCGCCGTCAGCAGCAGCGTCCCGCCGATGCCCGTGATCAGCTTCCGGGGCCGCTGGAGAATGTCCAGCATCCGCGGGACCACCCCCGCGAACAGCGAACGCACCCGGGTGGACACGAACTTGCGCAGCGCCGGCACCGCCGTGACGATCAGCGCCAGCACGGCCGCGGTCAGCAGACCGGCGATGACCGTACGCGACGGGGACAGCTGCGGCGCGTGCTCGGTGCCCGTCAGATAGCCGAAGGTCAGCAGCAGCAGGATGTGACTGCCGAGACCGAACAGCTGGGACGCGCTGACGCTCGCCACCGCCAACCCCGGCCGCACCCCGGCCCGTTGGAGGAACCGGGCGTTGAGCGCCACACCGCCGATCGCGGCCGGCGCCACCAGCTTCACGAAGTTGCCGGCGATCTGCGCGATCATCGTCCTCACGAAGGACACCTTCTCCGTGACGAAGCCCAGCAGGCTCATCGTCGCGGCGAGATAGGTCGTCGCGGAGAAGAACATCGCGACCAGCACCCACGGCCACTCGGCCCGGGTCACCACATCCGTCAGATTGAAGTCGCTGACCTGCGACAGCAGCAGATAGACGGCGAACGCACCGGCGATCCAGGTGATCAGCTTCCGCGGGCTGAGCCGCTCCAGCTTCGCGGGCTCGATCGTCGCCGTCGGCCGGATCAGCAGTACCTGCTGCCGGATCTGGGCCAGCAGATCCTCCTGCCGTGCCTCCTGGGACGCCTCGTCCAGGGCCCGTTTCTCGGCGTTCTTCAGGGCGTTGCGCTCGGCCCGCAGCGCCTTGCGGTCGTGCGCCACCTCCGTGGTCCGCGCCTCGCGTGCCTCCTTCGCCGTCCGCGATGCCTCCAGCACCGCATCCCGCTCCCGCGCCGCGCGTTCCCGGGCCAGCTGCCGCAGCGTCGCCCGGGTCGTCCGGCTCAGCGCGATCGGCTGGAGCAGCGGCAGGCTGTCGGCGACCGTGTCGGGGCCGAGCACCTCGACGGCCGCGGCCACCGACCGCTCGGCGCCCACCCGCAGCCCCAACGTCGCCAGCAGCTGCGCGATGTCCATCCGCAGCACCAGGTCGCCCGCGGCGATCTCACCTCCGCGCAGCTCCGTCAGCACGACATTGCCGGAACGATCCACCAGCAGCGCGTCACCGACCAGCCGCCGGTGCGCGATCCGCCGCGACTGCAGCGCCTCGACCTGCCGCCAGGCACTGTGCATCAGCGCATCGGTGATCTCCTCGTCCGCCAGTGAGTCCAGACCCCGCCCGCCGATGTGCTCGTACACCAGCATCACCGCGTCAGGACCCAGCTCCGACGTGGCGATCAGCTTCGGCGCATTGGCGCCGGCCGCGATGGCCGCGTACGCCAGCAGGGCCTCCTGCTCCAGGGCCTGCCGCAGCGACTGGAGACTGCGCCGCTGGTTGATGCCGCGCAGCGACAGGCGGCGCCAGACCCGGTAGAAGAAGCCCTGCGCCTGCTGCTCGCGGTCGACGACCGTCACATCGATCGGCGGGCCGTCCTCCAGCGTCACCAGATAGCGGCGGCCACGGTCGCTGTGCTCCGGGTGATCGCCGTTCCCGGGATCCTCCGCACGCAGCGCGGACACCGGACGGAAACCGACCCGGCGCAGCCCCGCCAGCAGATTCTGGCCGGTGGGCCGCACGTTGGGGGAGCCCACGGCGTAGAGGGTGCCGAACGCCACCGTCCAGCCGATCAGCACGGTCGTGACGATCGCGAACGGTGTGGTGTACCGGCCCACCAGCACCGCGAACGCGTCCAGCAGCAGCACGAACCACATCGCGACCCGCCAGCGCGGCCGCCGGGACATGCCCACCGCCGTCATGTACGCGATGACCGGCGCGAGATAGCTGTGCACCGGAGTGGTCAGCGAGCCGTCCTGCATCCGCTGCGTCAACGCCGCGCGGATCGACTCGGGCGCCGCCTCGGCGACCCACAGGTCCGTGGCCAGCGACACACCATGGGCCAGCACGGCGGCCAGCACACCGTCGGCGATCCGCAGCCCGTCGCGTTTGATGAGCCGCTCGACGGCGAACGCCACCGGCACGATCAGCACCGCGACGCTCGACGCCAGCCCGGCGAAGTTGATCAGCAGCCGCGGGGCCGCGCCCGCGCCCTTGCCGATGTCGTCCGCCAGCCCCTGCGTGGTGGCGTGCGCGAACGTCGCCAGCGCCAGGACCAGCGCGATCCCCGCGATGCCGAGCAGCAGCCGCAGCAGATCGGACGGCCGGTGGACCCGGGCGGGCAGCAACGGCTCGTCGCCGGAGACCCGGTCGACGTGGATCACACCGCAGCCGTCGCCGTCCGGCGCGGAACGGTGCGATCCGGTCCTGGGCGCGTCCGCGTCGGCGTGCGCACCGGCGCCGCACGCGGTCGCTCCCGCGGGACGCTCGGGCCCCGCGTGCTCCACGTCCGGCTGCGGCCCGGTGCCCTGCTCCCGCTCCTGCTGCCTTCGCTGCTCCTGCTCGTCGTGTCCCTCGCGGTGCGCGGGCTCTGCGGGCCCTTCCGGCCTCTCGGACGCCTCGGGTCGTTCGGCCTTCTCGATCGTGCTCGCCTTTTCGGTCGCGGACGCCGTCGCCGACTTCCGTTGCTGCTTCCCCTGTTGGGCCACCTGCGGCCGGCCGTGCCGCGTGCTGGACGCGGCCGTTTCCGGTGCGGTGGCGGCGGCTTCCGGCTCCGGTGCACCGGGGTCGCCGGCCTCCTTCGGAGGCACCGCTCCCCGCCGCCCGGCAGGCTCTCCTTGCTCTCGTCTCACCGGTCACCGCCGGGAAGATGGTGGCACGGCCGGGCGGGGGAGGGGGGTATCAGGGTGCATTTCGGGGGCGCGGGAAACGGAACGACGGCCGCCGCAACAGGTCCTGCGCCCCGCCCCGCGCGCGCTCCGAGAGCGCCGCACACCGCCCCCGCGCGGGCCGTGTGCCGTTGTCGGCGGGGTGCGGCAGTATGGGCCGAATGAGTGGGACCGGAAACACCGCACGGCAACCCGCGGACGACGACACCCCGCCCGCGGCGGCCGAGCTGCCCGCGTTCGCGGAGCGGGTACTCGGCGTCGCCGAGCTGATCCCGCCGGGCCGGGTGATGACCTACGGCGACGTCGCCGAATGGCTGGCGGGCGAGGCACCGCCCGGCACCGCAGGCACCGGCGGGCCGCGGCAGGTCGGCCGGGTGATGGCCCTGTACGGCGGCGCGGTGCCCTGGTGGCGGGTGGTCCGCGCGGACGGCGCCCTGCTGCCCGGCAGCGAACTGCGCGCCCTGGCGCACTACCGCGACGAGGGCACACCACTGCGCGGCACCGCCCAGGCCGCCACCAAGACCGCCCGCAGCGCCGGCGCGAAGGGCCGCGGGGCACCGGCCGGACACATACCGCGACTCGACATGCGGCGGGCCCGCTGGGACGGACAGTCGGCCGGGGACGGCCGGCGGGACGGCGCGGAGGACGCACCGCCCGGGGACGGCCACGGCCCGGAGGCGCAGCCCTGACACCACCCGGCACGGCAGCCCCACGGGCCCCGGCGGTGCGCGCCACGCACCGTCCCGCGCACCGGGCACCTCGCCCGGCGGGACGCCCGAGACCCCGGCCGGCAGCACATCTGCCAGCATCGTGGGTCCGGCCGCGGGACGCGCTGCGGCCCGTGCGCCACCTGGCGTAGCGTCGGGCAGTGCGGAAACCGCAGCCCCGCCGCCGGACCCCGGACCCGCGGGCCGGGCCCGTACCGCCACCGAAGACGCCCGGCACGGCGTCACCGACCGCAGCACGAACAGCACCTCCACCGGAACCGGCTATCCACGTGAGCTCCTCCTTCTCGGACACCCCGCCGACGCGGCCGCACCCGCGCGCGGCACGGCGGGACACCCCCGGTACGTACCGCCTGGTGCGCACCGACCCGGGGCCGGTGGAACCTCCTGCCTTGGACGCAGCGCAAAGCGCCGTGGTTCAGCACCGCGAAGGCCCGCTGCTCGTCCTCGCGGGCCCCGGCACGGGCAAGACCACCACCCTCGTCGAATCCGTCGCCCACCGCGTACGCCAGGGCGCCGACCCCGAGCGGATCCTCGTCCTCACCTTCAGCCGCAAGGCCGCCGCCGCCCTCCGCGACCGCCTCGCCGCCCGGCTCGGCGGCACCTGCCTGCCGCAGGCCACCACCTTCCACTCCTTCTGCTACGCACTGGTCCGCGCCCACCAGGACGCCGACCTGTTCGCCGACCCGCTGCGGCTGCTCTCAGGACCCGAACAGGACCTCGTCGTCCGCGAGCTGCTCGAAGGCCAGGCGGAACTGGCCGGCGCCGACCGCTCCCAGGTCGGCTGGCCGGACGAACTCCGCGCCTGCCTGACCACCCGCGGCTTCGCCGACGAGGTCCGCGCGGTCCTCGCCCGTAGCCGCGAACTGGGCCTGGGCCCCGACGCACTCGCCGACTTCGCCCGCCGCACCGGCCGCCCCGACTGGAGCGCGGCCGCCGGCTTCCTCGCCGAATACCTCGACGTCCTCGACGCACAGGGCGTCCTCGACTACGCCGAGCTGGTACACCGCGCGGTGCTCCTCGCCGGACAGCCCGACGTCGCCACCGCACTCGCCGGCACATACGACGCCGTCTACGTCGACGAATACCAGGACACCGACGCCGCCCAGATCCGGCTGCTGCGCGCACTCGCCGGCCACGACCACGGCCCCCGCCCCGGCCGCGCCCTCGTCGCCTTCGGCGACCCCGACCAGTCGATCTACGCCTTCCGCGGCTCCGACATCAACGGCATCCTCGACTTCCCCGAAACCTTCCCGGCAGACGACGGCACCCCCGCCCCCGTAGCCGTCCTCACCACCAACCGGCGCTCCGGAGCCGCCCTCCTCGCCGCCACCCGGCTGCTCGCCCAGCGCATGCCCCTCACCCGCCTGCCCGCCCGGAAGGTCCGCGCCCACCGCGACCCCGCCCCCGTACGGGACGGCGGCCGCGTCGACGTCCACACGTACCCGACACCGGGCGCCGAACTGGACAACATCGCCGACATCCTCCGCCGCGCCCACCTGGAGGACGGGGTGCCGTGGCACGAGATGGCCGTGCTCGTCCGTGCCGGCGGCCGCTCGATACCCGCCGTCCGCCGCGCCCTCACCTCCGCCGGAGTGCCCCTCGACATCGACGGCGACGACCTGCCACTGCGCCACGAACCCGCCGTCGCCCCCCTCCTGTCCGCCCTGCGCACCGCCGCACAGGCGGCACTGCGAGGAGAACCGGACGACGACGTACCGGAGACCGACGACGTACCGGACGGTCCTGGCGAGGCACCGGAAACCGCCGCCCCCCTCGACCCCGAAACCGCCATCGACCTGCTCACCTCACCCCTCGGCGGCATGGACTCCGCCGACCTGCGCCGCCTGGGACGCGCGCTGCGCGAGGAAGAACGCGCCGCAGGACACCCCCTGCCGCCCCCGTCCGACGTCCTCATCGCCCGCGCACTCGCCGCACCGCAGCGCCTGGTCGCACACGACCCCGCCTACGCCCGCGGCGCCCAACGCCTCGGACTCCTGCTGCGCGCCGCCCGCGCACTCCTCGCCCGAGGCGGCACCGCCGAAGCGGCCCTGTGGGAACTCTGGAACGGCACCCCCTGGCCGCAGCGCCTGGAACGCGCCGCACTCCGCGGCGGCGCCGCAGGCCGCAACGCCGACCGCGACCTCGACGCCGTCGTCGCACTCTTCGAGACCGCCGCCCGCGCCGAGGAACGCACCGGCGGCCGCGGCGCACTCAACTTCCTCGAAGAACTCGACGCCCAGGACATCGCCGCCGACACCCTCACCCGCCGCACCGTCCGCCAGGACGCCGTACGGCTGATGACCGCCCACCGCGCCAAGGGCCTGGAATGGCACCTCGTCGTGGTCGCCGGCGTCCAGGAAGGACTCTGGCCCGACCTGCGCCGCCGCGGCTCCCTCCTGGAAGCCGACCGCATCGGCCACGACGGCCTCGCCGAACCCCTCACCCCCGGCGCCCTCCTCGCCGAGGAACGCCGGCTCTTCTACGTGGCCGCCACCCGCGCCCGCGACCGCCTCGTCGTCACCGCCGTCAAAGCCGCGGCCGACGACGGCGACCAGCCCTCCCGCTTCCTCACCGAACTCGGCGTCACCCCCCAGGACATCACCGGCAGACCCCCCCGCCCCCTGGCCGTCGCCGCCCTCGTCGCCGAACTCCGCGCCACCACCGTCGACCCCTCCGCCACCCCCGCCCTCCGCGAAGCCGCCGCCGAACGGCTCGCGAAACTCGCCGCCCTGCACGACGACGAAGACCGCCCCCTGGTCCCCGCCGCCCACCCCGACAACTGGTGGGGCCTGCACGAACCCACCCACAGCACCGCCCCGCTCCGCGACCGCGACCGCCCCGTCGTCCTCTCCGGCAGCGCCCTCGACCAGCTCGCCAACACCTGCGCCCTCCAATGGTTCCTGGGCCGCGAGGTCAAGGCCGACGCCCCCGCCACCGCCGCCCAGGGCTTCGGCAACGTCGTCCACGTACTCGCCGACGAGGTCGCCTCCGGCCGCACCCCCGCCGACCTGGCCGTCCTGATGGAACGCCTGGACTCCGTATGGGACGCCCTCGCCTTCGACGCCCCCTGGAAATCACGCCAGGAAAAGGACCACGCCCGCGCCGCACTCGAACGCTTCCTGCGCTGGCACGTCCACGAACGCGACACCCACGGCAGCGAAACCGTCGCCACCGAGCACGCCTTCGACGTCACCCTCGAAGCCGGCGCCTACGCCGTCCGCATCCGCGGCAGCATGGACCGCGTCGCCCGCGACCCACAGGGCCGCGCCTATGTCGTCGACTTCAAGACCGGCAAACAGAAACCCACAGGCCCCGAAGTCGCCCGCCACCCCCAGCTCGCCGTCTACCAGCTCGCGGTACGCGAAGGCGCCGTCGACGACGCCTTCGCCGGGCACACCCCCGGCACCGCCGGCGCCCAACTCGTCCACCTCCGGCTCGGCGCACCCCAGAAGGAAGGCGGCGACGCACTGCCGGCCGTCCAGGCCCAGCCGCCCCTGGACGGCGAATGGATCGGCGACCTCCTCGCCACCGCCGCCGGACGCGTACTCGAAGAACGCTTCACCCCCACCACCGGCACCCACTGCACCCACTGCGCCTTCCGCGCCTCATGCAGCGCCCGGCCCGAGGGCGCACACGTCGTGGAATGACCCCACCCGCATCACCCCAGGTGAGCGGCGTACGAAGAGCCGGCCGGGCGGGAATGTCAGTGCCGGCCGTTACGGTTTTCGATGTGCCAGCGCAACTCACCGACCCCGAACAGCTCAAAGAGCTGCTCGGCATCCCGTTCACACCGGAGCAGACGGCCTGCATCACCGCACCGCCCGCCCCGCAGGTCATCGTGGCCGGAGCCGGATCAGGCAAGACCACCGTCATGGCCGCCCGCGTCGTCTGGCTCGTCGGCACCGGCCAGGTCGCACCCGAGCAGGTACTCGGACTCACCTTCACCAACAAAGCCGCAGGTGAACTCGCCGAACGCGTCCGCACCGCACTCCACGCCGCCGGCGTCACCGACCCCGCCGCAGCCCCCGACGCACCCGGCGGCGAACAGCCACCCGGAGAACCCCGCATCTCCACCTACCACGCCTTCGCCGGACAGCTCCTCAAGGACCACGGCCTGCGCATCGGCCTCGAACCCAGCGCCCGCCTCCTCGCCGACGCCACCCGCTTCCAACTCGCCGCCCGCGTCCTGCGCACCGCCCCCGGCCCCTACCCGGCACTCACCAAATCCCTCCCCGCCCTCGTCGAAGACCTCCTCGCCCTCGACGGCGAACTCGCCGAACACCTCGTCGACCCCGACCGGCTGCACACCCACGACACCGACCTCCTGACCACCCTCGACACCCTCCCCCTCACCAACGCCGACCTGCGCAAAGTCCCCGAAACCAGCCGCGGCCGCCGCGAACTCCTCAGCCTCGTCCGCGCCTACCGCACCGCCAAACGCAGCCGCGACCTCCTCGACTTCGGCGACCAGATCGCCCTGTCCGCCACCCTCGCCACCACCCGCCCCGAAGTCGGCCGCATCCTCCGCGACGAATACCGCGTCGTCCTCCTCGACGAATACCAGGACACCTCCGTCGCCCAGCGACTCCTGCTCTCCGGCCTCTTCGGCGCCGGCACCGGACACGCCGTGACCGCCGTCGGCGACCCCTGCCAGGCCATCTACGGCTGGCGCGGCGCCTCCGTCGCCAACCTCGACGACTTCCCCGACCACTTCCCCTTCCAGGACGGCACCCCCGCCCGCCGCCACGCACTCAGCGAGAACCGCCGCAGCGGCGGCCGCCTCCTCGACCTCGCCAACGGCCTCGCCGCCCCCCTCCGCCACCTGCACGCAGGAGTCGAAGCCCTCCGCCCCGCCCCCGGCGCCGAACGCGACGGCACGGTCCGCTGCGCCCTGCTGCCCACCCACGCCGAAGAACTCACCTGGCTCGCCGACTCCCTCGCCCACCTCGTCCGCACCGGCACCCCACCCGGCGAGATCGCCGTACTCTGCCGCACCGCAGGCGACTTCGCCCGCATCCAGGGCGAACTGGTCGCCCGGGACATCCCCGTCGAGGTCGTCGGCCTCTCCGGACTCCTCCACCTCCCCGAAATCGCCGACCTCGTCGCCGTCTGCGACGTCCTCCAGGACCCCACGGCCAACGCCTCCCTCGTCCGCCTCCTCATCGGCCCCCGCTGGCGCATCGGCCCCCGCGACCTCGCCCTCCTCGGCCGCCGCGCCCGCACCCTCGTCCACCACGGCACCCCCTCCGACGACCCCGGACAGCGGCTCGCCGAAGCCGTCGAAGGCACCGACCCCGCCGAAACCCTCTCCCTCGCCGACGCCCTCGACACCTTCCTGGAAGCCGAAGGCCCCGACGACGGCCTGCCCTTCTCACCCGAGGCCCGGATCCGCTTCGCCTACCTCGCCACCGAACTCCGCGACCTGCGCCGCTCCCTCGGCGACCCGCTGATGGACGTCCTGCACCGCGTCCTCGCCACCACCGGCCTGGAAGTCGAACTCTCCGCCTCCCCGCACGCCCTCGCCGCCCGCCGCCGCGAAACCCTCGGCACCTTCCTCGACACCGCCGCAGGATTCGCCGCCCAACAAGGCGGCACCCTCGACGGCGAAGCCACCCTCCCCGCCTTCCTCGCCTTCCTGCGCACCGCCGTCCAGCACGAAAAGGGCCTCGACAGCTCGCTCCCCGGCGGCGACAACACCGTCAAGGTGCTCACCGCCCACAAATCCAAGGGCCTCGAATGGGACGTCGTCGCCGTCCCCGGCCTGGTCACCAAGCAGTTCCCCAGCGAACAGGCCCGCGAGTCCTGGATCACCCAGCCCAAGGTCCTGCCGCACACCCTCCGCGGCGACGCCGCCACCCTCCCCGACGTCGAGGAATGGAACGCCCGGGGCCTCAAGAACTTCAAAGAGGCGATGAAGCACCACCAGGAGACCGAAGAACTCCGCCTGGGCTACGTCACCTTCACCCGCCCCCGCTCCCTGCTGCTCGGCTCCGGCCACTGGTGGGGCCCCCAGCAGAAACGCCCCCGCGGCCCGTCCGCCTTCCTGGAAGCCCTGCGCACCCACTGCGAAGCAGGACACGGCGAGATCGAGGCATGGGCCGACGCCCCCGAGGACGGCGCGGAAAACCCCGCACTCGCCGAGGCCACCACCGAACAGGAATGGCCACTGCCCCTGGACCCCACCGCCACCGCCCACCGCCGCGAGGCCGCCGCGACGGTCCGCGCCCACCTCCGCCGCCGCCAGTCACCCCCCGCCCCACGCACAGCACCGGACACACCCCCCGCCGCCCGGCCCACCGCCTCCCTGTTCGCCGACGACCCCGACTGGCCCCCGCCTCCGGAGCACGACCCGACGTCCGACGCGTACGAGAACACATACGGCCCGCAGGACGAACCCGGCGCGGACACGTACGGCCCCCAGGACGACGGCACGTACGGCCCGCAGGACGACGGCATCCCCCCGGCCATCCCCGAGCCCCGCCACCCCGCCGACACCCCCG
>NZ_JAJCXB010000098.1 GCF_020564935.1 Streptomyces pinistramenti
CGGCCGGCAGCGCGCGGCCCGACGGGGCCAGCGCCGCCGAGAGCACCAGCACTCCCGCCGCCGCCCAGCCGATGCAGGCGCCGGTGTCCGCCCGGGGCAGCACCGGGCGCAGCGCCTGCGCCAGGAACCCGGCGCTCACCAACGCGACCACCACCTGACCCGCCGTGACCCCGAGGGCGTAGTAGGCCCGCACCGCACGGCCCTGGGCGGAGCCGAGTGCCGACTCGATCAGCGGGACCGCGCCCTGTGCCGCGCCCGGCGCCGAAGCGGCCGCGGCCAGCGCCGCCACCAGGACGGCGCCTGCGGCCACCTGGTAGCCCCAGCCGGCGAGCGCCGCCCCGCCGTGCGCGGCGTACGCCGTCCACGGCAGGAACAGTGCCCCGACCCCCAGGACGTTGACGGCCAGCGCCAGGGCGGAGCGCGGGAGCGGGCCCGTCATCACCGGGTCTGGAACAGCCGGCGGTATTCCTGGCCGGTCCGCTGCCCGCCGGCTACCAGCCGTTGGCCGCGCTCCGGCCAGCCGACGCCGTCGAAGCCGTCCTCAAGGCCCAGTTGGCGCCAGGCGTGCCGGGACCAGACGGGCATGAGGGGCGAGGAGACCGCCGCGACGACGGCGAGCAGCTCGGCGTGTGCCGCGACCACCGCGGCCGGGTCGGGCCGGTCCGCGGCCGGGGCTTCCCGGAAGCGGCGCAGCGCATCGGACGCCAGCTCCACCGCCTCGGCCAGGCGGGCGGCCGCGGCCTGGAGGGAGAAGCTGCCCGGCTCCAGGTGGCGTTCCAGGTCCGCGGGCAGCCGCTCGGCGAGGTCGCGGACGGCCACCGGCCAGTCGGCCCGGTCGGTCCCGGGCACCACGCCGCCGTGCTCCTTGGCCAGCAGTTCGACGACGGACGCGGCCCAGTCCTCCAGCCGGCCGACCAGGAGGCTGTTCACCGTCCGGTCGAAGTCGGCCATCCGGAAGTCGGTCTTGCCGGTCTCCGGTGAGGTCAGGCACAGGTGCAGCCGGACCGCGTCGGACGGCGCCTCGCGCAGGAAGTCCGAGCCCCAGATCGCGTGGCCGCGGCTGGTGGAGAACTTGTCGCCCTCCAGCGTGTAGAACTCGTTGCTGATCACGTACTTGGGGGTGATGTAGTCGCCTAGTCCGAGCAGCAGCGCGGGCCAGAGCACCGCGTGCGAGAAGCTGCAGTCGAAGCCGATGAAGTTCACCAGCTCGGTCTCCGGGTCCTGCCAGGTCCGCCGCCACGCGTCCGGCCTGCCGAGCGCCTTGTCGTGCGCCGCGGTCGCCGCCATGTAGCCGAAGATGCCGCAGAACCAGGTGTCGAGGATGTGCCCTTCCCAGCCGTCCAGTGGCACGGATATGCCGTAGTCGTGCTCCCGGCTGATCGGGACCACCGGCAGGCCGTGTGCGGTCATCTCCGTGCAGAAGTCGATGACGCGCTGCCGCCAGGGACTGTCGGCGCAGAGCGCGGTGAGCCGTTCGGCGAACGGCGCGAGCGGGACCACCAGCCGCCTCGCGGGCCGGGTCTCCGGTGTGCTGCCGCAGGTCACGCAGTGCGCGTCGACCACGCCGCCCGGCTCCTGCGGGTAGCCGCACTCCTCGCAGTACGTGCCGTCGCTCGGCGCCGAGCAGAAACGGCAGTGGCCGCGGATGTACGCCTCGTAGAGGAAGTGGTCGCAGTCGGGGCAGTACGGGGTGGGCAGTTCCTGCTCCGTGATGACGCCGTTGTCCCACAGCCGCAGGAAGTGCTCACGGACCAGCTCGTCGTGCAGGGGCTCCCGGTGCGGGTGCTCGTAGGTGTCGGGCAGCATCCCGGCCAGCGCCAGGGTCTGCTCGATGCGGCCGGTATACCGGAAGGCCGTGGTCCTGGCGTCCCAGCCCAACTCGCCGCCGCGCCGTGGCACATAGCAGGAGTGGTCGTCGGTGTAGGCGACGTAGGAGACGGGGACGCCGCGTGCGCCGAGGTACCTGCGCAGGACGTCGGCGCCCATGAAGGGGCCGGACAGGTGCCCCAGGTGGAGGTCGCCGTTGGGGTTCGGCGGAGCACAGGTGATCAAGACGTTCCGTGGCATGGGTGTGCCGTCCTTTTCATGGGAGAGAGCGGGCCGGGCGTCGTTACTCGGTGCTTCGGCGGTCGGCCACCCGCAGGTGCACGGTGGTGGCCTGGGCCGCCCGGCGCGGCGAGCCGTTGTCCGAACCGTGGGGCACGACCTGTCCTGCACGTACCCGGGTGTCACTGGGCAGCGAGGTCATCACCACGGCCTTGGCGCCGACCACGCTGTTGGCGCCGATCTCCACGGGGCCGAGCACGCACGCCCCGGTGCCGACCACCACCCCGTCGTCCAGGGTGGGGTGCCGCTTGGCGCCGGGCCCGCGGGTCTGGTCGTGCCACCACCCGACGGAGCCGAGCGTCACCAAGTGGTAGAGCATGACGTCGTCGCCGATGCGGACGGTCTCACCGATCACCACGCCGCACCCGTGGTCGATGAAGAACCGGCGGCCGATCCGGGCTCCGGGATGGATGTCGATGCCGCCCGACACGACGCGGCCGAACAGGGAGACGGCGCGGGCGGCGACCCGGTGGTCCCGCAGATACAGCGCGTGTGCGGCGCGGTACAGCCAGAGGGCGTGCAGGTGGGGGTAGAGCAGCACCTCGAACGGGCTGTTGACGGCGGGGTCCTTGTCGCAGACGACCTGGACGTCCTCACGGGCGTGCCGCCACACCGCACGCAGCGTGCCGCCCTTCTTGTCAGGCCGCTTCCCCGCGCTCTCGCCTTTCCCCCTTTCGCCGGCCGGCCGTTTCGATCGCCAACGGACAAGTGGATTCATGGAAGTTGCCCTACATATGCCGATAGCGCTGGATGGTCGGGCTGGGCCGCCCGGCCGCGAACCGGTCAGGCCGGTACGCGCCGAGTTCCGGCCGCTGTGCTCCCGTGGTCAGTTCGGCGGCGACCGCGCGGCCCACCGCAGGGGCCGTCTTGAACCCGCCGCCGTTGAACCCGGTGGCCAGGTACAGGCCCGGGTGACACCCCACCGGGCCGATGAGGGCCCGCCCGTCGTCGGTGTACGCCTCGTCGGCGCGGGCGGCGTCGACGAGCGGGGCCGCCGTGATGCCGCGCAGCCGGCGGGCGGCCAGAGCCCGCCCCACGCCGATCTCCTCGGCGTCCACCGGAACCCGGGTCGAGCCCTCCGGGACCGCGGTCGGCTCCAGCGGGATCCGGAAGAGCACCCGGCCGGGGCCGTGCGGACGGAAGTAGGTACCGGCCGTATCGTCGATGATCATGCACAGCCGGTCCGCGCCGGGCATCGCGGAGGAGTCCGCGACCGCCCAGCCGAACTGCCGCCCGCGCAAGGGAAGTCCGGGGCCGTCATCGCCGATGCCGGCCCCGGCGTCCGCGCACACCCCGGCCGACCCGGCACCCGCCGCGACGACGACCTGGCCGGCCGAGAAGGTCTCGTCGCCCGCCACCGCCCCGGTGATCAGGTCACCGCTGCGGCACAGCCGGGCGCCGGCCCGCCCGGAGACGACCACCGCGCCCAGCGCCCGCGCCCGGTCGGCCAGCGCCGCTGCGGTGCGGCCCGGGTCGGCATAGCCGCTGCGCGGTTCGTAGGCGACGGCGGCCACGCCCGTCAGGTCGAGCGCCGGCTGCTCGTCGGCGAACGCACCGGGAGACAGTTCGGACGTGATCACTCCCAGCTCCGTCAGCTCCTTGACGCTCTGCGTCAGGGCGCCGGCGTGCTCCTCGCCGACGAGGAAGGCGAAGCCGGTGCGCCGGAACCCGCAGTCACCACCGATGAGCTGCGGCCACTGCTCGAACGTCGCCAGGCTCAGCGCGGCCAGCCTGGCGTCGTGCGGATCGCTGTGGTGCATCCGCACCTGGCCCGCCGAGTGCCGGGTGGCGCTGTGCGCGAAGGCACCGTCCCTGGCCAGCAGCGCCACCCGTGAGCCGGCCGCCGCCAGGTGGTAGGCGATGCTCGCGCCCACCACTCCGTCACCGACGACGACGACGTCCGCGGTGCGCGGCATCAGGTCGCCTTTCGCGGGCCGGGGGTGAACTCCAGCGGAAGGTTCCGCAGGCCACGGAAGGAGAGGTTGCGCTGCCAGGTCAGCTCGCCGTCGGCCAGCCGCAGGTCGCGCAGGCGCCCCAGGATGGTGCTGAACGACACCTCGCCCATGATGCGGGAGATCTCCGCGCCGGGGCAGTAGTGGATGCCGTGGCTGAAGGACATGTGGCGGTTGTCGGGGCGGGTGATGTCCAGCCGGTGCGGGTCGGTGTAGACGCTCGGGTCGCGGTTGGCCGCGCCGAGCATGACCAGCACCTTGTCGCCCTTGGCTATCTTGCGGCCCCGGATCGTCATGTCCTCCGTCGCCATGCGGCCCACCAGGTGCAACGAGCCGTCGTAGCGCAGGATTTCCTCTACGGCCGAGGGCATCAGCTCCGGCCGCTCGCCGAGCAGCCGCACCTGGTCGGGGTGGCGCATCAGGGCGAGCAGGCCGTTGCCGATGAGGTTGAGCGCGGTCTCCAGGCCGGCGAACATCACGACGATGCAGGTGGCGACCAGGTCGTCACCCTCCAACGGGTTCTCGTCGCGGTTGACCAGCGAGGACAGCAGGTCGTCCCTCGGCTCGGCCCGCTTGCGGACGGCGAGCGCGGTGAAGTAGTCGCGCATGGCGAGGATGGCGTTCTGGCCCCGCTCCAGGTCGGCGATGGGCACGTTGGCGCCGCCGGCGTTGATGGCCGTGACGAAGTCCGCCGTCCAGTGCTTGACCTCGTCGCGGTCCTCGCGCGGGATGCCGATCAGCTCGGAGTTGACGATGACGGGCAGGTGGTAGCCCAGGTCCTGGATGCCGTCGCAGGTGCCGCTCTCGATCACCGCGTCGACGAGGTCGTCCACCACGCTCTGGATCTTCGGGCGCATCTGCTGGGCGAGCCGCACGGTCATGCCGCGCTGGACCGGGCGGCGCAGCCGGGTGTGCCGGGGCGGGTCGTTGTAGAGCATCATCCGGCGCCGCATCGCGGCCCATTCGGCGAACCGGCTCTCCTCGGCCTCGCTGAGGTGGCCGAGGAAGGCCGTCGTGCGGTCGGACGACAGGCGCTCGGGGTGGTTCAGGGCCTCCAGCACGTCGTCATTGCGCAGCAGCAGCCAGGAATCCAGGTGCGCGTTCCACCACACCGGTTCCTTCTCGCGGACGATGTCGTACACGCGGTACGGGTCCGAGATGACCTGCGGCTGCAGCAGGTCGGCGTACTCCTGGAACTCTGCGGCCTGTGACGCGGGCATGTTCCCTCCTCGGGGCTCGGTGCGGGGCGGTCAGTGCTGCGCGGCTGCTGCGCCGTCCGGCGGCTGCGCGCCCCACCACAGCGAGAGGAAGACCAGGGGCGTGTCCCCGTCGTTCACCAGCAGGTGCTTCTCGTGCGGCGGGATGAAGATCGTGTCGCCGAACTTCACCCGCCGGCGCTCCCCCGCCACGTCCATGTCGCCCGTCCCGGAGACGACGTAGAACAGCTCGGACTCACCGTCGGGGTTGATGTGTTCGGTCATCGTGGTGCGCGGCGGCACGATCACCCAGGCACCTCCCTCGTACGGCTCGTCGGCGCCGTCGAAGCGGGCCAGGCGCTGCGCTTTCACGTTGTAGTCGGGCTCGAACGTCAGGTCGTCCGGATCCCAGCTGTGGATGTGCATCGCTTTCCTTTCGGCGCACGAAGGCGCACGGACTTCGGAGCACGGGTCAGGAGACAACGGCTTTGCTGAGGCTGTCCGCGATGGCGGCGGCGCGCAGGGACACCAGGCTGAAGGAGCCCGCGTCACCGAGACCGTGGGTGCGCTCGCACAGCCCGTTCAAGTAGATCGGCGGCAGTTCCTTGCCGGTGTCGGGCAGCACGCGGTAGTCCCGGCCGATCGTCGCCTGCCGCTGGGGTGTGCGGCCGACGCGCGGCGAGAGGGGGGTGAGCAGGTCGGGCAGGAAGTTCCCGCCGGACTCGTCGGTCAGGTCGACGAAGCCGGTGGCGACGATGACGAAGTCGGCGTCCAGGGAGCTGGGTTCGCCGAGGTGGCGCTCGGCCAGCTCCAGCGTGATGCCGCTCTCCGCTGCGGACGCGCTCACGATGTCGCTGTTGCGGGTCAGCTGGATCTGGTAGTCGCCGTCGAGGCGCTGCTCGTAGAGCTTGGTGTGGTACGCGGTGAGGACGTCGATGTCGGCCGCGGAGTAATTGGTGTACCGCAACTGCTTGTCGAGGTACTCCTTGGATTCCGGCGAGGCGTCGTAGTAGTAGTCGACGAACTCCGGGAAGAACACTTCGCCGTTGAACGGGCTGAGGTCCTTCTGCCGGTATCCGAAACCCCGCAGTACGTTGGTGATGCGGCTGTTCGGGAAGCGCTGTGCGGCATCGAGGCAGATTTCCGCGGCGCCCTGACTGCCGCCGATGACGGCGATGCGTGCCGAGGGCACGGCGGCTATCTCGTCGACGCGTTCCAGATACCGGGTGTAATGGAAAACCCGGTCGTCGGCGAGGTTCTGGAGCGCCGGCGGGAAATACGGCGGGCGGCCGGGGGCGACGACGACGGAACGGGACGTGAGCCGCTCGCCGTCGGTCAGCCGGATCTCGACTCCTTCGCCCTGCGCGGGAAGGGCCACGCCGTCGACCCGGCTGCCGTACCGCACCTGCTCGTCGAACTGCCGGGCCGCCCATGTGACGTAGCGCGCGTAGTCCTTGCGCAGCGGAAAGGGCACGTTCAGATTGAGGAAGTGGAACAGCCGCTCTTCCTCGTGCAGATGGTTGATGAAGCTGTAGTGGCTTCGCGGGTTCCGCGGCGAGACCAGGTCACGCACCGGATGGTGCTGGATGTCGGAACCGTTCAAGAGCATGCCGGCCTGCCATACCGGGGTGGTGCGGCTCTCCAGGAAAAGAGACGTCACATCCGGATACATCTCTTCCAGGGCAATGGCGAGCGCGATATTGGACGGGCCGAATCCGATACCGATCACATCTGCATCAAAAGATCCCATGGCGCAGGTCTCCAATCCGGTCGCAGGTGCTTCGCGGGAGCTGTGGCACACCTGACGGCAGCCAGAACTCTATGGGGGAAGATCCTTTGAGTCTTCCGCCATCCGGACTGATTCTGATCAACTCCGCGCGGGGACGGCGAAGTTCGGCTTCCACTTCCGTGGGGCGGAGCGCGCCCCGGTCTCCGTCGTCGGTGGAGCCGTGACCCCACCGACGGCCCGCCCGGAGGCCGCCCCTACAACAGTTCCGGCGTCAGGTCCGGGTCTTCGAAGCCCGCGTTGTCGAACGGGTAGAGAGGGCGCCGGACCTTGTGGTGTCCCAGGCGCAGCAGGTCCTGGTCGACGCCGCCGGGGGTGAGGGCGAGCAGCCAGTCGGCGGCCATGGCGTACAACTCCGGTTCCAGATAGCCGATTTTGACGACGACGAGGTCGTGGACGAGCGGGTCGAGGGCGCCGAAGTCGGCGCGGGTGTGGAAGGACTTGCGGCGTTCGGTGAGGACGACGGTCACGCCGCCGCTGGTGACGGCCGCGGTCCTGCCGCCGCCGTCGTCGTAGGCCGGATTGCCGGGCACGGGTGTGCCCTCCTGCTCAACAGGACCTGTGGTGACCCCTGTTGTTTCCTCGCCACCCAGATCCGTCACGATGCCGGTCAGTGTGTACGGTGCGGCGTGCGGGCCGGTTCCTTCGCTGACGTGGCCGCCGACGGTGAGGGTGACCTCGGCTCCGGTGCCGGCGGCGAAGCAGGCGGCGACCGCTTGCGGGTCGGTGATCCCGGGGTGCAGGGCGGTGACGCGGCCGCTCGCCAGGTCCTCGTGGGCCAGCAGCCGGCCGAGCATGTACGCGAGGTCGCCGGCGCCGCCGGCCGTCGGGTTGTCGCCGGAGTCGCTGATCAGGAACGGGCGGGCGGACGAGGCGACGGCGCGGGCGATGCAGGTGTCGGCGTCGCCGGTCGGGCCGACGAAGGCGAAGTCGCGGCGCACGTCCCAGTACTCCTGGGCGAGCGAACCGGCCTGTGCGACGGCGAGTTCGGGGTCGTCGGCGGTGACCACGACCGCGGCGCGGCAGCGTTCCTCGTCGGCCCAGGCGTAGCCCACCCAGATCGCCGCGTCGACCACGCCGTCGAGTGCTTCGACCGAAGCCAGCCGCCCGTACAGGGACTTGGCGGGCTCCAGGCGGGTGCTCGTCTTCTCGCCCGGGAGCAGGACCGGGACCTGTACCCAGGCGCGGTGCGGCCTGCCCTTGCCGGACGCCAGCCGTTCGACGAGGTTGCGGGCGGCCCTCTCGCGGGTGTCCCAGGCGTCCTCGTGCGGCGCGAGCCGGTGCGCGGTGAGCAGGTCGAGCCGGTCGGCGAAGCGGCGGGAGACGTTGCCGTGCAGGTCCATGGCGGCGGAGATGAGGGTGCCGGGGCCGGTCGCTTTCCGTACGGCGTCGGTGAGGTCGGCCTCCGCGTCATCCAGGCCGATGACGCTCATCGCGCCGTGGATGTCGTACACCAGGCCGTCCAGCGGGCCCGACTCGGCTGTCCGGGCGGTGAGTTCGGTCTTGATGCGGTCGTAGGCGGCGCGTTCGACGGGGCCGCCGGGCATCGAGACGGCGTGCACCAGCGGCACCCATACGACGCGGCCGGCGAGGTCGCTGTCCGGCGCGGTCCAGGTGTAGCGGGCGAGCAGCTCGGCGCCGCGGGTGACGCGGAAGTCGTCGTACGTCGAGCGGTGCGGGCAGAACTGGCTGGACTCGATGGCCATTCCGCCGATGCCGATCCGGAGACGGCGGCCGGTGGGGGAGGGCATGGGGGCTCACTTTCCGTTGCGGGTGGGCGGGCAGGCGGTCTGCGGGCCGGCCGCCGCTTCGCGCAGGGCGGCGCGGCCGGCGCCCAGCAGCCCCGCGGCGGGGCCGCAGCGGGCGGCACTGATGGTGAGTTCGCTGGTGGCCATCGGCAGACAGCGTTCGTAGAGCGCCCCGCGGACGGCGGCGACCAGTGGCTCGGCGCGGGAGAGCGCGCCGCCGATGATCACTGCCTCGGGGTTGAAGAAGTTGACCACGACGGCGAGTACGGCGCCGATGTCCCGTCCGGCCTGGCGCACGAGCGTGGTGGCGTGCGCGTCGCCGTTCTCGACGAGGCGCAGGATGTCGGCGGTGGACTCGGCCGGGATGTCGCGGGCGCGCAGTGCCGCCGCGATGGCCGCGCCGCTCGCGACGGTCTCCAGGCAGCCGATGTTGCCGCAGGAACAGGGGTGTTCGGCGGTCGCGTCGACCCGTACGTGGCTGATGTCGCCCGCCGAGCCGCGCGCGCCGCGGTGGAGCCGGCCGCCGCTGATCACGCCGGAACCGATGCCGCGGCCCGCCTTGACCACGACGAGGTGCCGCAGCGACGGATGGGCGGCGCGGTGTTCGCCGAGCGCCAGCACGTTGGCGTCGTTGTCGAGCAGGACCGGCAGGCCGAGCCGCTCGGCGAGCCGGTCGCGGAGCGGGAAGAGGTGCCAGCCGGGCATCCGGGAGGGCGCGACGATCCGCCCGCTGTCGGCATCCACCGGGCCGGGGAAGCCGACGCCGACGCCGCGTACCGTACGGCCGGCCGCCCGCTGGTGTGCGGCCAGCGCCGAGAGCCGTTCGGCGAGCGCGTCCAGGGTGGGTTCGGGGCCGGCGGTCAGGTCGAAGGCGTGCTCGTCGGTGTCGTGCGCGCCGCCGGTGTGGCCCACGGCGCCGGTGCGCATGTGGTGGCTGTCCAGGTCGGCGGCGAGCGCCACCGCCCCCTGATCGGCGACCCGCAGCAGCCGGGGGCGGCGGCCGCCGCGGGACGCGCCCTCGCCCGATTCGGTCAGCAGGCCGGCCTCGACCAGTTCCTGGACGCGGACGGAGACGGTGGAGGCGGCGAGTCCGAGTTCCCTCACGAGGTCCGCGCGGGAGGTGGCGGAGCCGTTCGCGACGAGTTCGAGGACATGCGCGGCGGAGCCGGGCTGCTCGTCGAAGGCGGTCATAAGGCGCCTTTCGGGCGGTGCGGTGCGGTGGAATTCCGGTGGCCTGGCGCCGACTTGCTTCGATGACCGAGGGAAGTCGGGCCAGCAACTCCCTTGCAGTACACCTCAGTTCCTCCGGTCCGCCAAGGTCTTGACTTCTTTTCGCGGCCGTCCGTACTTTGCTCGCACTCTTCGACCGGCCGAACCATCGGAGGCAGCATGGGCCCGTGCAGCACACGAATACGTGGGCCCCTGGTGCGGTCGCTCGCCGCGCTCCTGCTCGGCGTCCTGGCGCTGACCGGCTGTGTACCACGTGGCAACGTTGTCACCGAACTGGGCGCCACCGGCGGCAGCCCCGTCCGCGGCGGCACCGCGACCATGGCCCTGCCGCCCGCATCCACCCCCAACTGGATCTTCCCGATCGGCGCCCCCGGCTACCTCGCCTCCTACAACAGCGCGATCCAGAACCTGCTCTACCCGCGGCTGTTCATGCCCGAGAAGAAGGGCGGCGCGCTGACGATGGAATCGCCGCACAACCTCGCCGGGCAGCCCCGCTACAGCGACGGCAACCGCACCGTCACCATCCGCATCAAGAAGGGCCGTGCCTGGTCCGACGGCACGCCCGTCACCACCCGCGACGTGCAGTTCTGGTTCGAGCTGATCCGGCACAACAAGAAGGAGTGGGCCGGATATTCACCCGGCCTCATGCCGGACGACGTGACGTCCTTCGACCGCGTCGACGACCGCACCTTCCGGCTCCGCCTCGACCGCGCCTACAACCCGACGTGGTTCACCGCGAACGAACTCCGGAACGTCGTCGCCCTGCCCGTCCACGCCTGGAACCCGGCAGGCGAGGACCCGAAGACCGCGTTCGCGCGGCTGATGCGGCACGCCAAGAGCCTCTCGCAGTTCGCCACCGACCCGCTGTGGAAGACCGTCGACGGGCCCTGGACCATCGAGGGGTGGAACACCTCGGGGCGGGTCTCGCTGGTCCCCAACACGAAGTACCGCGGCCCGGACAAGCCCCACCTGGACCGGGTCGTCCTCAAGCCCTTCACCACCACCGACTCCGAGTTCAACGTGCTGCGGGCCGGCGGCATCGACTACGGCTACCTCCCCCCGTCGGTCATGGCGCAGTCCGGCCGGTTCCGGAAGATGGGCTACCGCATCGACCCCTGGGAGAGCTGGGCGGTCACCTACATCGTCCTCAACTTCCACCATCCGACGGCAGGACCGCTGCTGCGCCAGAGCTATCTGCGCCAGGCCCTGCAACGCCTCATCGACCAGAAGTCCCTCTCCGACGTCGTCTGGCACGGCAGCGCCGCCCCCACCCTCGGCCCGGTGCCCGCAGGACTCATGGACGGCGACCCCTACCCGTACGACCCGGGAAAGGCGAAGGCGCTGCTGGCCGCGCACGGCTGGGCAGGCCGGGACGGCACGCTGCGCTGCGTACGTCCGGGAAGCGGCCCGCGGGACTGCGGCGAGGGCATCAAGGACGGCCAGGAGCTGCGCCTTTCGCTGCTGTCCCAGTCCGGCTCGACCGAGACGTCCAACACCATGCAGGCGATCAAGTCCGAGTTCGACAAGGCCCACGTCACCCTCGACATCCGTCAGCAGCCGCTCAACACCGTCCTCGGCACCACCGTCCCCTGCAAGAAGTCCGAACCGGTCTGCGGGCAGTGGCAGCTCGGCTTCTTCGGCTCCCAGGGCAGCTGGTACTTCCCCGCCGACCCCAGCGGCGAGAGCGTGTTCGCCACCAACGGCCCCTCCAACATGGGCAACTGGTCCGACCCGAAGACCGACCGGCTGATCCGGGACACCGAATACTCCGACGACCCGGCCGCGCTGCGTGACTACGGCCACCAGGTCGCCAGGCAGCTCCCCGTCCTCTGGGTTCCCAACCCCGCCTACCAGGTCTCCGCCATCCGCAACGACCTGCGGGGCGTCGACCAGAACCCGACACTCACCCTCGCCCCGCAGGACTGGTACTTCGTGCGCAAAGGCGGTACCGGCGCATGACCCGCTTCCTCGTCACCCGCCTCGCGCAGGCCCTCGTCGTCCTGCTGCTGGTCTCCGTCATCGTCTTCGTGCTGCTGCACCTGCTGCCCGGCGGCCCGGCCCGCGCCATCCTCGGCGTCCAGGCCACCCCGCAGTCCCTCGCCCACTTCAACCACCAGCAGGGATACGACCGTTCCCTGCCCGAGCAGTACGTGCGCTACCTCGGCCGGCTGCTCTCCGGGGACCTCGGCGAGTCCTACAAGCTCAACCAGTCCGTGTCCTCGCTGATCGCCGAGCGCCTCCCGCGCACCGCCCTGCTCGCCGGCCTCTCCCTCGCGCTCGCCGCGGCCCTCGCCGTGCCCCTCGGCATTCTCCAGGCGGTACGCCGCGGCAAGGCGGCCGACTACGTCCTGACCGGCGCGGCCTTCCTCGCCTACGCCACCCCGGTGTTCTTCCTCGGCCTGGTCCTCGTCCTCGTCTTCAGCCAGCAGCTCCAGCTCTTCCCCGCCGAAGCACCCCAGGCCGACAGCGTCGGCGGCATCCTCGCCGATCCCCGCAGCCTCGTCCTCCCCGTCGTCACCACCGCCCTCGGCATCATCGCCGCCTTCAGCCGCTACATGCGCTCGGCCGTCCTCGACAACCTCGGCGAGGAGTACGTCCGCACCGCCCGCGCCAAGGGCCAGTCCGGCGCCCGGATCATGGCCCGCCACGTGCTGCGCAACGCCCTCATCCCGCTCGCCACCCTCGTCGGCCTCTATCTCCCCACCCTCCTCAGCGGCACCCTCGTCGTCGAGTCGATGTTCAACTACCCCGGCATGGGGCTGCTGTTCTGGAACTCCGCGCAGGGCTCCGACTTCCCGGTCCTGCTCGGCGTCACCCTCGTCGTCGGCGTCTTCACCGTCATCGGCTCCCTGATCACCGACATCGCCTACGCCGTACTCGACCCGCGTATCAGGAGCTTGACGTGACGACCACCGACACAGTCGCGGCCCAGCCGGACGCGGCCCTCGCCACCCCGGGCCTGACCCGCCGTACCCTCACCGTCTTCGCCCGCAACAAGCTCGCCCTGACCGGTGCACTGGTCCTGCTCGCCCTGCTGGCCTTCTGCTTCGTCGGCCCGCTTCTCCACCCCACCGACCAGATCCACACCGACCTCACCCAGGCCGGCCTCGCCCCCGGCGCAGGCCACCCGCTGGGCACCACCGACCTCGGCTACGACGTGCTCGGCCGGCTGATGCACGGCGGCCGGACGTCCCTCGAAGTCGGCCTGGCGGCCGGGCTGCTGGCCACCCTGTTCGGCACCGTCTACGGCGCGGTCGCGGGCTACTTCGGCGGCTGGGCGGACGCCGCGATGATGCGGATCACCGACGCCGCACTCGCCATCCCCGCGCTGTTCCTGCTGGTCGTGGTCGCCGCGATCATCACCCCCAGCAAGGCCGTCCTCATCCTGATCATCGCCTCGGTCGCCTGGCTGTCCCCGGCCCGGCTCATCCGCGGCGAGGCGCTGGCCCTGCGCAGCCGCGACTACGTCCACGCGATGCGGCTGATGGGCGGCGGCGGCGCCCGCGCGGTGTTCCGGCACATCGTGCCCAACGCCATCGGCACGGTCATCGTCAACGCCACCTTCCAGATCGCCGACGCCATCCTCTACGTCGCCTACCTCTCCTTCCTGGGCCTGTCCATCCCGCCGCCGGCCGCCGACTGGGGCTCGATGCTCTCCTCCGGGATCACCTACACCCAGGTCGGCTACTGGTGGCTGATCTTCCCGCCCGGCCTCGCGATCGTGCTGGTCGTCGCCGCCTTCAACTTCATCGGCGACGGGCTCAGGGACGCCTTCGACGTACGCCTGGCGAAGCGCTGATGCACACGGACGGCCGGCGGCCGGCAACCGAGCGGGAACCCGAGCGCGAACCCGAGGCGAGGAACCACGCCATGACCGAGCCGCTCCTGCGGATCGAAGACCTGCACGTCGAGATCACCGGCCGCGACCGCACCGTGCACGCCCTGGACGGCGTCGACCTCGACCTGGCCCCCGGCGAGGCCCTCGGCATCGTCGGCGAATCCGGCTGCGGCAAGACCATGACCGCCCTGTCCGTACTCGGCCTGCTCCCGGGCGGCGGCCACGTCACCGGCGGCCGGATCCTCTTCGACCCCGGCACCGACCGGACGCCGGGCGCATCCGGCGGCCGGGCCGCGCCCCTCGACCTCGCGGCAGCGCCCGAACCCGTGCTGCGCGACGTCCGCGGCAACACCATCGGCATGGTCTTCCAGGACCCGCTCGCCTCCCTCAACCCCACCCTCACCATCGGCGCCCAGGTCGCCGAACCCCTCCTGCTGCACACCGGCCTGACCAGGGCGCAGGCATGGGAGAAGGCCGAGGAGTCGCTGCGCCTGGTCGGCATGCCACGTCCCGCCGAGCGGATGCGCAGCCACCCGCACCAGCTCAGCGGCGGTATGCGGCAACGCGTCGCGATTGCCATGGCGCTGATCTGCGAGCCCCGGCTGCTGATCGCCGACGAGCCGACCACCGCACTCGACGTCACCACCCAGCACCAGATCCTGGAACTCATCGACGAGCTGCGCACCCGCCTCGGCATGGCGATGATCCTGGTCACCCACGACCTCGGCGTGATCGCCCGCCGCGTCGACCGGGTCGCCGTGATGTACGGCGGCCGGATCGCCGAACAGGCCCCGGTGCGCCCGCTGTTCGCCACCCCGCGGCACCGCTACACCCAGGCCCTGTTCGCCGCGCTCCCCGAACGCGCCGCCGACGAGGACGCGCCGCTCGCCACCATCCCGGGGCTGCCGCCGTCCCTCGCCATCCGCCCCACCGGATGCCGCTTCGCCCCGCGCTGCACCTTCGCCACCGACCGGTGCCGCAGCACCGAACCGCCCCTGACCGACGGCACGGGCGGCCCGCACCCGCTGGACGGCAGCAGGGCCGCACACCGCTATGCCTGCTTCCACCCCGCCGCCCCCGAGCCCCGCGCCGACCCGGGCCCCGCG
>NZ_JAJCXB010000099.1 GCF_020564935.1 Streptomyces pinistramenti
GGCGAGCCCGCGGCCGACCGCGCCGAGCCGGGTCGCGGCGCCGTCGGGAAGCGCGTCGACGAAGTCCAGCGCGCCCGCGTCCCGCAGCGCCCCGCGCAGCGCCGCGTCATCGGCGTCCGGCCGCGCCAGCCGTACGTTCTCGGCGATGGTGCCGGCGAAGAGGTGCGGCCGCTGCGGCACCCAGGCGATCCGGCTGCGCCAGTCTTCGGGGGAGAGCGACGCGAGGTCCTGCCCGTCGACGAGGACGCGGCCCGCGGACGGCTCGGTGAAGCCGAGCACCACGCTGAGCAGGGTGGACTTGCCCGCTCCCGAGGGGCCGACCAGCGCGACGGTCTCCCCGGCCCGCACCTCGAACGACGTGGCGGGCAGCGAGTCGGCGCTCCGGCCTGGATGGCGCACGGTCAGCCCCTCGACGGTCAGCGCGGTGCCGGCCGGGACGGGGGCGGTGCCGGACGCCCGCAGCGGCGTCTCCAGCACCGCGAAGATCTCTTCGGCGGCCGAGAGCCCTTCGGCGGCCGCGTGGTACTGCGCGCCCACCTGCCGCAGCGGCAGATACGCCTCCGGCGCCAGGACCAGCACCATCAGCCCCGTGTAGAGGTCGAGTTGGCCGTTGACCAGGCGCATTCCGATGCCGACGGCGACCAGGGCGACGGAGAGGGTGGCGAGGAGTTCGAGTGCGAAGGAGGAGAGAAACGCGATCCGCAGCGTGCGCAGGGTGGCCCTGCGGTAGGCGCCGGTGATGGCGCGGATGGAGGCGGCCTGGGCCTTGGCCCGGCCGAAGACCTTGAGGGTGGGCAGGCCCTCGACGACGTCGAGGAAGTGCCCGGAGAGCCGGGCGAGCAGCCGCCACTGCCGGTCCATCCGCGACTGCGTGGCCCACCCGATGAGGATCATGAACAGGGGGATCAGCGGGAGAGTGATGACGATGGTCAGCGCGGAGATCCAGTCGCCGGTGACGATCCGGGCCAGCACGGCGACCGGGACGACGACGGCGAGGCCGAGCTGCGGCAGATAGCGGGCGAAGTAGTCGTCCAGCGCGTCGATGCCGCGGGTGGCGAGGGTGGTGAGTTCGCCGGTGCGCATCTCCAGGGTGGCGGCCGCCTGCGGGCCGGTGGCCGTCCCGCCGTCCGGGGGGCGCAGCTCGGCACCGGGCCCGAGCCGCGCCGCCCGTTCGATCAGCCGCATCCGCAGCTCGGACTTGACCGCGGCGCTCGCGCGGTGCGCGGCCAGCTCGGTGAGCCAGGAGACCAGCCCGCGCCCGACCGAGACCGCGGCGAGCAACGCCACGGGAGTGGTCAGGTCCTGGAGATCGAGCGCGTGCTGGAAGGCCCCGACCACGATCTCGGCGATCAGCATGGCCTGGCCGACGACCAGACCCGCCCCGGCAAGCCCGAGCACCACCACCGCGATGAGGAATCCTCGGGTGGCGCGGGCGTAGTGGAGCAGGCGCGGGTCGACCGGTTTCACGTGAAACATCCGTCCAGATGAGCCGGCCGAGGCCGCCCCCGGAGGGGCGAACTCGGCGTAGCAGTACGGCTAGTGGGCCTCGGCGATGTGCTGGGTGCCGATCCGCTTGCGGAACACCCAGTACGTCCACCCCTGGTACAGCAGCACGATCGGTGTCGCGATACCGGCGCACCAGGTCATGATCTTCAACGTGTAGGGACTGGACGAGGCGTTGGTGACCGTGAGGTTCCAACTCTCGTTCAACGAGGACGGCATGACGTTCGGGAAGAGCGTCAGGAACAGCATCGCGACCACGGCCACGATGGTGACCCCGGAGAACGCGAACGCCCACCCCTCCCGGGCGATCCGGTTCGCCCCGAGCGCCGCGACCAGCGCGACGACCGCCACGATCAGGGCGATCAGGCTGCCGCCGTCCCCCTTGCCGGCCTGCGTCCAGCTCAGGAAGCCGACCGCCAGGACGGCGGTGACAAGACCGAGGACGGTCGCCATCCGGCGCGCCCGCTCCCGGATGTCCCCCACCGTCTTGAGCGAGGCGAACACCGCGCCGTGGAAGGTGAACAGGGACAGCGTGACCAGACCACCGAGGATCGCGTACGGATTGAGCAGGTCGAGGACGCTGCCGACGTACTCCTTGTGCGCGTCGATCTTCACGCCGCGCACGATGTTGCCGAACGCCACGCCCCACAGCACCGCGGGCAGCAGCGAGGTCCAGAAGATCGCGTGCTCCCAGTTCCGCTGCCAGTTCTCCTCGCTGCGCTTGGCGCGGTACTCGAAGGCCACACCGCGCACGATCAGGCAGACGAGGATGAGCAGCAGCGGCAGGTAGAAGCCGGAGAAGAGGGTGGCGTACCACTCGGGGAAGGCCGCGAAGGTCGCGCCGCCCGCGGAGAGCAGCCAGACCTCGTTGCCGTCCCAGACCGGGCCGATGGTGTTGATCAGGACCCGCCGTTCCGCGCGGTCACGGGCGAGCAGCTTGGTGAGGACGCCGATGCCGAAGTCGAAGCCTTCGAGGAAGAAGTACCCGGTCCAGAGAACGGCGATCAGGACGAACCAGACGTCGTGGAGATGCACAGTCGCCTCCTAGTACGAGAAGGCCATCGGCCGGTCGGCGTCGGTACTGTCGCCGCCGATCTTGGTGGGCGGGTTGAGGTCGGAGTCGGTGAGTTCCTGGGGCCCTGACTTGACGTACTTCACCAGCAGCTTCACCTCGACGACGGCGAGGATCGCGTAGAGCGTGGTGAAGACGATCAGCGAGGTGAGCACTTCACCCTGCGAGACGCCGGGCGAGACCGCGTCGGATGTGCGCAGCACGCCGTAGACGGCCCATGGCTGGCGGCCGGTCTCGGTGAAGATCCACCCCCAGGAGTTGGCGATGAGGGGGAAGCCGAGGGTGACGAGGGCGAGCCACCAGTACCACTGGGTGAAGCGTGCGCCGAGCGCCTTGTTCTTGGTGAGGGCCAGCCGCGGTGGCTCCTCGTCCCCGGTCCGCAGCCCCGGCGAGAGCCAGAACTTCTTCCGGGTGAGCCAGAGCCCGGCGAGCCCGATGACGAACGACGTCATGCCGAAGCCGATCATCCAGCGGAAGCCCCAGTAGGCGACCGGGATGTTGGGCCGGTAGTCGCCCGGCCCGAACTTCTGCTGCTCGGACTTGTTGACGTCGTTGATGCCGGGGACCGGCGAGGTGAAGTCGTTGTGGGCGAGGAAGGAGAGCAGGCCGGGGATCTCGATGGCGACCTTGTTGTGGCCCTTCTGGACGTCGCCGTAGGCGAAGACGGAGAACGGCGCGGGCTGTTCCTTGTCCCACAGCGCCTCGGCGGCGGCCATCTTCATCGGCTGCTGCTTGAACATCACCTTGCCGAGCTGGTCACCGCTGATCGCGGTGAGGGCACCGGCGATGACCAGGGTGACCAGGCCGAGCCGCAGCGAGGTGCGCATCACCTTGATGTGCTTCTTGCGCATGAGGTGGTACGCGGAGATGCCGACCATGAAGGCGGCGCCGGTGAGGAAGGCCGCGGTCAGCGTGTGGAACACCACGACCAGGGTGGTGTCCTGGGTGAGCACCTTCCAGAAGTCGGTCAGCTCGGCCCGGCCGTTCGCGGCGTTGTACTTGTAGCCGACGGGGTGCTGCATCCAGGAGTTGGCGGCGAGGATGAAGTACGCCGACAGGATCGTGCCGATCGAGACCATCCACATGCAGAAGCAGTGGATCTTCTTGGGGAGCTTGTCCCAGCCGAAGATCCACAGGCCGATGAAGGTGGACTCGAAGAAGAACGCGATGAGCGCTTCGAACGCGAGCGGGGCGCCGAAGATGTCACCGACGAACCGCGAGTAGTCGGACCAGTTCATGCCGAACTGGAACTCCTGGACGATGCCGGTGACGACACCCATCGCGATGTTGATCAGAAAGAGCTTGCCCCAGAACTTGGTGGCCTTGAGGTACTTCTGCTTCGCCGTTCGCACCCAGGCGGTCTCAAGTCCGGCCACCAGAGCGGCGAGGGAGATCGTCAGGGGGATGAACAGGAAGTGGTAGACGGTCGTGATGCCGAATTGCCATCGCGCCAGGGTCTCTGGCGCCAACGCCAGTTCCACGTCATTCTCTCCTTACGTCGCCGTTGCACTACGGCAGTTTGCACCAAATAACCCCAATGAAGCAGGGCATAAAGGGCGCGCTTGTGAACGCGTTCACATTCACAAGCATTATCTCTCACATGCTTCCGGCCATTCTTACGGGGGGTGCGTGACCGCGGTCACGCAGGAACCCACGACACGCGCCACGCGCTCGCCGCGGGTGGCCTTCCCGAGGGCAGGCACAAAGAACAGGGGCCGCGAGCCGTCAGGCCCGCGGCCCCAAGGGCCCGAAAACCACCCGTCACAACGCCTTGCGGAACTCCTCGGCGGCCTGCAGGAACAGATCCATCGCCGCACTCTCGCCGATCGTCACCCGCACACCCTCACCGGCGAACGGCCGCACGACGACACCGGCCCGCTCACACGCCGCCGCGAAGTCCGTCGTACGGTCCCCCAGCCGCAGCCAGACGAAGTTGGCCTGCGACTCCGGAACCGTCCAGCCCTGCCCGGCCAGCGCATCGACCACCCGGGCCCGCTCCGCGACCAGCGCATCGACCCGCTCCAGCAGCGCCGCCTCGCTGCGCAGCGAGGCCACGGCCGCCTCCTGCGCGAGCTGGCTGACGCCGAACGGCACCGCCGTCTTGCGCAGCGCAGCGGCCACCGGCTCATGCGCCACCGCGAAACCGACCCGCAGCCCCGCCAGGCCGTACGCCTTGGAAAAGGTGCGCAGCACACAGACGTTGGGCCGGTCACGGTAGAGATCCACGCCGTCCGGCACCTCGGCGTCGCGGATGAACTCGCGGTACGCCTCGTCCAGCACCACCAGCACGTCCCCGGGCACCCGGTCCAGGAACGCCTCCAGCTCGGCACGGCGCACGACGGTGCCCGTGGGGTTGTTGGGGTTGCAGACGAAGATCAGCCGGGTGCGGTCGGTGATCGCCGCCAGCATCGCGTCCAGGTCGTGCACCTCGTCAGAGGTCAGCGGGACCTTCACGGAAGTGGCACCGGAGACCTGCGTGACGATCGGGTACGCCTCGAACGAACGCCAGGCGTAGATCACTTCATCGCCGGGGCCCGCCGTCGCCTGAACCAGCTGCTGCGCCACCCCCACCGATCCGGTACCGGTCGCCAGATGCTCCAGCGGCACCGAGAACCGCTCGGCCAGCTCCGCCATCAGGCCGGTGCACGCCAGGTCGGGGTAGCGGTTGAAGGCCCCGGCGGCGGCCACCGCGGTCTCCAGTACGCCCGGCAACGGGGGATAGGGGTTCTCGTTGGAGGACAGCTTGTACGCGGCGGGGCCGTCCGGAGCCGGCCGGCCCGGCTTGTAGGTGGGGATGCCGTCCAGTGCAGCACGCAGCTTCGGGGTCTTCTCGCTCACCGCAGGTCCTCCTCGACCGTCCCACTCGACTCCAATACTGCACACCTTATGAGGATTCCCCCATCCGGCGGCAGCCCCCCGCTTCCCGGCCGGCCGTCCTACGGCCCCGGGGCACCGCCGTACGGCACCCGGCCGCGGCCGTGCCCGCCCGTGCCGCGCCCCCGCTCACCCCCGGGGCGCGCTCTCCGCATCAGCGTGCGCCGGTAGCTCACTCCGTGGCGCGCGTCCCTCGTGAAGGTGACTTGAGACCGCTTCGCTACCTGATGAGATCGCCAGGCGAACGCCTTCGATGACCCGGCCAACTCCATCCGAAACCCACAACTCCCTTAACTTCCACGGGTGTTGGCGACTGATCACCTTGCAGAAACGTACCTTCCTCCGAGCGACGGCCGACTCTCTCGAAACGCCCGCCCGAGCCCTACTATCGGCTCGCCATGACAGCAGCAGGGAAGCACCAGGTGAGCCGGTCGACCGGTCGCCGGCTGGGGCGGGCAGGCATCCGAGATGTGGCCGCCGCGGCCGGCGTATCGATCACGACTGTCTCCGACGCGCTCAACGGCAAGGGCCGGCTTCCGGATGCCACCCGTAGCCACGTCCGCGAGGTGGCCGAACGGCTGGGCTACCGCCCGTCCGCCGCCGCCCGCACGCTCCGTACCGGCAAATCGGGCCTCATCGGCCTGACCGTGACCACGTACGGGGATGAACCTTTCACCTTCACCGAATTCGCCTACTTCGCGGAGATGGCCAGAGCCGCCACCTCCGCCGCACTGGCCCGCGGCTACGCCCTGGTCATCCTCCCCGCGACCTCCCGCCACGACGTGTGGTCCAACGTCGCCCTCGACGGCACGGTCGTCATCGATCCGGCCGACGGCGACCCGGTCGTCACCGAACTCGTCCGGCACGGCCTCCCCGTCGTCTCCGACGGCCGCCCCGGCGGCACCCTCCCCGTCACCGGCTGGGTCGACAACGACCACGAAGCGGCCGTCCTCGGCCTCCTCGACCATCTCGCCGACGCCGGCGCCCGCCGCATCGGCCTCCTCACCGGCAACACCACCGACACCTACACCCGGCTGTCCACCACCGCGTACATCCGGTGGTGCGAACGGGTCGGCCAGGACCCGGTCTACGAGTCCTACCCGGCACACGACCCGTGCGCCGGCGCCGTCGCCGCCGACCGCCTGCTGGCCCGCCCCGACCGCCCCGACGCCGTCTACGGCCTCTTCGATCCCAACGGCACGGACCTGCTCGCCGCGGCCCGCCGCTACGGGCTGCGCGTCCCGGACGACCTGCTGCTGGTCTGCTGCAGCGAGTCCACCGTCTACGCCACCACCGAACCGCCGATCACCACCCTGTCCCTCAAACCCCGCCGCATCGGCACCGCCGTCGTCCAGATCCTCATCGACGCGATCGAAGGACTGGGCGACGGGCGCCCGGTCGAGCAGGTCATACCGACCGACCTGATCGTGCGGACCTCGTCCCAGCGCCGGTCCCCCCGCACGACCGTCAGCCCGCCGCGCGGCCCGGCCGGCGACTGACCCGCACCGCCGGCGCAGCACCGACAGCCGGGGCGGGGCACCGCACAAGTGCCCCGCCCCGACTGCGCTGCCCCGGCCGGTCTTCCGGCCCTCCGGCCTCTCGGTCGGACCGTTCCCCGCCACGCCGACCGTCGCATTCACGCCATGATCCGGCCGTCGCGTGTTGGGTACGCTCCCGGAATCGGGCCGGGCGACGCACCGGCGGCGGCACGGTCACCCCACCACGGCCGGGGAAAATCAGGGCGATCTCGGGAGAAAACCGCAAAGAACGCCGGGCTCCGGCCGATTGACCACCCCCGGGTGCGTCACAACCCGCGAGCAGCGTTCCTATGATGGGCGAACGACACCGCGGACCGCCGTCGACCAGGCAAAGGTCCGAGAGGTACACGGCGGCGCAATGGTGGAGGGGTCAATGACTCAGGGGGCCGGTCAAGGACCCATGGCGTGGACCATGGCGGCACACACTCCGGCGTCCCCGCAGCCGCCAGGACCGCCCCCCGGCGCGCCCACGGGCCCGCCGCCGGACGACACCCCCCAGCACTTCCCCACCGCGCCCCCCGCGCCGCTCCCCGCACACTCCCCGGAGCCACCCGAGGAGTACACCCCGACCGCCCGCGACCTCCCCGTCATCGGCGCGGCAGGGCGGGACGACACCCTCATCGACCAGCCGGCAGCCGGTCCCGTACCGGCCACGGAGACCGCACCGGACGGCGTACCGGCCGAGGGGCCAGGCCCCCTGTACGTCGTCGGCGACGTGCACGGCTACTACGACGAGCTGCGCGAGGCCCTCGCCGCCGAAGGGCTGATCGACGCCGACGGCAGCTGGTCGGCGGGCAACGCCCGGCTGTGGTTCCTGGGCGACTTCACCGACCGCGGCCCGGACGGCATCGGCGTCATCGACCTCGTCATGCAGCTGTCCGCCGAGGCCGCAGCCGCCGGCGGGTACTGCAAGGCGCTGATGGGCAACCACGAACTGCTGCTGCTGGGCGCCAAGCGGTTCGGCGACACGCCCGTCCAGTCCGGCGCCGGTACCGCATCCTTCCAGGCCGCCTGGCTGCTCAACGGCGGCCAGAAGACCGACATGGACCGCCTGGAGGACCACCACCTCCAGTGGATGGCCCGCCTGGACGCCGTGATGGAGGAGGACGGGCATCTGCTCGTGCACTCCGACACCACCGCCTACCTCGAATACGGCGACTCCATCGAAGCCGTCAACGACACCGTCCACGACGTGCTGACCCGCAGCGAGGCCGACGAAGTCTGGGACCTGTTCCGCAAGTTCACCAAGCGCTTCGCCTTCCGCGACGAATCCGGCGCACAGGCCGTACGCCAGCTCCTGGACGCCTACGGCGGCACGCGCGTGGTGCACGGCCACAGCCCGATCCCGTACCTCCTGGGCGAGGTGGGAACGGAGGACAGCGACGGCGAGACCGTCGTCGTCGAGGAGCCGCACGTCTACGCCGACGGACTGGCCATCGCGATGGACGGCGGCGTCACCATGGCCGGAAAATTGCTCGTCGTTCAACTTCCCCTGACTGACTGAGCGTTATCCGGGCAGGTGAAGGTCACCTCGGCGGGCGGCCGGCGCACGGCGCGACCGGACGGTTCCGTTCAGGGCCAGACCAATTTCCGGAAACCCCCTGTCACCCCGTGCCGGAGGCGCTCTACCATCGGGCTATCCGTAGCAGGCTCTCCTCCGTTTCCGCCAACTGCCCGGCCATCGCCGGCCCGTACGGCCCTACGGAGCATCGGGGGATGCACATGAACAGCGCTCCGCATCTGCTCAACGAGGACCGCGAGGACTTCGCGCGGCTCCTCGATGAAGCACTGCGTACCGCCGCCCACCGCTCGGATCTCGCCACCACAGCGAACGAGCGCCTCACCACCGAGCAACTGCGCACCCTGGCGCTCGGCGCCACCACCACCATCGCCGCCCGCGCCGCAACCGAGTACCAGCACTACATACGGCTGCGCGACCGGCTGCGCGATCCCGACGCCGCCGCCACGGCCGACGGCGAGGACGCCGAACGCCCCGCCGCCACAGACCCGTTCGCCACCACGGCCGACGGCCAGGACGCCACGTCGGAGACCACCGGCGCGGGACTCGGCGCCATGATCGCCGTCCTCGCCCCGGTCCTCGCGGGCATCGCCGCGGTCCTCTTCCTGCTCATCGGCTACGCCCTGCGCGCCATCGGCCCCGAACAGGCCGCCGCCCGGCCGCTGATCGCCGTCGGATGGATCTTCGCCGCGCTGACCGCGGCCGGGGCGCTGGTCGCGATGGGCGGCCTGGTGATCACCGCACTGCGCAACGGCGCATCGCCCCGCGAGGCCATCGGATACGGCGCCCTGGACGGCGACCTCGACCGCGCCCGCGACGCATGGCACCAGGCCCTACTCGAACACGGCCTGCTGCCCTTCCTCCACGACGCCGTCGCCGCCGGTCCCGATCCCGCCCCGTACCGGGCCACCGCACGCAAGAGCCGCATCCCGTCCCTCGGCTACTCCCGCCCCCGCTTCAGCAGCCCCGACACCGGCTCGACGGGCGCCCGCCCCCGGTATTCCAGCCCCGACTTCACCGGCCCGGACCACGAAGGCCGCGAAGAACGGTCGGAGTAGGGCGGCCCGGCCCGAGGCGCCGCGCGAACGGGCGTCCCGGGGCCGGGTCTCACAAAACGGCCGGATCAGTCGGCGATCGGCAGGTAGACGCGGTTGCCGGCCGCCGCGAACTCCTTCGACTTCTCCGCCATGCCCGCTTCCGCGTCGATCGCCAGGTCACCACCGTGCTCGCGGCGGATGTCCTGGGAAATCTTCATCGAGCAGAACTTCGGCCCGCACATGGAACAGAAGTGGGCCGTCTTCGCCGGTTCGGCCGGCAGGGTCTGGTCGTGGAAGGAACGCGCGGTGTCCGGGTCCAGGGCCAGGTTGAACTGGTCCTCCCAGCGGAACTCGAAACGCGCGTCAGACAGCGCGTCGTCCCACTCCTGGGCCCCGGGATGCCCCTTGGCCAGGTCCGCCGCATGCGCCGCGATCTTGTACGTGATCACGCCGGTCTTCACGTCGTCACGGTCCGGCAGACCCAGGTGCTCCTTGGGCGTGACGTAGCAGAGCATCGCCGTGCCCCACCAAGCGATCATCGCCGCGCCGATCCCCGAGGTGATGTGGTCGTACGCGGGCGCGATGTCGGTGGTCAGCGGGCCGAGCGTGTAGAACGGCGCCTCCTCGCAGATCTCCTGCTGGAGGTCGATGTTCTCCTTGATCTTGTGCATCGGGACGTGTCCCGGGCCCTCGATCATCGTCTGGACACCGTGCCGCTTGGCGAGGGTGTTCAGCTCACCGAGCGTCCGCAACTCCGCGAACTGCGCCTCGTCGTTGGCGTCCGCGATGGAACCGGGACGCAGGCCGTCCCCGAGCGAGAACGTCACGTCGTAGGCGGCGAGGATCTCGCAGAGCTCTTCGAAGTGCGTGTAGAGGAAGGACTCCTGGTGGTGCGCCAGGCACCAGGCAGCCATGATCGAACCGCCCCGCGAGACGATGCCGGTCTTGCGCCGGGCGGTGAGCGGGACGTAGCGGAGCAGCACACCGGCGTGCACCGTCATGTAGTCCACGCCCTGCTCGGCCTGCTCGATGACCGTGTCCTTGTAGATCTCCCAGGTCAGCTCCTCGGCCTTGCCGTCGACCTTCTCCAGCGCCTGGTAGAGCGGAACGGTGCCGATCGGCACGGGGGAGTTGCGCAGCACCCACTCCCGCGTGGTGTGGATGTTGCGGCCGGTGGACAGGTCCATGACCGTGTCCGCGCCCCACTGGGTCGCCCAGGTCATCTTGTCCACCTCCTCCTCGATGGAGGAAGTGACCGCGGAATTACCGATGTTGGCGTTCACCTTCACCAGGAAGTTCTTGCCGATGATCATCGGCTCGATCTCCGGATGGTTGACGTTGGCCGGCAGCACGGCACGACCCGCCGCGATCTCGTCGCGGACGAACTCCGGCGTGACGTTCTCGCGGAGCGCGACGTATTCCATCTCCGCAGTGATCTCGCCGCGCTGCGCATAGGCGAGTTGGCTGACCGCGGCGCCGTTCCGGCCGCGGCGTGGCTGCCGCGGCCGGCCGGGGAAGACCGCGTCGAGGTTCTTCAGGCCGCCGCGCGGTGAGGTGTGCTTGAGGCCGTCATCCTCCGGGCGCAGCGGGCGGCCCGCGTACTCCTCGGTGTCGCCCCGCGAAATGATCCAGTTCTCCCGCAGCGGCGCCAGTCCGCGGCGGACGTCGGTTTCGATGTGAGCGTCGGTGTACGGCCCTGACGTGTCGTAGAGCGTCACGTCCTTGCCGTTGGTGAGGTGCACTCGCCGGACCGGAACCCTCAGGTCAGGGCGCGATCCGGTGAGATAGCCCTTGTGCCAGCCGATCTCCTTGACGGAGGCGTCCTGGCCGGACTCGCCGTTTTCGGGCGTGCGTGCATCCTGCAGAGTCATAGAGACCCAACTCCCTACGCCGGCATTACCCGGTAACAGGTTCGGCGGTCGACGCAGCGGCTCCCGTCCGCGGGCGTTTCACGTGAAACGCCGCTGGGACGAGGATCAGCGCCCTCTCAGCCCGGTGCTCCGAGCTCCCGCGATTGCAAAGGTGCCACCACGGTAGCGGCCGATGCGGCGTGGTGAACAGGGGCCCCGAGGTTCTTGCGATGATCGGCCGGTGACCGGCACCGATCCTCATACGCACTCCCACAGCCATGCACACGCGCACGGGCACGGCCCCACCGCGCCCGTCTCCCGGCATCTGCGCAAGGTCATCGCCGCGGTCCTGATCCCGTTCGCCGCCGCCGTGGTGGTCGGCCTCGCGGTGCTGTGGCCGGGCGGCGCACCCGATCACCGACCGTCCGGAGTCGGCTTCGACCAGCCGACCGAACAGGCCAGGGTGACCAAGGTGGAGGAGGTCAACTGCGCCGACGTACACGCCGAACAGCAGCAACAGCCGTCAACTCCGGGCGGCCCGCCGACCGGGGGAGCGGCGAAGGGGAAACACTGCGAACGCGCGACGGTCGAGGTCACCACGGGCGAAAACGCCGGCCGGACCTTCCAGACGATCGTGACGCCGGACGCGCTGCGGCACTACGCAACAGGGCAGGAAGTCGTCGTCGCGTACTCCCCCAAGGCGCCCAAGGACCTCCAGTACTCGATCAGCGATGTGGACCGCACCTTGCCCATGTGGGTGCTGGCCGCGCTCTTCGCGGGCGCCGTCGTGCTCGTCGGACGGCTGCGCGGGGTGCTGGCGCTGGTCGCCCTGGCGGCGAGCTTCGGGGTCCTGACGCTGTTCATCCTCCCCGCCATCCTGCAGGGCTCGAACCCGCTGCTGGTGGCGGTGATCGGCGGCAGCGCCATCATGCTGATCGCGCTGTACATGTGCCACGGACTGACGGCCAGGACCTCGGTCGCGGTGCTCGGCACCCTGGCCTCGCTGCTGCTGATCGGGCTGCTCGGCTCGGTCTTCATCGGCTGGGCGCTGCTGACCGGCAACACGGACGACACGACGGGGCTGGTGCACGGTCTCTACCCCGGCATCGAGATCCGCGGCCTGCTGCTGGCAGGCATCATCATCGGATCGCTCGGCGTGCTCGACGATGTGACGGTCACTCAGACCGCAGCGGTGTGGGAGCTGAAGGAGGCCGACCCGTCGGCGGGCCGGCGCAAGCTGTACGGCGCAGCGATGCGGATCGGGCGGGACCACATCGCCTCCGTCGTGAACACCCTCGTACTCGCCTACGCGGGCGCGGCGTTGCCGCTGTTGCTGCTGTTCTCGATCGCGCAGAGCAACGTGGGCACGGTCGCCACCAGCGAGGTGGTCGCCGAGGAGATCGTCCGGACACTGGTCGGCAGCATCGGACTGGTCGCGTCGGTACCGCTGACGACCCTGCTCGCGACGCTGGTCGTCTCGGCCGACCGCAGGCCCCAGGGCACTCCGGGGGACGAGAGCGGAGCGCGGGACGTGACCTGGGGTGCGGACGGCGCGACGGACACCGCCGCGACCGTGGGACGGGCGGCCGCGCGTCGCGGTGCGCGGGGGACACGAGGGTCGCGTGGGACGCGCGGCCGACGCCGCAAGGCGTGACGGAACCGCAGCCGGGATCCGCACCGGCCCGATGACGCCCGCCGACCGGTGCGGAAACCGACGCAGCGGGTACCGGGCCGACGCGGCATCCCCTGGGCGAGCGGGAACCGGCACCCTCGGCTGCCGAGCCCGAATCGGAACACCAAGACGAGGCCCGGTCCGGAGGGAGCCGGGGAAGAGTCGGGCGGTGGTGGGTCAGCTCGCCTTGGACGCCTCCGTCAGGATCCGGTCCAGCACGGCTTCCAGGGTGTCGCACACCTCTTCCGCGCCGAGCGGCACCAGCCGGTCCGTCCGGTCGAGGAAGGCCACCAACGGCGGTGCGCTGACGCGGAAGAGCGCGCGTTCGGCACCGACCTGGAGGCTGATGAAGACATCGCTGAGATGCCCGCCGGAGGCCGGCTCGACGCGTACGTCACCCTCCCCGGACGGCCCGCTCAGCCCGTCGAGCAGCAGCTCACGGCTGAAGGCCCACGTGACGGGCACATCGCCGGGCAGGTCGAAGGTGAGGCGTACGGCGTACGGATCGGCGCTGTCGAAATCCAGCTCCACCGGGATCCGGAAGGCGAGTTCCTCCGAGACGAGGAAGCTCATGATCACTTCTGCCTGAACTGTGTCGGTCATCAACCACTGCCCCGCACTTGATCGGAGATGGCCGGGATTCGTCCCCCGTAGCCCTATTGACGCCATCGTCTGTCACGTGCCAGCAGATCACAAGGAGTGAGTTTTCAGATACTGATAGAGAAGGCGAGTGTCGTTAGCGTCGCCTCCGCCATTTTCCGTAGTCGGTCCGTGACGGAGCGCAATCGGTGCAGTTCTCCGGCAGGGAGAGAAACGGCCAACGCCGCGACGGCGGAGCCGACCTGCACGGGAATCGCGGAACATACGGTGCCGAGGGCATATTCCTGGTGCTCATACGCGACCTGGCAACGACGCACCGTATCCAAACGATGCAGTAGATCGTCCTCAGTTCGTACGGAAAAGGGGGTTATCGACTGCACCGGATAACGGGACAAATGCTCCTTGCGCGCCGCCTCGTCGAGCTGGGCGAGCAGACACTGCCCGATCGCATGCGCGTGCGCGGTGGCACGGAAGTCCACCCACTCCTCGACCGGTGGCCGCCCCGGTGCGTTGCTGACGGCCAGCAGCTCCACCTCGCCCTCTCGGTAGACGGCGAAGTAGACCGCGGCATTCAACTTCTTGCTCACCACGGCCAGCGCGTCGGCGAGTTGATGGCGCTGACGGCGGTGCGCCCCGGCACGGCCGATGGAGTCGGCGGCCTCACCGAACACGAAGACGCCGTTCTCCCGGCGCAGATAGCCCTCGTGCGTCAAGGTGCGCAGCAGGTGGTACGTCGTCGGCAGCGGCAGCCCGGCCTCCCGGGCAAGTTGCTTGGCCGGTGCCCCTTCCGGGTGCGCGCCGACCGCCTCCAGCAGCCGTAGCGCGCGCTGCACCGATCCGATCAAAGTGGGGTGGGAAACGGATTCGCCGTTCACGACTGCCAACGTCAACCCCCAGGTCCGATCGCCATGGGGCACGGGGGCCCCGGTCGCGGGATCGTTCCCGCGTCGCGCGCGTCTCCCAGGGCCGCCCCATCCTCGACGTCCGGCCCGATCTCGCTTCACTCGGTATTTTCCGGAACGTCAGCATCCGGAAGACGCCTGCGACGGCACTCTAACTCGGCGGATCGGAGTGGTAACCCGATCGGCTTGCGAGTTAACTCACCTGGCGCACTCCATGACCGACAGTGACCTCCTGGAGCGCCCCCCACACCGCCCGTAAACGCCCAACAACCCACGCGGGCAACGCTGTACAGGGAGATCGCCGCACATGTGCACGATGTCTACGCCTGGGGGTGGTGGGGTGGGGTGGTGGCGGCGAGGCGAGGGGGCAAGCGGGGGC